>CAJUTE010000012.1 GCA_910589555.1 uncultured Muribaculum sp.
TTGAATTGGTCCTTTAATCAATGTGCACAGACCACCAACACGAAGCTGCCGTCACGACCGGTGTCGGGGATACGCATTCATTCCCCCTACGCTCCCAGAGCTCCCGACAGCACGCACTGTTCACAAAAAACATACGGCTCATAATTGTACTCTTGCGGTTCACTCCGACAAGAGCATTGCCGTATCCGCATATTTCAACCAATCTACATCTATTAGTGGTTCAAAATAGATAGCATTATTCCTCCTTAATTATCAGGAGTGAGTCGCCCGATTGCAGGTGCACCGAGCCGTTGGGAACTATGTAGCGTTGTCCCCGCTTTATCATCATCACCAATGAGCCTGCCGGAAGGTGCATATCACGCAGTGTGTTGCCGGCGGCAAGATGCTGCTCGGTCAATGTGATGGTGTGGAGTGTGGACGGGAGTTCATCGGGAAGCTCCACGCCAAACTCGTCCTCATCCTCAGCTTCGTTGTCAATAAGCTTCAGTTTTCGTGCCGATGATATGACCGTAGTGCCCTGAATCAGGAGTGAGAGCAGGGTCACAAAAAATACAATGTTGAATATCTGTCCGGCGCCTTCGATATTTGCAACCACAGGATAGGTGGCGAATATTATGGGAACCGCGCCGCGCAGTCCCACCCATGAGATGAATGCTTTGGATCGGAGCGATATTTTCCGCAGTGGTGCGAGCGACAGCATGACGCTGAGGGGGCGCCCCACGAGGATCATGAACACGCCTATGAGCAGCGACACCGCCGCTACATCAAGCATCTCATGGGGATTGACAAGCAAGCCCAGCATAAGGAATACCACGATTTGAGCAAGCCATGTCATGCCGCCTATGAATTTGGTGATTGCCTTGTAAGACTGCAATCCGGCGTTTCCGATGACAATTCCGCATATATAGACCGCGAGATAACCGTTTCCGGCAAGATCGGTGGTTATGGCGAATGTGAAAAACACGCACCCGATGATCAGGATGGAGATCATCGACACCGCCTGTGCGGGATCCTCTTTTGTGTCGGATTTCTTGCCGAATTGACGATACATTTTTATGAGCCACAGTGTGAATTTGCCCATTATGAATCCGCCTGCGGTACCGACGCCGAATTGAAGTATAAGTTCCAACGCGATGTCGCCTGCCGACAGACTTCCGCTCACGGTCAATGCCTGGATGAGCAGGATGGTGAGCATATACGCCATGGGGTCGTTGGATCCGCTTTCAAGCTCAAGCATGGGGCGCAGATTATGTTGCAGCTTAACTTTCTGGCTTCCAAGAATGCCAAACACCGATGCTGAATCGGTTGACGACATTGTGGCGGCAAGGAGCAGTGACGGAATGAAAGCGAAATGGATGTTGCTCCATTCCATCCCCGACAGCCACCAGATGAATGTTCCGGTGATTAATGCCGTAAGAAGCACGCCTACAGTCGACAATATCAATCCGGGCACAATAACCGGGCGTATTGCCGAGATCTTGGTGTCAAGTCCTCCTGAAAACAGAATGATGCACAAGGCTATCATGCCGATGAACTGTGCGGTGCCCATGTCGCTGAACTGGATGCCGAGCCCGTCGGACCCGAACCCCATTCCCACGAGGAGGAATATAAGCAGCAACGGCAAGCCGAAGCGGTAACTTGACTTGCCAATCAGAACTCCTGCAATGAGGAGCATGGAGCCTATTAAGATTATGTTTTCAGAAGTGATAAATCCCATAACATCATAACAACGGTTTATGCGCCGAAAAGGTTGTTGAAAATTATATCAGAAGCTCCGATATTAGACTTGATATAGTCTCCTGCCGCTTTTCCGGCGGTTTTAAGCGCTTTTTCATCGTTGATGAACCGGTCCATGATGTTGTTGAACTCGGTGTTGTCGCTGAATGACGTTCCGCCTCCGTTTGAAATCAAGTCAGATGCTTCCTTGAATTTCTTGTGGTTGGGCCCGAATATTACCGGGATTCCGTATACGGCGGCTTCGTTGAGATTATGGATTCCCACGCCGAAACCTCCGCCTATATAGGCGATGTCGCCGTAGGTGTAGGCGCTCGACAATATTCCGAAGCAGTCGATGATGATGCAGTCGGCTTTTGCCGCTTCCTCAGGCGTGGTTTTCGACATTCTCACGTAGGGGCGTTTCAACTGAGATGTGATTTCGCTTACGCGGGTTTCATCGACCTCGTGGGGGGCTATTATCAGCTTCATCTCCGGATGAGAGTTGAAGTAGGGTATGATGTGGGCTTCATCGGGTTGCCAGGTGCTTCCGGCTACAAGCGTGAGCTTGTCCTTCTCGATGAATTTTTCTATTTCCGGAATCTTTTTGCAGGAAGCCATGATGTCGGTAACGCGGTCAAAGCGTGTGTCGCCCGCTACTGTTACTTTGTCGATGCCTATACCTGCAAGCAGCTGCTTTGATCGCTCGTCCTGCACATATATGTGTGTGTAGCACTGAAGCATCTTGCGGAACATCCCTCCCCACGGCTTGAAGAATATCTGTGAGGGGCGGAATATTGCTGAAATGATATAGGTGGAGATGCTTCGGCGCTTTAATTCGCTGAGGTAATTTCCCCAGAATTCGTATTTCACGAATATCGCCATGCAGGGGTTGACGATATCCAGAAATTCCTTTACCCGGTTCTTTAAGTCAAATGGCAGATAGCTTACCAAGTCGACCTGTGGGAAATTCTTACGCACTTCATAGCCTGACGGAGAGAAGAAGGTGAGAAGTATCTTTTTTTCAGGATGCTCTCGTCTTATCCTTTCAATCAGCGGGCGCCCTTGTTCAAATTCGCCTAATGACGCGGCATGAATCCAAACATAGCTCTCGCCCGGGCGTATGTTGGAGCGAAGATAGGACAATGCCGATTTTTCGCCGTCGGCAAGCTTTTTGAGCTTGTCGTTGCGGCAGGCTCCGGCATTTATCCCAAGCCCCATCAACCGAATAGCAAGATTGTATATGGGATTCATTCCTCTCAGATTGAGATTTCGTTTATGGCTCGTTGAAGTCTTTTGATTGTTTCCTCTTTTCCGAGCAGTTCGGTTATGTCAAACATGTGAGGACCTTTGCACTCGCCTACTACTGCAAGACGGAAGGCGTTCATGACATTGCCAAGGTGGTAGCCTTTATCTGCGATCCATCCGAGCACAATCGGTTCGGCGGCTGCCGAGCTGAAGTCCTCGATGCCATTTATTACGTCGATGAGTTCAGTCATGATGCGGGGAGTGTCCTCCGACCAGCGCTTTTTGATATCCTTGGGATTATATTCTGTGGGCGCTGTGAAGAAGAATTTAGTCTGGTCCCACAAGTCTTTCACGAAGTATATTCTTCCCTTGACGAGGGCTACTGCGCGGGCTAAGAATTCATCGGAATAGTTGTCGGGGTTGATGTCGTGGGCGGCAAGCACCGGTTTGAAAAGTTGGGCAAGTTCTTCGTCGGGCATCTTCTGGAGATACTCATGATTGAACCAGCGGCCTTTCTCAAAGTCAAATTTAGCGCCTGAGCGTGAGCAGTGGGCAAAATCAAATTTAGCCACGAGCTCATCCATAGACATTATCTCGGTGTCATCGCCGGGATTCCATCCGAGGAGCGCGAGGAAGTTCACGACAGCTTCGGGAAGATAGCCCGATTCGCGGTATCCTGATGATATTTCGCCACCTTCGGGATGCCATTCGAGCGGGAACACCGGGAAGCCGAGACGGTCGCCGTCGCGCTTGCTGAGTTTGCCTTTTCCGTCGGGTTTCAGCAGCAACGGCAGATGCACGAATTGCGGCGCAGTGTCGCTCCAGCCGAATGCCTCATAAAGCAGCACGTGAAGCGGTGCTGACGGCAGCCATTCCTCGCCTCTTATCACATGGCTCACCTCCATCAGGTGGTCGTCAACAATGTTGGCGAGGTGATAAGTGGGCAGGTCGTCGGCGCTTTTGTATATGACTTTGTCGTCAAGCACTGAAGAATTGATGGTAACCTTTCCGCGCAGGAGGTCGTTGACTTCCACATTTCTTCCGGGCTCGATTTTGAAGCGTACCACATATTGATTTCCATCGGCGATAAGCTTCTCAACCTCTTCTTTCGGAAGTGTGAGAGAATTGCGCATTGACATACGCGTAGAAGCATCGTACTGGAAATTAGATATTTCCGCACGTTTTGCCTCAAGTTCGGCGGGGGTGTCAAATGCGATGTATGCTTTTCCGTTGTCAAGCAACATTTTCACGTGCTCGCGGTAGATGTCGCGTCGTTCGCTTTGCTTATAGGGTCCGTATGCTCCGCCCTCTTTCACGCCTTCGTCAATTCCTATTCCCAGCCATGCAAGGGCTTCGTTGATATACTCTTCGGCTCCGGGCACGAAGCGGTTTGAGTCGGTGTCTTCGATGCGAAGAATCATGTCGCCGCCATGTTTGCGGGCGAAAAGGTAGTTATATAGGGCTGTGCGTACGCCACCAATGTGGAGAGGTCCGGTGGGTGATGGCGCAAATCTTACTCTGACTTTACGGTTCATATCTTTTATTGATGAATTTTTTTGCAAAATTAACAATAATTTATGACAGATTGCCCTAAGATAAAGATTAATTTGGGTGCCGAGGCTAAATATTAGCGTGGCGTAGCTCCGGTGTAGAACGCTCGTACCTTTCCAAGGGGCAGCGCGCCTTCGAGTTTCACGGGGATGCGGCTGTCATCGGTTGTTATCCACGTGTCCATGGCATCGGAAGAGACCTTTCCTTTCATCGTGAATGAGAACACGAGATGATACGTCCTGTAAGTACGGTTGTTGACGTTGATAGTCTCGATGCCCTTATAGGAGACAGAAAGTTTTTCGGCGCTCTTTCCTGAAAATATAGCTACATTTATTGTGGCTCCGGGGTTCTTTGCCGAAAAATCCATTGTGCGCAGATAGTAGAACACCGAAAGCATATCGAGCGCCGGGCTCTTTGCATGGAGAACTGTGTCGCTTTCGCTCACGGGACCTCGGTTTTTTGAACGCATACGGGTGGCGTAGCCGGTCACGTTACTGCCGGAATTGGAGAATTTCACCACGTCGTTTCCATAACGCGAGCCTTCATGAGTGATTTTTTGATATTCCACCGGGAAGCATGACGGACGTGACATTGTGGATATAAGAGTATCGCGCACCATCAGCACCTTGTCTGCCCAAGGCAGTGTCGATGCTGCAAGTTTAGCTTGATAGTATGGACCGTCGTTTCTGAGCGACAGCACGGCTGTGGCGGCATCTTTGTTTATCAGCCCCCATTTATAGGTGATGACATAGTGGAGATCTTCATCGAGCAGGTCGATGGCTGCTGCGGGAAGTGAGAATGCAAGGATAAGGCATATAGCCCATATTCTGGCAGAAATAGCTTTTAAGTGTCTACAAGTCTGCATTTGATAATAAATGAATATAGATAATACAATCAAGCCCCTGTCATGGTTCAATTGCCGGTGGTTGCGTGTGGCGTTAACCGACGGTTAATCATTGAAAGGGAGGGAATGACGTATGGACTGTTCGATGCGCTTGTTGCGCCAGCATTTTCGGCACACGGCGATATAGCGGTCGTCGCCGCCTATTTCGAGCTGATCGCCTTCGGTGACAAAGTCGCCGTCGGAATCGATGCGGGCGTTGACGATGGTTTTGCGTCCGCAGGTGCAGGTGCTCTTTATCTCATCGATTGTGTCGGCGATTTCAAAGAGGCGTCTCGAACCTTCAAACAGATGTGTCTGGAAATCGGTGCGCAGCCCGTAGCAGATGACATTGCTTCCGTAATCGTCGACGATGCGGGCGAGCTGATCCACTTGCTCGGCTTTCAAGAATTGCGCCTCGTCGATCAGAAACCAGTCAATCACCGTCATGGTCTGTTCAAACATATCCTGAGCGAGCTGGTATAGGTCGGTGTCGGGGTAGATCCATGAGCAGGTGCGTTCGATACCTATGCGTGACCTTATCACATTTTCTTTTTCACGGGTGTCGACTATTGGCTTCAGGCAGGCGTAAGTCATGCCGCGCTCTTCAAAGTTATAGGCGGTTGTGAGCAGAAGCGCAGTCTTTGCCGACCCCATTGTGCCATAGCGGAAATATAGTTTGCCTTTTCGGTTCATTTCAGTGTGATTTGAGAATTGAGTGGGTAAAGTTATGTATAAATCCGCGAATTGCCATAGGAAAAAGTCAAATTTGTGAACCGTTTTTTCATAAAAACAAAATGAGGCGTGTTGATTGTCAACACACCTCATTTCGGGTTTTCTGTTAGCGGGTTAAGCTTTAGCGTCGGGAGCTACGTTGATGAACTGGCGTCCGTTCTTGCCTTCAGTGAAGACAACTACGCCGTCAACAAGAGCGTAAAGAGTGTGGTCTTTACCGATACCAACATTTTCACCGGGATGGTGAACGGTGCCGCGCTGACGCTTGATGATGTTGCCTGCTTTAGCATGCTGACCACCGAAAATCTTAACACCAAGTCGTTTGCTTTCTGATTCACGACCGTTCTTAGAACTACCTACACCTTTCTTATGTGCCATGTCTGTTTAAGATTTTAATGGGTTAAGCTACTAATTCTTTAATCACTACTTTGGTGAAGCACTGGCGATGGCCGTTTTTGCGGCGATAGCCTTTACGTCTTTTTTTCTTGAAGACGATAACTTTGTCACCTTTTACGAGCGGAGTTGCCACTTCGCAAACTACTTTTGCACCTTCTACGGTGGGTGCGCCAACCTTTACGTTGCCGTCGGCATCGACCAAAAGAACACGGTCAAATTCTACTGTTTCGCCCTCTTTTTTGTCGTCACCGAGGTAGTGAACATACAAGAACTTTCCGGCTTCTGCCTTGAATTGCTGTCCTTGGATTTCTACAATAGCGTACATCTGTTAATTTAAAATATTACAGGTTAACTCCGTCAGGCGAGCATCCTTGTGGCGCTTCTTTACGAGCCTGTGCGGAAAAATTGCCCACAAAGTTACTGCTTTTCCTTTGATTGACAAAATATTTCCCGAGCTAATTTCTTGATTGCGGCGAATAAAATCCAAAAATTGATGCTGATTATTGCGATATAATTAGATTGGTGTTGCAAATTTAGATAAAAATGCGAATTGCGGGTCGGGATTTGTGGGAGCTGCATTTTTTTATGCAGTGGAAAATTATTAACTTCACGGAAACAATCTATAAGAGGATATAATTATGAAGAGAATAGCCATATTTGCATCGGGCAACGGGTCGAATGCCGAAAATGTCATCAATTATTTTCAACAGCATCGTTGTGGCGGTGAGGTGGCTCTTGTGATATGCAATAAGCCTGATGCCGCGGTGCTGGACCGTGCTGCACGTCTTGGCGTCGACGCTGTGGTGATGCCGAGGGCTGAGATAAATGATCCTGATAGGTTGCTGCCTGTTCTGGATGAATATGGGGTTGATGTGATTGTGCTTGCCGGCTTCCTCCTTATGGTGCCCGGTTTTTTGATTGAGCGTTATAGGAATAGAATCGTCAATATCCATCCGTCGCTGTTGCCTAAATATGGGGGCAAAGGGATGTATGGCAGCCATATTCATGAGGCTGTGGTGGCAGCCGGGGAGAGGGAGACCGGCATCACGGTGCATTTTGTGAGTGAAGGCTGTGATGAGGGGGAAGTGATATTTCAGGCATCGGTGCCTGTTGCCGGGAATGACACGCCTGCTGATGTCGAGGCAAAAATCCATGAACTTGAGAGGCTGCATTTCCCGCGAGTGATACGGGAAACATTTATTGACTGAAGTAACATCCAAATATATCGCATCTCCTGCTGGCCCCACACTCGCGCTGCTCATGTGGGGTTTCGGATGATATCACCGCGCTGCGGCTCATGTGGTGTTGGGTGTGCTTTTGGGAAAAGAAAGAGGGTGAGCCAAAATGGCACACCCTCGTGTTTTTTTGAATATCCGTGGCTGAGATTATTCAGCGGCGGGAGCTTCTGCAGCGGGAGCTTCGTTGCCGGCAGCAGCTTCTTCAGCAGCTTTAGCAGCTTCCTCTTCAGCCTTAGCAGCTGCGATTTCAGCTTTCTTCTTAGCTACTTCTTCAGCTTTAGCCTTGTTCTTGGCAGCTTCTGCCTCAAGACGCTGTTTCATTTCGAGTTCTTTCTTGCTTGCTACGGCAGTCTTAGCTGCATCAACAGCTGACTGACGCTGGCTCTTCCAAGCTTCGAAACGACGCTGAGCTTCTTCTTCGTTGAAAGCGCCTTTCTTTACACCGCCCTGGAGATGCTTCATGAGAAGCACGCCTTCGCGAGAAAGGATTGTGCGCACTGTGTCGGTGGGTTGAGCACCAACATTAAGCCAATACAAAGCACGTTCGAAGTTCAATGTTACTGTAGCAGGATTAGTGTTCGGATTATAAGAACCTATCCTTTCAATAAATCTACCATCACGTGGTGCCCTGCTATCGGCGATTACAATGGGATAGAACGCATAGTTTTTGCGTCCGTGACGCTGTAATCTGATTTTAGTTGCCATTTTTTATTTGTTTATGATTTGTATTAAAAGCGGTGCAAAGGTACTGCTTTTAATTCGATTATCAAAATTATTCGGGAAGGATTTCATAAGAAATCGCTTCAAGATAGTAAAATGAGAGGTAGGGTTTTCCTTCTTTTTCGTTGCGTTGAGCGATGCGGGCACGGTAATCGGCGATTCGGTCGGCAAATGAAGTGAGATTTTGCTGTCCTCGCGCTGCACGTTCAGTGTCGCATCCGCCGGTGGGTTCCGCGGTCTTTTCTGCCGACTCTCCGAATTGCGCCGAAGCGTCGTCGGTGTTGTTGAGCATGGCATATTGGTGTTCCATTTCTGCGATTGCTTTTTCGTCAACACGTTCTTCTTTCAGGATTCCGTTAACCTTGATGGGCTTATGTATTGATTCTTTGGAGAAAGGGGTTCCCATTATCGGGTATGCCTCGCAACGCAGGAGAAGGCTGTCGTTGCTTCCAAGGACAAACGCTTTTCTTCCGCCGTGTTTGCACAGGTGAGAGCACACACCTTCGATGGTTATTGTGTCGCCGACGAGGTTGGGGGCATCGGCGAGCACTTGATCAACTGTCATAGCCGATGATTGTTCAGATTGGGTGGTTTCAGCGGCATTTTTGCCTGAGTTTCCACAAGAGTAGGTGAAGGCTGACGCTATTACAGCCAATGCGATAATGAAGTTCTTTTTCATAAATTAATTATTGTTTATTCTTTAGTTAAAATCAGAGGAATGAATGCAAATATACCGAAAATCAGGGTGGCGGCTGCGCTTGGGATGAGAATTTTAGAACTCCGCCCTTTTAAAAGAAGCAGCATGATGACAGCCAAAATGATGTTGAGGTATATGGCATTGATTGAAAATCCTGAAAGCCGTGGTTTGGCGACACAATCGGAAACTGAGGTGAATGTCAGCTCAAACGGGAAGATGTAGGATGCCGCCGTTTCCACCGCGAGAGTAGGGTAAGGGAGGGAATATTGGCCCAGCAATGAATAGTCGTCGGAATCGAGGGCTATCCATCGCGTAGCGTTGTCATCGTTGATTTTCACCACCCAGTTGAACATATTTTTCACGATGGATAGTTTGCTTTTCTCCGGGTCGATTTTTCCTACCGGCAACTGAATGAGCTTGTATCCGTCTTTTTCAATGACATACATATTGTGGTTCTCATCGCTGACGATTCCTAACTGGCGTGCGTCACTCTCTTCCATAATGAAGAGATGGCGAGCGATGATTGAGTCCGGCTTGTTGATTTTCACCATGAAGGGGCGTCCGGCTTGCATCTTCACGTGGTATATCTCGCCATTGTCATCAGCCATCAGATAGCCTTCATCGTAGGGCTTTCTGGTGGTAATGTCGGCGCTTGCCGACTTGATGGGATACTTGAAGCCGTTGCGGGTGAATATCTCGTTGAAGCGTTTGGTCTTGTTGGCATTGACCGTATTGGTGGCTATGTCGATGAACTCTATTCTGCTGTTGTCTTTTATTCTGAACACCACTTCGGGATCCTCAAGTTCAAATCTCGCCGGCATCGACTCCATCATCAGATAGACCTTGGCACCCACCTTGTTCAGATCTCTCGGGAGCGATGAGAACACCCATTGGGAGTGTTTCAATGCGGGTATGGTGATCTCTTTGCCGTCGATGCTGTCGGGCAGTTTGTCATGAGCCACCAGCTGGTTGAAATATATCTGAGGCAGCAGGGAATCGCGATCCTCTTTCGAGTATTTTCTGGAAGCCTCTCCGAGTTCATCAACGGCATATATCGCGCCACCTTTTTCAGCGGGCTCGGATACGATGAAAGAATCGTTGACCGGCGACCATGCGATGAACGGATCATTGACTGACGCCGGAAATATTATTGAGTACAGCCACGGCAGGAACCATGACAGGATGATAATTCCGGCAGCGATTAAAAATATAGAATAAGCTTTTTTCATAATTTTATTGTCGGCCCTCCTTAAACCTGATTATTGATCCGAATGACAGTATGGCTGTCAGACAGATAAATATAATGATCAATGCCAGCATTCCGTTATAAGCCTCAAGCGCCGGCTGTAAATAATAGATGAACATCACTGCGAGTCCTATGAGCGAGAGGATGATCCTTCTCTTCCATGTGCCTTCAAGGCATATTGAGCAAGTGAAGAGATAGGCGGTGAATCCGGCAAGGCTCCACGGCACCATTGTGAGCAGCACGCGTGTCACAAGCTCCACGGGGAGGATGGTTGAGTCATATATGCCGATTATGGCGAGCTGCAGGGCGTAGATGACAAGCAATTCAACCATGCCCGTGCATAGCATTATGGCTACGAGAGCGTTTTGCGGATAGGGCAGATGCAGGGTGAGTTTTAGCCTTTTCTGCGCCATCTCAGGCGCCATCTGCGCTATGGCGAGCGCTATGCCTGCAATGGCGGGCAGGTATTTTAGAGTGTCGACGAAAGAATTGTCTTTCAGCATCATGATAAGCCACAGGTGTTCAACGCCCTTCAACTGGATGAGGCGTGACATCATCAGCACGGCATACGCCGATACTGCGGCTATCGCGATAAGGGATATTAAGAACACACCTCTTGTCTTAATCCATTCTTTGAAAAATAAAGCTTTTACCATTATGTATGCGATTAATATTTTCCGGTTAAACCAATAAATGCATCCTCAAGATTCATCTCTTCTTTCCGGAATCCGGAATATTTTATCCCTTGTTTTTCAAGAGAGTGTTTCACATAATCGGCGTCCCGGAATGAATATACCTCCACCAGGTTCTTTATGCGATATGGATTCACGAGCTTGTCATCGTCGGGCAGGGGCGAGTCGTCGGTAGTGCTGAATGTGAACTTGGAGAATGTGTCGAGCAATTCGTTGACCGGAGTGTGGGTGAGAATCTTGCCGTAATCGAGTATAATGCAGTCATCGATGAGCCTTTCAAGGTCCTGAATGATGTGGGAGGTCATGAATACTGTCTTTTCCTCGGATTTCGCATAGTCGTGCAGGTAGTCCACAAAGAGTCGGCGGTAGCCGGGATCGAGTCCCAGTGAAAAATCGTCGAGTACCAGCAGGTCGGCGTTTTGAGCAAGAATAAGTCCGAGCGCCACTTGCGAACGCTGTCCGCATGACATGGATGATATTTTCTGATTGGGCGACACGTGGAGTTTCTTCATCAGCTCATAATAAGCCTCGCGATTCCATTTCCGATAGAATCGAGAGTAGAATTTTTCGATTTGAGATATTGTCATGAATGAATATTGCACGTGTCCTTCTATGAGCAGAGCTATTCTGGCACGAGTTTCGGGTCGTATCTCCGTGATTTTTTCTCCGAAAATTCTGCAATCTCCCTCGACAGGTCGCAGATATCCCATCAGAATATTGATGGTTGTGGTCTTTCCGGTTCCGTTTTTCCCAAGCAGCCCGAGAATGCGTCCTTTCGGAACCTCAAAGTTCAAGTCGCTGTATATGACACGTCCGGTGCCATAACGCTGAGTGAGATGTTTGACGGATATAACCGGTGTTGAGTCGTTAATCATATATACTGTATGCTGTTTCGCTGAAAAATGTTTTATTAAAAAATAACTCCTACCGATATGCCGGCTATGTTGGTGTTGCCGATGCTCCGGTAGTGTTGCAGTGAATAAAAGATGGAGCCGTTCAAAGCCACGGGTCCCATGTGGCGCGTGACGTTTAGCCTTATGTCGCCCTTGCAGCTTTCGGCATCAAGCATCGAATAGTTGTTCAATTGGCAGGCTCCGAGGGCTGAAGTGGTGTCGAGATCGGTCCATATCGGTTCTTGTGAGTGGGAGAGGCGGTATTCACCGTTTATCGCCATATCCCACAGCCATGCTCCGCGATTCATTGACAGCGACGCCATGACTCCCGGGACGATGTGGAGTACATCGGTTTTTCTCAGAGGGGTGGCGTAGCGTTCCTCATTAGCGGAAAATGAAGAGTGGGGTGCGATGGTTATGTAGGTTTTGGCGCCGGCAGTCCATTGGATTGGAAGAGCTATTGCGGCATCGAACCTGTTATGGCGATAAAATGAGTTTGACCCTATTTTGTCATAGCTTGCCCCCGTGGAGTTGCCAAATAAGTTTTCAGTTCCTTTCCTATGGCTGAAAAATCCGGTCAATAACGGTTCGATTGTGAGGCGGTTGTTTACATTCCACCGGTAGGATGCCGATGCGCTGACGGTTAAGTTGTCGGTGAACCCCAGTGTGATATTGTTGAAGTTTCTTAGCTGCTGTTTCATTCGGTAGCTTTCGACGCATACGCTTGCCTTGAATCCCGATTTATCGGTCGACAGGAATTGCGCTCCGGCGGAAAATCCGATTGAATTGTAGCCGCTGTTTTTGTTGGTGTTGCCCATGAATCGGCGGTAATACGTGCCCATTCCGGTGAGGGTGTAAGTGTTTATGTCGTTGACCGGATTATAAAAATCGAGGTCGCAATTTTGATTGTATACGCTTATTCCGCCGTTTACACCCAAAATCCGCTTGTCGGCGACTTCAAGCGATGCTCCTATTGTCACATCAAGATCCGAAACAATGGTTTTGATGCGCGGGTCATGGTTGCGGTAGGCTATTTCGGCTCTGTAGCGCGCTTGAGCTCCCATGGTCCACCGGTTGACGCTTTTCGCTATTCCTCCTGAAAATTTGTAGCATTGAGTTGTGAGATTTCCTCCGGTGTCATCGCCGAGCACGTATGGCGCCACATATTCATAATCGATGCAGTCGCTCCACTTTATATTTCGGTAAGATCCGGTGGTGAATGAAGCGTTGCCCCACACAGCCATATCCTTGGAGAGCTTGCGGTAGGAATTTGCTCCGATTGACAGCAGGCGTGAACCGGTGCCGGTTTGTTCCATCACCGCACGGTCCAATGAGCTGTAGTCGGCTGAGACGGCAATTGATGACAATGACACAGAATCGCTGTACAGCATGGTTGCCGGATTGTGGCTATATTCCATTGTGGCGACTCTGTTGACCGGCAATGCGGCATTTTGTATTCGGTTTATCAACGCCGGGGTTTCCGCCATGGCAAAGATGGAACCAGCCATGGCGGAAAACGCCAGTATTGATCGATGAAAACCGGTAGGTGTCATTCTTATTTTACAGATGTTACTTCAAAATCGGAGGCAGAGTCATTAGTGTCCATCAACACATTGTTGCCATCAGCAGAAACTCCGGTGATCTTGCGGGTGAATTTCTTGCCGAAACGATTCTTGTCGGAATTTTTTTCGCTGATAGCCGCATAGCTCATGTCGCACGCCGCGCTGAGCGCTCCAGAAGTCCATTTCTCGGTGGGGCACAGGTTTACTCCGTCAATGATCCAGTCATAGTTGATGAGGTAGCATTTAGTGCCGTTCATTTTCTTTCCGGTAGCGGCATTTATATATTCATAATCGCCGATGTTCTCAGCAAGGAATTTTTCAGCGGTCATGCCTTCAGGAAATCTGACAAGGGCATAAGAGCGGTTGCACTGGTTGGACGGCAACCATATTGTGGCTGAATAAGAGAACCACTTGTCGAGGTTTTTAACCGAAGGATTGTCAGTGTCTTTTACTGAAGATGAGGTGGTCTCGTCATACCATTCGAAATCGGCGTCGGTGTGGTTGAGCGCTCCGGGCACCTGCTGGTTCCAGTCAATTGCCTGGTCGACAATTTTAATCGATTTTCCGGGTTCGATCTTCACTTCATTTCCTGATCCCGGAATAACATATATCGCTTGTGCGGTGAAATTGGCTTCAGGGTCATTGGCGGCAGTGAGGATCTGGTCGGTGGAAGCGTTGGTGAATTTGCTTTCCACGATTGCGAGCCCGTCGGCATACTGCACTTCGTCGGTATTGTTATAGATGGTGAGATAGGTGTCATACAGTCCTGAAGTTCCCTTGGCGTTAAGGGTACCGGTGAAATAGATTTCTCCAAACACGAGTGTGTTTTCGGGGTTGAAGAAGAACCAGTTCAACGCGGCGTTGCTGTTGTCGTCGTTGATCACCACTTGTCGAGCTACTGCACGCAGCGACTTCTCAATGTCGGCTCCGTTGCTTCCTGCATATTTTACCGCCATTTGTCCTTCGATGTCGTAGGTTCCGGCGGGAATCTCATTGTCGGAAGAGATTGGGAGTGTGAATTCCAGTTGGCGTCCGCTGTTAAGCTCGGTATATTTCACCGATCCCGAGAGAATGGTGTAGTTTGAAGGGAGCTCGGAAGGGATGTTCTGATTTATCACTACCGGATAGGTGGTGATTGAATCGTCGTCGGAGCATGATGTAGTGATCACTGCAAGTGAACTTGTCAGGGCTAATCCCATGACAAGATTTTTCATGAGGTAAAGTTTCATATTGATTTAGATTTTAAAATTTAGTTCCATACCAAAATAGGGTGAGGAGTATCGTCGGATCGTGACTCCGTATCGTTTATAATCGGGATGTATTGAAAAAATTCGGTTCACGTACAGCGCTATTCCTATGCGGTTGTTCCAGAATTGCTTGGTTGCCTTGAGGTTGAAGTTGCTTTCTGCCGGAACGGTCAACCGGTCAAAAGCTCCTGACGAAAAATTGCGGATTAATTGCAGGAGATAGGGGTCTTTCTGTGATTCTGCCGTGTAGGGGTGTATGTTGCCGTCAGGTGCCATATAGTGCGTGGGGATTCCGTCGCGCCAAAGTGTTTGACGCGATGTGAACCACATATTTTCCACCGTGAGGGAAAAATTAAGGTTTAACGACGGAATGTCAGTGTCAAACATTATATTGGTGTTGAAGCTGCGATAGATGCTTCCGTCAGTGTCATCATAAAGTCCTATATACTGCATCTCCTTGTTGTCGACTATTATTGACGGTTTATACCATAGTGGCTGGCTGTTGTTATTGGTGGTTTTGAAGTATGCGCCCGATACAGTGATGCGGGTATGTGTGCGCGGAAATCTGCGTGATTGGAAAGTGTATTCGATACCCTCCTTTTTCGTTGAGCTTCCGTTGGTTATCATGGTTCTTACGTTCTGGCTTGTGGTCTCGGTATAGGGTAATTCCTCGATGACGGGCGCGCGGTCAGCTGCCTCCGGGTTGAATCCTGAGGCGTCATAGCGGTTGTAGGTGTATCGTTTCACAATGCCCGAATACCTGAATCCGTCGTTCATGTTCTCGCGGAAATAAGTCACGGATATCCTGTTGCCTCGATAGCTTATGTCACCTCTTATCTCCCACTTGAAATTCCGAGCCGCTTTAAGATTGTAATTGGTCATGTCGTCCACGAATGTCATCACATTCATCGTGCGGTAGTCGGGGTTGTTGTGGTAGTAGTTGAGTTGCTCGAAGTCGGAATAGAGTTTGTCGGGATATAGAAATGCAGCCACAGGCATCTTGGTGTGCCATCCGCATCCTCCTGATATTTCCCAGCTGACGGGATAGTCTTTCAGGTACACTTTTGGAAATCTCCACGTGGCATTGAAGCGTGGATCGAGGTACACCTTGCCATGCAGCACGAATCGGCTGTCGAGATTTAGCAAAGAGGTACCTCTCACGCCGGCTACGATGAGAAACGTGTTGTCTCCTGCAAATATCCGGGCGTCATTTTCGACGTATGCCGAGAGTTGATGCATAGCCGGAACATCGCTGTAGGCTCTCGGACGCGAATTGTTTCCAGCCGATAGCGGACGCTCGATGTCATAAACTTGACCGGCTCCGTAATTCTTGTTCATGTTCCACTCGATGCCGGCTTTTATATTGTCGACCAGAGTGTGGTTCATGAACCGGAATGCTGAGGAGATTTTGGCGAAAGATGTGAACGGCTTTCCGATTACGTCGAGCTCGGCTAAGTATAGCATGGGAAGATATCCCACATAATTGCTCCCCGGCGTCATTGATACGGGCAACGGCAATATTCGTGAGGGGGACACGTGTTTCTTTTGGCGCAGGCGCTCGTCGGAATAATTTATTCCGGCAGTTATATTGAGTGATCGGAAAGCGCTTCCGGTCATTGCCGTGATTGCAACGGTATTGTTCCAGGATATTGAATGATTCTGTGTGGAGAAGTAATCGACAGTGTTGTTTATGGTCAGGTCAGGGTCGTTGTCGTCATGTTCAAAAGTGCCCCTGTAGGTCAGGGCTGAGTTCCATTCGGTAGCGATACTCTCATTTGCCCACCGCTTGTTGCTGCGTGCCGACACGCTGATTCGTTTGAAGTTCTCTCTGGAATTGCGAGGGTCGATTTTTGAGTTCAGATAATCGAAGCCGGTGTTAAGAACCCAATTTTCACCCGGCATGCCGATTCCTTTGCCAATGTAAATGAGTTGGCTTTGCGTGTCGGCTTTGAACCGAGCTTCGAGGCGCGATATCCCGCGCTTGCGGGTTATGTTGACAAGTCCGGATGTGAGTTCCCCATACTCAACCGATGGGATGCCTCTCACCACCTCGATCTTTTCAATGTCGTCGGTGGAGATTGTCCTCATGTCCACACCTTTACCTACAGGAATTCTACCTGATTGGTTTGTGTCGGAAGTAGTTTGCAGTTGTGAACTGTTGTTTACCGGTACTCCGTCGATCACGAATGATGTGCCCAACGCTGAAGTGAGATAGTCGTCAGCAGGGGTTATATTGGAGGCTTGGCGCAGCGCGATGATATTCACGCTTGCCATGTCGGGGTCTTTTGTTATGCCGCCGGGCAGCAGCGACATTAGGTCGGAGAAGCTTGACGGTTGCAGATGACGCATGGCGGCAGTGTCGATTATCGACGCGCTTGTGGGCTTGCGTGATTCCTGAGCGGTGACAACGACTTCCGACAGAGATATTGATGAGTTGCCGATGCTGTCTTTAGCGGCATGAACAGAGTCATTCGGCTCTTTTTCAGCGGCAGATGCCGTGAAGCAGAGAGTGAATGGAAGTATGGCTAAGACGGATAGTATATGGCAAAACCTGTTGCAAGTCATCAATGTTGTCCTGTTGATTTACGAAATGCAAAATTATGGACAATTGATGACTCGTGAAATACTCAAAATTGATGAACCGGACCACTTCCGTAGTGGTGTCTTATACTTATAATTGATTAGCCGGATGCTCTCATTGCGGTCCTGCGACCACAATCACGGGTTTGAACGGGCTGATGTATTTTTCAGCCATTTCACCCAGGAGTGCGGGAGTAAGGGAGTGTATCGCTTCAACTTGGCGGGCGAAATATCCGTCAGGTATATGTGAGAGCTTTGCCGTGATGTAATAGTCCATCATGTCAAACGGAGTGTCGAGCGACGACGCAAGTCCCGACATGAGATGCCGTTGGAGCCGTGTTATTTCCCCTTGTGTGAAGTCGCCTGAAGACAGACGGGCGACCTCCTTGAGAGTCTCGGATATCAAGGCGTCAACCGTCGATGGATCCGTGGCGCTTTCGATGCCGATTATTCCCCCCTCAGGATATCCCATGAGGAATGACGCTATTCCATAGGTGAGACCTTTGTCTTCGCGGATGTTGCTCATCAATCGGCTGCCGAAATATCCTCCGAGCGCCATTACAAGCATTCTCAGGGGTATATAGTCGGGATCGGTTCTCAATGGAGCCGGGTAGGTTATTCTTACCGAACTTTGAAGCGCGCCTTCAACTGTTGCTGAGTGACGTTCTTTGGCAGAGTCACATCGGAACGCCTCTATGTTGAGCGGGGTCTGATGGTCGGTGGCTGTGATTTGTCCGAATGATTTGTTGACGGCGGCGATAAGGTTGTCGTCAATGTGCCCTGACAGGAACAGTTCGAGATTGCCGCACCCCGGTAGGAAAATCCGGTTATGCCATGAGTGCAGGTCGGTGATAGTGACATTGGCGATCTCCTCGGGGCTATCATACCTTGCCAGCGGATGGTTGCAACCCATCATCAGCTTGTTGGATAATCGGGATGCTTGGGCTTCGACTTTTTTAGCCATCAGTTCAGCCTGATGGATGCGTCGTTCAAGCACGGTTGAAAATTCGGGCTCAGGGAGGGCCGGTTCGTAGCACATTGTGGCAAGAAGCGGAATCACCTCCCGCGCTCTTGAATTGAGAGAATAAAGACGCAGGGTGGAGTAGTGGCAATCGGCTGAAACGCCTATTCTTGCTCCATTGAATTCCAATGTGTCGGAAAATTCCTCGCCTGACATGCCTCCGGCACCTTCTCTCATGAGTTGCAGTGTGAGATTGGGCACTGAGTATTTGTCGCATTCGGCATTGCCGCCTCTCCACACGGCAGTCAGGTTAAACACTTCTTGTCCGCCTTGATTCATGATGTTTGCCACCACGCCGTTGTCGAGCTTTATTCGGCTCACCGGCGGCATTGACAATGTTGAGAAATCTTTGACAGGAGGGGCTATGTTACGGTCGAGCATGATGATTATATTTTACCGGACGACAATAACATGCAGGCGCGTTCGAGATCTTCGGGAGTGTCGATGCCTATAGTGCCGCAGTTGCTGATGCCTACTTTTATCTTAAATCCGTTCTGGAGCCATCTCAACTGCTCAAGCGACTCGATCAATTCAAGAGGACTCTGCTGGAGCTGGGTTATTTGTTCCAACGCATCGGCACGGTAAGCATACATTCCGATGTGGGTGTAGAACTGCACTTTCTTAGCCCATTCTTCTTTTTCGACACCTCTCACGTATGGAATGACGGAACGGCTGAAATACATGGCGAACATATTTTCGTCCATCACCACCTTGGGTGTGTTGGGGTTGAACAGAGCGTCGATGCCAAGCGCGGGATCAAACGGGCGCACGAGGGTGGCTATCTGTGTCGACTCGTCGTCGAAGCATTTCATGATCTCTTCAAGTTGTGACGGATTGATGAACGGTTCATCGCCCTGTATGTTTATGATCACGTCGGCATCCGACGCTATATTCCTATATGCTTCATAGCAACGATCGGTGCCGCTGCGGTGGGTGGGTGAGGTCATTACCACGTTGCCGCCAAACGCTTTCACCGCGTCAGAGATGCGGTCGTCATCGGTGGCTACCCATACATCGTCAAGGGCTTTTTCAACCTGGCGGTAAACGCGTTCAATCATTGTCATGCCACAGATGTCGGCAAGTGGCTTTCCCGGAAAACGTGTAGAAGCGTATCGAGCCGGTATAATTCCTGTAAATTTCATTTTTGCGTGAGTTTATTTTTGTCGGTGTTTTTTCTTGGCGCTTTCAGCATTGAAGGCGCAAGGAATACTCCGATTATAAGATATACATAGTAAGTGATTATGCGCCAGAAGAGTGCTATGATAAGCGCTATTCCGGCATTGTGGAGCATATCTCCGTAATATTCGGTAAAGAGCCATTCGCTAATTCCGCTTCCGCCGGGAGTGGGGCTCACCATAAGCACCACCCACACCACGAATTGTCGTCCGAACACCACCAGCTGGTCGGCGGCGGGCACTAATCCTAAGAACAGGGCGTTGACCACCATGAACCGGGAGCTCCATGTAAGGATTGTGGCGGAAAAAACTCTCAACCACCATTTCGCCGGGCGTGAGCGTAGTTCGCGTGAGGCTGCGACCATGTTATCACCCAACGCAGCCACTGCCGGTTGCCACCGCCGCAGCCATCGGAATCTGAAGATGAAAATCAATGCGTTTTTTATTCCGTTTGGCTTTACGAAAATGCCTAAGAAGAGCAGAGCGGTCCATGCCACGAGCACACCGTACACAATCCAGAATACCAGTTTAAGCCCGGTCTCGAATGAATTGTGGCTGAATCCGAATAGCTCATTCTGTGGGATAAACAGCATTATGAACGGACACGCCAGCGAGAAAAAGAGTTCGTCGAGGAAAAGAGTCGTGAGCATGAGCGTGGTCGCTCGTCCGAGATTTATGCCTTCGTGATGCAGGAATATCATCCCTAACGAAGAACCGCCTACAGCCGAGGGGGTGATAGCCGAAGTGAATTCACACATGAAATTCACCCTCAGCGCCTGCTTCCAGGTTATGTCCTTGTCGGTGAGCGAGCGGAAACGCCATGTGAGGCCGAAGTCTCTTCCCGCCATGAAGAGCCATGCAAGCGCGATGCAGATGATGACCCGCGAGTCAAAATGTACTGATTTCCACACTTCGACACTGAATTCATTATGGAAAAGCCATGCGATGACGCAAAGCCCTATGATTACGGGCAGAATCACGCGCCAACGGCTGAAGTCGCCTGAGCCGGGATTGGATTGAGTGTTAGCGGTTGCCATAGCGTTCTATTATTTCTTTATATCTCATTGCCACCTCTTCCATTACCTCTTTCCATGAGCGGGTGAGTGTTGCCGCTGCTCCCTGTCCGGCGGTGAGTATCTTACTGCGGTCATTGCACAGCTCCCTTATTTTTGCGGCATAGCTTTCAGGAGTGTTGTCGCACAGGAATCCGTTAAGCCCGTCGGATATGACCTCGGCAGTTGTCGAGCCTTCCAGCACCAGAGCCGGAGTGCCCATCATTGCCGCTTCTCTCACCACGAGGGGGGCATTGTCATAAAATGAAGGGAACGGGAAGATGTCGGCGGCAGCATAGCGTTCTTTCAGATCGTTGCGGTCAGATATAATTCCGTGAAGGGTGATCCTGTCCTCAAGGTTCAGGGTATTGATGAGTGATTTCATTTCGTCTACTGCATAGCCTGTGCCTATGAACGAAGCGCTCACCGGCAGGTCGCGGAGCATTGAAATGGCTTTGATTATCAGCATCACGCCCTTTTCTTTTATGTGCTGACCCACGAATAGTATATTCAGCTCATCATCCTTTATTCCAAGCCGTTTTCTCGCTTCTTTTTTCAGCCTGACTATCTCAGTGAAATTGTCAACCTCCATGTCGATGCCGTTGTCCACCACGGTGAGCTTGCCGCGGTAGCCGTATTCTCTCACAGTTTCCTCCACTTTTTGTTGAGGTATCCACACTTCATCGGCGGCATTGAAAAAATCCATCACGCGTTTCATGATTCTTTTCACCATCCACTCGGGCAGAGAGTGCTCAAGGTCGGTGCGGTACTTGGAGTGGAACGTGGCGATCAATGGCACGTTGTGGCGGCGTGCGGTATAAACCGCCAGCCTGCCTGATGAAAACGGGCAGTGGGCGTGAACGAGCTTGAACGGGGTTTTTCTGAGTTTGTGCCATATCATGGGATCCAGCTTGGGATAGCCGTAGCGATATGGCTTTCGTGAAGCGATGGGCAAGGAGAAGTATCGGTATATGTCGTAAGTGTCGGGCACCTCGGCTTTTTCAGGATTCCAAGGCGTAACCACACACACCTTCTCGCCCATCGATGTGAGCCAGTGCGCATAGTTTTCGACTGTCAGGGTCACCCCGTCCAAAACCGGTGGAAAACTATCGTTGAATATTCCGTATACCTCCTGGTGCTGCTTCATTCCGGATGTGTTAATTTCCCTGCAAAATTAGTGAAAAATTGTCACAAATCCGGGACTTTGCGTATTATTCAGGATTTTATTTCAAGGATGAATCTTGTGCCATGTTTGAACTCACGGTCTATTGACAGGGTTCCGTTCATTTTCTCAGCCATAAGCGAGCATATAGGGAGTCCGAGTCCATCGCCGGTTGTGAGGTCTTTGATTTCTGAAAACGGTTTGAATACCGACTCTTGTTTCTCTTCCGGAATGCCGCAACCGGTGTCGGTCACTAAGAATTGCATGGTTTTGGCTCCTCGTTTCTTGAATTCAAGAGTTATTTTTCCTCCATCAGAAGTGTGGAACGCAGCATTGCCGAGCAGGTGTAGAAGAATCTCTTCCACCGCTTGCGGGTTGAACTTCGCCGACATTTTAGGCACATTTGCCGTCAGTGACACTCCGGGTTTGACCTCGGGTTTTACTTTGCTTATTATTGAGTCGCAGAATTTAGTCAGGTTCACCTCTTCGGTGTCATATTTCTCATCGAGCGAGTTTTCGATGTCAGACAATGCTTGGATGTGGAGAGCGAACTCTTCCAGAGCCTTGACTGCCGGCAGCGACCGGTCGAGCGTGTTTAACGTCGGCGCCATCTGTTCGGAGATGTTGTGGATGAATTGCGCTTTCAGCTGATTGTGCTCATTGGCGATGGCAAGGTTTTTCTTGGCTTTACGCGCTGCGGCTATCTGGCGCAGCAGTAGGAGAGCTCCGAAAATGAGAATCGCGGCAAGGATGCCGATAATAACGATAAGGGTCACTATTATTCCGTTTTTCACGGAGATGGTGCTCTCTTTGTCGGTTATCGTGGCGTTGGCTTCATCAAGCTGTGCCTTTATATGGTTAAGCTCGTTGTCCTCGCGGATGTTTCTGATTGAATCGTTCCAATGGTTGTAGCGAGAATAGGCGCGGCTCACCATCTCAGCGTTTTTCAATCGTGTGGCTTGAGCGATCAGTTGCTTGAAGCATTCATCGGCTTTGTTGTAGTCTTTTTCCGACTCATACAAGGATATGAGTTTGTTTATCGCCGCATCGCCGGTAGCGACTTTCCCGAATGTGTAATTGAAGTTAGCCTCGTTGTATAGCAGGTCATTGTTGAGTGAACCGTTTCCCGATGCTTTAACTATCGACTTCATGCGGTTGAGCCATTCGGTGGCTTTGGCTCCGTTTTTAAGTTTCATGTACATAGCCATCCTCTCCTTGGCGGGATAATACATGAGAGTGGCGTTTGACGGATTGGCAGCCTTGGTGTCAAGGAGCATCCTGTCGACTTTTCCAAGTTGCTCGAAAGCCTCCTTGTAATAGTTTTCCCTGTGGTATAATGCAGCGGCTTTCACCCCTGCGTCGACAGCCTTGTCATACACGCTGTCGGCGGCGAATTGCGAGAATGCCTGAACAAAATTGTATCTTGCCTGAATGTATTCTTTGTTGTCAAGATGCTTTTGTGCCTGTGACATGAATTTTTCACCACGGCTTTGAGCAACGATTGTGTTGTTGATGCATAATAATACTGTCAGGAATAGTAGTGAGATAAGTTTCTTCATTTTTAGCGGTATAAATTCATTACAAATATAAGTAATTTGCCGTCAAGAGTCGATATTGGCAACAATATTTTTTGGCAATATCACTCATTTTGGAAAATATCTGCCATGAAATAATCAGAAGGGTTAATTTTGTCATTGTTTTTAACTTTAATTAGTTTAAAATGTCATTTTTGAGAACTGGCATTTTATTTGCTCTTTGTTATTCATTAAAATATATATTTCTAAAACTATGAGTAATCAGAAAGGTAAAATTGGGGTAACTACCGAGAATATATTCCCCGTCATTAAGAAATTTCTCTATAGTGACCATGAGATTTTTCTACGTGAGCTTGTGAGCAACGCCATTGATGCCACCAATAAGTTGAAGACACTTTCTTCTTTCGGTGAATTCAAAGGAGAGCTTGGAGAGATGAACGTAAAGGTTTCGGTTGATAAGGATGCCGGCACTCTTACAGTGAGTGACCATGGTATAGGAATGACAGCCGAGGATATTGACAAATACATAAACCAGATCGCGTTCTCAGGCGCTGAAGAGTTCCTTGCAAAATACAAGGATAAAGCCGAGAGTATAATAGGCCATTTCGGTCTCGGATTCTATTCCGCATTTATGGTGGCTAAGAAAGTTGAGATACGCACATTGTCATACAAGGATGGCGCCGAAGCAGTGAGCTGGGTGTGCGACGGTTCGCCAGAATATGAGATGACCCCTATCGAAAAGGCTGAGCGAGGCACTGACATAATACTGTATATCGACGACGAGAACAAGGAGTTCCTTGAACAGTCGCGCATCGACACGCTGTTGAAAAAATATTGCCGATTCCTTCCGGTACCTGTAGTGTCGGGAAAAGAGCAGGAGTGGAAAGACGGCAAGTATGTGGATACTGACAAGGATAAGATTGTCAATAACACAGAGCCGGCATGGACTAAGAAACCGGCAGAGTTGACCGATGAGGATTACATGAAGTTCTACCATGAGCTTTATCCCGGACAGGATGATCCCTTGTTCTGGATCCACCTTAATGTGGACTATCCTTTCACGCTCACAGGTATACTATATTTCCCGAAAATCAAGAATAATATCGATGTCACCCGCAACCGCATACAGCTTTACTGCAACCAAGTGTTTGTGACCGACTCGGTCGAGGGAGTAGTGCCTGAATTCATGATGTTGATGCAGGGTGTGATCGACTCTCCCGACATTCCGTTGAATGTGTCGCGAAGCTATTTGCAGAGCGATACGGCAGTGAAGAAGATTTCCACTTACATAACCCGTAAGGTCGCTGACCGCCTGGAGGAGATATTCAAGAGCAACCGTGAAGACTTTGAGAAGAAGTGGGATGATATCAAGATATTCATTGAATATGGCATGCTTACTGATGAGAAGTTCTGTGAGCGCGCCATGAAGTTCGTGCTCCTCAAGGATACCGACGGCAAGTATTACACTCTTGACGAATACAAGACCCTTATCGAGGCTAACCAGACCAACAAGGATGGCGATATAATTTATCTCTACACCACCGACAAGGTTGCGCAGTACAATTATATCCATAATGCCACCGACAAGGGCTACAGCGTGCTGGTGATGGATGGACAGCTTGACAACCATTTCATCGGTTTATTGGAACAGAAGCTTCAGAAGTCTCATTTTGTGCGTGTGGATTCTGATATTATCGAGAATCTTATCAGCAAGGATGACAAGAAGGTTGCCGATCTTGACGCTAAACAGCGTAACATCATGACCACTCTGTTCAAATCCCAGATTCCGGCTGTGGAGAAGGCTGAGTTCCTTGTTTCTTTTGAAGCGTTGTCATCGACAGCCGCTCCGGTGATGATCACACAAAACGAGTATATGCGACGCTTGAAGGATATGGCGGCGATGCAGCCGGGTATGTCATTCTATGGCGAGCTGCCCGACAGCTATAATCTGATTGTGAACACCGAGCACACATTGATTAAGGAGATCCGCGATGCCGCTGATGCCGCTATCGGTTCAACTGTAGCTCCGGTCAATGAGGAGATAGAGAAAAAGAATGCCGAGATTACTGCTATTCGTGATGCCGCCAAGGATGGAAAGATGAGCGATGAGGACTCCAAGAAGACTTCCGACCTTGAGGCTGAGGTCAACAAGTTGCGTGCCGATGAAACTAAAATCATCAGTGACTATGCCGCAGGACAACCTAAGGTTAAACAACTCATTGACTTGGCTCTTTTGGGCAACGGCTTGCTGAAAGGGCATGACTTGACTCAATTCCTGAATCGTTCCTACGAGCTGCTTGGCAAATGAAATAAACGGTGAGATAATATATAATCTGCCGGAATTATTGAAATGGAAGGGCGTGCTGAAAATATTCGGCATGCCCTTCTTCAGTATAATAGTTTTCCTAAATGACGTTAAAAGTGTTCTGAAATGACCTGATATATTGGACGAAAACGGGATTATTGCTAATTTAGCAAAACAACGGTGTAATTGGCTTGATAATTCCGATAGTGCGTTAACCGATGGTCATCAACTGCAATGGAAAAAAGATGTTATGAGATATAAGCTTGCGAAATTAGTAGACGGACTGCTCCTCCTGTTGCTTACGGCGGGGTGTGACGCCTTTGAGTCCCATCCATATTCTACAAAGATAGAGGGTAAGAGAAATATCAACGCCGTGAATTCTGAGCGGATAGAGAAGATGAATCTCACCACTCCGTTCAAATTTGCATTTATATCCGACACGCAGGGGATGCTTGACGACACAAATGACGCCATGAAGGCGATAAAGAACATGACCGGCATTCAATTCGTCATTCATGGAGGTGATCAGACAGACTTCGGTGTGATAAAAGAATTCATGTGGTGCCGCAATGCCATGGAGCGTTCGGGGCTGCCGTTTGTGGCGGTGATTGGCAATCATGACTGCCTTGGCAATGGCGACGATGTCTTTGCCTACATATATGGTCCGGAAAATTTTTCATTTAATGCAGGAGGAACGCATTTTGTGTTTCTGAATACCGTGGCTCTCGAATATGACTATTCTCATCCTGTTCCTGACTTTAATTTCATCGAGGAGGATATAGAGCGGGTCGATTCGTTGAACCGCATATATCCTGACAGCATCACGCACACGGTTGTGTCGATGCACGCTTGCCCATACGACATACAGTTTAACAACAATGTGGCGAAGCCGTTCAATAATTATATGCTTATGTATCCGGGCATGGGCGAGGATGATGAAGTGATAACTGACAGCGCGCATCCTCACAGCGGCAGTAGGGCACGCTCATTTTGCATCTACGGTCACAAGCACAGCTTTTCGATCGATGACATATATGATAACGGGATTTTGTACTATCGGTGTCCTGACATAGGGAAACGGTCATTTTTTGTTTTTACGATTACGGATGAAGGCTATGAATTTGAGAAAGTTGATTACTGATTCTGTGCTCAGGCGTCGTATTGTGGCGGCGGTGATGACTTTAGGGCTGTCGGTTCCGTGCATATATTCACAGGAAGCGGCGGAAAGCGCGGTGGCTGTCGACACGGTGGCATCATCCATGCAGCCTGCGGTGGAAAGCAAGTATGAGAAGCGGCTTAAGCGTCATCAATCGTGGGTGCAAAAGATGATTCCCGATATTCTCGTATTTCAATATGCCGGCGGAATAGGAACCTACAATCTCGGAGTGGGGTGGGATTACGGCAAGCATGACAGGTGGGAGACTCATTTTATAATAGGCTT
Source organism: uncultured Muribaculum sp. (assembly GCA_910589555.1). GTDB lineage: Bacteria > Bacteroidota > Bacteroidia > Bacteroidales > Muribaculaceae > Muribaculum. Next base: position 27,090 of record CAJUTE010000012.1, read on the forward strand.
CATTCCGTCGCGCTATAATCTTAATCATTACTGGACTACCACGCTGCGTGAATGTTATGTGCCGTGGAGGGTGGATGTCAATGAATATGTCAGGACGCAACCGCTTGTGGTTCAGTTTTCCATAAATTCAATTCTGCATGGCGATTTCTGGGCATCGGAGCCTGACAGGTATCCTCATGGTTATTACAGTTTTTCAAGCCGAGTAAGGTTTCACCTTGGTCTGGGGCAGCGGTTCACATATAAGATTCCCCATGAAAAGCGTTATCTTAGCCGTGAAGTGTCATTATATTATGAAGTCTCAACCTGTGATCTTTATGTGAGGCAGAAAATAAAAAACAGATCCATCCCGCTTCGTGATATAGTTATATTGTCAGTAGGAGCTATATGGAAGATTTAGCGGTATAATGCGAGTATAAAACAAAAGCCCGGTTTTTCCGGGCTTTTGTTGATTTATTGAGATTAATCGGTGAGCGGAGAGTAGTCGCTTGAGTAGCGCAACATCTGAGGCACATAGCCTTCTTCGTATGATATGGTTACATCGGTGATATTTCCGTTGGAGTCCTTCACGAGTGAGTAGACCGGATTGACAAATCCCTTGTAGGGCGCGATGTTGAGATGAGCATATCTGTCAAGCACCTCCTTGTGGATGGCAGGATCTACTTTCACGGCATATTTTTCCACGAGGTCGCGACCGGCTTCATAATCGCCTTCGCTCTTTATGCGCTGAATCTCGCCAAGGAGTTCGCCAAACAGTTTGCGAAGCGCGGGATAATCGTTGATGCGGATGTAAGTTTTGCCGTTGTTCTTCACATACTCGATGACATTTGCATCCTTTCCGTGTTCATACGCCCATTCCGAGATGAGTTTGCGGTTGCGCATGTGTGCTTCCTCGACATCCTTGCCGGGTTCAATGCGCATAAGCTGGGTCATGAGTCCGTTGAGGATATACTTGTAGTACTCGGCTTTATAGGCGTCAGGATTGTCAAGCAGTCCCAGTTCGATCAACTTGGGATCGGCAAGGTAATACAGGGCGAACAGGTCGGCACGGGCTTCCTCAAGAGTTGAGCCGTGGGCTTTGAGCGCGTCAGGGTCTACACCGGGGAGAATCTTGCCTGATCCGTGACCGAGGCATTCATGAAGGTCGGTGTGCAGGTTGTCGGTTATGAACAGATAGTCATCAAGCAGTTTTCCGGTTTCAGCGTCGATGACAAATTCTTCATTGAATCCGTTGCCATGCGATGCTTCATCGTATGCTTGCGTGATGTTTTCGAGTGTCACTGATTTTGAGCCGTGTGATGCTCTGATCCAGTTAGCATTGGGCAGATTGATGCCGATCGGTGTTGCAGGGTAAGAATCTCCGGCAAGTATTGCCGCAGTGATTACTTTTGCCGATACACCTTTCACCTTGTCCTTGCGGAATGCCGGGTTTATGGGGCTGTGATCTTCAAACCACTGTGCGTTGGCGCTCAGTTTTTCAGTGCGTGACGAAGCCTCGTTGTTTTTGAAATTAACAATCGACTCCCATGAACCTGTCATGCCCAGCGGGTCATCGTAAGATTCAATGAATCCGTTGATAAAGTCTACACGGGCGTTTGTTTCATCAGCCCAGAGGATTGAATACTCGTCAAAAGTCTTCAGGTCGCCGGTGGTATAGAATTCAATAAGCTTATCCATATAAGCCTTTTGAGCCGGGTTTTCAGCGTATTGCGACGCTTCTTTCAGCTCGTTGACTATGCGAGAGATTGCATCAGAATAAAGTCCGCCTATTTTATAGGGCTGTTCAACCACTTTTCCGTTGACCTTCACCTTGCGGGTGTTGAGACCGTAGGAGATGGGGGTGAGGTCGGTGGTGTCTTTCATCGCTGCATAATATGCCTCCACTTCAGGTTGGGTGACGCCTTCGTATATGTTGGTGGCTGAGGTGAGGATGAGGTCCTGACCCTCTGCCTGATTTACTTTCTTAGGCATGAATGCCGGGTCGAAGATGACCGACATAAGAGTGTCAGTGTTTGCTGGCTGCTTGTCTTTAGGCAGCTTGGCTACCTGCTCGCGTAGGAAAGTCTCGGAAAATTCGGGAGTGAACTTATCCATAGAGTAGTGGTGGTGTATGCCATTGGCAAACCACACTTGCTTGAGGTATTTCTCAAAAGCTTTGAATTCCTTGCTGTTTTTGTCGCCGGAAAAATTGCGGTAGACATTTTCAAGCATCGTGCGCAGCGCAAGATTATACTTGTTGTTTTGATCCCAGAGGATGTCTCTGCCGGCAAGCGCCGCTTCATTGAGATGATAAATGAGCAGTTTCTGGTTGAGCGGCAGATTTTCAAAGTCAGGCACTTTGTAGCGGAGCACTTCGATGTCGGCAAAACGGTCGACTACGTAATTGAAATCGTTGTCAGCAGCCATTATCGTTGATGTTGATGCGGCGGCAATGAGTAGTCCTGTCGCCATATTGTTAAGCATATTCATTATATATAATATATAGGTATATAGTTTATTCTACGTAAAGGATGAGTCCCTTGAGGTATTCTCCCTCGGGATGATAGATATTGACCGGATGATCGGCAGGCTGGGTGATCTGGTGGAGTATGCGCACTTTTCGACGGCTTTGTGCTGCCGCTGAAAATACTGCAAGACGGAATTGCTCGCGGTTCACTGCCTGGGAGCATGAGAAAGTGAAGAGTATTCCTCCCGGGGCGATCTTCTCAAAAGCTTTGGCATTGAGCTTGCGGTAGCCTATGAGGGCGTTGCGAAGCGCGCTGCGATGCTTGGCAAACGCAGGCGGGTCAAGGATGATGAGATCATAGGAGGTCTCCATCGAAGAGAGAAATTTGAATGCGTCTTCGGCGTATGACGTGTGTCGCTTGTCGTCGGGGAAATTGAGTGCGACATTGGCATCGGTAAGCGCGATGGCTTTAGCCGAACTGTCGACCGAATGCACGAGATTGGCGCCGCCGCGAAGAGCATAGACCGAGAAGCCTCCGGTATAGCAGAACATATTCAGCACATTTCGTCCGCAGGAATATTTTTCGAGCAGGCTGCGGTTGTCGCGTTGATCCACGAAAAATCCGGTCTTCTGTCCTTTAAGCCAGTCAACATGAAATTTCAACCCGTTTTCCACTGCGATGTTGGTGGAATATTTGCCTATTATGTAATCATTGTGAGGGTCGAGCTGAGCCTTGAACGGCAGGGTGGTTTCTGACTTGTAATATACATTTTTGATGCCGGCGTCGGGTAGATTGACCAGAGCGTTGGCGATGATGTCGCGTGCGAAGTGCATGCCAGGCGAGTGTGCCTGTACTACGGCGGTGTCACCGTAGATGTCGACAACGAGTCCCGGCAAAAAGTCACCTTCACCGTGCACAAGACGATAGGCATTGTTGATCGGAGTGGCGAGCTTGAGCGCCTTTCTCACATTGTATGCCTCCCTCAGGCGGCAGGAGTAAAAATCCTCATCGATGGCGCTCTCGCCCCATGCGAGGATTCTGACTGTAATGCTGCCTATCTGATAATGACCTACTCCTATTGTGCGTCCGTCGTGCGACACGACGCTCACTAAATCGCCCTCCTCGATATCATCAGGTTGTGAGGCTACGGCTCCGGAAAATACCCAAGGGTGGAATCTTTCCAGCGATTCTTCTTTCCCTTTTCGTAGTTTTATTACGGGATAATTCATAATCAGAATATTATTTGAATACAAAACGGTAAATATCGTTGCCGTTGGCATAGAGCAACAGCAGAATCAGGAATGCCATTCCGGCTACCTGCATATATTCCATGAATTTTTCGCTTGGCTTGCGGCGTGAAATTATCTCGTAAAGCAGGAACATTATGTGTCCGCCGTCAAGCGCCGGTATCGGCAGAATATTCATGAATGCGAGAGCCACGGATAGAAAAGCGGTTATCTCCCAGAATGACAGCCAATTCCATTTCTCCGGGAACATGCTGCCTATGGCGCCGAAACCACCGAGGCTCTTTGCTCCCTCGGCTGTGGCTACATATTTCATCGAGCTTACGTAGGATACAAGACGGTTGGTGCCGATTTCCCAGCCTTTCGGAATTGATTCGAAGAATGTGTAGTGTCGTGTGACAACCGGGTATATGTCAGTTATGGGCTTCAGGGTGATGCCTATCTTTCCTGCATCGTTGATTTTGATGGGGAGAGTGGCTATTTCGCCGTTGCGCTCCACTGTAAGCCCTGCGTTCTTGCCGGCGCGTTTTGACAGTTCGGCAACGAATTCAGTATATGACGGGGTTGATGTCGTGTCGACTTTTATGATTCGGTCGCCGGGAAGCAGTCCGGCTTCGTCGGCAGGCTCACCATTTACCACGCCGGCTACGAAAACCGGCACTCTGTAGGTGAAGAATCCCTTGTCGTCATTCAGCCGGAAGATGAAATTTTCCGGAATGGCGATGTTGACAGTGTCCTTGTGGTTGCGCAGCACTGTTACGGTGTCAGCTTCGATCATGTCAAGCAGATAGTCGCCGTTGGTCATGTCAAGTTTATGTCCGTCGGCTAACAGGGGAATGTCGCCGTCGCGGAATCCGGCAGCTTTTGCCGCTTCCACATAGTCCATGCCCTCGTAGGCTTTTTCTACGGGAATATATTTCTCACCCCAATGCCACGCGATGCCGGCATAGATGAGTATCGCCAACACGAAATTCATGAGCACTCCGGCGACCATGACCAAAAGGCGTTGGTATGCCGGTTTTGACCTGAATTCCCAAGGCTGTGCCGGTTTTGCCATCTGCTCCTTGTCCATCGATTCATCGATCATGCCGGCAATTTTGACATATCCGCCGAGCGGAAGCCAGCCTATGCCGTATTCGGTGTCGCGCCATGTTGCCCGGTCGGAATCGGCTTGCGCTGCCGATTTTTTAGGCTTGTATTTGAACAGGGAGAACCAAGGATCGAAAAACAGATAGAATTTTTCAACTTTGATTCCGAATATGCGGGCGAATATGTAGTGCCCGAATTCATGTATTATGACAAGCAATGCTAATGCCGCCACTAATTGTGCGGCTTTGATCAGAAATGTTTCCATTTTGTTGTAATCCGGATGTTTTTTAGAGTGTAGTTATTATTGATTCGGCATAGCGTCGTGTCTCGGAATTGGTAGCCACATAATCTTCATAAGAGGGATTGGGGATGTAGGGCATCTTTTCAAGTGATGATTCGATGAGGCGCTGTATGTCGGTGAATCTGATGCGTTCATGAAGGAATGCCGCTACGGCAATCTCATTGGCTGCGTTTATCACGCAAGCGACATTGCCTCCACGGTCAAGCGCATGGTAGGCGAGGTTGAGAAGCGGGAATCGCTCGGTGTCGGGTTCGAAAAATTCAAGGTGGGCATAATCGCTTATCGACAGTCCGCGTCGTTCAGTGGCAAGACGGCAGGTGTTGCCCAAAGCATAGCTGATGGGGATCCTCATGTCGGGCACGCCCAATTGGGCTTTTACTGCTCCGTCGACAAATTCCACCATCGAGTGCACGATGGATTGAGGATGCACCACGGCTTGGATTTTAGACTGAGGCACGTCAAACAGCCATCGGGCTTCGATAATCTCAAATGCCTTGTTGAGCATTGTGGCGGAGTCAATGGTTATTTTTGCCCCCATAGCCCAATTGGGGTGGTTGAGCGCGTCTTTCACAGTCACATGGCACAGCTCTTCGCGACTTTTGTTGCGGAACGGTCCGCCTGATGCCGTTATGAGCAGGCGTTTTATATCGTTTCGGTCTTCGCCTGCCAGTGACTGGTATATGGCTGAGTGCTCGGAGTCGATGGGTAAAATAGTGGATTTTGACTCTTTGAGGCGCGAAGTCACGAGTTCTCCGGCTACCACGAGGGTCTCCTTGTTGGCAAGAGCGATGCTGCGGTTGGCTTTTATGGCTCTTAGGGTAGGCTCAAGTCCGCTGTAGCCCACAGTGGCTATTACGGCAAGGTCGTAAGGCTCCTCTTCCATGGCGTCGGCGAGGGCTGCGCTTCCGGCGGCAGTGCGTATGCCGTGGGGTGAGAGTGCCTCATGAAGTGTGCCGTACAGGTCGGTGTCGGCGATTATAGCGATATCGGGTTTGAACCGGAGTGCCTGTTCTATCAATAGATTCACGTTATGTCCGGCTGCGAGCAGGTGGACTCTGAACCGGTCGGGGTATTCAGTGACGATTTCAAGGGTCTGCACACCGATTGAGCCGGTGCTCCCTACCAAGGCGATTTGCTTCTGTGTCATTGGTCTGTTTAAAAGTTATGCAAATTTAATCCAAATTCGCCTATAATAAAAGAGGTGTATTAAAAAAACGGGATGTAGTCCCATGGATTTAGCGGCGTTCCCTTGTGCCAAAGTTCAAAAACCACTTGTGTCGCTTTTTCTTCGCTGTTGTTTCCCGAGATTCCTATCGGCGTTCCCGTCTCGATCTTTTCACCGGTATTTACCAGCAGAGTGGCTATTCCGGAGTATTTGGATATAAATCCATTGGAATGCTGAATTATTACGGTGTAACCGTTGCCTAAAACTTTGTGGCAGTCAATCACAGTACCTGAAAGCACTGATGTGACAGGTGTCTTTGGCGCGCAGATGATTGTCACCGAGATGGCTTGCGGGTCACGTGGTGAAGTGGTGTAGGCTCCTGCCACCGGCGGGAAGAAGTCCAGACCTTCAGCGGCGATGGGCGAGAGGACTTTGATGTTGAATCGTTCCTGTTCGTCAAATTGTCTCACAAACTGCTTTTCGCGTTCCGAGGCAGGCAACAGTGAGTCTATCTCCTGTATTGAATCGGCAGCCATGGTTTTTATCAGCTCGATTGTGTCGCCGGGCATATTCAGAATACGTTGCAAGTTGGCTATGTATGACGAATTTAGCTCAGTGTGAGTGAGCAATGAGTCTACCCTGATGGAGGTGGCTATCACTTGTTGGCGTTGTGATTCCTTCAGATACCCCGGCAATAGGGTTCTTACAGGAGTGAACAGGATGAGCATTGACACCATTGATGTGATGGCGGTCAATATTATGATCACGGCAATCACCACTCTGATCCGGGAAAAACGGATGGTCCAGATAGTGTTAAATGTATTTTCATTAATAAAAGATAATCTGAATCGACTCGGAGTTTTGAAAGAATGACGTGATTTTTTATTTTTTTTCGAGATGGTCATATTGCTTTAAATCTTGGTTATGCAAATATACGGATAAATTTGGGAAGTAGTTAAAAATGTGATTTATTGGGGGGATAAATCAAATAAAATAAATGAATCATTAACACAGCAATGTTAAATTTTGTACGAAAAAGTTGCAAGATATTAGGTAAAGGTTTACCTTTGTGAAAAAATTTGCTGAACAAAGAAGAGTGGATTTGCGTTAATATGTCAAAACCGATTGGAATATACGTTTAAAAATACAATTCGTTTGGAAATTTTAAAATAGAGGGTTTTATAATATTTTGTATAAATTAAAAAAAGAAAGAATGAAAAAGAACATCCTTTTAAGTTTTGCTGCCTGCGGAGCCATGCTCCTTTCAGCAAACGAAGCTAAGGCTCAAGAAGCAGTAGTCGTTGAGGATATCGTATTTGGCGAAGTTGCTGAATGCACTGACCACTATTATTCTCAGAAGAAGGACAATTGGTTTATCCAAGTAGGTGCCGGTATGGAATTCCCTATCGTTGAGCACGCTCCTCACTCTGCTACTCGTCACATCACAGCTGCTTACGGTGCAGGTTTTGGTAAATGGTTCTCTCCGTACTTGGCATGGCGTCTCAGCGCACAGGGCGGTGCTTACCACTTCAACGCATCCGGCGCTTATCGCAAAGCTAAATTTGTTAACGCTAACATCGACTTGATGTGGGATATGTTTAACTCATTTGGCAATGTTAACACAAAACGTGTATTCAGCATGGTTCCGTTCGTAGGAGTTGGAGGTTCTTACTCTTGGGACTTCACCGGTCCGACTGACGCTTACACTCCCGAGAACAAGGGCCGTCACAAAACTAAAGTATGGCAGGTTCCTGTATCAGTTGGTTTGCAGCTTCGCTTCCGTCTGTCAAGTGTAGTTGACTTCTTCGCAGAAGGCCGTTACTCATTCTACGGTGACACTTTCGACGGTATCGCTTACGGAACTAACTCAATCGATATGAACCTCACTGCAATGGGTGGTTTCACATTCAATATCGGTGGCAAGAACTTCAAGTCATTCAATCCTTGCTCTTATCTTGGTTACATCAACCAGCTCAACGGTCAAGTTAATGACCTCCGTGGCGAACTCGCTGCTACCGGCGCTGCTCTTGCAGCTGCAGAAGCTCAGCTTCCTTGCCCCGAAGTAGTAGCTGTTGAATGTCCTGAAGTAGGCGCTCCGTTGATGTCAACTGTACGCTTCACCATCAACTCAGCTAAGATCACTTCTATGGAAGCAGTTAACGTATACAACACTGCTCAATGGATGAAGGCTAATCCTGATGCTAAGGTAATCGTTAAGGGTTATGCTGACAAGGATACCGGTACTGCCGCTTACAACATGAAGCTTTCTGAGCGTCGTGCACAGAACGTATACAACATGCTTGTTAACGAATATGGTATCGATGCTAACCGTCTTACCATCAAGGCTGAAGGTAGCGATTCTCAGATCTACGACACTAACAACTGGAACCGTATCGTAATCTTCTCTCAGGACTAATAAACTGATAGACATATAGAAAAAATGACACCGTCGGATGGCGGTGTCATTTTTTTTTGTCTTATTGCCGGTGTTTTAGAGGCTGTCGCATACATTATGTGACAGCCTCTTATAAGCTTTTGGTATTTTTAATATGATTCTGGCACTAAATTTGCTATATTTGTTGTTATAATGTAAATTGCGAATAAACTATGCCTGATATACCCCAGAAAATAGAATATTATATAGGTCAGCGTCGATTGAGAGATGCTTTTTCCGAACTTCGCGCTTTTGTGTCGAAGCTTGGCGACTGGCATATCACCGATGAGGTGGACCGTGTGGAGCAATCTTATTCGATGATGCTGCGTTACGCATCGACAGGAGCTGATGATCCGGGACGAGAGGATGTGTATCGGTCGATAATCTCAGAGATATACAGTATTGTTGATAAAGTGTCACGTCGGCTTGCTCAGATTAAATCGCCTACACTCTACTTCAGTTCAGTGAGGTATGAGGAATCGGTGGGCGATGCGTCGGTTGCGGAGCTGATTGAAGATTACCGTGGTAAGTTGATGGAAAATTCAATTTACAGCCGTGTCATGTCGGGGGGTGCCGGTAGTTCCGGTTCCGGATTGGATAAGGAGGGGCTTGAACGACGTATTTTTAATAAAATATGGACCTCCCTGCCATTGCTGCCCGGAGATATGGAGTCAATATCTTCGGTGTTTAGCGCTGAGGATATGCCGGTTTATTTCAAGGAGATGCTGATATCCGCTCTGCTCCTTGGATTGACTGAGTATTATGATGAGCGAAAATTGTTGCTCTTGCTTGATCTTTATGGTACTTCTTCATCGCAGAAACTTGCCGTGAGGGCGCTTTGTGGCGCTCTGATGGCTATGTTTGTGCATCGCAACAGGCTTAATCCGGCGAAATTGAAGCCGCGCATTGAGATTCTTCGTGATACCACCAATTGGCATAAGGATGTCAAGATGGTGTTCTTGCAGTTTATCCGTTCGCGGGATACTGAAAAGATCAACCGTAAAATGCAGGATGAGCTGCTGCCTGAAATGATGAAGCTGCGACCTGATATAGCCAAGAGAATGAAAAATTCTGATAGTTTCGCTGATCTTGGCGCGCTTGAGGAGAACCCCGAGTGGCAGGAGTTGCTTGACAAGTCAGGAATAACAGATAAGATTAAGGAGCTGTCCAAGATGCAGGAGGAAGGGGGCGATGTGTTCATGTCGACTTTTGCCGGCTTGAAAGGATTCCCGTTTTTTAATGAGGTGGCAAACTGGTTCCTTCCGTTCCACACCGAGCATTCGTCGGTAGTGGCATCTCTGGGTAATGACCTTTCGACTATAGGAACATTGGTCAACACATCGCCGTTTTTATGCGATGGCGATAAATATTCGGTTGTATTTGCTGTGTCAACCGTTCCGGCGGCTCAGCGCAAGCTGATGTTGTCGCAATTTGATGCCCAGAATCTCAATGAACTTGAATTGCGTGCCGCCTCGATGTCGACAGCCGATACTGAACGCGATAATATCGCAAATAAATATGTGCAGGATGTATATCGCTTTTTCAAGCTGTTTCGCCGTCGTGGAGAATTCAAGGATCCGTTTGTGCGCCCGTTGAACCTTCTTCAGGTGGAATTGCTTGAAGTAGATCTGACTGACAATGAGACTCTGTCGGTGGTGAGCGAATTTTACTTCAACCGTGGATATTATGAGGATGCTTTGCGGGTGTTCAAGATGCTTAGCGAGAAGATGCCCCCTAATGCGCAAGTTTTCCAGAAGATGGGATATTGCTGCCAGCAGAGCGGAAGCATAGCGTCGGCGGTGGAGTATTATGGCAAAGCCGAACTGCTTAATGCTGAAAGCCTCTGGACGCTGAAACGTATGGCGGCTTGCTACAAGATGCTTGACCGCCAGGCTGACGCTCTTGAATATTACAAGCGTATCGAGGCGAAAAAGCCCGACGACCTGTCGGTAGCGTTGAACATCGGGCACTGTCTTCTTGAGCTTGATCGACCCTCTGAGGCGTTGCACTATTATTTTAAAGTGGAATTCCTTGATGAGAAGTCGACCCGCGCTCTCCGTCCTATAGCCTGGGCATCCTTCGTGTCGGGCGATTATGAACAGAGCCGTGCTTATTATGAGAAGATTCTGTCAGATTCGCCCATGGCGTCCGACTATCTGAACATGGGTCATCTTTACCTTGCTTCAGGCGATGTAAAGGAAGCGATCAATTACTATGGATTGTCAATAGACAATGACAACGGCGATGTAGAATCATTTATAAAAAATTTTAATAGCGATGCCAAGTATCTTGTCAATTCGGGAGTGGAGGAGTCTCTTCTGCCGCTTGTGGTCGACGCGATACTTTATGCTCGCGACTAAACAAAAAATATGAGAAAAGTAATTTTTGCTGTATTTGCATTATTCACACTTATGGGAAAAGCGCAACAAACTCCGGCGACTGCCGGCAATCCCTTCTTCGGGGAGTATTCAACGGTCCATGGCACTGTGCCATTCGACCTTGTGTCAAACAAGTATTATGAGGAGGCTATCGATCGTGGCATGGCTCTTCAGAATGAGGAGATTGCTGCTATTGTCAATCAGCGTAGCGTGCCCGATTTCGAAAACACGATTGTGGCGTTGGAACGCACCGGTGCCGATTTGAACCGTGTGCTCAATGTGTTCTATCCTCTTCTGTCGGCGTTGAGCGACGATGAAATGATGGAGATTTCCCTTAGGGTGTCGGCTAAATTGTCGGCTCATTCTACCGGTATATCGTTGAACGAGGGTTTGTGGAATCGCATCAAGCAGGTTTATGAAAACCGTGAAAAGTTCAATCTTGATGTTGAGGACGCGATGCTGCTTCAACGCACTTACGACTCGTTTGCTCGTAGTGGCGCCAATCTTCAGGGTGAGCAGCGCGACACTTTCCGTAATCTTTCGGCTAAATTGTCGGATCTCACTACTAAATTCGGGCAGAATGTACTTAAGGAGTTGAATACTTATGAAATATGGCTCACTGCCGATGATCTTGCCGGGCTGCCTGAAAGTTCAGTGGAGTCAGCGTCAGATGCCGCCAAAGCCAAGGGCCGCGATGGTGAATATCTGTTTACACTTGATCAGCCGGTGTATTCGGCATTCATGAAATTCAGCTCACGCCCTGACCTTAGAGAGAAATTCTATCGTCTATATAATGGTCGCAACACCAAGGGAGAGTACTCCAACATGGAGATCATGAGTGAGATTGCCGATACCCGACGCCTGATTGCGGAGCTGTTCGGGCATAAGAATTTCGCTGAATACGCTCTTGAAAGGACAATGGCTGAGACACCGGCTAATGTCAATAAGTTGCTTGAGCAACTGACTGAGGCTTATAAACCGGCACAGCAGCGTGAATTTGCCGAAATCGAGAAGTTCGCATCTGAACTTGAGGGTAAGCCGGTGAAACTGCATCCGTGGGACTACAGCTATTATTCCAATAAGCTTCGTGAGGCTAAATATAACTATGATGAAGAGGAGCTGCGTCCATATTTTGAATTGAACAATGTGATTGACGGTGTTTTCGGTCTCGCTACCAAGCTTTACGGACTGAACTTTGTCCCCAATTCTGATATACAGGTGTATCATCCTGATGTGAAGGCATTTGATGTTAATGATGAGAACGGCGAGTTCATCGGGGTTATTTACACCGATTTCTTCCCGCGTGAAAGCAAGCGTCCCGGAGCGTGGATGACAAGCTTCCGTGAGGAATATGTGGGAGAGGATGGAGTTAAGGTTCATCCTCATGTGACCATTGTGATGAATTTCACCAAGCCCACATCCTCAAAGCCGGCTCTTCTTACCCCCTACGAGGTTGAGACATTCCTGCATGAGTTTGGGCATGCTCTTCACGGATTGCTTGCCGACACCAAGTATGCATCGCTGTCGGGCACCAATGTGTATCGTGATTTTGTGGAGCTTCCGTCGCAGTTCAATGAAAATTATTTGACACAAAAGGATTTCCTTGACGGTTTTGCGAAACATTATCAGACCGGAGAGCCGATTCCGCAGAATCTTGTTGATAAGATTGTCAACTCTTCGCAATTTGGCGCCGGGTATGCTTGTTTGCGTCAGCTCGGTTTCGGACTTACTGACATGGCATGGCACACCGCTACGTCGAAAATTGAAGACCCGGTGGCGCTGGAACGCGATGCGGTGAAGGAGGTATCGATGTTTGAAGATGTGGACGGATGTCTTTTCTCTCCGCAATTCAGCCATATTTTCTCAGGCGGATATGCTGCCGGATATTATAGCTATAAGTGGGCAGAGGTACTGGATGCCGATGCGTTTGCCATGTTCCTTGAAAACGGATTGTTTGATCGTGAGACTGCCAATAAGTTCCGCAACAATGTGCTCTCTCGCGGAGGAACAGAGCATCCGATGACTCTTTACAAGCGTTTCCGCGGTCAGGAACCTACGATTGACGCTCTTCTTGAACGTGACGGAATCAAGCAGTCCAAGAAGATGCCCGAGCTGCCACAGCCGGTGCCGTCGAAAAAGGATTAAATAGAGTCGTTTCATGAACGGAACAGCTCTGCCGCTCGTGTCATTGATTATACCGGTCTACAATGTGGACCGGTATCTTGACGCGTGCCTTGATAGTGTGGCGAGGCAGAGCTATCCTAATCTTGAAGTTGTCATAGTTGACGATGGCTCCACCGACCGAAGTGCCGCTATATGCGATGCTTGGGGTGGGGAGAGCCGGTTCAGGACAGCCGTCTACCATAATGCCAATAATGGTGTGGCGGCGACTCGAAATTTCGGACTTGATCATTGCCACGGTGAGTTCATCGCCTTTTTAGATGGTGATGATGTGATCGGTCCTGAATATATAAGCGGTCTTGCCGAGATTATGCGATCCACGCCTGATGCCGATGTGGTGATGAGCTCTTTCGTGAGGGGCACTTCGCCGGATGGTGTCGTCTGGGGCGACAGAGCGCGTGTTGTCGTCAACACAGGGGTAGAGGCGTTGACCTCCATGCTCTATCAGATTGACGGCTCTGACAGCGCGGTGTGGGGAAAGCTCTTCCGGGCACGGTTATTTGCCGGCATGAGATTCCGAGAGGGCATACTCTATGAAGACCTTGAATTGCTGGCGAGATTGCTGAAAAAATGCCGTTTGGTGGTAAAAACCGGCACGATCAATTATTTTTACCGTAAAAATCCATTGGGGCTTACAGGCAGGCTCAATTTCAATCTTCATCGTCTTGATGTACTTGCGGTGACAGAGGGGATATATGAAGATGCCAATGGTGAGTCATGGTTCATGGCAGCACGTGACAGAGTGTTCAGCGCCAATTGCAATATGTATGCGTTGCTTTGCGCCAATGGCATGGCACATTCTGATCAAGCCGCTGCCTGCTGGGTGGCGATAAAGAAGCTCCGTAGAGGAACGCTTTTTGACCGTCATACGCGTATTAAGAGCAAGGCGGGCGCAGCACTTTCTTATTCCGGACGCATATTATTCAGATTCATCAGCAAGTTTACGATATGAGACGGGTATTGACACTGGTGGGCGATGAATTTGAGAAGGCGTGTGGCAAATTGTCGCAGATGGTCGTGTCTGACGGCTTCACTCCCGACGTGATTATCGGAATCAAGTCGGGCGGTGATGTTATAGGCAAGGCGATTGCCGCCTATTTTCCCGGTGCCTGCTATGCATCGGTCAGCGCTTCGCGTCCCGGCTCATCGGCTAAGCGGCGGAATGTGAGCCTGTTATCAAAGTTACCGTATTTCATTACCAATCCAATGCGCATAGTTGAGTCTTATCTTCTCTCTATATTTGAGCATGGCGATTCAGAGCGCGATGTGGTGATGGAGTTGAGTGAAAAGTGCCATAATTTATTGAACAAAAGTGGGTGTAAAGTCCTTATTATTGATGATGCTATAGATTCCGGAGCTACTCTCCGGCAGGTAAAAGGAAAGTTACTCGGGATGTTTCCCGAATGCTGTTGCAAGAGCGCGGTTATTACCGTAACTACTTCTTCACCGGTCGAGATTCCTGAATTCAGGCTATTTAGTAATAAGTTAATACGATTCCCATGGTCTACAGATTTGAGGAGATGACACCCACGGTAGTGATTGATTTAGACGGAACACTGCTTGATTGCAACACATTCCGCAGGTATATAATGGCTATGTCCAAGACTATGGCTGTAAGATGCCATATCTACGATCTGATGGTTGTAGTGGTGTTTGTGGTATTGCGCGGTGTAAGGGTGATAAGCCATGCCCGCATGAAGCGCCAGGTGCTCAAGACCACCGGGAAATATGCCACCGAGGAGTGGTTGCGTGATTTTTCGACGCGTCTTTTCGATTATCGCAACAATAGGGTGCTTGATGTGATCCGTTATTATAAGGAGAAATCCTACGGCGTGATTATAGCCACCGCTGCCCCGGCAAATTATGCCACATGGATTGCCGACCGGGTTCATGTGGGGGTGTGCCTTGCGACCCCTATGGATGTCGATGATGACTGGGAAGAATTCAGTGGCGAACGCAAACTTGAAGCGGTCATGCAGTATCTGAATAAAGCCGGAGGTGAGTTGACAACTGTGGTCACCGACCATTACGACGATCTTCCGCTGCTTAAATACAACCTCGGACGTAATATCATCATTTCGCCGTCGAAGAAAACTCTGCGCAAGCTCGAATGGGCTAATGTAAGGCATGAGATAGCGTGTTGATTAACCTTGATAACTCGTTGATAAGTTGCGGTGATAGGCGCTTGTGATTAGATAAATCATTATTATCTTTGTGCCGTGAATAAAAACGGATTTTAGATGAGTGATGTCATAAGATTGCTGCCTGATTCTGTAGCAAATCAAATAGCGGCAGGAGAAGTGATCCAACGCCCGTCATCGGTAATCAAGGAACTTGTTGAAAATGCCGTTGACGCCGGAGCCACTATCATAAAAATAATATTGAAAGACGCCGGACGCACATTGATTCAAATTGTTGATAATGGTTGTGGAATGTCGGCGACTGATGCCCGATTGGCTTTTGAACGCCATTCGACCTCGAAGATAGTCAAAGCTGATGATTTGTTTGCTTTGTCGACTATGGGATTCCGTGGCGAGGCTCTTGCTTCAATCTGTGCTGTGGCGCGTGTAGAGCTGCGCACTATGCGTAAGGAGGACACCATGGGCACGTGTATCGTGATCGAAGGGTCGCGTGTGGAGAGCCAGGAACCGGCGGCGTTGACCCCCGGAAGCAATTTCATGGTCAAGAATCTGTTCTTCAATGTACCGGCAAGACGTAAATTTCTGAAGAGCGATCAGGTGGAGATGGGGCATATATTGCGTGAGTTTGAAAGAATGGCGTTGGTGAATCCTTCGATAGAATTTGAACTTGTGCATAATGACGTCGTTTTGCACCAATTGCTCCCCTCGACGCTGAAACAGCGCATAGTGGCGTTGTTTGGCAAGTCGATGGACAAGCAGCTTGTGCCTGTGTCGACCGACACTTCGCTGGTGGGCATAAACGGCTTTGTGAGCCGCCCTGAGAATGCGCGAAAACGCGGAGCGCTGCAATACTTTATGGTGAACGGACGCAATATGCGTCATCCTTATTTCCATAAAGCGGTGCTGTCATGCTATGAACAGCTTATTCCCGCCGAGGAACAACCGTGCTACTTTATAAATCTAAGCGTGGATCCGGCAACGATTGATGTGAACATCCACCCCACGAAAAGTGAAATAAAATTTGAGGAAGAACAGGCAATATGGAAGATTCTTGCCGCGGCTATAAAAGAGGGTCTGGGGCGGTTCAACGCTGTTCCTTCAATTGAGTTTGATCTTGAGGATGCTCCGGAAATACCGGTGTTCAATCCCAATGCTGACGCGACTCATGAACTCAAGCTCGACACCTCCTATGATCCGTTTAAAACCGGGCGTGGCGGCGCTACCGGAACGCGCGCTTCATCAATATCAAGTAAAGATTGGGAATCGCTCTATAAGGAATTTGAACGGAATCGCGATGAAGGTTATGCCGGAGTGAAAGCAAGCACGTTAAATGACTTCCCCGAGGATGATGTGGTGGAAACCACCGTTGAGTCCAAGGTTCTGTTTGACGAGCACGAATCGGCTCCTGATGTAATGCAGCTTAAAAACAGATACATTTTGTCGCCATCCAAGTCGGGGCTGATGGTTGTCGACCAGCACCGCGCTCATGTGAGAGTCCTCTATGAGAAGTATCTTGAATCGGCTCAACAAAACAAACTCAGCACGCAGAGAGTTATCTTCCCGGAGACAGTGGAACTGTCGGCATCGCAGAGCCAGTTGTTGGAATCGCTTGCCGATACTCTTTCGGGGCTTGGCTTTGAATTGACCTGCCTCGGTGGCAACGCCTGGGAGGTGAACGGTGTGCCGTCGGTCATGAACGATGTGAATCCACAGGAATTGCTGTTGGCGATTGTGGAAACCGCCGATGATACCGGAAAGGAGGTTGCTGACACGCTGCTTTCGCGTCTTGCCGGAGCTATGGCTAATGTTGCCGCGATAAAATCGGGACAACCGCTGTCAACACAGGAGATGGAGAAGTTGCTCAGTGAGCTCTTGCGTCTTGCGACTCCCAATTACACTCACGATGGCAAACTTGTGCTCAATATAATCACCACCGATGATATAGGAAAGATGTTCATGTAGCCTGAAAAGATGGTTAAAAACTCTCATTATGGCTGTGTGGCGGCTATTTTTGTCGGTATCGTGGTGTTAATCTGAAAATTCTATGTAAATTTGTGGTAAAATTTTTATCAATGAGAAAGAAAATTCTTTGTTTAGCAATATTTTCAGTGCTTTTCTGCGCGTTTGAGAGCTCTGCGCAGTTCCGTTGGGGACCCATGTTGGGATTGGATATCACAAATTTGAAATACAAGCAGGATTTAATCTCGATCGACCGTTCCACCGGTTTTTCAGCCGGCGTTGTTACTGAGCTTATGTTTCCCGGCATAGGGTTCGGAATCAGCTCGGGATTGTATTACGAGCAGAAGGGCGCCACATTGAACTTGGGTGAAAAGGTTATATGGGAGTCACAAGGATATGGCAAGGAGCGTTCCTACCTTCATTATGTGACGTTGCCCATTCACTTGCGTTTCAAATGGACTCGAATGAGCGGACTTGAGGATTATGTGGCTCCGTTTGTGTATGGAGGTCCCACATTCGGAATCCTTGTCGGTCACAGCCATGTGCGTGCTTTGAGATATGCCGGCGGCGATGTTGGTTTAAGCGTTGGCGGCGGTTTTGAAGTGATGCGCAAATGGCAGATTTCTTGCAGCTATACCTGGGGCTTGACTTATGCCGAGAAAACCCGTTTGCTTGATGATTTCAGCGGCAAAAACCGTGCGTTGAGCATTCAGGTGTCTTATCTGTTTTAATTGCGTTGATGGCTGCTTCCGCTATGCGCTTCACAAGGAAGCATAGGGCGGAATCTCTTGAAGAAATGCATACCTGCCGGTTGTATAGTCTATAGAGCAGCAATAGTGGGTCATGCCATTTGACACAAAGAGGTAATCGGCGTGCAGCACCATGTTGTAACGCACAATCTGGTCAAACACTTTTTGGCTTATCGCCACTTCCGGAGCTTTATATTCTATTATCACCATCGGCTTTCCTGAATTATTAAATACCACGCTGTCACATCGACGGCGTGTTCCGTTTAAGGTGAGCCCTATCTCATTGGCGATCAATGATGCCGGATATCCCAGGTTTTCGATGAGGTGATTCACGAAATGCTGTCTGACCCATTCCTCAGGGGTCAAAGCCACAAATTTCATTCTTATCCGGTCATGTATCTTCAGCATTCCGTTTTCACGGCATACCTTTACACTATATTTAGGCAGATTTAATTCCATGCTCAATTGCGTGTCATCAAAAAATTGAGTAAATTTACGAAAAATATCTCATATATCAATTCACATGGCAGCAGTCGGAACCATAGCCCAGTATGATGAACTTATAAGGCAGATCAATGCCGGAAATCTTGCTCCTATCTACCTTTTGCACGGAGAGGAGGGCTATTTCATAGATGAGCTGCTGAAGCGTTTTGAAGCGGTTATTCCCGAGGGTGACAGGGATTTTAATCTCTACACGTTTTATGCTCCGGAAACGAGCTCTGACACTATCATGGACGCTTGCAGGCGTTATCCTATGATGTCGAGTCGGCAAATGGTGATTGTGAAGGAGGCTCAGGCGGTGACCGCCGCTCAGTTGAACCGGTTGCATTTATATGCCAAACAGCCATCAGCCACCACTGTGCTCGTGATTGCTTGCCGAGGCGAGAAGTGCGGCGCGAAAGAGCTTATGAAGGGTATAGCCAATTGCCATGGTGAGATATTTGAATCCGTGCCGCTTAAGGACAATGCCGTTGGTCCGGCGATCGGGAAGTATATAAAGGGCAAGGGGCTTAATATCGATTCCAAAGGGCTGGTGATGCTGAGGGATTTTGTAGGCTCCGATCTGTCGCGCATCTATAATGAAATCGACAAGCTTACTGTGGCTCTTCCTGCCGGCGCGTCGGTCACTCCTGAGGTTATCGAGAAGCATATCGGAATAAGCAAGGACTATAATAATTTTGAATTGGTGGACGCTCTTGCCAATAAGGATTTCAAGAAGGCATTCACAATTGTGAATTATTTCAGGAGTGACTCCAAGAAGAATCCGTTTGTCGTGACAATAAGCACGGTCTGGACTTATTTCTCCAATCTTCTTGTCTTGCTGTATACGAAAGACAAGTCAGATGCCGGATTGTGTGCGGCAATAGGCCGCAAAGGCACATGGCTTCCGCCTTATTACAAAATCGGGATGCAAAATTATAATGCCTGGATGTTGATTGAGATACTCCGGGCTATACGTGAGGCTGACTGTCGCAGCAAGGGTGTGAATTCACGCATGGATGCCTATGACTTGCTCAATGACATGGTGTTTCGCATTCTCACCGCGTCAGGGCGGATATGATGACGGCAAATTCCTCCAATGGCTTTACTTGAGGCGGTAGGAGTAACCCAGTGTGACCATTATTGACGAGGTTCTTGATGCTGAGAAAGTGTCGGCACGATTATCGGGGAAGATATTTCCGATGCCGAAATAGTATCTTGCTTCAAGGCTTATGATGTTTTTGCGTTTTATCGCAACCTCGATTCCCGCACCGCCTGATATGCCGTAATCAAATTTCTTTGACGGTTTCATCCACAGCTGGTCGGTCATTCTATTGCCCGGAAAGTCGGGATACTGGTCGATGTTGTGTACATCGAAATTGGCAGTATATCCGGTGCCGATTAAGTAGCCCACTTCGGGTCCGGCATTGAAAAATCCTTTCACCACATTTCCTCCGAAAAAGAACGAGGTCAGGATCGGTATCTGGATATAGTCGAGATGGCGTTCAAACGAGTAGGGGGCGCCTTCAAAATCCTCCTTCCATCCACGCTGTTCGTAATTTATTTCAGCGATGAATCCGAAATTCCGCTCCTCCCAGTATTTCATCGTGATACCGGCGGTTTTTCCCTGAAGCATTTTTTGTTTTGTGCCGGGAGTGAACGACATTTTCGACATCGTTATACCCGCCTTGCCTCCTATTGAAATCTTGGAGGTGTAATGAAGCTGTCCGAATGCGTTTCCGGATATCAGGGCAAGCATCAGGGATGCTATTAAGAGGATTCTTTTCATTGCAGTACGCGTTTGTCAACCAAACCTGACGGACGGAAATTGACAAAATACAGCAGGTCGTTCACTTTGCCTGCGGCATCGTCTTGTTTCACGAAATGGAAGCCGCTTTGTATTCCGTTGTGGAACGTGTTTCCGTCAAGTATCTCGATATCATTGTCTATTGCCGACAATAGGAAAAATCCGGTATCAAATCCAAGAATGCCTTGTACCGGCACTGCCGCCATCATTGGAGAGCCGTAGACCGATGTGTATTTTTCGCTGATGCGTTTGCTGCGTGTTTCCGACTCGTCGTTGAAGAAGCGTGAGTATACGGTGGCGTTCATTGTGTGAAGGTTCTCAAGGGCATCGCCGCGGAATGTGATCCACTCGGGGTAGCCGAACAGTCTGATTGAATTGAAGTCGGCTGAACTTTCGCGATAGTTCTTAAGGGCGGATATGATGTGGTTGAATTCGCTTACGGAGCCTGATACCGGCACAAACACATAGCGGTTGCCTTCCCCCTTCAGCGGTGCCAGATCCGATGACTTGAGGTAACCGTTGTAGTTGATGATCTCGAAATTTTTTCCGGCTCGGTTGAGGTTGTATTTAAGCAGGTTGATGAATTCCTCTTTGTCATGCTTGCCCTCCTCCGAACTTAAAATCACTGGGGTGTATCCGTCAAATTCCTCGATAAACGATTTTACAGCTTGCTGATACATCTGCGAGTGGGGGATGTTGGCTTGCATTATTCTCGAATTCTTGACATAATCGGTGTTCTTGACAGCGAAAATGTTGAGAATTGTGGCTGACGTGGTGTCGGCGTAGGATGCAAGCATTGAGAGCTGTTGGTCATTGTCGGGCACTATGATTATGTCGGTTCCGGCAAATTCAGGACGTGAGATGATGTTTCGCACGGTGTCGATGCTGTTGGCGGAATCGTAGGCGTCGATGATAATCTCGGTCTTGTTGTTTTTAAGACTGTCGGCAGCCAAGAGCATTCCTTTGAAAAACTCGGTATATAGTTGTGTCTGCTTGTCGGGGGTGTCATTGCCAAGCATAAACGGCAGGATGACAGCTATCTTCACCGGGCTATCGGCTTCCGCATCCTCTTCTGTAGCCTCTTCTGCATCGGCGTCTTCGGGTTCGCTTTCTTCCGGTGCAGCGGTGCTGCTGTCAGAGATGAATATTCCGTTGCGTCTCTCCGGTTCTTGTGGTGCCGGAGTGGTCTGCTCTTGCGGCACAGGTGTCGCTACAGGAGCAGGCACTGTTTGTGCGACCGCTGCCGTAGCTGAAGTGTTTGCTGAAGGGATATTTAGCAGGATTCCGGTTTTCAGCCCTGCGGCAATCTGAGGATTGGCAGCTATGAGTTCTTCCTCTGAAATTCCGTAATGACGTGATATACCGTATATTGTCTCTCCTTTTTCCACAAGATGCACATCGGCGGTGGCTATTACTTTCGGCTGTTCCGCTTTTGGGGCGGGAGCGGGTGCCTTTTTCTCCTCTTTGCCATATTCCGATACCGGGAAATAGAGTGTCATGCCGGCTTTAAGTCCGTCGCCCACCGATGGGTTGTGGCGCACAATCTCGTCTTTCGACATGCCCAGTTCGCGGCACAGCCCGTAGATGGTTTCTTTCGGCTTTACTTCGCGGAAATAGTATTGGGCGCCGTTAATGTTTTTTATGGGAAGGTCAAGAGCGTTGGTTGTCAACGGGATAACTGCAATCATAGCCATCAGCGATGATTGTGCTGCCTTACGGAAATATTTGAAAGATAGTTTCATAAGTCCTAACTGTGATAATTCATACAAAGGTAGTAAAGTTTTTCATTATAGCCAACAAACGGTGCCGCTAAACGATGTCATGGAATGGCGCGGTTGCGTGAAATCGGGCGCAAAAAAAGCGGATGCATCAATGATGCATCCGCTAAGTACTGTTTACACGAATGAGGATTACTTGCGAATTCCAAGTTCCTTCTGGGCGATGATTGCGCGGTAACGTGTGATGTCTTTCTTGATAAGATAGTCAAGAAGACGACGACGCTTACCTACCAAAGCCTTAAGAGCGCGTGCGGTGGTATAATCTTTGTGATTTGACTTAAGATGTTCAGTCAAATGAGCAATACGAACCGAGAATAATGCTATCTGTGCTTCAGGTGAGCCAGTATCAGTCTTGCCCTTACCGTATTTCTCAAAGATTTGTACTTTTTCGTCAGAATTTAAGTGCATTCTTGAGTTGATTAAAAAGTTAATAAATATAGTGTATGCTCAAACGAGCATGCAAAGGTAGTCATTATTGCTAAATTAACAAAATTTTAATCGAGATTTTTGTCTTTAGCCGGGTTGCGGAAATGGATTTTTCCTTCAAGATATTCCTGTGTCGCGATCAATGTGGGCTTAGGCAGCTTTTCGTAATAGCGGGAAATCTCAATCTGCTCGCGGTTCTCTGAAATCTCTTCGAGGTTGTCATTGAGCGAAGCAAATTCCTGAAGCTTCTTTTCAAGGTCGTGTTTCATCTCACCGGCGATTTGGTTGGAGCGTTTGGCGATAATGCACACTGTCTCGTAGATGTTTCCGGTGTCCTCCGACATGCTGATCAGGTCGCGGGTCGTAGTGTTTAGAGGTGCGTTGGATTTCTTGTAGTCCATCTTCTTGATTTATATTATGTAATTTTATTTTTCGGTATATTTTTCTGCGATTTTGAAGATATTGTCAGCTTCCTTGCGGTTGTTTGTTTCGGGATAGTTGTTGATAAATGAATAATATTCGTCAACAACGTCGCGGAAACGGTCGGCTTTTCGCTCGTCGATACTGTTGAGAGCTTCCTGATAGCGTGACTTCAATATGAGCAGCTCAAGATCCTCTTTGTAGCGGGAGTAGGGGTAGTTCTTTATCGCATTCTGGGCTACGATGATTGCCGAGGCGTAGTTGTTGCCCAGATAATTTCCGAGGTTGTAATATAGCTGCGCGTTCTGAAGCTCTTTCAGGGTCAGTTTGTCCTGAAGCTCGAAAATCGCATTTTGCGCCACCGGAATCTGATCGCTCTTCGGGAAATGGTCGATAAACGATTGCAGCTCCTCGATAGCCTTGATTGTGCCGCTTTGGTCAAGCTGAGGCTCGGGTGAGTCAAGATAGAAACCGTAGCCGCAGTAAAAACGCGCCATCTCGGTGTAGGTGCCCTTCGGATAGCGGGTGTAGTAGGTGCGGAAATATGCGCTTGAGTTTTCGTAATCCTTGTTCTCATAAAGGCTCAGGGCGAGCAGATAGAGTGATTCCTCGGCGTTTTTTGTGCCTTTGAATTGGGTGACGATGTCGGTGAGCACGGTTGCGGCGTTGGTGTACTTCTTTTCATCGAAAGCACGCTTGGCATATTCAAGCTTCGCTTCATTGTCCGTGCTCTTTAAGATGCGCTGATACTCGCCGCAGGATGTCAGGGCGAGCGAAACAGCGGTTAATGATATATATAGGTATTTGCGCATATTGTGCATTAAAGTATTCAAGCCGCAAAGTTAACAATAAATTGTGAGCTATTATCCATTTATCATCCATTTTTTTTGTCAATGTGGAAATTATCCGTTTTTTAACGGCTAAATTTCGTATTCATAAAGGTTATTCTCGCTATTTTTGCTAATTTTGCATTTTATTGGTGTAGAATCGCATTAATTGAAGAATCGTGGAACAAAATAAAATAACTGATAAACTGGGCTTTATAAAGAAACATCCCATACTTTTTAATTTCCTGTTGATTATTCTTGCCGCATGGGCGGTGGTGTGGATCACTCTCATTGTGCTCGATGTCTGGACGGAACATGGCAAATATGAGGTGGTTCCCAATCTCCACGGGCTCTCTTATACGCAGGCGCAAAAGGCGCTGCTCGCGACCGGGCTGAGAGCGGAACTCTCTGATTCGGTATATGACAATGCCACTGCTCCCGGAACTGTGCTTGAACAGTCGCCGAGGGCAAAGACAAAGGTTAAGCCCAACAGGGTTGTCTATCTCACCATCAACGCATTCTCCCCAAAGCTGGTCACTGTGCCGGCTCTTACCGATATGTCGTTGCGTCAGGCTCGTTCTGTGCTGGAAGGGCTCGGGATAAAGAATGTGAGAGAATCCTATGTCGACAGTGAATATAAGGATCTCGTGCTCGGAGCTAAGTTCAATGGTCTTCAGTTGAAGCCGGGGGCGCGTATTCCCGCTACTGCGACCGTGACAATTGAGGTGGGGCGCGGAATTGTTGCCGATGATGACTCGCTTTCCGACGGCGCTGCCGAAGAATGATCTTTTTTCCGTTAATGATTGTAGAGTAAAAGCATGGAGGACGAATTGAATTTACAGCCCGACGACGGCGATGAATTGTATGAGCATTTCAGGTTCATAGCCGACAAAGGACAGCAATTGCTGAGGGTCGACAAATTTTTGGTCGCAAGACTGGAGAAGTCGTCACGCAACCGAGTGCAGCAGGCTGCCGATGCCGGATGCATCCTTGTCAACGGAAAACCAGTCAAATCCAATTACAGGGTCAAGCCGCTCGACGTGGTGACAGTCGTCATGGACCGACCAAGATATGAGCTTGAGATAATACCTGAGGATATTCCCCTTGATATAGTCTATGAAGACGAGCATCTGCTCGTGGTCAACAAGCCCGCGGGATTGGTGGTGCATCCCGGTCATGGCAACTATCATGGAACTCTCGTGAATGCCCTTGCCTGGCACTTCAAGGACAATCCTGATTATGATGTGAGCGATCCGCGCATGGGATTGGTGCATCGCATCGACAAAGACACATCAGGGCTGCTTGTGGTGGCTAAGACTCCCGACGCCAAAACGCACCTCGGAAAGCAGTTTTTCGACAAGACCACCAAGCGTGAATACGTGGCAGTGGTGTGGGGGCGCCCTAATCCTCCCGAGGGAAGGATAGAAGGAAACATAGGACGCAGCCTTAAGGACCGGTTGCAGATGGCTGTATTCCCCGAAGGTGACCAAGGAAAGCATGCTGTGACGCATTATTTCACCATTGAGCCGCTGGGATATGTGACTGCGGTGAAGTGTGTGCTCGAAACCGGAAGAACCCATCAGATACGTGTGCACATGAAGCACATCGGTCACCCTCTTTTCAACGATGCCCGATATGGCGGCGATCAGATGCTCCGAGGCAATACATCTTCGAAATATAAGAAATTTGTGGAAAACTGTTTCAGTATATGCCCGAGGCAGGCGCTCCATGCGCGCACTTTGGGATTTGTCCACCCTGCTACCGGCGAGGAGATGTTTTTTTCTGCACCGATTCCTCCCGACATGGTAGCGATGATGGAGAAATGGCGTAATTATACAGGGGCTGACGACATATAATTATCGTTAAGCACTGTGACTAAATAAAAGATTAAATTGTTATCATTATTACGAAATATATTTTGTCATGATAGAAGAACAACGACAATTTGAGGACATAGCACCTTATCCCGACAGCATTTTCCAAGAAAAAATGCAGCATTTGGTGAAAGAACCCGGTTTTGAGCACGCTGTGAAATGGGTTCTGCCGCAGATTGATTATCGTGAATTCTGCAACGAATTACTGCAAGTCAAGGATAAGGATACATTCCAAAGGAAGATAATGGCTCCTTTCTTGGAGATGCTTGCCGCTAAGACCACCTCGGGTGTGTCTATTGAGGGATTGGAAAGGGTGGATAAAAGCAAGGCTTACACCTTTATCACCAACCATCGTGATATTGTGCTCGACACTTCATTCCTTAACCTCTGCTTCCTGAGAACTGATTACCCCACCACTCAGGTGGCGATAGGAAATAATCTGCTTATATACGAGTGGATAAATGACCTGGTGAGATTGAATAAGAGTTTCATCGTGAAGCGCGACCTGCCGAGGGTGAAAGCTCTTGAGGCGGCGAAGGAATTGTCGGAATACATACATTATACTGTCGGCACCGAAAATCAGTCGGTATGGATAGCTGAGCGCCAAGGACGAAGCAAAGATTCAAGCGACATGGCGCAGGACAGCCTTATCAAGATGCTGGCTCTCGCCGGCGACAAGGATTTCCTCGGTAATATTGCCGAGATTAATCTGCTTCCGGTGTCGATATCCTATGAGTATGACCCCAACGACTACCTTAAGGCTCGTGAGTTCCTTCTGAGACGCAATGACCCTGAGTTCAAGAAATCTCAGCGCGATGACCTTTTCGCGATGGAGACCGGACTGCTGAGCCCGAAGGGCAGGGTGCATTTCACCGTGGGATATCCCGTGACAGAATTGATCAAGAACATCGATCCCGAAATGGACAAGAGCGCCATGGCTCGGGAAATATGTAATATAGTGGACTGCCAGATTCATTCGGGATATGAGATATTCCCCATCAACTATGTGGCTTATGACAAGCTGTACAACACTCAGGAATTCGCTTCGGAATATTCGCCTGAGGAGGCTGCCGGCTTTGAGCGTTATATCCATGACCAGTTGACAAAGGTGGATGTACCCGAACTTACCGGCGAAGACAAGGAGTATCTGTATCAGATGATGCTCACTATGTATGCCAACCCGTTGAAAAATAAGTTGCAGGCTCGTGACCATTGTCATGCCCGCGACGGTATTATGGATAAATAAATACACGATTTATTATGAGACTCCCTGTTTTGATTGTTGCCGTGCTTGTATTGATAGGCATATTTGTGGATTGCTATATCTGGCGTCGCATCGTTGCCGTGTCTCGTCGTCGTTGGCCGGGCGTGGCTTATGCATGGAGCTCTCTGTTTATGCTCATATTCATAATAGTGGCGGTGTGCTTGCCGAGACGTTCCGGCAGCGACGCCACTCTCACCTGCGTGATGTGGATGTTGTATGCCTATTTTTCAATCTACATCCCCAAGTATATATATTGCGTCATAAGCGCTTTCAGCCTCGTGCCGAGATTGTGGCACGGACGCCGTTGGAGCTTCTTTAATCCTGTTGCGGCAGTGGTCGCTGTTCTGGTGTTTATTGTGATGTGGTGGGCGGCGATAGTCAACCGCATCAGCTATCAGGTGAAGGAGGTGACCATTGAATTTGCTGACTTGCCCGAAGATTTTGACGGTTATAAGATAGTTCAGTTCTCCGATTTCCATGTTGGGACTTATGGGTCTGACACGGCTTTTGTAAGCGAAGTGGTCGATGTGATGAACGGACTTGGCGCTGATGCCATATTCTTCACTGGCGACATTGTGAACCGCCGCACCGGTGAGCTGACGCCATTTGTGAAGCCGTTGAGCAGGCTTCATGCGCCCGATGGAGTGTATTCGATATTGGGTAATCATGACTATGGTGATTACTGCACTTGGGAGTCGGATGCCGATAAGGCTGAAAATCTTGAGGAAATGAAATCGCTTCAGAAAGAGATGGGATGGGAGCTTCTCAACAATTCCACGGTATATCTTCGCGAAGGGGCTGACTCGATAGCCTTGGTCGGCGTCGAGAATTGGGGCGAACCTCCGTTTAAGGCTTATGGCGATTTGGATAAGGCTTATCCCAATCAGTCTGACAGTGTGTTTAAGATTCTCCTTACCCATAATCCTATGCACTGGGTGGAAAGAATCTCCGGCAATGACACTGTTAATATTGATCTCGCCTTGTCGGGGCACACTCATGCCATGCAGATGCAGATAGGCGGTTGGTCCCCTTCGAAATGGCGCTATCCCACATGGGGCGGATTATATGGCGATGAGTCGGGCGCTCATAAATTATATGTCAATATCGGTTTGGGCACCGTGGCTATTCCGGCAAGAATAGGCGCTACACCTGAAATAACTTTAATTACACTCAAGAGAGCTCGATAAGCTCTTTTCTGCCTTACCATGATTACCGATTTCTCTAAAATGATAGCCGACAGCTTTGGCTTGGATCAAAAGTGTGTGGCTAATACTATAAAGTTGCTCTACGAAGGGGCGACGATACCGTTCATCAGCCGATACCGCAAGGAAGCGACCGGCGGTCTCGATGAAGTGAAGATTCATGACATCAAGCTACGTTATGAGTCGCTCATGAACATCGAAAAAAGAAAAAGCACCATAATTTCAACCATAGAAGAGCTTGGGCAGCTCACTCCGGAACTTAGAAAACGCATTGAGGCTACTTTCGACTTGGCGATTCTGGAGGATATCTATCTCCCGTTCCGACCTAAGAGGCGCACTCGTGCGAAAATAGCCTTAGATCGTGGGCTCGAACCGTTGGCGAAAATCATAATGGCTCAGAATCTCACTGATCCCGAAGAGGTGGCGGCACGGTTTGTGAAAGGCGACGTAGCCGATAAGAGTGAGGCGCTTGCCGGGGCTGCCGACATAATTGCCGAGTGGGTGTCGGAGAGTGAGAGGGCAAGAGGATTGGTTCGATCCGTGTATAGCCGCACCGCTATGTTTTCTTCGAAAGCTGTAGGAGGAAAAGAGGAGCAAGGTTCGAAATATGAAAACTATTTCAATTATTCGTCTCCTTTGAGGTCGATATCATCCCATAGGCTGCTTGCGGTGATGCGTGGTGCGGCTGAAGGTTTCCTGAAAGTGTCGCTGGTAGTGGATGATGATGAGATCTTAAGAAAACTCTCGGCGATGTTTGTTAAAGGAGGCACACACCGTAAGGTGGAAGCGGTGATAAGCAATGCGGTGAAAGACGGATACAAACGCTTGCTGCGTCCATCGATAGAAACCGAACTGCTGGCGGTGGCTAAGGAGAAAGCTGACAAAGTAGCCATTGCCATGTTTGCCGACAATGTCCGTCAATTGCTTCTTGCACCTCCGTTGGGTCATAAAAGAGTGCTTGCCATCGATCCGGGATTCCGCACCGGGTGCAAGGTGGTGTGTCTGGATGCCAACGGTGATTTGAAGCACACGGAAGTGATATATCCCAACCCTCCGCAAAATGATCGACGTGGAGCGGCGGCTAAAGTGAGCCGCCTTGTGGAGACTTACCGCATTGATGCCATTGCTGTGGGAAGCGGTACTGCGGGCAGAGAGACTGAGCAATTTCTAAGCTCAATAAGATATCCCCGCGAAGTGAAGATCTTCATCGTTAATGAAAACGGCGCATCGGTATATTCGGCGTCAAAAATTGCTCGTGAGGAATTTCCCGACTATGATGTCACGGTGCGCGGTGCCGTGTCCATAGGCAGAAGGCTCATCGACCCGCTTGCCGAACTCGTGAAGATCGAACCTAAGTCAATTGGGGTGGGACAGTATCAGCATGATGTCGATCAGGCAAAACTTAAGGAAGCTCTCGACTATACGGTGGAAAGCTGCGTCAACTCGGTGGGAGTTGACCTGAACACCGCCTCTAAAGAGCTTCTTTCCCATATTTCCGGAATCGGGCCCGCTTTGGCAGCTAACATCGTAAATTACCGATCGGAACATGGCGACTTTAAAAATCGCCGTCATCTGCTTGCCGTGCCGCGCATGGGGGAGAAGGCCTTTCAACAGGCGGCAGGATTTTTAAGGATCCCCGGTGGTGAAAATATTCTTGACAATACTGCGGTGCATCCTGAAAGATATGGACTGATTGAAAAAATTGCGATAGACAATAATTGCGTGGTCAATGACTTTATTGCCGACCCGAAACGGTTTGCCGCAATAGATTTCTCTCCTTATATGAATGATAGCGTAGGACTACCCACATTTAAAGACATAATAAGTGAATTGGAAAAGCCCGGACGCGATCCGCGCAAAGAGGTTGCTGTCCTCGAATTTGACGAGCGTGTCAAGACCATCGATGATCTGCATGAAGGGATGGTGCTGAACGGAATTGTCAATAATGTCACTGCTTTCGGATGTTTTGTAGATATAGGTCTGCATCAGCACGGACTTGTCCACATATCTCAATTGACCGATAAATATGTGTCAAATCCCGCTGAGGTGGTCATGCTGCATCAGCATGTGAAAGTAAAGGTCATCGAAGTGGACCGCGGCAGGGGAAGAATATCATTATCAATGAAAGGTGTTGAGCAATGAACAGATTTGTGTTAAGTCTTGGAAGCAACTCAAGCGACCGCTATGAGAAGATGGACATGACCATAGAGCGGTTGAACTCATTATTAAATATAGAGGTGGCATCTTCCGTGTATGAGACCCTCCCGTGGGGTGGGGGCGATAAGCTTTACATCAATTGCGTTATGGCAGGAACCACGGCTATGGATAAGGAGAGCTTAATCGAGATGACAAAAAATTGGGAGAAACAGCGCGGCAGAGATGAGGAGGCTAAAAAGCATGGAATAGTTCCCATAGATCTCGACATAGTGATATGGAATGACACCGTTCTCCGTCCGAAAGAGCTGAGTCGCGACTATTTTATCACCGGCTATCGTCAAATTGATCCCTGCCATTAATCTCCAACTGCATTTGTCAATCCCCAAAACGCGGAATTTAGTAGCGGCGTAATCTTAGTTTTCGAGATGTCGGCAAAAAAAATAGCTCTTGAAATGTTAAAATTTCAGTTCCAATATCTCTATCAACGTGCAATCAATAAAAATACTAATTGTAAACTAATGTTAAAAGTAAAAATTCCATGTTATGCAAATATGTTGTAAAACATATAGTTATCGTTTTATAACAAATTTCCCTCGAAAAAAGTTCGCAAAAATATTTGGAGGTTTCGAAAATATCGCATAACTTTGCACTCGCTTTTGAGAACGAAACGAACTCCAAAGCAAAACCGAAGAACATTGACATGATTAAATAGACAAGAGTAGTACAAGAGCATTAAT
>CAJUTE010000013.1 GCA_910589555.1 uncultured Muribaculum sp.
AGTGAGGGGATTTATTTAGCAGCTGAACATTCGCACTTCGGATTTTAATTTACGGCTTCACATTATGAAGATTATGCCCCATGCGCTCTTTTTTAGTGAGCATATATCGTAGGTTATACTGATTAGGTTCCACTTCAACAGGCACATTCTCAACTATTTCCAGTCCGTAGGCTTCAAGTCCCACACGCTTGACAGGATTATTTGTCATAAGACGCATTTTTCTGATGCCTATTTCACGCAATATC
Source organism: uncultured Muribaculum sp. (assembly GCA_910589555.1). Taxonomy (GTDB): domain Bacteria; phylum Bacteroidota; class Bacteroidia; order Bacteroidales; family Muribaculaceae; genus Muribaculum. Next base: position 246 of record CAJUTE010000013.1, read on the forward strand.
TGAGCGCCAACGCCATAATCACGCTCATCGGCAAGATGACCCAGGCATATATTGGCATCGACAGTGTCCATGCCACCCTCCTGAAGCTTGTATGCCTTCATCTTCTCCATCAGCCCTATGCCTCTGCCCTCTTGATTGAGATACACCACAGCGCCTCTGCCCTCTTTCTCTATCATTTCAAGAGCCTTGTGGAGCTGATCGCCGCAATCGCAACGCTGCGAGCCGAAGATATCACCGGTGGCGCATGACGAATGCACCCTCACCAACACCGGTTCTTCCGATGCCGCCAAGTCACCTTTTATTATAGCTATATGTTCAAGACCGTTGCTCTTCTGCTTGAACGGAATAAGGCGGAAATGCCCGTATTTGGTGGGCATATCAACCTCCACACCCTTTTCCACAAGAGATTCCTGACCAAGTCGATAAGCTATGAGGTCAGATATCGACACAAGCTTCAACCCCCATTCATCGGCACGGCGTCGCAACTCAGGCAGACGCGCCATCGAGCCGTCGTCGCTCATGATCTCCATCAACGCTGCCACAGGCTGAAGTCCGGCAAGACGTGCAAGGTCAACCGCCGCTTCAGTGTGACCGGAACGCCGCAACACCCCCTTATCCTGAGCGTAAAGAGGATTGATGTGACCCGGGCGGCCGAATGTCTCCGGTTTTGATTCCGGATCGGCAAGCGCGCGTATGGTTGCCGTGCGGTCAGCGATGCTCACTCCCGTTGAGCATCCGTCAAGCTTGTCGACAGTCACCGTAAACGGAGTGCCGAGCACCGAGGTATTATTTTCAACCTGATGAGCAAGCTCAAGCTCTTTGCACCGGGAGATTGTCATCGGCACACAGAGAACCCCGCGGGCGTTCTTAAGCATGAAGTTCACCTGTTCAGGCGTGATTTTTTCAGCAGCCACGATAAGGTCACCTTCATTTTCTCGATCCTCATCGTCGACCACGATTACAAATTTTCCTTCGCGGAAATCCTGAATAGCCTCTTCAATAGAGTCAAGTTTTATCTTGTCCATTTTGTTTAATTTATATCTTCTGTATTAACCTTCAACAAGGTTATAAGTTCTTTATCGGTAGTGATTATGCGTTCCAGCTCCTCCCTGAGCTTCTTCTGGACATGAATGCCCCACATATACAGCGGCAAGCCCACCGGGAAAAGAGCCACGAAAGTCCATGACAGCCATGGAGCGGTGCCGGGATGGTAGAACCAAAGGCTCTTAAGCACAGGCAGCTCCATCAGCTTAAGTATGATGATGCGGTGACGGTCATTGGACATATAGTCGACAATATGTTCCAGCTCGGCACGCAACGCATGAAGCTCACGGCGGTCATAGCCCACTGTCCAATACTCCACATATCCTTGACGCTTGGGATATTTGGCAAAGAATGCCCGGCAATTTTCCGACAATTGCTCGATGCCGGCTATCGCGACATTACGATCCACCTCATCCATCACCACCTCCTTCACTTCGAGCTTACGGGTCTCGCCCTTGCCGAACAATTTGCGGAAGAAATTGGCATAAGCGTCGGAATTGAACACTGCCGAATCATTGACAGCCTTATACGTGAAAAATATTCCCATAGGGAGCAGCACGAAGGTCGACAGCCACAATCCTTCCCAGATAGCTATCTTGCCGTCGCGCGCCATCTTATAGCCCGTATTGTCTATTATATAATAGAATATGAACAGTATCACCGAGATCACAAGCGGGGTTCCGAGACCACCCTTGCGGATAATGGCGCCAAGAGGAGCGCCGATGAAGAAAAACACCAGACAGGCTGCCGAAAGCGTGAACTTCTTCATCAACTCTATGGCATGGCGGCGTATGGTATATTTGTCCTGATACACGAATTCCGCTTTATAGTCATAATCTGACCTCACCCTTCTTGCCTTGGACAGACCTTGATTGATCACCGATTTCGCAAACGCCGGATTACCCCCCTTGAATATGGAGTCAATATCAAGAGGAGCGGAAAGATCCACCGGTTTCGACCTCACGAAACCGCCCGTGCCATCGGGATTTTTCTCATATTCCTGATAAGGCAACCCCAGAAAAGTATTGCGTTTCAACGCCTCGGCATAAATGGAGCCCACACTGTCGATTCTGAGATTAACCGAATCAATCGTGGCTTGCAGCTCGCTTATATTTTTTCCCACATATTGGTTTCTCATCCCGCTCTCATCCATGCGGTTGAAGTTGGCGTCGAAAGCGATCATGACCTCCTTGTCGTTGAATGATTCACGGCGATAAGGCACATTATGGGTCGATATGCCACCCTGCTCCTTAAGATTCTCAAACTGCTCGCCTTGCCACAATTGCAGGAAGAGATGCCCCTTGTCGTCGGTCATCGACATTTTGCCCGAATCGGCATATATGATTGTGGCATTGTCCGTTCCACGCTCTACATTATATATCAGAAGATCGTGCAACACGCCCGTTTCCGAATCCTTCTTAGCCACATACAGGTTAAAACCGGGAATCTGGTCATAGAACACCCCCTCGGGAATATCAAGCTCAGGCGATTTCTGGCGCATGGAATAAAGCAGCGTCCACATCTTGGTCTGGGCTATCGGCAGCACATTATTTTGGAAAAAGAAAGCTCCGACTGCCACAAAAACCATGAGTACTATCAACGGCCGCATCGCTTTCACAAGCGACACCCCCGACGCTTTCATCGCAGTAAGCTCAAATCTCTCACCAAGATTTCCGAAAGTCATCAATGAGGCAAGAAGGATGGCAAGCGGAAGCGCCAACGGCACCATGGTCAGCGCCGCATAAAAGAACAATTCGCCTATCACGCTCATTTCCAATCCCTTGCCGACAAGATCATCGATGTATCGCCACAAGAACTGCATGAGCACGATGAACAGGCAGATAAAAAACGTCATCAGAAACAGAGGTAAAAAACTCTGTAACATGAATGTATATAGACGCTTAATTCTGAACATGCTTATATTTTTTGAGGTTGGCAAAGTTACGGAAAATCCGCTTAATCAGCAACATTTGCTATGAATTTGGATGAGCTCGGTAATCACGGGGCGATTGTCCGCATAGACGCTTGAAGTATTTTCCGAAAAACGACTGGTTCTGAAAATTGAGTTTCGTGCTGATTTCCTGGATAGTAAGGCCCGTATTGCGCAACATCAGCTTTGCCTCTATGAGAACGTATGAATCAATCCACTCCCCGGCGGTGCGTCCGCTCGCTTCCCTTATCGACGCGGAAAGATGCTTGGGGGTGACACACAACGCATCGGCATAAAACGCCACCGAGCGCTCTTGCTGAAAATTAGCCTCGACAAGCTCTATGAACTTATGCAGGAGAGCGTCGCGGCGGCGCATCCCCTCAGCAGGATGACGCGACGGAGCGTAGGACGCATAGAGCCCGAGCGTGTCATAAAACAGGCACTCCAGAATAGAACGTATGACATCGTCGCGGTACAGATGACCCGACGAAGAGGTCTTCTTGCGCAGGATAGACCGCAGCGCAGTCTGCATCGCTATCTCATCGGGCGTGAGCTTTATCACCGGAGTGTCTTTGTATTTCAGGAAGCAAGGCAACACCTTCGACATGGCGGTAAGCGTGTTGCCAAGCATCCCCGTCCCCACAACTATCACATGCCCGCGGAATCCCGCCGAAGCATGATAAGCGTGCAGCACATGACCGGGCTTCAGCACCATCAGCTCCCTGCTGGTAAGCTGCCGCGACGTAGTGTCATATTCAAGTGTGAGAGTGCCTTGCTCACACAAAATCGACAGTATGAAGTCAATCTTGGCGGGAAGCTTAAGCTCACTGAGCTCATCAAGCCTGTCAAACACCGCGATATTGTCGACACTCCCCGATGCATAGGAGGGTTTTGGAATGGTGCTTATTGTTTCAAAGTTCATTTGTCAACACATATTAGGTAATTCCGAACAAAGATACGATTTTTCGACCAATTTTTAATCCAAAATGCCATCAATGGCGCATTATATAGTTAAAAACTGATTTACGCTTTCCTTTTTTATCTTTTTTTAATATCTTTGCAATGTAACACAACATGGAACACTCGCCATGAAAACAACATTTTTTATAATCACAATCATTGTATCACTATTCTCACCTGTCTATGCATCAAAGAACATAACGGAAAAAGATGTAAAGCAGGCGCTGAATGAACTTGACATGGAGCTTTCTCGCAGCCGCACCTATGTGGCGGCACGACAATCCAGGATTGATTCCATATCAGCGTTGGTCGACAACATTCCTGCCGGATCTGCCGACCAGCTGCCATTGCTCATGGAGCTCGGCAACGCATATCACGGATATCTCTCCGATTCGGCAAAAGTAATCTATGAACGCGGCGAGCAAGTGGCTCGGATGAACAACGTGCGTGATTATGAAATACGGTTCATGCTCAAGAAACTTGTCAACATGACTTTGACAGGATTCGGACTGGAAGCCGCCCAAACATTCCAGACCATATCCACCGAAAATATGCCCGACTCACTCAAAGTGGACGTATTCAGCGCCGGACGACAGCTCTACGACTACCAGGCTTCGTTTTATTCAAGCCTGTCGGAATCATCCAAAGAGTGGCAGGCGAAATCGATCGATATGCTCCGCAAGCTGCTGGAAATTCTGCCCGACTCCTCGGAAGAGCATGCTCTCCGCGAATCGGAATTCCTGTGGGCTACAGGACACTCATCGGAAGCAAAAATCATGCTTGACGAATATCTGCCGAAAGCATCCGACCACCCCGTTCTGGAAGCAATCGCGGCAAATATAATGGCACAGATACATAAAAGCCACGACAATAACAACGGGCAGCTATATTATCTGGCAAAGTCTGCGGCCGCCGACATACGCAACGCCACTCGCGAAACCGTGTCGCTCCATGAACTCGGAGCAGCCATATTTGAAAACGGCGATCTCGACAGAGCGCACAAATATCTGAACGCGGCGCTCTCTGATGCGGTGGAGTGCAACGCATCCATGAGAATGCTTCAGGCATCGGGGGCATTGCCGGTGATAGCCGAGGCTCACCGCTCACAAGAAGCAAGAGCAAGGCTATGGACAAGCATGATCATAGTCATAATGGGCATACTCCTGTTCTGCCTGATGATGACATCTCTGCGTCTGAGAGCCGAGATGAGACGCATGAAAGAGCTGCAAGAGGGGCTGGCGACCGCCAACCGCATTAAAGAGATGTACATCAGCCAGTTCCTGAACCTGTGCACCAACTACATGGACAAACTGAATCAATTCTGCAAGATTGCGGAAAGAAAGATATCAACAGGCAAAGCTGATGAACTTTACAAACTGATCACTTCTGGACGTTTCGCCGAAGAGCAAAGCGAGGAATTCTACGACACTTTTGACCGGGCATTCCTTCACATATATCCTGACTTCGTGAACGAAGTCAACCAATTGCTGCGTCCCGAAGAGAAAATCGAGCTGGAAGAGGGCGAGCTCCTCAACACCGACCTGCGCATACTCGCATTCATGAGGCTGGGCGTCGATGACAGCACACGCATAGCCCAGGTGCTGAACTATTCAGTGCACACCATCTATGCCTATCGCAACCGTCTGCGCAACCGCGCGCTAAACCGCGACTCCCTCGAAAACGACGTGATGAAAATAGGACATCTCGGAATTTAGTGGGTGTTTAACAATCAGACGCTCAGGCAAAACGAAAATTATCGACACCGCCGCTGAACAATTCAACGGCAATGATTGTTACACATAAAAACTGTTTAAACATCATTGTCAATTGAATCATGAAAACCGTCAAATCCACTCTCTTGGACCGCAGGAGCATCCGGCGTTATGAGCGCGAGGATATTCCGCAGGAAACCATTGACTTAATTTACGAAGCGATCCGCAACACGCCCACAAGCTACAACGGGCAGCAATTCTCGGTGATCGACATCGACGATCAGTCCATAAAGGAGCAGCTTTATGAACTGACCGGACAGAAACAGATTAAAACTTGCCGCCGATTCCTCGTGTTTTGTGCGGATTATAATAAGATATACACCCTGGCAGCATCAAAATCGGCTGATATGCCTGACTTTCCAATGACTGCCGACGGAGTAATCGTGGGAGTGGTCGACGCCACACTCGCAATGATGAGCGCCATCATTGCCGCCGAATCAACCGGATTAGGCACCTGCCCCATCGGATATGCGCGCACGGCTGCTCCGGAAGCCGTCGCTAAAATCCTGAAACTACCTCAGCACGTGTTCGTCGTGTGCGGACTCGCCATAGGAATCCCACGCGAAATGCCCGACTTAAAGCCAAAGCAGCCCGTGGACCTCGTGATACACCACAACACCTACCGTCAGGACAACATGACAAAAGAGCTTGTGGAGTATGACAATGAGATATCGGAATACAACCGCACCCGAACAGGAACCAAAACCGACAACGACTGGTGCAACCACATCATAGGATATTATAAGGAAGCCATGGCATATCACACCCTCGACGCTCTGCGCCGACGCGGATTTGATGTATGCAAATAAACCCCCTCATAACCACGCCGCGGAACAAAAGCGGCACATAGCAACGGCGAGTTAATTTTCGTTAACTCGCCGTTGCTATACCTTAAAAAATCCGAAATTACCAATCTCTTTTACTATATTTGCATCCAACACAGTGCTAACTTTTTTGATTCCGACATAATGAGATATATTCTATCCGTCATCATCTCCCTGTTAATGGTGGCAAATGCATGGGCAAGCGCCTCTGATGACGAAAAACTCATCCTTATAATAACATCCTACAATCCCGACATGAGATCGATGCAGATCAATCTCGATGAATTCAACGAGGTGTTCAAGCAAAGGCAGCCCGACGCGCGAGTGGTGATCGAAAGCCTTGACTGCACCTACCTCAAGGATGCCAACACCTGGGGCGACAGACTCAGGGCGATAATGTCAAAATATGAAGGATCACAGCAACCCGACATTATATTGCTGTTCGGACAGGAGGCTTGGTCAACATATCTGTCGCAAGACGATCCCCGTCTGAAAAGGATTCCCGTCATGGCAGGAATGATAAGCCGCAACACCGTATCGCTCCCCCCTGACTCAATCAATCCCGAAACATGGAATCCGGCTACCAAAGACATACGCATAGACTTCACCGACTTCAACATTGTGGGAGGATATGCCTACGAATACAGCCTCAAGGACAATATCGACATGATGCGGAAACTATTTCCGGGAGTGAAAGACATATTGTTCCTGACCGACAACACTTTCGGAGGCGTGAATATGCAGGCATGGATAAAACGTGAGCTGTCAAAATACCCCGAATACGCCCCCATTTTCCTTGACGGACGACACTCCACCGTCGACGACGCACGAAAAAAGATTGAATCACTGAGCCCCTCCACAGCCATTTTCTGCGGCACATGGCGAGTAGATAAAAGCGGTGAATTTCTGCTGGGAAACGCCATAACCATGCTCGGCAAAGCAAATCCCTCCATCCCGGTCATGACGCTGTCATCAGTGGGCATGGGCTCTTGGGCTGTGGGCGGATTCACTCCCCAATACCGCACATTCGGAGGCAATCTGGCGCACGACTGCTTCAACTACCTCAAAGACTCCCTCACAGCATCGCCCATCACCATAATCCCCGGACAATACATCTTTGACCACAACCGCCTGAAGGACTTCGGCATTGACTCGGCAAAGGTGCCCGAGACAGCCAACATCATCAACCAACCCACATCACTATACGAGCAATACAAGGCTGAGATATGGTTTGCCATAATCGTAGTCGCCGTACTTGCATTAGCCCTGATAGTGTCATTGGTGCAACTCGCGCGAATCAACAAACTTAAGCGAGCCATCGAGGAGGAACGCAACAAAGTGATCGAGGCAATGAGACAGGTGGAGCAAGTGAGTCTTCTCAAAACCAAGTTCATCCAAAACATGAGCCACGAGATACGCACTCCGCTCAACGCCATAGTGGGATTTGCCCAAGTACTCTCCGGCTCCCTTGACGAAAGCCTGCAAACCTACGCCGACGTGATAACCAACAACAGCGACGACCTGCTGAAAATGGTCAATGACATCATCGTAATCTCCGACATCGACGCCGGAAAAGCCATCGAGAAAAAACGCATACCGCTCAACAGCCTGTGCAACACGGCATACTCCAACGCCGAATTCAAAAAATCGCCCAACACATCATTCAGATTCCAGCCTGTCAGCGACCGCGACACCGTGTTCACATCGCAACACCTGGTGGAAGCCGCCATAACCAACATTCTGCACAACGCGTTCAAGTTCACCCCGCGCGGCTCAATAGTCATGAAATGCGAGATCTCAGAGGAACCGAAGCTCGCCATCATCACCGTGACCGACAACGGTCCCGGCATACCACGCGACAAGCAGGAATGGGTGTTTGAACGATTCACGAAAATCAACGAGTTCAAACAGGGTGCCGGAGTGGGGCTCGCATTGTGCCGCGCCGTGGCGCAAGCCATAGGCGGCTCAGTGAAAATAGACCCCACCTATACCGACGGGTGCAGAGTCATCTTCTCATTCCCCTGCGAATAACCGCCATCGCACCCACAACGCCGTGACGGCGGAAGGATACAGGCATTTTATTTGCCGAGACACGATATTATTTGGATTTTTTACGTAACTTTGCACGGTTTTCGAGAATGGAAAACCGGGAGATTAGTTACGTTTATTTTTCAACAACATACTATTTAATCGTATGTGCGAGACCCAAAAAGCCATCCTGGTTCTTGAAGATGGTACAACTTTTGAGGGCAAATCCTTCGGATATGCCGCATCAACCGCCGGCGAAGTAGTGTTCAACACCGCAATGACCGGCTATCCCGAGAGTTTAACAGACCCGTCCTACGAAGGACAAATCTTAGTAACAACCTATCCTATTCTTGGCAATTACGGAGTCCCGCCACGCCGCGAAAAAAACGATGTAAGCGAATACTACGAAAGCGAGCATATACACTGCAAGGCGATCGTAGCCCAGGACTACACTTGGGAACCGAGCCACTGGCAATCTGACCGGAGCCTCGCCGACTGGCTCAAAGAAGAAAAAATCGCGGGAATATACGGCATCGACACCCGAGCCCTCACCAAACATCTGCGCGAACACGGATCAATGCTTGGCAAAATCATCATCGAAGGGTGTCCCGACATTGACTTCTACGACCCGAATGCGGAAAATCTTGTGGCTAAAGTGAGCTGCCGCTCGGTAGAAGAGCATGGCGAAGGCGAAAAGACTGTGGTGCTCGTCGATTGCGGAGTGAAGCATAACATAATCAGGTGTCTCACACGCCGTGGCGTGAGAGTGGTGAGAGTGCCATGGGACTACGACTTCACATCAATACCCTACGACGGACTTTTCATATCCAACGGTCCGGGCAACCCCGACCTCGCTGAAAAAACTGTGGAGAACATCCGCAAGGCTATCGAGATAGGCAAACCGATATGCGGAATATGCATGGGCAATCAGCTTCTGTCAAAAGCCGCCGGAGCAAAGACCTACAAGCTCGCCTACGGACACCGCAGCCACAACCAGCCGGTGCGTCAGGTGGGCACCGAACGCTGTTTCATCACCTCCCAGAACCATGGATTTGCAGTCGACAGCAACACTCTGCCCGACGACTGGGAACCATTGTTCATCAACATGAACGACGGCACCAACGAAGGAATACGCCACAAGACCAAGCCTTTCTTCTCGGCTCAGTTCCATCCCGAAGCTTCATCAGGTCCAAAGGACACCGAATTTTTGTTTGACGAGTTTATTAACATGATTTAAAATCCTCATCTCATTGCAATCATGAATCAACATTCAATAAAAAAAGTATTGCTGCTCGGCAGCGGCGCGTTGAAAATCGGAGAAGCCGGAGAATTTGACTACTCAGGCTCCCAAGCGTTGAAAGCGATGAAAGAGGAGGGCATATCGACTGTGCTCATCAACCCCAACATCGCCACCGTCCAGACCTCCGACGGATTTGCCGACAAAATATATTTCCTCCCGGTAACACCCTATTTCGTAGAAAAAGTAATCGAAAAGGAACGCCCCGAAGGTATAATGCTCGCATTCGGCGGACAAACCGCGCTCAACTGCGGAGTGGCGCTATATGAAAGCGGCGTGCTGGAAAAGTATGGCGTGCAGGTGCTCGGAACACCCGTAAGAGCCATCATGGACACTGAGGATCGCGAACTCTTTGTGAAGAAACTCGACGAAATCAACGTAAAAACCATAAAAAGCGAGGCGGTGAGCAACATCCCCGACGCTATCAAAGCCGCTTCAGAACTGGGATATCCCGTAATCGTGCGCGCAGCCTATGCGCTTGGCGGACTCGGCAGCGGATTCTGCGACGACGAGCAGCAACTGGTGGCGCTTGTGGAGAAAGCACTCGCATTCTCACCGCAGGTGCTCATCGAAAAGTCGCTCAAAGGATGGAAAGAGGTGGAATATGAAGTGGTGCGCGACCGCTTTGACAACTGTATCACCGTGTGCAACATGGAGAACTTCGACCCGCTCGGCATCCACACCGGCGAGTCGATCGTGGTGGCGCCGTCACAGACACTCTCCAACGAGGACTACCACTATCTGAGAAAGCTCGCCATAAAAATCATACGCCACATCGGCATCGTCGGCGAGTGCAACGTCCAGTATGCATTTGACCCGGCTTCGATGGACTACCGCGTGATCGAGGTAAACGCTCGCTTGTCGCGCTCATCAGCACTCGCATCCAAGGCAACAGGCTACCCGCTCGCGTTCGTCGCCGCGAAGCTCGGATTGGGCTATGGACTCTTTGACCTCAAAAACTCGGTGACAAAAGTCACCTCGGCATTCTTCGAACCGGCTCTTGACTATATCGTGGTGAAAATCCCTCGCTGGGACTTGGGTAAATTCCACGGCGTGAAACGCGAGATCGGCTCCTCGATGAAGTCGGTGGGCGAAGTGATGTCAATCGGCAGAACATTTGAGGAAGCGATTCAGAAGGGACTCCGAATGATAGGACAAGGCATGCACGGATTCGTGGAAAACAAAGAGCTTAAAGTGCCCGACATCGACCACGCGCTTGCCGACCCTACCGACAAACGAATATTTGTCATCTCAAAGGCTATGCGTCAAGGCTATTCAGTGGAGCGCCTTCATGAACTGACCAAAATCGACCGTTGGTTCCTCAACAAGCTCCACAATATTGTCATGACAGCCGACGAGCTCGAAACCTACGATTCACTCGACAAAGTTCCCGTGGCGCTGCTACGTCAGGCGAAAAGTCAAGGCTTCAGCGACTTCCAGATAGCCCGCGCATTGCTGAAAGAGAGCCTTGCCGATGCCGAAACTGAAATCATAAAAGTGCGTGAATTCCGCAAGTCGCTCGGCATTGTCCCCGTAGTGAAACAGATCGACACTCTCGGAGCGGAATATCCGGCAATGACCAACTACCTATATCTCACCTACAACGGCGACACCAACGATGTCAACTATCTGCATGACCACAAGTCGATCGTAGTGCTTGGCTCAGGTGCCTACCGCATCGGAAGCTCGGTGGAATTTGACTGGTGCTCGGTCAACGCGCTTATGACCGTGAAACGCGAAGGCTGGCGCTCGGTGATGATAAACTACAATCCCGAAACCGTGTCGACCGACTACGATATGTGTGACCGCCTGTACTTCGACGAGCTCACCTACGAGCGCGTAATGGACATCCTCGACCTGGAACAGCCCCACGGCGTGATCCTCTCGGTGGGCGGACAGATACCCAACAACCTCGCCACCCGACTCGACAACGCCAAGGTTCCTATTCTTGGCACCTCGGCAACCTCGATCGACAATGCCGAAGACCGCCACAAGTTCTCGGCGATGCTCGACGAGATAGGTGTCGACCAGCCCAGATGGCGCGAGCTCACATCATTTGACGACATCCACAAGTTCATCGACGAAGTAGGCTTCCCGGTGCTTGTGCGACCCAGCTACGTACTGTCAGGTGCGGCAATGAACGTGTGCAGCAACAATGAGGAGCTCGAGCGCTTCCTCAAGCTCGCCGCCAACGTGTCGAAACAGCATCCGGTGGTAGTGACCGAGTTCATCCAGAACGCCAAGGAGATCGAGATGGATGCCGTGGCGCAGAACGGCGAAATCAAGGTCTACGCCATTTCGGAGCACATCGAGTTTGCCGGCGTACACTCCGGCGACGCCACCATCCAGTTCCCGCCTCAGAAACTCTATGTGGAGACAATACGCCGCATCAAGAAAGTGAGCCAAAAGATAGCCAAGGCGCTCAACATCTCGGGACCGTTCAACATCCAGTTCCTCGCCAAGAACAATGACATAAAGGTGATCGAGTGCAACCTCCGCGCCTCACGTTCATTCCCGTTTGTCAGCAAGGTGCTGAAGCTCAACTTCATCGACATTGCCACACGCGTCATGCTCGGACACGATGTCGAGAAACCCCACAAAAATGCGTTTGACCTCGATTACGTGGGCATCAAGGCATCGCAGTTCTCATTCTCACGTCTTCAGGGCGCCGACCCCGTGCTTGGCGTTGACATGGCATCCACCGGCGAGGTGGGTTGCATCGGCGCCGACACCGATGAAGCTATCCTCAAGGCAATGCTCTCCGTGGGCATGAGAGTCCCCTCCAAAGGAAAGGGCGTGCTGCTCTCCACCGGAACCCCGAAACAGAAAGCAGATATGCTCGATGCGGCACATCTGCTCCACAACAACGGCTACGCCCTGTATGCCACCGGAGGAACCCATCAGTTCCTCACCGACAATGGCATTCCGGCTATAAAGGTCTACTGGCCGAGCCAGCCCGATATGCAGCCGCAGGCGCTGGAACTGCTCCACCGCAAAGATGTGGACCTCGTGGTTAACATCCCCAAGAACCTTTCGGAAACAGAGCTGACCAACGGCTACAGAATACGCCGCGCCGCCATCGACCTCAACATCCCCTTGCTCACCAATGCCCGCCTTGCATCGGCATTCATCCGAGCATTCACCACTCTGCCGGTCGACGACATCGAAATCCGCTCCTGGGACGAATACTAACAGCACCAACTTCCAAACAAGCTAAAATCAAACGGCTGATTGCTACTCGGATAGCAATCAGCCGTTTATTTATATGTCGCAAAATTTAGATGCGGCAGGTATGCTAAACAGACTCGCCCCTCCCGGGGCTCGTGGTAGGGTGTGTCGCGGTCCACGGCTTCGCTTCGCTCAGCCGCGGTTAAAAACTGACACGTGCCTGGCGGCACTTAGCTCGATCAATACGGATTTATTACCCAAATTATTTTCTGATTTTGCCGTGCAGCAGTGAAAATATAATCAAGAAAGGTCTTGCGCGGTTGAAAAAGTTTTTCTACCTTTGCAGTGCCGAAAGGTAATCGGGGCGTAGCGCAGTCCGGTTAGCGCACCTGCTTTGGGAGCAGGGGGTCGCGAGTTCGAATCCCGCCACCCCGACACATAAAAAGAGCTGATTTTTACAAATCAGCTCTTTTTATTTTGCACCATCCATATACCCACAATATGGATAGATACCATGTCACGAGAAGTTGAAATACGGAATCCCCCGCCGCCAACGATGGCGGCTTCGTGTTGGCGGTCTGTGCACATTGATTAAAGGACCAATTTCAAGCAGTCTTCCAGGTCATTTCCTGAAACTTAGCGAAGTGTAACTTCGGGCGACTCCATCTGCTTCCGCTGTCGTTGTCGGTCGGGTTCTGCGAGCGAGGCTCCTGTCGGAGTACTCCAACGGATCCGTGCCTGTCGCGGCGTGGCTCTCGGGGCTGACTGTAGCCGGCTGATGTCAGCGTCCTTCGGGCGTGTTGCCGTGATTGTGGCGGAACCGTGACGGGATATCTCTCCCGCAGATTGATACCGTTATGTTTGTTGGGGCAAAGATAGTGTGTGGTTGATGGGGATTTACCCACTTTTTATCCCACCGGGTGAAATTTTTTGCACAACGGACTCGTGGGATGGCGTGGTAAAAATGCGGTCAGAACCGCCAGATGTCAGCATGTAGCACCAACGGAATGTCCGGGCATGGATAATTCCCCAAATATATGGAGTTCCGGAGGAACGATACAATTGTGTCGCTCTTACAGAGCTTAATTAAATTTCGGATCCATTTACCCGGCATTTCGCTAACGCTACATGCCGGGCTAAACTCTTACGGTCCTACAGACCGATTTTGTATTGGCTGTTTTGTAGTTCCGATTGTAGGACGTCTTCGACGCCCGTTTGTGTGTGCCCTTTCTCCGCGCCTCGGCTTCGCCTCGTGGCGGAGCTTAAATTATTTTGCCGTTGCACGGCATTGGTGAAATTGTTTTCTTCCGTGACTCGTGATATGGAATTGCAGTGCCTTACAGGCATTTATGGCATTCTCTTCACATATCTCGTGGGGGGGGGGTGAGTAGTGACGGGACTCGGCAATCATGGCGTTTTTTCAGGGGCACTATTTGTGGGGGTTTCCGGGCACAGGTCGCCATAGGCGACCTGTGCCGCGGTTATTCATAAGCCTTGCCTTTCAGGTATTTATGGCTTTTGATGATTTATTCTCAAAAATAATGGTTCATTTATGGTGATTTTTGAATCCAATCCTTTAATTTTGTGTTATCACAATAACCTAATCTATATGTACCGAAAATACATCCATCGACTTTGCGCCTTACTAGCAATGAGCATATTCTCCACATCGTTAACCGCAGCAATCCAAAATCCGGTGAAGGAAGCCGCTGAAGCACGCTCAATAATAGATAAAGTCAATGAGCATTGGCAAAATAATAATGATCCTGAAGTAAATGCATTCTGGGACAACGCTGCTTACCACACGGGGAATATGGAGGCTTATCGGCTCACCGGCAACGAAAAATGGCTCGACTACTCTACCAGATGGGCTGAACATAACGGCTGGGCAGGAGCAAAAAGCAACGACAAGGAAAAATGGAAATACAGTTATGGAGAGTCGGATGAATTTGTTCTTTTCGGCGATTGGCAAGTGTGCTTCCAGACCTACGCCGACCTTTACAATATATTGCCTGAGGACAAACGCATAAAACGAGCCAGAGATGTGATGGAATACGAGATGTCGACCCCACGCAACGATTACTGGTGGTGGGCAGACGGTCTTTACATGGTGATGCCGGTTATGACAAAATTGTATAAGATCACCGATAATGCCAAATATCTTGACAAACTATATGAATATATTCTGGTATCGGACAGCATAATGTATGACACCGAGACGGGATTGTATTTCCGTGATGGCAAATATGTGTATCCGGCTCATAAAAGCGCTAATGGCAAGAAAGACTTTTGGGCTCGCGGCGATGGCTGGGTGCTTGCCGGACTTGCCAAGGTGCTTCAGGATTTACCTGTCAATTACAAGCATCGTCAGTTTTTCGTCGACAAGTATGTCAAGCTCGCCGATGCCGTAGTGGCTTGCCAACAGCCTGCCGGATATTGGTCCCGTTCAATGCTGGATGAGGCACATGCCCCGGGGCCTGAAACATCCGGGACAGCATTCTTCACCTACGGACTGTTATGGGGCATAAATAACGGTTATCTTAACGATGCCAAATATCTTGAAGCAGCCCAAAAAGGATGGAACTATCTAAAAAACACCGCTCTTCAGAAAGATGGACGAGTGGGATATGTGCAGCCAATCGGAGAAAAAGCGATACCGGGCCAGGTTGTGGACGCGAAATCTACATCCAATTTCGGAGTCGGAGCCTTTCTACTCGCTGCCAGTGAATATGTAAGATTCGTGGAAGCGGCACATCGCCAAGACCGTGCTTATTGGGTTGACCTGCTCTATAAAATCGCTCATCCTGTGCTCAGTAAGATGTCGACCGGCAACCTCAAAAGCGATATGCTTGTTGAAGTCAGCCCGAATTGGGACGGCAGGGATAAAGATGTGGTCTATATGGAAACATTCGGACGTCTTATGGCAGGTATCGCCCCTTGGCTTGCGTTGCCTGACGACACAAGCGCAGAGGGATTGAAACGCAAAGAACTCCGAGATATGGCTATCGCAAGTTATCGGAACGCAGTTGACCCGGAAAGCCCGGATTATTTATTGTGGCGTGGTCACGGTCAAGCACTTGTCGACGCTGCTTATATCGCTGAAAGTTTTTTGCGTGCCTATGACGCGCTTTGGCTGCCGCTCGATGATGTAACCAAGCAGCGTTACGTCAATGAATTCACACAATTGCGCCGAATTGATCCACCTTACACAAATTGGGTCCTTTTCTCCTCAGCCATAGAGAGCCTGCTTGCCAAGATAGGAGCAGAATGCGATGAATACCGCATCAATTCGGCGATACGCAAGGTTGAGGAATGGTATGTGGGCGACGGATGGTATGCCGACGGTCCGGATTTCGCTTACGACTATTACAGCAGCTTTGTTTTCCACCCCATGTATCTCGAAACACTTCAGGCGATGAAAGACTCCGGGAAGTATACCCGCATCCATTATTCAAAATACTATGACCGCGCAGTCAAGCGCGCTCAGAAGTTCGCAATTGTGCTCGAACGACTAATTTCGCCGGAAGGCACATTTCCCGTATTCGGCAGGTCAATTCCCTACAGAATGGCGGCACTACAACCTCTTGCACTGATGGCATGGTATGAGAAGCTTCCTGCCGGACTCACTAACGGTCAAGTGCGTGCGGCTCTTACTGCCGTGATGCACAGAATGTTTGACGGAAGGGAAAACTTCAACGAAGCCGGATACTTGACAATAGGATTTGCAGGACGCCAACCCAATATTGCCGACTGGTACACAAACAACGGTTCGCTGTACATGACCACCCTCTCGTTTCTACCTCTTGGCCTACCTGCATCACATCCATTCTGGACCGATGCTCCGCTTGAATGGACCAACCAGAAAGCATGGAACGGAAAACCTTTCCCCAAGGACCATCGCTGGGGCGAAACCATGCAACCCAAGGATCTGTTTTAAAGTCAATAAACCACCGGACTCACACGCTATGCGGTATCTCTTTTTCATCATTATCTCGCTGATTCTGACCGACACATCGGAATGTGCCAACCCATCCGATTCAGCAGGAAATCAAAAGAAATTGACGGAGATAGGTTTGGGCTACAGCAAGACTTCGGTCAATACAGCCGTGTTCCGCACCAACTCACTTGCCACATTTAACGATGTCCAATATATAGCCTACTATGATCCCGAAGGATATGTGACAGTGGGCAAACGCAATATTAATTCCGACAAATGGGAGCTGTCGCGCACCCGTTTCAAAGGGAATGTCAAGGATGCGCATAACATTATCAGCATCGGGATAGATGGTGAAGGGTATCTCCACATCGCATTTGATCATCACGGCAATCCGCTTAAATATGCCAGAGCGGTAGCCGCAGGCAGTCTTGAATTTCAGGAGATGGAAGGCATGATTCATGATGATGAAGACAACGTGACATACCCTGAATTTTATCGGATGAGGAACGGCGACCTCCTTTTCATATATCGTTCGGGGTCATCGGGCAGAGGCAATATGGTAATCAACCGCTATGATGTGGAAAATAAACGCTGGCGCCGTGTCCAAGACGCATTGATTGACGGAGAGGATGAACGCAGCCCCTATTGGCAAGTATCTGTGGACAACAATGACGTAATCCATGTATCGTGGGTGTGGCGTGAGACGTGGCTCGTCGAGACCAATCATGATATGTGCTACGCCCGTTCGGAGGACGGAGGGACGACATGGGTAAAATCTGACGGCACCCGCTACACCCTGCCGATAAATGCATCCAATGCCGAATATGCCTGCCGGATCAGCCAAAATTCGGAACTTATCAATCAGACATCCATGACCGCCGACGACGCTTCACGTCCATACATAGCGAGCTACTGGAGAGAGCAAGGGGACAGCATCCCCCAATACCATATATTGTGGCACGACGGCACACAATGGCAAAAGCGCGTCATATCGTCGCGCATCACACCGTTTTCACTATCCGGCGGAGGGACTAAAATGATTCCTGTCTCACGTCCGCAGATAATCGTCGACGGAGATTTCATAGGAGTATTGTTTCGTGATGCTGAACGCAGCAGCAAGGTATCGCTGCTGTCGACTTATGATGGTCCGACGGGGGATTGGACGGCAAGTGATTTGACTGACTTTTCGGTAGGAGCCTGGGAGCCGACATTTGACGTCGACCTGTGGCGCGCCAACCGCTCATTAAGCATTTTTATCCAAAACACTTCGCAAGGTGATGGCGAACGTGTCATGGAAAATGCCGGCAACAGCACAGTGTATGTACTTGACTTATTCTAACTTTTAATTTCAATACAAGCTCTAAGATTCTTATGGGTATTTCGAAACAATATGGCGATGACTGATGCCGCGTGACACACTGATCCGGCTGAAAAATAGATGTGAGAGTGTGTGCGGCAATGCGGTTATATTGTATTTTTATCGGACATCACCAATTTTTTAATAATCCAATGAGTAATCTTAAATTCAACGAGATCGCATCAAGATGGTGTGCCGAAAAACGTAATTACGTCAAGCGCTCCACGTTTGCCGCCTATGCGCTAACAGTCAGAAACCACCTCATACCTGCATTCGGAGAGCACCACAGCCTTTCCGAAACTTCAGTACAAGAATTCGTACTCGACAAACTATCAGCCGGTCTGAGCCAGAAAACCATCAAGGATATACTGATAGTGCTGAAAATGATAGCCCGATACGGCTATAAACATGAACTGTTTCCACACTGTGAATGGGAGATAAAGTATCCTACCGAACAGAAGCCCGGCACGCCATCGATTTTCGCCATCTCTGATCAACGCAAATTAATGAAACATCTCACCGAAAATTTCACGTTCAAAAATCTCGGCATCCTTATATGCCTGCACACAGGAACGAGAATAGGAGAAATATGCGGTATGCGGTGGAACGACATTGACATAAACCGCGGAATCATTGCCGTGAGCAGGACAATCGAACGCATTTATATCAACGAGGGTGACAGCCGGAGAACAGAGCTCATAGTCTCAACTCCTAAAACACATACCTCCAAGCGCGAAATCCCAATCACAAAAGAGCTGCATAAAATCCTGAAACCGCTTAAGACAATAGTAAACGGGGATGCTTATGTGCTGTCAAACGAACAAACCCCTATAGAACCACGCACTTATCGCAGTTATTATAATCAATTACTAACCTCACTGGGTATACCTCCGATAAAATTTCATGGCCTACGCCACAGCTTCGCAACCCGCTGCATCGAAAGCGAATGCGACTATAAGACAGTAAGTTCCATTCTGGGGCATTCCAATATATCCACCACACTCAATCTCTACGTACATCCCAACATGGAACAGAAGAAACGATGTGTGGACAAAATGATGAAATCCATAGGCAAAATATAACCGTCGCCCTCAAAAAGAAAATCCGCTCGGAGTGAATTTATCAATTCTTTCACTCTGAGCGGATTAGTTGTTGGTGATCCGGACGGGATTCGAACCCATGACCGTCTGCTTAGAAGGCAGATGCTCTATCCAGCTGAGCTACCGGACCCCTTTCGAAGTGCAAAGTTAACACTTTATATTGAATCTTACAAGACGGTGTTGAATTTATTCCGAACTTTTTGTTGATAGTCCTGAAATGTCAATGTGCTTTATAATGCGAGCGGGATTGCCGGCGACCACTACTCCGGATGGCACATCGCGTGTGACGACAGCTCCGGCGCCTACCACCGAATTGTCGCCGATGGTTACTCCCGGAAGTATCACGGCACTACCACCAATCCACACACTGTTGCCGATCGTCACGGGTTCCGCCCATTCCACACCTGTATTTCTCGCTTCAGGATCAAGAGGATGACAGGCAGTGTAGATGCTCACATTGGGGCCGATGAAAACATTATCCCCTATTTCAACTATGGCTTCATCGAGAATGGTGAGATTGAAATTGGCGAAAAAGTTATTGCCTATGAGGATATTGCATCCGTAATCACACCTGAACGGCTGATTTACATGGAATTTTTCGCCGCATTTTCCCACAATACTTCTGAAGATGGTTTTCATCTCGTCGACTTTCGCGGGATTAAGATTGTTGAATTCCCATATACGTTGACGTGTAGCCTCAAGACGTCGCAGGAATTCAGGATGGACCGCGTCATATATTTTTCCTTCGAGCATTTTCGCCCACTCCTGTTCAAATTCATCCATAAGCACTTCCTTGATTAATATTTGCGTACTGATTTCTTACTTTATGATGCAAAATTAATAAAACCGGATGAGATTATGCCCTTTCTTCGCAATGATTTGCCACGGGAGAATAATAAGACAATCCCCCAAGTTCCGCTCAAACACGGGACAAGGGGGATTGCCGCACGGATAAAGTTGAAATTTATTTCAACGCTTTACCATCATGATAAGCGTTTCCCACGCGATGCCCCAAGGCTATGTAACCATTGTGTATGGGGTCGAGGGTGATGAGATTCATCTTTTCCACATCGGGCTTTCCATCTTCAGCGAGGAATTCTTCCCGGCATGATATATTGACTATCTCTGCCACGATATAGTATCCGGTCTCCGATTCAAAAAGCTTCTCCTTGATGCGGCATTCCATTGTCATCGGGAAGCAGTCAAACACGGGCGCATTCACATTTTCGGCTTTAGTTGACTTCCACCCGGTATTGTCAAGTTTGTGAGGATGTTTCTTTCCGCTGACTATACCTACATAGTCGGCAGCCACATGGGTGTCGACGGTAGCAAATGCCACGGTGAATTCAGGGCATCTGTTAAGATTTTCAGTTGTCTCATGGGCACCCATTGAAATCATTATTTCAGTCATGTCCCACTGTCCGCTCCATGCCACATTCATTGCATTAGGCGAACCATCGGCATTGTATGTGCCGAGAATTAACACCGGCTGAGGAAGCATCCACGCCTCCGGCTTGAAATTTTTCATATTACTAAAAATTATTTATGATGATACTATACAATAAACGCTTGCATGGACAAAATGTTACAGAAGCGGCTTATTTGTGATGGCAATGGCGAAGAACATACATGTATATTTATATTTGGCTCAGTCGGCATATATGTGTAATTTTGCAAAAAATATATTACTTGTGATGAGTGATTTCAGACTTAAAGGACATTTAGCTATGCTTGGAGCCAACTTAATGTGGGGACTTATGGCTCCTATCGTGAAACTGGTGCTTGCATCAGGGATGATCGCCCCGTTATTGCTTGTTGATTTCCGTATGGCAGGAGCCGCAATTTTGTTTTGGCTCACATCATTGTTCATGCCTAAGGAACACGTGCCTCTGCCTGACATATTGCGATTGTTCGGCGCCGGAATGCTCGGTGTTTTCTTCAATCAGGGATGCTTCATAGTGGGCGTGAGTTTAACGACACCCAGCGAGGCAAGCCTTGTGACCACCACCATGCCCATGTGGGTGATGCTGCTTGCATGGATCATTCTGCACGAACCGATCAGCATGAAGAAAGCCGGAGGCATCGTCCTGGGAGCTGCCGGAGCCATAATTCTCATGCTCGGGAACAGCTCTACATCGACCGGCGCCTCCAATCCCCCTCTCGGCGACTTCATCATTCTTATGGCACAGCTAAGCTACGCGCTCTATCTCACGCTCTATCGTAACTTCATACGCAAATACTCGCTTGTGACAATCATGAAGTGGATGTTTCTGTCGGCATCGGTAGTGTCACTGCCGCTGAGCGCAAAGATGCTTCTATCTACGGCATGGGCGGATATCAGCGTTATTGAGTGGTGGGGCGCCGCCGCAGTGGTGATAGGCGCCACTTACATCGCTTACATCTGTGTGATGATAGGACAGAAGAATCTGCGCCCCACCATAGTAGGCATGTATAATTACATTCAGCCGATTGTGGCAACCGGAGTGGGCATCTGGCTTGGACTCGACCGTTTCAGCCTTGTAAAAGGAGTAGCTGTAGCTCTCATCTTCAGCGGCGTGTGGCTTGTCACAGTCAGCCGCTCATTGCCATCAGACAAAATCAGCGCCGATTCATGAGGGAGAGTGGTCCATTGACATGATTTTAATGGGACACGCGATGGAGCACTTTCCGCACTTGATGCAATCAGGGTGCAGATAACCGTCGGCATCTCCCCGACAATCATAGGGAGTGAGCTGCATGGGGCATACACGGGCACAGCTCTTGCACTTCATCTGGCACGTTGAACTGACAAATATTCTGCGATATTTTGAGGGCAACGCGCCTTTCTTCGGTGTCGCCCAGGACGAAAGAGTGCCCATGGGGCAAAACGAGCACCAGGTGCGTGGCGCATATATAAATGACAGAGTGACACCCACGATTGTAGTGATGAGGATTATCATCCAGAATACGCGTCCCATAGCATTCCAATCGCCCCAAGCATAGTACATCTGAACGCCAAACATGGTGAATATGAAAAGCACCATGAACAACCGGAATCCAAAAGAACGCACAAATGCGGGTATAGGGCGATGGGGCGAATAGCGCGATAACAGTCTATCGTAAAGACTGCCGCGCGGACAGCCATTGCCACACCACCAACGTCCACGGGTTACGGCAAACGCAACAGGCGCTATCATGCATATAAGCGCAAGGAAACCGATGACGGGGTAAAAGAATCCGATCACAATGTAGGCTATCAGAATCCAGTAAAGGGGAAATCCTTTTACTTCAAGATGGCGGTGAAATCGTTTTTTAGTCATGAAAATAGGTTTATCTGTGGTTCAAGAATAATTTCAATGGCAAAGTTACGCTCGATATGATAGATTAACAACTGATTATTCTTATCTTTGCATAGAATAAATCTATCATCATGACTCTGCAACAGCTTAAATACATCGTAGCCGTAGACCGATACAGAAGTTTTGCGCGTGCCGCTGAACATTGCGGCGTGACCCAACCGACACTCAGCGGGATGCTTCTGAAGCTTGAAGATGAGCTTGGAGCACGCATTTTTGACCGCAGCAACAAGCACGTGGTCCCAACAGCCATGGGCAACCGCATCATCAGGCAGGCAGAAAACGCCATCGCTGAAGCAAACCGCATATTCGATATCGTGAGCGAGGCAAAAGACAGCATTTCGGGTGAGCTAACGCTGTGTGTGAGCCCCAACATAGCCCCTTATTTGCTGCCAAAATTCATCAAGCACTATGTGGCAGCATATCCTGATGTCAAGCTTACGATCGAAGATGTGAAAGCGAAGGCGATGTCGGAAATTCTTCTACACGGAAATGCCGATGTAGGAATTGCTACAGCCGGCAATGCTGTGGAGGGAATATATGAGATACCTTTATATACGGAGCAATTCATGGTCTATGTTTCAGAAAACTGCCTGAGTCGATTTCCAGTATTTCGTCCCGACAATCTTGAGCATGAGAATATGTGGATAATGAAGGAGAGTCAATGCCTGCGGCAGAGCGCGTTTAGTTTTTGCAAAGAACGAGCCAAGGGACGCCGTATATATGAGGCAGGCAATATCGAAACCCTGATAAGAATTGTCGATGAAAATGGCGGATATACGATTATTCCGGAGATGCACACTCCGATGCTCAGCGAGAAGCAGAGAGCCAATGTGCGCAAGATTGACGGCGATCATCTGTCGGAACGAAAGGTGTCGCTATATATTAAATCGGATTACATACGAGAGAAAATGCTTGGCTCTATCATCGACACATTGACAAGTTTTATGCCGAAAAGCATGTTTGAACCAAAAATATTGAAATTTGGGATAAAGCTTTAATGCCGTCAACAGTTTTGACCCTAAATATACAAATCTCTTCCCAAGAGATAATTACAGAAATACGTGATTGAGAAAGATAAAGGGGTTCTCAAGTGTATTCTACACTGCAAAAGTATTAATTTTTATTCAATTACACAAGCCGAAATTTATCAACCTCTTGACAGTTGGTAAGATTCAGCTTGTGGTATTTATTCGCGTATTATTAATTTTGTTTAGCTAAGGCTTATTTACCCTGCATTTATTTGGCTGAATACCACTGCATTCCATTGACGATGTATCTCTTGGGAAGAGATAGGCAAGTATCTTTCCCCCAAAATGGGTCTAATGAATGTGGATATAATTCATAATGACAGAGGTTTAGAGCCAGAGCCTACGGGCGTTGGCAGCGCCGTAGGCGTGCCGCAAAGGCACTGGTTCATTGCCCGGATGAGGAAAAACAATACTGAAAGGTCCTCAGCGCAACAACTGTCGAAACTCGGCTATGAATGTTTTGTCGCCACTCAGCAGGAAACGCGAGTATGGAAAAACGGGAAAAAAGCCACCGTGGAACGTGTGGTGATTCCTTCTGTACTTTTTGTCAAGTCGACCGAAGAGGAGCGACGCCATCTTGTGAATATGCCATTCATCTCCCGATTCATGACCAACAATGCCGGCACCGTCAACGGATCGCACAAGCCTATTGCCGTGGTTTCCGACAGCGAGCTTGACAAGCTTAAATTCATGCTTGGAGCATCAGACACGCCCATTCATTTTGTAGAGCGTTTTGTGAAAGGACAGACTGTGAGAGTGATACGCGGCCCGCTGCGCAATCTTATCGGCGAGATACTCTGCGATGCCGACGGCACAAGCCGCCTCTATGTGAACATCGACATCCTCGGTTGCGCGTCGCTATTTGTGGACGCCAACGATGTGGAACTATTGAAATAACCCTTCTATGACACATCTCCCCGACATAATAAGCGCTGACAGCATCGACTACGCAAATGCATCGGAAGTCATAGCCTATCAGCGATGGCTGGTCAGCGTTTATCAGAGTGAAGGAGGTCTTAACTATCCTCAACCAGCCTCTCCCCTATTACGCATTTTGGAAAATGAAGCTCTCAGGTGGCTGCAATCAGTTGAAGCATCGATTGAGGAATACCGACTTGCCGACATCGCGGCGATAATACCGGCATACGACTTAACTTACAGAATATGCCATCATCGTCCGCCGCTGCGTTTTCTAAAAGATACGCGGCTTAAGGCTATAAACCGCTGGCTTAAGGGGGATAAAAGCATCACGGCGACGACAGTGGCTCTCATGATTGCTGACCAAATCGACATTGACATAAATTCAATCGACCGCCGATTTGCCCTCTTTTATTTCGAGCAACTAAGCAAGTGGACGCGGGAGCTCCAAATACACCGACGTTTCAGCGGCATCCCTCTGTCGGAGGCGTGCAACAGGCTGCGCCGTATGCTAAAGGAAAATCTGTCGGCGAGCTTAGGCAGCCGGCAGGACGAAATGAAACGCCAGTGGGTGAACGACTACATCGTAGACGACATCTCCGCCCTCGACCCCACCACCCTCGACGCATACACATCGCTGATGCTCACCGCCACCACCCTCAACCTCATCGACACAACCGTTCAAACCTCAGCATTCAAATGCCAAACTACAAATATAGCATGAATAAATACAATATTGCCGTAGCCGGCACCGGCTACGTCGGGCTCAGCATAGCCACTCTGCTCGCACAGCACAATCACGTGACTGCCGTCGATGTAATTCCTGAAAAGGTTGAAAAACTGAACAACCGCATCTCCCCTATCCAGGACGATTATATCGAGAAATATCTTGCCGAAAAGGAGCTTGACTTCACGGCGACACTTGACGGAGCGGAGGCTTACCGCAATGCCGATTTTGTGGTTATCGCGGCCCCAACCAACTATGACCCGGTCAAGAATTATTTCGACACGCATTGCATCGAGGATGTCATTGACCTTGTGCTTAGCGTGAATCCCGATGCCGTCATGGTGATAAAATCCACGATTCCTGTGGGTTACTGCCGTTCGCTGTATGTGAAATATGCAGCACGCGGAGTAAAGCAGTTCAATCTGTTGTTCTTCCCTGAATTCCTCCGCGAGAGCAAGGCTTTATATGACAATCTCTACCCGTCGCGCATCATAGCAGGAGTGCCAAAAATTATAGACCGACAGGAATTTGCGGAGGAAAATGCGGCAATACTCGCGGTTACTGACGTCAATAAAATGACTGATGCTGCCCGCACTTTCGCATCGCTTCTACAACAAGGAGCTATCAAGGAGGATATCCCCACTCTGTTCATGGGCATGAAAGAAGCTGAGGCAGTGAAGCTGTTTGCCAACACATACCTTGCCCTTCGTGTCAGCTATTTCAATGAGCTCGACACATACGCCGAAGTCAAAGGGCTTGACTCACAAGCCATAATCGAAGGCATCGGACTCGACCCACGTATCGGCACACACTATAACAACCCATCATTCGGCTACGGAGGTTACTGTCTGCCGAAAGACACCAAGCAGCTTCTCGCCAACTACGCCGACGTGCCACAGAACATGATGTCTGCAATCGTCGAGAGCAACCGCACCCGCAAGGACTTCATCGCCGACCAGGTGCTGAAAATGGCGGGATGGTATGACTACTCTCACGCCAACACCTACGGCAAAGCTCCTGAGCAGGAATGCGTGATCGGCGTTTACCGTCTTACGATGAAGTCAAACTCCGACAACTTCCGCCAGTCATCGATCCAAGGCGTGATGAAGCGCATCAAGGCTAAGGGTGCCACCGTAATCATCTATGAGCCAACCCTCGACGATGGCACCACTTTCTTCGGCAGCCGCGTGGTCAACAACCTCGCCGAGTTCAAACGCCTCTCCCACTCCATCCTCGCCAACCGCACCTCACCCGACCTCGCCGACGTCGACAACAAAGTTTACACCCGCGACATCTTCGCAAAAGACTGATTTATGAACATATTTATTACTGGGGTTGCAGGCTTCATCGGAAGCAAACTCTGCGAGCGCATATTAAGCGAGCAACTCGATACTGTTATAATAGGCATTGACAATGTAAATGACTATTACGATACCGGTCTCAAAAAATGGCGCCTATGCCAGCTTGAAAAATTTGGCAAGCGATTTATCTTCATAAAGGGTAATATTGCCGACAAACATCTTATCGATGAGATTTTTACAAAACATGCTCCAGAGATTGTTGTCAATCTTGCAGCACAAGCCGGTGTACGTTATAGCATAACCAATCCTGGAGCATATATCGAAAGCAACATCGTTGGTTTCTATAATATTCTCGAAGCATGTCGCCACAGCTACGACAATGGAAACTCGGGAGTACACCATCTTGTTTATGCCTCATCATCAAGTGTTTACGGAAGCAACACAAAGATCCCATACAGTACAGATGATAAGGTCGACAATCCAGTAAGTCTCTATGCTGCTACGAAGAAAAGCAACGAACTAATGGCTCATGCCTATTCAAAGTTGTATAACATCCCATCCACCGGACTGCGTTTCTTCACTGTTTACGGACCAGCAGGTCGTCCTGACATGGCATATTTTGGATTTACCAACAAGCTAATTAAAGGCGAAAAAATCCAAATTTTCAACTATGGCAACTGTGAGCGAGATTTCACCTACATTGATGATATTGTAGAGGGAATTATAAGGATAATGGAAAAAGCTCCGAAACGACATAATGGGAAAGATGGACTCCCAATCCCACCATACAAAGTCTACAATATCGGAAACAATCAACCTGAAAATCTGCTAAACTTTGTGCAGATACTCCAAGAAGAACTTATTACTGCTGGCGTACTTCCGGATGACTATGACTTTCAAGCACACAAAGAACTCGTAGCTATGCAACCTGGAGATGTTCCCGTGACATATGCGGATACAACCCCACTTGAACAAGATTTCGGGTTCAAACCCTCCACATCTCTCCGCATTGGTCTACGCCAATTCGCACAATGGTACAAGAAGTTTTATTGCGGAGAAACAACATTCACTCGGTTGGATGTCTGACGCTAGTTTAAATAAAAGACTTGCACACAACACTCTAATGCTTTATGCAAGAATGATTATTCTTGTACTTGTAAAGCTATACACATCAAGAGTAATTCTTGATGTTCTCGGAATAAATGATTACGGAGTTTGGAGTGCAGTAAGCTCGTTCATAGTATCGTTTAACTTTTTAAGTACTCCCCTAATTGGAGCAATACAACGATTCTTAAATTTTGAAATTGGCTCTGGAGGAAAGCGACTATGCGAACTATGGTCTACAAGTTTCATCCTCTGCTTGATATTAGCACTGATTTTCATTGCAATACTTGAATCTGGTGGCGTATGGTTTCTAAACAATAAAATGAATTTTGCCAACACTAATGCTATGGTTATCAATTCATTGTTCCAATTGTCGGTTTTTTCAAGTATATTCATGTTTCTAAGAATGTCATATGAAGCAGCGATAATATCTTATGAACGGATGTCAGCTTATGCCGTTCTATGTATTGCAGAGTCTATTCTTCTATTATGTGGTGCAATTTTTTTGAAATTCTATACGACCAACAATCCTCTCATCCTCTATGGCATTATAAACTTTGTGGCTCAAATCATTCTCTTCTTCTGTTATAAATTTTATTGTAACAAATTCTTTTCATGCACTCACTTTTATTGGACTTTCAATAAAAAAATGGTAAGAGAAATAGGATCATATACCGGGTGGAATTTCTTTGGATCATTTTGCTCTATGAGTGCATCAAGTGGACTTAATATTTTGCTTAACATGTTCTTTGGAGTAGTGATTAATGCCGCCTATTCAATTATGATGCAAATAGGATCAATAATCAATCAACTTGTCAACAATCTTCTTACAGCAATAAGTCCACAGATTATAAAATCATATGCCTGCAAAGATTTCCAACGCCTCGATTCTCTCATCATCAACGGTTGTAAGTACTCCCTATTATTACTGCTTATCCCACTAGTCCCAATTTATATAAATATTGATTATATTTTAAAAATATGGCTTGGCAACTACCCTGACATCACGGTACTTTTTTGTCGTATATACATCATATATCTGTTTGTCGCTTGTTTCTCTGGGGTTTTAAGCATTGCATGTCTAGCGATTAAAAACATTCGTAAATATCAACTTACATTAGGACCATTGGTGCTGTTCAATATTATATTAACATATCTACTGTTTAACCATGGGTTCGTAGCCCAAACCACTCTCTATATTAAAGTTGCTGTTGAATGCGTGATTCTTGCATATCGGTTGATTTTTCTAAGAGCAACCATCTCCATAAGCATTCAAAAATTCATCAAATTTTCATTCCTACCGATAATGTTGATTTCAGCAATTATAATTGGTTGTATGCTTGTAATAACCCACGCTCTTGGAAGTTGCTCCCCATCTCTAAAACTCATAGTCTCATCTATTTCATTTTTTGTGATTTATACTTTTGTCACATGGTCTATAGGGCTTACTCGCAATCAGAAGCAAATGGTCAAAACATTTATTACTAACCAAATTTCAAAACTACAATAGACATGATTTATATCGTTCACTATGATATTGATTACCATAATTTCATCCTGCAACCACTCCATGAACGCACAGATGTAACACTTATAGAGATTCCAACGAAAATAAGTTGGTTGATGAAACAGTTATTAAGAATTGATCATCAATTAAAGCTTAATATGGCACCTTATGTAAGGTATCGAAAAAGTGATATCTTCAAATTAAAATTTGTAAAAAATGATGATAAGATTATACTTTTTAGTATAATATACCCTATGGACGTACTTTGGATATTCAAATTAGCCAAAAAACATC
Organism: uncultured Muribaculum sp.; assembly: GCA_910589555.1. GTDB lineage: Bacteria > Bacteroidota > Bacteroidia > Bacteroidales > Muribaculaceae > Muribaculum. Next base: position 29,880 of record CAJUTE010000013.1, read on the forward strand.
CATTAAATATTTGGACATGGAACATAATACCATATTACTATACAGAATATATAAAGGAATCGACAAAGCGAGGGATCAAGTTTTTTACTTTTGACAAAGGAGATTCCATAAAACATTCAATAAAGTTACTTCCACAGGTTTATAGAAGTTTAAATTTGGGGAGTCGTGCTATTAAAAATGATTTTGTTTTTATTGGCAAAGAAAAAGGAAGAATCAGCACAATTGCCAATCTAACAAAACAATTAGAAAACTTAGGATATTCTGGAAAAATCATCATCGTAGGTCCTGAACATAATAGCATTAAATTAAAAAGCCTCGAATATTCATCTCATTTAATTCCATACATGGACGTGCTTCAAATTGAAGCATCATCTAATGTTATAATCGACATTATCCAAGAAGGACAAAGTGGTTTAACTCTAAGAATTTTTGAAGCATTATTCATGCGAAAAAAAATCATTTCAAACAATTCGTCCCTAGAAAAATACGCGTGGTATAATGCCAATAATATATTTATAATCGGAAAAGATAATTATGAATCTCTTTCTGATTTTATGAGTCAAAAATATGTCGATATTCCTCTTGAATTATTGTCAAAATATGACATTAACAATTGGCTAAATAATTTTTAAACATAACCACCATATTTAAATTATCAAATGAAAGAAAAGTTACTACTTATATGCCCGGATTTTTATAATTATTATAAATACCTCGAAAACGCATTTAATAAATATTTTCAAACTACATGCGTCCCTGTAAATTATTCTGATAACAACTTTCGTAAGAAACCTTCATCAATATTTTCCTTGAACTTCCTGAAAAGCAAAGTAGATAGAAATAATCGTAGAAAATATTTAATAAACACAGAAACGACTTTATCGATGATGTTTTTTGATAAAGTTTTAATCATTAGTATATTCCCATTTTCAAATGAATTACTCTCCAATTTGATAAAAACCAATCCAAACGTAACTATAAATATCTTTCTTTGGGATGAACTATCAAAAATACCACAAATCAAATCAATTTTTTATTTAGCAACAAACATATTCACTTTTAATGCTCCCGATGTGATTGCCTTGCAAAGGGAGAGCGGGTGCTACAGAACAAATTGTCTTTACTTGCCTAATTTCTATATTGAGCGCAGAATTAATTTTGATAATGATAATTCTCATAAACTTACATATATCGGCACTGTTAATCCAGACACTATAGAAAGATTGGAGTTTATTGGACAATTATATAATTGGTGTAAACAACATAGCATTGATTGTATGTTTTATCTGCGTTATCATACCTCATTAATCAATTCCTCAATTATCAAAAAATTCTACCTAAATATATTTCATAACCCGTTTTACTCATATATTAAACTAATTTCAAAACATCTTGATAAACCATATCTACACAATCGAATTCTTCCCTTACAAAAAGTTCTTGAAATTGAATCTAACTCAGAATGTTTATTAGACATAAGCCATACGGGCAGACAGGGGTATGGATTAAATGTGATTTCGGCCATTGGTAATAATCAAAAACTCATATCTGACAATAAGTTTCTAAAAGAAGAACCCTTTTATTCAAGCGAAAATATCTGCGTAATCGATGAAAAACTGAATGGTTTGTCTTCAGAATTTTTCTCACTAAAAAAACGACAAATAGATATTTCATGTTTAGAAGTATGCAATTGGGTGCGAATGCTTTTTGAACCTGAATACTATCACACTAATATTTCAAAAGTTTACACTAAAAAATAAATGTAAAATAAATGAAAACGTCCGTAGTCTACGTTATCACAAGCTCTTTTGACGATACATATTTAGAACAAATGTATTTTTCAATGTATTCATTGCGTATGTATAATCCAATGGTTAATATTATTATAGTTTGTGATACGAGCACAGCACAGAGTTTCATAGGAAATCGTAAAAAGCTAATGGAAATAGCCAATGAAGTTATACCTGTTGAAGTGCCTACACAATTTAATAACATGCAAAAATCACGCTTCTTAAAAACTTCATTGCGTAAATACATTTCTGGCGACTTCCTTTACATCGATAATGATACTATTATATGTGATGACATCTCAGAGATCGACAATATGGAATCACCATTAATGGGTGTACCGGATTTTCATTGTGACCTAACAGAATTTCCAGGGAATAAAAGTCTCTCTATATTATCCGAAAAAATCGGGCTTCATTTTGATAAGCATAAATACTGCTTTAATGGAGGCGTATTGTATGCCAAAGATCATCCTATTAGCTATGATTTATTTAATTGTTGGCATAGTGAGTGGATTAAAAACCTAAAACTTGGATATTCCACAGATCAACAATCTTTATTTGCCGCAAATGAAAAATGCGGTTTTCCAATAAAAAAAATGGATGACGCGTATAATTGTCAGATTATTTTTAATGGGTTAAAATATCTCTATAGGGCAAAAATTATCCATTATTTTGCGTCTGGGTTCGAAAAGTCCGGAAATCTTGAGCAGCCATATTTGTTCCAAAATAAACTACATTACCAATATTTAAAGGAGAATGGAACTTTAGATGCAGAATGTGAAAAAGGATTTAAATCACCCAAAGGAGCTTTTGTTCCCAATGTTCAAATCGTAACATCTTTTCAATCTGAGTACAATAATACTCCATTCTATTCAATGTCTCGAAACTTTTATTATAACCATTCTAAATTGATAAAACTGATGTCAAAAATCAAGCATATACTAAAGAAGTAGAACTCAGATGCACCACTACGAACAACAAGGCTACGACAAACCGTTGATAACATTGCTGGCATTCTCAACTGTTGGTTTTTATATGCCAATAGGAGAAAGTTATATTAAAGCTTTCGTTATACTATTCCTAACATGTCTATTTATTAATTCAATACAACATAGAGACCGTAATTTACGTGAACCTAAGGGCTACAATATTTTTTTTTGCTTAACATTATTGATTAGCTTATCGATTTTACCTGCATACTTTTACTGGAATCAAGGGTTATTAGCTAGCATTATATCAACTTCTCCATATATGATATATGGTCTTTACTTGCTTTTATATCGTTCCAAATTATCAAAAGCATATCTACACAAATTATTAATTGCGTTAGCGTGCATATCCATAATACTCCTACTGATAAAATTAATTATTCCTTCATTACCAATAGGCAAAGTCATAAATGACATTGAGCGCGGAGATAGAATATCAATTCCTGGAAGTATTTTTATCTGGTATTTATACTTCGTTATATTAGAAAAATTACTCTCCAACAGAAGCAAAAGGGGATTACTGATTCTCGCATTTGCTGTATGTGTATTTTGTATTTATATTCAGAAGGGTCGTTCGCAATTATTTGCGATTGCGGCACTTTCTGTAGTTTTTTGGCTAAGACATAGTCGAGGAAATAAGATAATTTTAGCTTTCTTCATTATAATATCATCCGTTATTATAATTAATAGTCCAATTGTTAAAGAGTTATCTTCAATAACTCAAAAGCAAATGGATAGTACAAACCCGGATCAACATGTGCGAGAAATAGGAATCTATTATTATTTCTGTGAATTTCCTGTCAAGGGTATCAATTATCTGATCGGGAACGGAATTCCATCTTATGGAAGAAGTTCATATGGAATTCAGGCAGAACAATTTGCAGAGGAAACAAAAATACACTTGGTAGATATTGGGTTGGCTGGAATATATAACTATTGGGGTTTATTTGGATTGATTCTCTATATATATATTTTTTATCATTTTATAATTCAAAACAGAAGGCAAGAAAATAGTCCAGCTAGGTATTTTTTATCCATTCTTTTTGCACAATCTATTCTGTCGGCAGTTCCTCTATATTTGAGTTCTATTTGTGCAATTGGAATAAGCTGTTTCCTTGCCTCAAAACCAATTTTACAATTAAATGAAAGTAATTATATTCCTACGGAAAAAACTTGAGGGACAAAACTCTATGGAGGAATTAGCCCATAATTTGAATAAGAATATTCCTAATTCCCAAATTGTAGAGCTTCCATATTATTCCACGACATTTAAAGGTATAGTTAAAAATGCTATTTTCGCATGGAAGAATCAAGGAGATGTCAATCACATATTTTCAATTACAGATGGCTATTTGGCATTATTCGTAAAGAAACCAATTATTACAATTCATGATTTAAAATCGTTCTCTGCGTTATCTTATTTTGGACGTATTATCGCCAAATTACTTTTCATTTTATTACCATCTATAAAATGTAGGACTTATACTGCCATTTCTTCTCAAACAAAGAAGGAGTTTATTAATATAGCACCTTGGCGAAAAAAAAACATACATCTCATATACAATCCAGTTAATCCTATATTTTTTAACACAACCGATAAAATCGGCATAACAACACCTCCAACTATTCTTCATGTAGGGACGGCTTTACATAAGAATCTTTCAAACGTAATCAGGGCAATTGATGGATTAGGATATAAGTTAGTCATCGTAGGCAAATTGTTTGAAGAACAGAAGTTGCTATTGTCAACGTCAAATATAGACTATGAGAATTGCTATGACATCACTATTGACAAACTATCTAAGTTGTATCATGATTCAGATGTGATTAGTTTTCCATCGTCATACGAAGGCTTTGGGATGCCGGTAATAGAAGCGAATGCTTCAGGTGTGCCAATTATAGCGGGAGACATACCGATTTTGCATGAAATTGGTAATAACGCTGCGTATTTTGTAAATCCCAATGACATCAAGGAATTACGAAATGGATTCATTGCCATATTTAAAGACAGTGCCCTAAGATCCCATCTAATAACAAAAGGGAGGGATAATGTTAAACGATTCTCCATGAGTGCGATTAGTAGTGAATATGTAAAATTACATGAATTATTAGCTAAAGAATAAACGTATGGTTAAACTATTATCGTGGATTATATCCCGAGTAAAAAAGGACCAATTTAATTTTGACAGCAACATTCCAAGTGGCTATTTAGTTAATTTTATCATAGTTGAGTTTTTTCGAATGTTATATGGAACCATTTCATTAAGAGGATCCAACTTAGCATTTCGTTCGTTTAATTCTAAATTAAAATGCAGAGGTAAGTTTTACCATGCGGGGAACGTTAGAATTGAATCTAATGTCTTTATCAACGCACTTTCAATATATGGAATAAAATGTGGTCGAAATGTATCGTTCGGAAGAAATACAACGATGATTGTTTCTGGAAGTTTACAATCTCTTGGCAAGGGGGTTGTAATCGGAAATAATGTCGGGTTAGGCACTCACGGATTTTATGGAGGATCAGGAGGATTAGAAATTGGAGATGACACAATCTTTGGAAATTATGTCAGTGTTCATCCAGAAAATCACAATTATGGAGATTTGGATATTCCAATAAGGCTTCAAGGAGTAAATCATAAGGGCATAAAAATAGGGAAAGGATGTTGGATAGGAGCAAAAGCAACGATTCTTGATGGTGCTGATATTGGCGATGGCTGCATTGTTGCTGCTGGTGCTATTGTACGAGGGAAATTTCCGCCCAATAGCATTATTGGTGGCATACCCGCCAAAATCATTAAAATGAGGAAATAAAAACTGTTTCTTTTATGAATATTCTACATTATACTATTGGATTACCTCCAATTAGACGAGGAGGAAGCGTGCAGTATGCTTTTGATCTTATGCAAGAGCAATCTAAGTCACATAATGCATTTGCCTTGACTTGCGGTGATACGCTTTTCAGGAGTAATAAAGCTAAAATCAAAGCCAATGGTTCCGATGGAAAAATTAAAGTTTTTATACTCACAAATCCTCTTACTCCCACGTTAATTTATGGTACGTCAGAACCAGATAAACAACATAGAAATATCCAAATCGACCAAGAGAATATACGAAACTTTATTCAAACCAATAATATTGAAGTAATGCATTTACATACACTTCAAGGCATACATAAATCTTTTGTTGAATTCGTTAAATCTCTAGGAGTTAAGATTATATATACGACTCATGATTTTCATGGTATCTGTCCCCATTATAACCTCATCAACCAGACTGGAGAATTATGCAAAGCCTCTGATGGAAAAATGTGTGCTATATGCAATCAAAACGAACCATCAGATTTGTTCCTAAGAATTGCCAATTCAAAGTTATACCACTTAATTAAAGAAACTGGTGTATTAAAACTAATAAAGAGACCAAGCACAACAAAAGTTGCTATCTCAAACGAACCACAGTATTCCATCTCTGCATGTAATGTAAATGGTTTTGAGCAATTATTAGAATATTATAAAAATTATTTTGCTCTTGTTGACATTTTTCATTTCAATAGTCAACAAACAAGAAATATCTTTCAATGCTTCATTCCGTTTGCAGATGGGAAAACAATTCCTGTCGTAACAAGTGGAATTAAAGATAACAGAGCACCACGCAAAATTAAAGATACCATTAAATTTGGATATATTGGGAGCCTAAATGACTACAAAGGTTTTCCGTTATTAAAGAAGGTGCTATCAAAATTATACAACCAGGGCTTGTCTAAATTTAAACTTCTCGCCTATGCTGGTACATATCAGTATTCAGATCCAGATTGCCCTTTTATTGAATACCAACCACCCTATAAATATTCCGAAATATCTAAAATTTTATATAATATAGATTGCATAATAGTTCCATCAAAATGGTATGAAACATTTAGCCTTGTGACATTGGAAGCATTAAGCCATGGAATCCCAGTGATTGTTTCGGATCATGTCGGGGCGAAAGATATCGTCAGACAATATGGTCAGCAATATGTTTTTTCTAATTACAATCAATTAATCAACATACTTTTCGACATAATCTCAAAACCAGAATTATTAGAGAAATACAACCGTTTAATTCTTAATAAAGACTGGGATTTTTCAATAGAAAAACATTCAGAAGAAATTATTAAAATGTATAATTCAATATAATCGTGAATCCAACAGAAATAATCAACAAACCGCCATTTAACCTACTACGCGTATTTCGTAAATTCATTATAGTAGTTTCTCAATCGCATTAATAGCATCAAGTCTGAGAATAAAAACATTACGTTTGGGTGGAATCAAGATTAAAGATAATTGCTTTGTTGGTTCTAATGTCCAATTTGATGGGATTTATCCAAATTTAATAGAGATTGGAGGTGGGACAATAATAACCACAGGATGCATTATATTATCGCATTTTTTCAATCCTAAGAATAGGCTATTTTACGTTGGAAAAGTAAATTTTTATCGGAATGAATACACTAATTGTAAATGCAGTCAATATCGGAGACGATGCCGTGATTGGAGCAGGTAGTGTTATTAATCGAGACATACCCTCTGGAGAACTATGGGCAGGAAATCCGGCGAAATTTATCAAAAAATTGGAACCAGTTTAATGGCTGTTGCTAACTGTCCACCTAAAAATCAAAATTTTTTAAATTATGAAAGTTGCTATAATAGGAACTGTCGGTGTGCCTGCGAACTATGGCGGGTTTGAAACTCTTGTTGAACAACTTATCCGGCACAATGAATCCGAAGATTTACAATATGCAGTGTATTGCAGTAAAAAATCTTACAATGATGAGCGTTGGGTATATCATGGTGCAAAAACAGAATATGTCGGGTTGAATGCCAACGGAATTCAAAGTATACCGTATGACATTCTATCTCTTATAAAGGCGTCAAGAAATAGTGACACGATTCTTATCCTTGGCGTTTCGGGATGTGCCTTTCTTCCCATATTCCGTCTTTTCTCTAAGAAGAAACTTATCATCAATATTGATGGACTTGAACACCGCCGTGACAAATGGAATAAATTGGCACGCAAATTTTTGAAATTTTCAGAGAAACAAGCTGTAAAATATGGTGACGTAATCGTGACTGATAATCAGGGTATCACCGACTATGTCACTCAAGAGTATGGAAAACCATCTGAACTTATAGCCTATGGAGGAGATCACGCATTAACTTTCCCCTCTAAAGAAGAGTCGGAAATCATTCTAAAAGAGTACGACTTGCAACCCAAAGAATACTCTTTAGCTATCTGTCGCATTGAGCCAGAAAACAATGTACATATTATACTATCTGCCTTTGAAAAAGCAAAAAAACAAATCGTTTTCATTGGAAATTGGCAGAAAAGTGAATATGGGAAATCATTAGCTGAAAAATATGCAGACTCAAAACATATAAGAATCACACAAGCAGTTTATGACTTGAAAAAGCTCAATGTAATTAGAGAAAATTGTTCGTTATATCTTCACGGCCACAGTGCAGGCGGCACAAATCCATCTCTGGTAGAAGCAATGTTTTTCAAAGTACCAATATTTGCGTTTGATTGCGTATATAATCGTGCTTCAACAGAGGAGATGGCAACTTATTTTGCGGATGAAGATGAGCTTATCTCAAAACTTAATGATTCCTCAATCGATTTGGCGGCAAATTCCGAAGCAATGTTTGAAATTGCAAATCGTAGATATCAGTGGAAAATCATTGCCCGACAATACGAAGATTTATTTTAATAAATGATGCTATTCGCACACTTGAATTCGAGTTTGTCCATCCACGTACCGATGACATTCAGTTCATTTCGGAATAATCCGATCACAATATTTGCGTTTTCACAATAAGTTTTGATTTTGTCGTCACTGTTTTTCGACAATAGACCGAATTAAAATCAGATGCATTGAATCAATATGCGGCAATTCAATTATTCTTTAATTTTCTTGCTAAATCAGGCGAAAATATATGTTTTACAACATATTTGCGTAAAATCAGTTAAAATTTGTTTGAAAAAATTTGCATATTGATTTCTTAGTTATAACTTTGCATACAAATCAAATCTGACGCTAAGCACATTAACGTCTAAATCAATCCTATGAAGTGAGCGGCTGTCCGACAATAATGTCAGGCAGCCGCATTTTTTGGAAGCATAATGTGAGGATAGTCAAATGAGCTTTGGGAGGCATCATCGCTGCTGTAAGCGATGAATGTGAAACTGGCGGCAACCGCGAGCAGCGTCAGTTTAAAGTTGGAAAAGACAGTTTTTTATCTCGCTATTCGTGGATTATTATGTTTATTCAGGGATTTATGAATTCGTCCATTGTGGAATTGTAGAGGTTGCCGTAATTTTCGGCATTGTAAACCATTACGTGGCTTCCAACTGTATTGATGAACAGGCGATTGTAAAGATCTCGCATCGAGATTACGGATTTATTGGTAAGGTTTTCAATGAGTGTGGATGTGAAGCGGTTGCTCATCCAGATTCCCAAATCGGTGTTAAACACGTCGGCTTTGGAAGTCTCATTGGGATTGGCGGCTGTGTAGAATATCATGCCCGGAAATCCGGTACAACCGTCAAACACGCTGCCTGAATAGCATGTTTCCACAAACATAGCCAACTTACGATAGCGTTTTTGGGCATATAACTCTATTAGCGCGTCACGCATCATCGCTTGTGTGACACCCTTTGCGGTTTCATCCCAACAAAGAGCGCCCGGGGTTCCATGTCCGCTCCAAAAGAGGAAAAGATTTGTGCCTTCGTCACCATCTATGACTATTGGTGTCTTATCAGTTTTTTCTCCTGTCAGGATATTGCAGAAATCTTCCGGATTCAATTCGTTCAGACGATAATCAATCTGCACATTGTCATACACGTTGTCACCGCCATGCTTGACCCGGATAACACCAGGTTCGCTGTTTTGGGTGTTGTTTGCAATATCATCGGCTACAATCAGAATAATGTTATCATCGGAATAACCGTGTTCTTTCAAAAGCTGATACATCGCCAACACATCTGCCTGATGACGATAATTACTCCATCCTGTAGAAGAAGCAATGAGCAACGCCCGGTGCCCGGTGAGAGGGGCGTATGAGATTGACGCGCCATTGCCGAACTCCTGCATTTGGGTCGCTTTCCAGTTCCAGCCGGCGAGTGTCGCATCCGTGCGGTTGCCACCGTCAGCGGTGTTGTAGTCAAGGATGATATAATGTCCGTCATACACTTTATAATTGTAGTAGACGGTAGAGAGCACGTTTGTATAGACTTTACTGTCGAAGTCGAGCCAACCGGAAGCACCGCGCACATAAGGGGCATCCCCCTTGGTGAGGGCGGTTATCACATTGCGCATATCCTCCCCCATCCACGATCCCATATTGAAGTCACGACCGTCGACGATGGCACGAAGCGCATCGCGTGTGGAACAACCGGTGTGCAGTTCCTGATACCATACAGCATAAGTCAGCAACATTCCGGCATCGTAAAGTTGAGCGGAGCCCACTGTCGGATCCATGTTGAAGAAGATACGGTAGGATACATCGAAGCCGGTCTCCGGATTTGCACCGAAACAAACCCCTTCGATACCTTCCGCTTTCTGCCCCAACTGCCCGATTACATCTGATCCGTAACCCATATCAGAGAACAGCAACCGCGGAGCATTGGCACCCGAGGCATTGAACTTGTCAACGACTATTTCGATATCTGCTATATGACTGGGTGCGCATATTACATAATCCGCGCCGCTAACGGCAGCATTGGCTGCTGATTCAGAAATATCCGCACCCTTATAGGTATAGAGACCTTTGACTTGCAGACCAAGTTCATTTGCCTGAAATGCGAACCAGTCAACAAAAGTTTTTCCATAATCATCATCTCCATTGGCGATAAGAGCCACTGATTTGCCTCCGTAATTCACAACCTTGCTTAGAAGCACTTCTGATTGGGTGATATCTGTTTCTGTCATTGCCCATAGATTGCCTGTCGAAGCAAAGGCACGCACCAGTTCCTCGGTCGTGGCGAGAGTTATGAATGTGACACCTGCGCGGCACAGCGTAGCCGCAAGAATCTTGGCACTTGTCGAATACAATCCTCCGATCACGGCATACACATCATCACGCAAAGCCAGTTTATCGGCAAGTTCTGACAGATTCTCGGTACTTTCATCGTAATATTCAATGTTCAGCTTTACCGTCTTGTCCTGTAAAGAGAATGCCATATCAATATTATGCTCCAACAGGGTAAATGTTTGCTTCCAGTGTGCGTCAAGACCATTTTCCATTGGCAATACCACCACGACTGTTTTCTCAATGGCAGGTTGGTCGGCAACCGGTTCATCAGTTGCCTTATTGTCGCTACAACTTGACACAAACATCGAAATCACAGCTGCAAGCAGTATCAATAATTTATATTTCATAATTCAGTCGCCTCCTTTCTGATTGCCTCCTGACGTGCGGCATCTACAATCGGTTGGTATTGTGAATAATTGGGAGACAAAAGCCAGTCAACATATCCGCTTTCAAGCCCGAAAACAGTTGATTCCGGCAGTTCGCCTGTTGCGAGCCAAGTCTCCATGAAGTCATACACCACGTTGTCAATACGCTTTATGACGCTTCCGGTAATATTGCGAGACAGTCCCGACTGGTCAACATCCATTCCAGCCGTCAACGGTGAATCAAAATACTCTCGTGTATAACGGTATATTCCCTGATTGCTGCCTCCTGCCACAGGAAATACAAAAGCGTAGCTTTTCGACCATTTGCTCATACGCTGATACGCCGTCTGTGCCGAGACATAACCGGTCCAGTCATCGGCAAGATATTCCGTGTAGGCGGTAGCATCCAAGCCGACTGAATCAAATCCGGATTGAAAACCGGCACCCGATTTGGCAATGGTCAGGTCGTTGGGATGAGCGAGAAGAATCAGAGCGTCCTTAATTCCGACATCCTCCCCAAGGCTTTTCACATATTCCCCGGCAGTGACACCTGCAAGATAACTTGCTCCATACATGGACATCCGGAATATGGTTATCGGAAGATCGAGCTGTATGTCATTTTCAAACATCAGCATCCGTTTATTGTCAGTAAGGGAATGCTCTGACAGAGCCTCCGCCACAAGTGATTCGTAATCGCTGCTCGCCACGACAAACAGAGCCGGGATATTGCTTTGCGGCAGCGAAAGCCAGTCGTACAACAGCCTTTCAGCCTCATCCATTGTCGACGGCGAATACTGATACATGTCAACTTCGGCATAGTGCGTCCGCTTGAATCGCTGCACCCCGGTTAAAATACAATCCATATATCCCTGATCACCGAGACCGCCGGGGCCATACATCACAATAATCTGCGGTGTCGGCTCCGTTTTTACGGGTGACGGTTCATCATCGTCCGATGAACATGCCGACGACACCAACGAGAGAGACGCCAGCATTACTGCTGACCACGATATTTTAAAAAGTCGTTTTATAATGTTCATCTTATATTATCGTTTTTCAGTGCCATAAGTATTTTACCATTCGGGGTATATTATCCTGTAATGGTTGCTTAGCTGGTTGTTTCTGTCCGATTGGAAATATCGAGAAGAACTATTTCGATATTTTGGGAAAACAACACTCCAATTCCGTTTGAAATAATAACTGTCCGATTTAAAGCGTGTGGAGTTATTGCTCTCACGCACTCCCAACTTGACATAGTAAGACCGTGCCTCCCAAACATTACGCACCTTTGCCCACCAGTAATATTTATTATCCCATGTGTTACCATATTGATATTCCTCCTTGCCGGTTTTCGCGCCCTCGATTGTTCGGGTGAACAAATCAGTAATCCATCCCAGTCTGGCGCCATTGGATTTCTCTATTTCCTGAATTGCCCTCAATTCTTGTCGAAAATCCCTCTCATCGTCAAACCACCATTGCGAGAGCGCATCCCATGCATCTTTTCCGGCACATCCCCGATAGGAATCAAAGGATTTGTAATGGTCTTCACGGTGTTCAGTCCACCAGCCGGTGTCGACAGTCATCATAATTCCATCCACACCGCCTTGATATTCCCGGACCACTAACCAGTAATATTTCTTCCCGTTTACTGTTTCACAAAGCACATCGCCCACTGCATAGGGAGAAGTATTGTTCTCGGGCCATGCTTGCGGAGTAACTATCGTCAGCGACCTCATTGTATTCTTAAGTCGAGGGACATCAAAAGATATTCGGGCGATTTCGCTGACTCCGTCGCCGGTTGTATATGTAATTTTTCCATATTCACCAAGGTCATATACCATGCGTCCGGCATCACCTGAATATAATTCTTCGGCAAGCTCAAAATCCGACAGTGTGTGCTGAAAGAAATCCATCGCAGCAGCTTCATCCTTCATTGAACACGTAAGATCGGTAGGGAGCGACTCATTGAGCACTTTTCCATAACGAGGAGTCAGGATTTCGGTGTCTCCGACTGAATCAACAGCACACAGCGACTGTACAAGATAATCTGCGAGGAAATCGACGTTGGACATAACATCTTCGGCGTCATCTTCATCATCGTCGCCATCATTTATAATTTCAGGAGAGCTCTCCGAGCAGGACGCAAGCAATAGCGGTATGCAAACCATTGCAGTAAAGATTCGTGAGAAAAAATATTTTATTTTCATTTCGGTTAAATGTTTTTGTACGTGAAATATCTGGATCTGTATAGGCGAACCGGATACATTTTGTTTGTTCCGCTGACTGACTGAGATGTCCAATCGTAATTCGGTGTTAGAATCAGCGAATATCCCGTAGTCGAGCCGACCGATTCCTTGAACACTATGTAGCAATTGGAAGCGTCGGTAGCAGTAGACTTTCCGGTTTCAAAATATCCGCAGAATTGCGCATCAAATCCAGTAACCCCTCCTTTGAAAAGAGGTTTGGTATTGTTGCCTATATATTTCTCAAGGATTTCCTTATCATGTTTTGTTGGCAGATACCATAATAAAGCCAAATCCGTTTCTTTGTCGCGGGCGGAGCCGTATATATTCGGCTGGGATTGGATAAAATTGGGGTGCTGATCCAATACGTATGCAAAAAGCATGTTATCATTCCCTACTTTCGTGATTTTTTCACGTTTAGTGAACGTGCGGCTGTTGGGAGGGCGATAACCGAAGTTCATACTTTCCTTTATGTTGCATCTTGTCCAGTATCCACTGCCAATCTTCACAACATCATACATAAAGTCAGATTCTGCGAATTGCAACTGATGAGGCAGAACCTTGAAATTAGAGATTTTGCTACAAACAACTTGATAATTCTGTTCATATATATTACCGTGCATCAGATATGCATTTGTCAGTTTGTCTTTGTATCCGTACCCATCAATAGGATTTACATAGCAGTCCCCATCATAGAAAGTGAGGAACGCGGGTCGGTTGCCCTCTCCATCACCCGGGAAAAGTCCCTGACTGTGGCTTGCGCGGCCATTCTGAATCGGATAAAACACTGTGATCCGTTTGTCAGAACGGATTTTAGGCACATATTCCGAACATATCTCAAGCAATGGAACTCCATTGTAATAGAGGACTTTGACAAGAGAGCCATTTCCGCTTGAATCAAAATTGAAATCACTGATAGTCAAATCAATCTGATAATTATCAGTTCCCAACTCTTTGTCCGTATAGGAGTTGTTGCTTTGCAATGACAAATCGGATATTTGCTTAAAAATCTCATTTTTGATTGACTGGTCGGCAAACAGGTCCCAAATAGGAATAAATTCAAAGTCTACAATGTCCAGATTCTTTTTGTTGCCCGGAGAGTAATAAACCGAGTTCAACCACTGCTGTAATTTGTCATTGGGAAGCGCGGATGTCGACGATAGTCCACTTATTGCGTTCTTGAGCGACGTTCTTGTTTCGGAAGAACCTCCTGAAATCGAAAAGGTGTTCTCATTTGACATTGAACTTGTTATGGAATATGAAGAAGATGAGGAGCTTGAGTTAGTGATTTTCCCAAATACTTTCTTACATTGAGTTTCAACATTATTCTCAAACTCAGAAGCCTGATCACGAGAAAAGGTAACAACATAGTCTATCGAACCGCCCGCTATACCCTCTATGATAAGATGGGTGCCGAAGTTGTTGAGAAGACTCTTTATAAGTGCAGCTCTTGAATTGGCGTCGGATTTGAGAATTTTCTGATATTGCTCCTTGAATTCAGGGGAGAAAGGAAGATTTTCGACATTGCCGGTAGTCACAAGATATTCTATTACTCCACGGTCAACGCTTTTGGACGCAACAATTTTGTACAGTCTTGCATAAGCCATATAACTTTCGGAAAGACTATATTTTGAAATCTCCTGCATTCTTTTTATGGTTTTCTTACCCCCCATAAAACTTGAAGTCTGCTCCATTTTTTTAGTAAGATGGCTCGCCATTTCTTGCATCGAGTAGGCTGATATGATTTCGAATTCCTCGCTACTGCGAATCACTTCCTGCACGCTCTGGAATGTACTGTCGGAATCAATCAAGCCCATCTGTGCCACATCGATGATTTTACCACGTATACTTTTACGGCTTTGGTATTCATCAAAAGCGTTATAACCCCAGCCTACACCGAAATCGCTCATCAGATCTCCGGCAGAATTGTCTTGATAATCACCCTCTCCCATCTGATAGACTTCAAGAATCTGTGTTCTGCCAGTTTCATATTCAGCAAGCCTAATAATGGCAGTTCTACCTCTGACATCGTCGTTATCATCAGTGCAAAATTCGATAATGCCGTCTGTCGGTACAGTTTTAGAGCTAAGATGCAACCATTCGTCCGAACAGGAAATATCAATATTTTCCAATGAGGTCATGTTCGAGGAAACCGGCAAAGTATAATATCTGCCGAAGCGTTCTATCACAGGCATGTCGTATTTCAATCCCAAATCGTCAGCATCGTTAGGATCGGAAATGGAATCGTCATCATGACACCCTGCCATAACAACAGCAATTACAAGCATCGCTACAGTCATGGCAAGATATTTTAGTTTAAATTTATTCATATCTAACCTCCGTTGGATTATATATGTGAGTGTAATCAGCATTACGCCACATCCTAAATGGATAAGATGAAGCTTTTTTAGATGATTCGTTCCGGTTCAATGGAAAGAACGATTTATAATTATCATACATCTTCTGCGGAATTGACGTCATGTAAGACCACCCGGGAAGATTGCGGTAATTAGTTGCGTTATTCTTCAGATAGAAATGACCGAAATGTTTATAGACCGGCACCATTATGCCACCTACCGTTCCGTCGGTATTCAGACCGCCCGGACGTTCGCATCCCAGAATAAAGTGAGCCGGTTGGTATTTCAGATTTGAAGCCTCGTAAGTGTCAAGAGCCCCAAAATTCATATACACCATGCTGCCTGACGGCTTTTCGTCTCTTTTTTCAATCTCGAAAGAATGTCCGTTCCAACAAACATCGTAGGCTTCCCCACGATAATACGTAAGACCGGCATTTAGTTGCACACGACCTTCATAAATGGGATATGCTACCCACAGTTTGTCAGACGCATCGGTTGAATTGCCGGCTATCTCCGGAACAAATTCATGACATATTGTCGCCACGTGACGGTTAGCCACGATCACATCAATGACATCTGGATCAGTGAAGGATTGCTTGACTCCCGCGATATAGCATGTGACAGTGTGGTCGGAAAGATCGAAACTTGTATTTACGAAGTTTTTATTTCCCAATGTTTCTATAATGAGAGAGCAATTGCCGGTGACACGAGCCTCGACTTGTGCAGCCACAGCTTCATCGGGTATCAGATTCCAAATAGGGATGACTGCCATGTCGATCATCTCAACATTCGAGCTCGAAAGGTCATTATCATTATGTTTTACAGAATTAATCCAGTTACCAATCATCTCCTCGCTCGTTCCGTCAGTCTTAAAATTGCTCAGATCTATTACCTTATCCAAATAACTGAGATCGCCTCCAAGAATGCTCATCCTACAGGTTCCGTTTTGGAGAATCTCATAATTATGGCTTTGGGACGAGGATTCCGACTTGTATTTGAACAAGGTAGCAACTGAGGCGGCAGCCATGGTCTCCGCTGACTCTTTGAAATCGAACTTATGAGTGTCAACCTGAACTTCAAGCGTCAACCGAGCACCTAATTTCGAGTAGACCACTACGTGTGTACCATACTTGTACAGAAAATTGTCGATGTCCACTTGATCTTTAATATTCGATACTGCATGACGGAAACTGCTGGTAAGGAGTGCCGGGTATTCCCTTGCGTATTCCTGCAGGGCGTATTCGTCAACAGAATATTCTGCTCGATTAATCCAAACTTCGTTCTTCAGGATATAGCTGCTTTTAATGCCCTCCTCGAAAAGTGAACAGGTGGCGGAAGCATCTCCGGAGAACATTACGATCTTTCCAGATGCCCCGGCATAAACATTTGTGTTCTGAATATAATCTGTCACTGATGAGTATACTTCATGTGTGTACTTAAGTTCATTAAGATTTGAGGCAATCAAGAAATTGCAACCTTCAAGCTCTCCGATTTTCTCAAGCATGGCACGATTGAGGATTTGACATCTGAAATCCTTAAGGTTGCAGCTTTTACCTTCTACCGCGTTGTAGGAATATCCAATTCCATGATGACGAAAGAATTGTTTTCCCTCTACACTCCTTGACGATGGGCGTTGACAGAACATCATTTTACGCGACGAGCCGTCTCTGTAGTTTATATTGACTTTAGCATTGCGGTTTGCCAACTCGTCATTCTGTTCAAAATATATGCTACCATCATCCAGGGGGGTGATGAAATCTCCGGTCTCAACCTCAATTGAAGATATGGAAATGCCACTCCCGTCTATGTTGTAGAAACCGTCGGATCCGTCAATCATAATAGCATTGGAGGGGATATCGCCGGCTGAATCGGCGATATCCTCCAATGCGTCTTCTTTACAACCGGTCAAAACAACTGCTGTGAGCAGAAATATTTTACCTGCGGTCAGTTTCATAGTATGATATTTGTGTACCCTCTTGATTTACTCGGTGCGTTAATTTCTCCGTCAAATGCACCGTTCTCGTAATTCTGCATGAATTTTGAATCGTGATGTATTGACTTAATATAATCCATTATATCTTGCTGGTCATCAAAATCAGTGAATATTTCCCAAATGGGAATAACGTAAATCTTAATTAAATCAGCATTAGAAAGAGCCGGATCAGTATTGTTCGTAATGCTTGCTGCCCAGTCGCCAATGAGTGATGGAAGTTTGGTGTCATAACGTGGCTTAGTCAATTCGTTAACTACAGCGTTAGCTTTTACAATGTCACCTCCGGCACATTCTACACGAAATGCGCTGTGCTGAAGCACATCTATTGAACTTTTCTGATAGTCCACTTCGATTTTCGCGTCAAGATTAAAAAGTCCTAATTTAAACCCGGCAGTAACTTTAGCATTGTCAACGCCCATAGTCTCACATATATAAAGAGAATCCATGTCAAGATCAAGCGTGATGCGTCCGCCAAGTTGAGTGCCAACCACAACACCGGTGCCATAATTGTTGATCAGTTGCCTGATATAATTTTTTTTCGCATTTTCGTTTTTAGCCTGCTCTATGTTCTTTTTGATTAAATCCAAACCCGTGCTGAAAATCGATTTGCGATAGTCTTTTGGGGCATGTGTTTCTTCGGTATTGTAGGCAAAATTATGGGCAATAGCATCTCTGTATGAAAGATTTGCATCCAACGTAGGATATTCAGCTCCATAGGCAAGTTTCATCACATGTGACTTGAGGTCCTCATTTCCATGATATCCTCCTGATATGCCGAAATTAAATTTGCCGTAGGAAACACTAAGCTCAAGGGATACTGTCAAGGCATCTCTTTTATCGCATATAGTATCCATCTTAGCCTGTTGAAAATTAACTGAGGGTACTGGAATTGTAGTAACAAGTCCGGCATAATCAGGATTTTTTGTAGCCATCAAACTGTCAAGTGAAGCTAAATTGAATACGGAGTTTCGTTTATATACGATACCGAGCTTCGGATTATCGTAATACTCAACAAGGTTGCAACCGGCTCCCAACTTATGAGTTGCAACAGTCTGCAGGTAGTCGCTGTCTCCATTATCCGCCTCCTGTCCATCGAGAGTGGCGTACTGAGAAATCTTGATGTCGGATTTCTCACCCGCTGATTCCACGGTGACGGTAGCGCTACGCATTACATCAGTGAAGTTATCGTCGAGTACAGCGACAAGGGTTGTCGCTCCTTTACCTGATTCATCAAGTAGAGTAATCCAGTCGCAATCCTCATTTGTGGTGGCGGTCCAAGCTCCGCTTGCTTTAATGGGAATCTCTACGGTACAGTTTTTGGCGTATGAGAAAATCCCTTTTTCGACAATTTCCTCGTCTACAGGTTTAGTTGCGGGTGCATCGTCATCAGAGCATGATGCAAGGCATAAACTGAGTGTAACGCAAAGCACACCCAGTAAAAGAACGCGAGAAAACACGATCTTTGTCAATTGATCTTTTACCATCTTTTTTTGTTTTTTTGTTCAAGTTGTTATTACTTTGTTATTCTCTATTGGTAAAGAATATTATGTGAAAAATTAGATTGGTTTATAGTCTTTTATCACTATGGATTTGCCTCATATTAAAACTCCCGAGGACTTTCTGATAGCAGTGATGAATCATTCAAGCAATGTGTGATTTATATAAAGCCTGCAAAATAATGAGTTTACACGGTTTTGGATCAAAAAACAGGAACTTTACATCACTTAGGTCTCCCCTACCACGTTGATTCTTATTTCAAAAACACGAATGGTCATGTTGAAACATTTGCCAGTTTAAGCAGGCAAACAATCATAACAATTCCAAGAATACAGGCTATCACCAATGCTATCCCTGATAGGACCGGCAAACCTGCTTTTACTTTGTCAATGAACGATTCTTTTTCAAGCATGGGTGTTCAGTTTAATGTTGCTGTCAATTTCATCCTGCAAAATTAGCCACAGGATGAGGTGTGGTCAAGAAATCGTGCCACGGGTTTGTACTCTTTTAAATCAAAACGTACAAATACACCGTACAAATGCGGGGAAGTTTGTACTATTTTATGTACTCTTTTCGACTACACTCTGTTATTCAGGATATTACATCACAAGTATTCAATTCTACTTATCCATTGTTCCATAATGCCTGAATGCGATTTATTTGCTAATTTTGCGGCATGAAATATCGCAGCATCACACCTCTGTTATTCTCTGTATTTATTATACTGAATGGCTATGCGGCCACGTCCGGCAACACGGATTTGGCACAGACGCTACGTGCCCAAATTGTTGACACCCCTGATTCAGTTATTGCCGAGTTGGATCGGATTGAAGCGCAGAAATCTCCGGTTTTGCCTGCTTACAAACTAAACCTGCTGCGTGGCATTGCTTACAACGAAAAACGCATGTTCTCGTTGGTTGAGCAGTATGCCATGAGGGTACTTGCATACGATTCCATCTCAGCACATCCAAAGGAGCATCTCAATGCATTGACCCTCCTATCAGTGGCACAATCACATTTTGGCAACTACCAAGGAAGTATCGATTCCTCCATACGAGGTATGAAGATAGCACGTAAAGAAGGCAACAAGGCAGCGGAATACAATATTCTCACGACAATGGCAAAAACCTCGTTCGCAATGGGTGAACGGAATCAGGGATACGAGTATCTCGACCAGATAATTTCAGATGGATCAACTTCATCCGAAGCTCGTGTGCTTGCCAATGTCTCTGCCGCCTATGGTGTTAAGATAGTAGAACTATATGCCGATGACCGATTTGCTGAAGGTCTCGCTGAAGGGAGGAAACGTCTTGCATTGATAGACCGGATTGACAGAGTTGGCGGCAGCCCCGCCGGTTTTACTGACCAACAACGAGCCTACGCGTATGCGCGTATCGCATCTTGCGCCGAACGATTGGGCAAGAATGATGAAGCACGCGAGGCGTATAACGCTTTCATGGCTACCGATTATGCCCACAATCCGATAGGCAGAGTCTACATAATGGACTATCTTCTTGATTCAGGGCAATGGAAAAAGGTGCTTGAATTCACGGCTCCCCTCTACCCCATGTTTGAAGGAACCGATACTATCAACGGCGATTATCACAGTCTGCTGATTTCAGACGGACGAGCACAGGCAGGTCTTGGGAACTACCGCGGGGGCTACGGATTAATTCAGCGTGCTGCGGCAATTCAAGATTCTCTATACATGAGAGAAAAGACCACCCGTGCACAGGAATTGGCATCAGTATTTGCTCTTAACGAGAAAGAGATTGCTCTTGTTAACGAAAAAGCCAAGTCTCAACGTAAGCATATATTACTGATTGCTTCATGCGGCATCGCGATTCTCATCCTCATTATCCTAATACTGGTGTGGAGAGCTTACCGCATCTCTCTAAAGCAGCAGCGTATAGCGGCAAAACGCATTGACGAGCTTATCGCACAACAGCCACTTAATGCTGATGCAACTCCTGAAACCCACGAAGACTACACCCTTTTTGCTGATATGCAGTCAACGATAATAAGTGAAGCTCTTTTCAAATCTTCTGAATTCAATCGAGATGGCATAGCCGAAGCGACAGGATTAAGCCGGGCGAAAGTCTCGCAACTGATAGGTCAATTTACAAGCTTATCGCCAAATGAGTATGTAAATAAACTGCGTGTGGAATATTCCGTAAAGATGATTAAAGAGCATCCGGAATGGACCATTGACGCAATAGCGGAGAGTTGCGGCTATGTGCGCAGAGCGACATACTACAGTCACTTTAATAAATTCTTTGGAATATCTCCGGCTCAATACCGAAAAGAAAAGAGCAAGAACGAATCGAAAGACGAAGAAACGGAATAACCGATTCTTAAAAACGGAATGTGAGGCTGTGTCAAAAATTTTAAGTGACTCAAGAAGTTGAACGGGTTAAACATTATCCAGTCATAGAAAGGGTTCGGTATTGCACCGGACTCTTTCCTTTTAACCGGGATTTTATTCTTTTATTGTTATAATATAATCTATATATTATTCCGAAGCTTGTAAATGCTTCTGCTGATTCAAATTTCTCTACATAAAGAAGTTCCGATTCCATTATGCCGTAAAAAATCCTCCATAATAGAATCATCAAGTTGGAGGTTTTTAAAGATGAAGTGTCGGCAAAAATGACCGACACTTCATCTGATTGTTATGTGTTTTTCAATTACTTCTTGAAAAGACGGAGGAATTCACCAATCCACAGAACGAGTGATGTGGAGGCAATGATGATTACCCAGTCGATGAGCTTCAAAGGCACCACATTGAAGAATTCACCTCCGCAAGAAACTATCAATATCTGACCACCGAGAATAACGAGAGATTCCGTTTGAGAGGACACCGGCAATCATAAGAATGATAATGAGCGGGGCGCCGAACTTTTCAAAAAAGCGTTTCCACCATGGTTCTTTTTTCGCCGGAGTGAGTATGTTGACTCCGTTTTTTTTCGACTCTCCAACACTTCCGCATCGGTCAAGCCTGTGTAATGATTCTTTTGTGACATATTATTGATTATTTTGATGTTAACTTTGAATTAATCAAAAAGTCATTAAAATCAGACTGTTTAATTATATAATCTGGTGTTGGCAAAAAACCGAAAAATTTATCATCTATATAAAATCGGCTGATTTGCTCTAAACAACCAAGAGCACTCTCTATATCTGACATTATCTTGCCCCAACAATTTATAATTTATACCATTCCACGAATTAAAAGCATAAAAAGAGTTTCCCGATTGTATGATGCTGACATACCAGCAACTAAGAATGGCAGTGAATAAGAGAATGAATATGGTTAAGCATATCCAAATATTTACATCTTGATTAAATTCAAATATAAATATTGATGCAGTCAATTCAAGTACCATAATGATACAGGGTAAAACATAGCACACTTTGGGAGGATACACTGAAGTAAATTCACCAAATTGAGCTTCAATATTATTAGCACATTTCTTTCTGCAAATTACATAACTACATATCGCAGTCAACACGGTGCAAATAATGGTAATAACTATTTCAGTTGTCATAGATATTAGTTGTTTTCTTGCGGAATTTGTATACCTCTTGTTGATTCAAGGATGGGGAGATTTGTCTCAGTCGGAACGTAGATAACGGTCTTATTGTTGAGGTCTCCCTGCTGACGCACCCATAGATATTGGATGTAAGTCGGTGTAATAGAACCATTCTCAATGCGGATGGCTTCGGCTGCACCTTTGACTCGCTCAATCTCTGCCTGAGCATTGAGTTTCTCTGCTTCGAGATTGGCTTTGGCCTCCTCAATCTTGATTTTACGGTTCTGCTCCGCCTTTGCAAACTCGGCTTTACCTTCCATTTCCTGCGACCACACGTTGTACCAAGGGCGAATGAACGCCATTGCCACAATCAGCAGCACGATTCCTGCTGCACCCCAAATTACATCTTTTGAAAGTTTCGGGGCAATGTTTATTGTTGTTATACATAATTAGCGTGAGTTCGATATAAGAATTAACGTTAAATATTTTTACCTATCTCTAACTGCTTGTCATTTACCGATGTAGATTGACTTACAATGTGGCACAGATCTAAACCGTACAAGAGCCGTACAAGTGGCCCTGTCGGGGTGTTTATGCGGTCGGTCTGCGGACTTGAAAACATGCGCGGCACCTATGCCGGACACGCGGTCGTTGACCTAATGGGAAGTTAATAAAATTCTGGCAGACAGCCAACTGATTTGCTATCTTTAACGCTGTTAATCATCTGATTGTTGTATCTCCGGGATAGGATAATGCACGTCTTCGTACTCCTCAACGATATTTGAGACCTTCAACAATTCAATTAGGTTGGGGTCGCTATCGGGAGTGTAATCTGTCACCAGCGGCAGCAGTTCATCAATTCGTTTGAGAGCTGCTTCATATTCTTCTTTTGTTATTTTCATACTGGGAGACTTGACCTATTAGAAGTAAGTTATTCTATTTCTGTTTTCATATTGGACTAGCTTATCGCGACAAAGTTAATAAAAATACGTGAATAATCGCGACACTATGGCGTCATCTTAGCCATTACGCTCTCGCATTTGGCACGATTCAATGGTTTGTGTCCCTTGATCTCATCGGTAAATGGTATGCCATGGCGGATGCGATACTGAGAATAAAGGTCATCGAATTGCAGTATCCTTCAACTTTTAGTCGTGCTATTCAGGATTTTCGGATTTTACGTGAGTATTACCAGAAACTGTAGAATTCTACGTAAATGGGGAATATGCTGGCCAATGCCCCAATATAAATTGTAAATTAAAATCCGAAGTGCGAATGTTCAGCTGCTAAATAAATCCCCTCACT
>CAJUTE010000014.1 GCA_910589555.1 uncultured Muribaculum sp.
TTTGATGAGCCTTGTAGTTGGTCCATTTCTCAGCGATAGGACCTTCCGGGATTTTTGAATCAGCCGGATTCATCACTTTTACGTTTTCTTTTGTAGTTTCCATATCGCTAATTAATTTTCAGGTTCTACCATGGGTGCTGCGGCTGCTGCTGCGTTGTTTCCCTCAAGATAGTTGAGGAACTTCATAGCCGGTTCAATGTTGTCAAGTTCAGATTGAACCATTTCAGGAGTGAATCCCATCTGCATCATTTGAGAGGGGTTCTCAAGGATTGCTTTGAGCTGCTGTTCCTGGTTGCGCAGAGCCGATGAGAAATTGTCATATTTGTAACGGTCTACAGGTATGCCTACCATGTCGCCCATCACATTCTTATACTGTTCGCGAAGATTGGCGTCAGTCTTATAGAAATCATTGTGGGCATTTACGGTGAATACAACAGCCTGAGCGATGAATAGAGCCACTACGATTGAAGTCCACCAGCAAGCGATGCTCTTCATGCGGGGCAACCATGTGTTGTTGTTCCAGCCGATTGATTGGAACATTGACCAGAAGCCATGATTCATGTGGAACCACAATGCGATGAAGCCGATGATGTAAACAATAGGAGTCCACACCTGAGAAAATGCTTCCTGGATGAACAGGGTACCCATTGACGGAGGAATGGCTCCCTCAACGCCTCTGATTTCCTGAAGTTGCATCTTTGCCCAGAACTGGATCATGTGTACCACAAGAAAGGCAAGGACCACGATACCCAGAACGAGCATATTCTGTGATGACCATTCTACGCCGGCGGGTTTCTTGGAAACGTCATAACGGTCGTTTCCGCGTGCCTTACGGTTCTGCACGGTGAGCCACAGTGCATAACAGATGTGTAGGATGAACAGTACCGCTAATCCGAGCGAAGCTACCAGAGCATACCAGTTGGCGCCCAGGAATTCGCATATCACGTTGTAAGCCGACGGATACACGATAGCTATTGCGTTCATCAAGCAGTGAAAAGTTACAAATAGGACGAGGCAGATGCCGGTAAGCGCCATCACCAATTTACGCCCTATAGATGAGCTTGTTAACCACATAGTTGTGTTGAAATTTGAAATTAATATTAATAAAGTTTGTTGTCTTTTCGGCTATTGCTCTGCAAATTTACGATAAATAATGCATGGTTACAAGTATTAAGGAAAAATTTCTGTAATATTTCGACAAATTATCTCCATCCATGCGACATGATGTATCAGGGCAGGGTGGCTAAGGAAATATCTGATAAATTTGGTCGTTGACCCATGGAAAATGGGATTTTTCATCTCGAAAACCGACAAAAATTATGTTATAAAACATTTTTGCGAAAAATAAATGCAATTTTATTATTTAAATGTTATCAAAAATGATTATAATTGCGCTGTGAAAAGTAAATACTGATTATTTAGTTTGGTGTCAGAAGCAATTCTGATGCCGCTCATAGAATCCATCATTCAATTAGTAGATAGATTTCTCATGAATGGAAAGGCGGGAGTGCTTGTGAAAGTATTGTCGCCTGTTTCTTGTCAATAACCAAATTAATGACTAATTTTACACTCTCTTTATTTATAATAGAAAGATTTTTATCATAGAATGAAGCGTTATATCCCTGCGGTCGGTCTTGCCGCCGCCATGCTTATGTTGCCTTTGTTGCCCGGCTGTTCCTCTTCCGGAGATAATTCTGACAATGATTCCGACTCGGTGAAAGTTGCCGGTGATTCGGTTTCCGCTCCGGCTTATGTGCGTCTTAAGATAAATCACATAGGCGGAAGCCTTGGTGCGGTGTTCAATGACATAAACAGCGTGCAGTTGCCGGCTGCCGAGGCATTAGGCATTAAGCCCGTCAACGGTCCGAAAGACGCGTGGAATGTGAATCGTCCGCTTGTCAAGGTTGAGAGCTGCGATGAATATTATGTGGAGGAGCTCACTCATTCCGTGCCTTATCTTGTGCCGGAGGCGGCTTCGTTGCTCACTGAGATAGGCCGTCGGTTCAATGATTCTCTTCAGGCAAGAGGAGGGGGAGCATATAAATTGAAAGTGACAAGTGTGTTGCGCACTGAGGGCGCGGTGAGCAAGCTGCGCCGACGCAACATCAACGCTACCGCCAATTCGGCGCATCGCTACGGCACCACTTTCGACATAAGTTATATCCGTTTTTTCAGTGATACGGTCACTGTGGAGCGTACACAGGAGGACTTGAAGAATCTTCTTGGCGAAATATTGAAATCGGTGCGTGATGAAAACAAGTGTTACGTCAAGTTTGAACGTAAACAGGGTTGTTTCCATATTACTGCCCGTAAATGATTTAATGGATGGAAAAGGACACTCAGCATAAGGATAAATCCACCCGCACCCCTGCCGTTAAGAAAAAACGCAGCCCGTTGAAGCGTATTGCGTTGATAGCGGTGTGGATTGTCGGCGTGATGGTGGCGCTTGTGGTTCTGCTGTTCTGCGGAATTGCGTGGATCCTCACTCCGCAGCGGCTCACTCCCATAGTGGAGAAAGCGGTCAATGACAATATTGGCGATGCCCGGTTTTCGCTTGGGAAAGCTGAACTGTCGGTATGGTCCACATTTCCCCGGCTGAATCTCGATCTCGATTCGCTTTCAGTGGTCAGCGGCGCGTTTGACGGACTGTCGCAACAGGAATTGGCTAATATTCCGGCAGGGAGCGACACATTAGTTAAAATAGACAATTTCTCTGCGGGGGTCAATATTCCGGCACTGCTCGTGGGGAAGATTATGCTCTATGACATAAATCTCGGAGGGGCTGCGGTAAATGTTGTCTCCTACAACGATGATATATGCAATTACGATATATTTGCCAAGAGCGAAACGCAGGAGGTTGACTCGGCTCAGGTGTCACTCCCCGATATCTCATTGAATAAATTCCGTATAGCCGGAGGTTTTCCCATCCGCTACGTGTCGGTCGCTGATTCGGTGGATGTGAAAATATCTCTTATGGAATCTGACCTTATCACTGAAGGTGAGCCCGGCTACAGGCTGGCTCTCGACAGTTCGCTTGACGCGTTGCTGCCGCCCGACATTTCGGTTGACTCCATAAATGTGGGACTCGGCGGATCGGTAGAGTGGAGCAGTGATGACCCGTTGGCTCTGGCGTTGACCGATTTCAGGGTGAATATAGGTCCCGTAATGTCGGTAATAGCCGCTGCGATGGATTTCAATGATCCGCCTTGCATAAAGCAACTCACTGTCGATATCGAGCAATTTTCTCCGGTGGAAGCGTTAGGCATGGTGCCTGAGAAAATGAAGGAGTCGCTTCCCGTAATTGAATCCGACATGAAAGTAGCCGCCAGGGCTAAACTGCTGCAGCCTTACAGCCTTGCCGACACGTTGCTTCCGGTGATGGATGTGGCGGTGACTATTCCTGAGTGCTCGCTGACGATTGATAAATATCGTATTACCGCGCTTGAACTGGATGCCGATGCCATGATTGACGGCAGCGACATTAATAAATCGCAATTCACTGTCAAGAAATTAAGAGCTGAGATTGACGGGGTGAGAGTGGATTTCGATGGATCGGTCACTTCTGTTGCCGACAATCCGTTTGTGGCGGGACGTGTCAAGGCTATTGCTCGCCTTGCCGGGCTTCCCGAAAGCGTGAAGAGCAGCATCTCAGGCACTCTGAAGGGCACCGTGAGCATGGATGCCTCAACCCGATTCCATCAGAGTGATTTGTCGCTGAAAGGATTCCATAAAATATTCCTTGACGGAAGTCTGCGGCTGGAGGATATGGATGTCTCGGTGCCTGATTGGGATGTCGAGCTTTTCACTCGCAGCACTGTTGTGGATTTAGGCACCAATAATAAGTTCGTGTCCGACGCGAGCCGTGTCGATTCGCTTCTTACGGCATCGCTCAAGATCGACACCATTTCATTCAGCGCCGCGGGACTGTCGGTGGCTGCAAAAGAATTGCGTGCCGGAGTGGGATGTTCCAACAAGGCTCTTCCTAAAGACACTATGACCGTGATCCCGCTCGGCGCCACCATATATGCCAAGGAGCTTGCTTATAATGATGACGACACCACCATAATGCGTCTGCGCGACATTTACGCTTTCGCTACATTGAAGCGTTTCAATCAGGATGCCCACGCGCCTCTCTTCCGCTTTCAAGCCGGAATGAAACGTGCGTTCTATGCCGATAAATTGAACAGGCTCCTGCTTAACAACGGCAGTTTTGATGTGACGGCTCATCTCCGGCCTGTGGGCAGGCTGGAGGCAAGGCTTAAGCAGCGTTACGACTCGATAGCTCAGGCTCATCCGGGATTGTCGCAGGATTCATTGGTGGCAATCTACAAGAAGAGTTTCCGTGGAGCGTCAAGGACATCTTCGTCGGAAATGATGGATTTCGGGCTTGACAACGCCACTAAGCGTATGCTCATGAAATGGAATCTCTCCGGCAGCGTAAAGGCTGAGCATGGCGCCATGTTCACCCCCTATTTCCCGTTGAGAAACCGTCTTTCCAACTTCAATGTCACGTTTTCCACTGATAGTGTCGTGTTCAAGGATGTGCTATATAAGGTGGGAGGTTCCGATTTCTTGATCAACGGCTCGATAAAGAATCTGCGCAGGGCATTGACCATGAGATTCCCCATCAGGGCTGAACTTCATCTTTCATCTGATTCGCTCAATGTCAACGAGCTTGTGCAGGCATCCTATAAAGGCGCGGCGTTTGCCGAGCGGGTCAACGACGGGTCGGTCACCATGGCTAAGGTTGAAGACACTGATCAGCTTGACTCGCTTGCCAATGTGGCGGTTGCCCATAATGAGACTGCGGCGCTTCTTGTGCCTGTAAATCTTAATGCTGAAATTTCGGTCGACGCCCGCAATATAATTTACTCCGATATGCTCATGCATGGTTTCAACGGGGAGTTGCTCGTGGGCAACGGCTCGATCAATCTCCGCAATCTGTCGGCTGAGTCCAAGATAGGAGGCGCGCGAATGACGGCGCTCTATTCGGCGCCCGATAAGAAGAATATAAGGTTCGGATTCGGGCTTCTGCTTGATAATATCGACGTGAAGCAATTTATAGGCATGATGCCGGCGGTTGATTCGATGATGCCTCTGTTGAGCTCGTTCCAAGGCAAAATCAATGCCGATATAGCAGCCACCACTGATGTTGATTCGACCATGAACATCGTCATTCCGTCGCTTGACGCTGCATTGAAATTGACAGGCGACAGCCTTGTATTGCTTGATGCCGAGACTTTCCGCACTGTCTCCAAGTGGCTCATGTTTAAAAATAAAAAGCAGAATGTGGTGCCCCACATGGAGGTGGAGATGCTTATCGATGATTCACGGGTGGAGCTGTTCCCCTTTGTGTTTGACTTCGACCGCTATCGTCTGGCTGTGATGGGCTCCAATGATCTGGCTCTTAATTTCAAGTATCACATATCGGTGCTGAAATCGCCAGTGCCGTTCAAGTTTGGAATAAATCTGTCGGGCAATGCCGATAAGATGAAGGTGAGGCTCGGGGGTGCCAAATATAAACCCGGCAAGTCGGGCGAGACAATCGCAATAGTCGACACTGCAAGGGTGAATCTGCTTAAAGAGATTGATAATGTATTCCGCAGCGGCACACGTCGCGCTCGTCTTGGAGCGTTGAAGGTTAAGGCTAAGCCGGCGGTGGTCGATTTCGATTCGGCTTCCGACACCATTTCGCGTGCCGACTCGCTTCTGTTCATAAAAGAGGGGCTTATTGAAGTTCCCGATTCTCTGAAACAAAATATATCGCAATGACAAAGGAAAAGAATGCAGTTTTGAACTATATGTCCAAGCACGGGCTTAAACGCTTCGCTCCGAAGGCGGCGCTTGTCGACATGGATGGCACTCTCTATGATTCCATGCCCAACCATGCCAAAGCATGGCATGACCTTATGACCGGAATAGGGATAGAGTGCTCTGTCGATGAGTTTTTTCTATATGAGGGACGCACCGGAGTTTCTACGATAAACATGCTGTTTAACCGTGCTTACGGGCATGATGCCACTCCTGAACAAGCGGCTGACCTGTATCATCATAAAACCGAGCTTTTCGCTCAGCTCCCTTCAGTCCATGTGATGCCCGGTGCCCCGGAGATGATAAAGGGATTGCGCGATGCGGGGTTGGAAACGGTGCTCGTAACCGGATCGGGGCAGAATACTCTGCTCAACAGACTTGACACTGATTTTCCTGATGCGTTCCCTGTTGACAGGCGTGTGACATCGAGAGACGTGAAGCATGGGAAACCCCATCCTGAGCCTTTTCTGCTCGCAATGGAAAAGGTCAAGGTAGCTCCCGTGGAGTCAATCGCTATTGACAATGCCCCGATAGGAGTTAAGGCAGGAGCGGCGTCGGGAGCATTCACGATAGGGGTTGTCACCGGTCCTATTCCCGAAAATGTATTGAAGGATGTGGGCGCCGACCTAATTTACTCATCAATGGAAGAGATGAGCGAAAATCTTCCGGCATTAATTGAATCATTCAAGTGTAATAACCAATGAAACATCAGGATATAATATTCACCAACAGTGTGGGTGAGGAGCTCGAACGGATTTTAGCGGAATTCGGCGATAAAGTATATGTCATCTGCGATGATAATACGAAGACCTGCGTGCTTCCGCTGATTGCTTCCGCGTCGCCGCGTGTGGCATCAGCCCGAGTCATATCAACCCCTCCGGGCGATGAGAATAAAAACATTCGATCCCTTTCGATGATATGGGAAGGTTTGCAGAACGGAGGCGCCGATCGTCATTCTGTGATTATCAATATAGGAGGAGGCGTTATAACCGACATGGGCGGATTTGCTGCCGCCACCTTCAAAAGAGGGGTGCGGTTCATCAATCTTCCCACCACGTTGCTGTCGGCGGTTGACGCTGCCGTAGGTGGAAAGACCGGAATTAATTTCAATGGCTTTAAGAATGAGGTAGGGGTGTTTAAGGAAGCCGATGCTGTGGTGATATCCACCCGGTTTTTTGATACCCTGCCGCTTGATGAAGTGAAATCGGGATATGCCGAAATGATAAAGCATGGACTTCTTGAAGGGAACTCGGCTTTGGACAGGCTGCTCGATTATAAGTTGAATGAGCTTGATGTGACGCGCCTGTTGTCGCTTCTCGAGGAATCGGTCAATGTGAAACGCCGTGTGGTCGAACAGGATCCTTTTGAAAAAGGTATAAGAAAAGCATTGAATCTTGGACACACTGTGGGACACGCATTGGAGAGCCTCGCGTTGGAGCGGAAAAATCCCATACCTCACGGATATGCCGTAGCTTGGGGTTGTGTGGTGGAGCTTGTGCTCAGCCACATGATATTGGAGTTCCCGTCGGCGATACTTCACCGCGTGGCAGCATTTGTGAGAGACAATTATGGCGCTCCTGCCATAGAATGCCGTGATTACCCGAAGCTCCTTGAATATATGCGTCACGATAAAAAGAATTCAGGCGGCAGAATTAATTTCACTCTTCTGTCAGCGCCCGGGAAGATAGAGATAGACCGCTATCCCGCCGATGAGGAGATTCTTACGGCGATGGACATATTCCGCGATCTTATGGGAATATGATTTATCATGACGCTTAGCGTGTTGCCTTGCATGAGACAATTATGGTTAAAATAGGATAATTTAATATTGAAAATATTTGTTTATCCAATATGTTTCCGTAAATTTATAACGGAAACACCATAATTAATGCCTTATGAACAAGATTGATGACTTTTTATTCAACATCCGGGTGCCCCGGGGTGATGTGAAAGCGGGTTCATTGCTTGTCTCTGAGCCGTTTTTGAGAGAAAGCTATTTTAATCACAGCGTTATCTGCCTCATTGAGTACGGTGGTAAAGGTGTGACGTCGATGGGTGTGGTGCTTAACAAGCCCACTGACTATTTTTTGTCAGATCTTATTGATGGCGTCACACGCAATGAACCGGTGAGAGTCTATTGCGGTGGACCGGTTTCGGTCGACAGGCTCTATTGCATACACTCGCTGGGCGAAGAAATATTCCCCGGCGCGACTAAGATATGCGACGGCTTATATATAGGAGGTGACTTTTCCGCGATGATTGATTACGTGAACTCGGGGTATCCGCTTGACGGAAACATCAGGTTCTTCCTGGGTTACAGCGGCTGGGATGCCGGACAACTCGATTCGGAAATAGCCGACAATGTGTGGGCGGTAGCTCAGATAGCATCCGCTCCGGAACTCCTGTCAGGTCCTTCCCATGGTTATTGGCACGGTTTGGTGCGTAGGATGGGCGCCGACTATCGCGGATGGATGTATCATCCGCAGAATCCGCGGTGGAATTAATTAAGTGAACAATCGTTGGAGCGCGAAAACATCGACGTAGTGTGCTCCTCTTCTCACCCAGGAGCGGTATCTGCCGCAAATCTTGAATTCCGATTTTTGAAAGAGTCTCAAACTTGCCTCGTTGTCTACGGCGATGGTGGCATGGAGCTGATGCATGCCCAGCATATCCCGGCTGTATTCGGAAAGCAGTGTGAGGGCTCTTGCTCCATAGCCCATGCGCTGAAAACGGCGGTCAATGATGATGCCAACTCCGGCACGGCGGTTGTGTGGATCAAACTCATAAAGATCAGCTGCCCCTATGGTCTCCATAGTGTCGATCTTCACTATCATAAGCCGTAATTGTCGCGCTGAGTATATGTCAGGGTTATAGCTGTCGATATACTCCTCGATGATTTTTCGGGTAAATGGAGCGTTGGCGCTCCCTTCGGTCCATAGCTCAGTGTCATTTTCCCAGCTGTAGATGATGTCAAGATCGTATGGTTCGGGACAGCGGAGCATGATTGCTCCGTCATGAAGGTAGTGTGGCGTGTTCATCGTGAATTACGGTTAAATGAGTCGCTGAACAGGGTGCGGTTCAGAAGTGAGCGTCCCAGTGTGATTTCATCGGTATACTCGATCTCGTTGCCCACCGATACTCCTCGGGCAAGTTGAGTGATTTTGACCGGAGTGGCGCCAAGCTGGCGGTATATATAGAAATTGGTGGTCTCACCCTCCATGGTGGCGCTCAGCGCGAGAATCACTTCATTTACCGTGCCTGACTTTACGCGTTCCACGAGCGAGGCAATCTCAAGGTCCGACGGTCCGATACCATCCATTGGTGAAATCAATCCTCCGAGCACATGATAAATGCCGGTGTATTGACCGGTGTTTTCAAAGAGCATCACGTCCTTTACGCTTTCAACCACACACACGGTCGATGTGTCGCGTGAGGGATTGGAGCATATAGGGCACACATCGGTCTCCGATATATTGTGGCACACGGTGCAGTAGCGTATGCCTTTGCGAAGGTTTATGATAGCCTCGCCGAGCGACTGTCCCATCTTCTCATCCTGACGCAGAATGTGGAGCGCAAGGCGCAATGCGGTTTTTCTGCCTATTCCCGGCAGTCGCGAAAGCTCGTTTACAGCGGTTTCGAGTAGGGTAGATGCGTATTCCTGTTCCATAATTATAATGTAAAGTTAGCTCAAAACAATGAACGTGACAAGATGTAGAACGTAATTTTCTTAATTTTGCTTTTTACATTGTCATTAAATGCTTAATTTTGCGTGTTGAAAGCAAAATTTGCTCATATAAACAATGGAAATTATACGTAAAGTCGATGAACTTAAGAGCGCGCTTTCCGCTGCGAAGGCTGCCGGAAAAAGCGTGGGGCTCGTTCCCACGATGGGCGCTCTTCATGCCGGACACGTGTCGCTGATTGACCGTGCCCGCTCAGAAAACGATGTAGTCGTTGTAAGTGTATTTGTAAATCCTACACAATTTAATAACCCTGAAGATTTGCGCACATATCCCCGCACCGAGGAAGCCGATTGTGCCAAACTCGAAGCCGCAGGCGTGGACTACGCATTCATCCCCACGGTAGAGGAGATGTATCCGCAGCCAGACACACGTGTGTTTGATCTCGGTCCTGTAGCCGATGTCATGGAGGGAAAGATGCGTCCGGGACATTTCAACGGTGTGGCTCAGGTGGTGAGCAAGCTTTTCGCTATGGTGGAGCCGACACGCGCATACTTTGGAGAAAAGGACTTCCAGCAGATCGCCGTCATCCGCCGCATGGTCGAGCTTGAAGGTTTTGACCTTGAAATCGTTCCATGCCCCATAAAGCGTGAGGATGACGGGCTTGCCCTCAGCTCCCGCAATGTGCGTCTCAATCCGGAACAGCGTGCCATCGCTCCCAAGATTCATAAGGTGCTTGCCGAAAGCGTAGGCTGGGCTCCAGAAGCATCGGTAGAGACCGTTAAAACCCGCGTGGTTGATGACATAAACGCTTATCCCGGAATGGAAGTGGAGTATTACGAGATTGTGAACGGATATGATATGCAGCCTATTTCCGATTGGTCGGAGACTGACTATGCCGTGGGCTGTGTAACCGTGAACGTAGGCGATGTAAGACTCATTGATAACATTAAATATACTACGAAATGATGCAGGTTGAAGTGGTGAAATCAAAGATTCACCGTGTTACGGTTACCGAAAGCAATCTTGCTTATATCGGCAGTATAACCATTGATGAGGACTTGATGGACGCGGCTAATATCATAGCCGGAGAGAGAGTGTATATCGTCAACAACAATAATGGAGAGCGGTTTGACACCTACACAATCCCGGGTGAACGAGGATCAGGCATGATATGCCTCAACGGGGCGGCGGCACGTAAGGTGCAGCCGGGCGATGTGGTGATCATCATGAGCTATGCCACAATGCCGTTTGAGGAAGCGAAGACCTTTAAGCCGGCGGTGATTTTCCCTGACACAGCTACCAATCGACTGGTCAATTAAAATAATTAACGAAACGAATATCTCAATCATATATGTTTGAAAATCTTAGCGAAAGACTTGAACGTAGTTTCAAGATGTTGAAAGGCGAAGGCCGTATCACTGAAATTAATGTTGCCGAAACATTGAAAGATGTTCGTCGCGCTCTTCTTGATGCCGACGTTAACTATAAAGTCGCAAAACAATTCACTGACACGGTTAAAGCCAAAGCCCTTGGACAGAACGTGATCAATGCCATTAAGCCGAGTGAACTTATGATTAAGATAGTTCACGATGAGCTTACCACATTGATGGGCGGCGAGACCGCGCAGATTAACCTGAGCGGAAATCCTACCGTGATATTGATGTCGGGTCTGCAAGGTTCCGGTAAGACTACAATGTCAGGTAAGCTTGCTAAAAAGCTCAAGAGTGAAAAGGGGCGTCGTCCTCTTCTTGTTGCAGGCGACGTGTACCGTCCTGCCGCTATCGAGCAGTTGAAAGTGCTTGGAGAGCAGATTGAGGTGCCTGTATATACCGAGGAGGGCAACAACAATCCTGTGCAGATTGCGGAAAATGCCATCCGTTATGCCAAGGCTAACCATTTTGACCTCGTGATCGTCGACACCGCCGGTCGTCTTGCTGTCGATGAGGCGATGATGAAAGAGATCGAGGCTATCAAGAAGGCTGTAAAACCACAGGAAACTCTCTTCGTGGTCGATTCAATGACCGGTCAGGATGCTGTGAACACGGCAAAGGAGTTCAATGACCGCCTTGACTTTGACGGCGTTGTCCTCACCAAGCTCGACGGTGACACCCGTGGTGGTGCCGCTCTATCTATCCGCACCGTGGTGACGAAGCCCATCAAGTTTGTGGGTACCGGTGAAAAGCTTGACGCGCTCGACTATTTCCACCCGTCGCGTATGGCTGACCGTATCCTCGGAATGGGTGACATCGTGACCCTCGTGGAGAAGGCGCAGCAGCAGTTTGACATGAAGCAGGCTGCCGAGCTTGAACGTAAATTCTCCAAGAACCAATTCAACTTCAACGACTTCTATAATCAGATACAGCAGATTAAGAAACTTGGAAACATCAAGGATATCGCTGCGATGATTCCCGGTGTGGGTAAGGCTATAAAGGATGTCGACATTGACGATGACGCATTCAAGAGCATCGAGGCGGTGATACGCTCAATGACCGAAAAGGAGCGCACTCACCCCGATATCATCGATGCAAGCCGTCGTCGCCGTATTGCCGCCGGTTCAGGAACCTCGCTTCAGGAGGTGAACCGCATCCTGAAGAATTTCGAGGATATGCGCAAGATCATGAAGTCGGCTATGAACATGAAGGCTAACCCCATGAAGATGATGCGCAATATGCGCCGTCGATAATCATTTCTGAAAAATATATGGACAAGAGCATAACCGTGAACGGCGCCAAGGTACACTATACCGACAATGGCGAAGGAAAACCAATCGTGCTTATGCACGGCTGGGGGTGTGACACCACCACTCTGGCAAGTATTGAAAAGGTGGCTCTTGAATCCCGCAGGGTGATTAATATCGATTTTCCCGGTCATGGCAAATCGCCCGAACCTCCTGAGGTGTGGGGTGTGGAGGAGTATACTCAGGTTCTGGAGGAGATTGTGAAAGCCGAGCAGCTGGAGCATCCATCGTTGCTCGGTCACTCTTTCGGAGGCAGGGTGGGAATTCTCTATAGCTCACGCCATCATGATGTCGACAAGCTCATTCTTGTCGATGCTGCCGGCATAAAGCCTAAAAGATCGGCGAAATACTATCTTAAGGTGTACTCTTTCAAGTTGATGAAGCGATGGCTCTATCTCACCCTCGGCAAGAAGGAAGCTGAGGCTCGGCTCGACGCTATGCGCGCCAAGGCTGGATCGAGCGATTATGCCAATGCGACTCCCCGCATGAGGGCTATTCTAAGCAAGGTGGTGAATGAAGACTTGAAGTCGGTGATTCCATCGATAACAGCTTCTACGCTTCTTATTTGGGGAGAGAATGATACGGCTACACCTATAAGTGATGCCCGTTACATGGAAGCCCATATCCCCGGAGCGGGTCTTGTGGCGTTTCCCGGTTGCGGACATTACAGCTTTCTTGATAATCCAATGCAGTTTGCTGCTGTGCTTCGCAGTTTTCTTAATTCCTGACCTTTACAACACATGGCTGTTTTATTTATAATAATAGCATTATTCGCGCTTGGCAATATGCTGCTTGAATACAAGCGCGATCTTATGATGATGCAGCAGAACTCCTATCGCCGTGAGCGGTACATGAAGTGGCTCTCTACAAGCGGCGACACGACTTCCATCATACGCCTTTGCGGAATGGGGGCGTTTCTTTTCTCTTTGGTCGCTTTCGCATCGGAACTGCTCGGAATGGTGGTGATCATCGCGTTTGACTGTTTCTGCGGCACCCGTCTGCTGAGTGCCCGATACAAGAAACCGCTCGTGTGGACTGCACGTGCCAAGCGCATATTTTCAGTGATGTGTGTGTTGTCGGCATTGATTATCGCTCTTGTGGCGATTTTCTATGGCGATGCCTCTCTTAAACGAATCGCGTTTTTGGTTGCCGTGTGTGCGACGGGACTATATGCGGCCTCCCACGTGGTGATAATGGCGGCGGTGGCTCTGTTGCAGCCTGTGGAGAAGCACATCAACAAAGGATATTATGATGACGCCGCACGCATATTGAATGGCGTGCAGGGGTTGAAGGTCATAGGCATCACAGGCAGTTATGGCAAAACAAGCACAAAGCACTATCTCAACCGCATCCTTTGCGAGCAGTTCAATGTGCTGATGACCCCCGGAAGTTATAATACAACGATGGGTGTGATACGCACGGTGCGTGAGATGATGCAGCCCTATACGGAGATTTTTATCTGTGAGATGGGCGCGAAGAACGTGGGCGACATAAAAGAGATATGCGATCTGGTTCATCCGTCAATAGGAATCGTCACTGCCGTGGGTGAGCAGCATCTTGAATCGTTCAAGAGTATCGAGAATGTGCAACGCACTAAATTTGAGCTGATCGATTCGCTGCCTTCCGATGGAGTAGCCTTCGTCAACAATGATTTCCCCTTTGTGGCAAATCGTGGCGTTGATAATGTGGAGTGCCACCGTTATTCTATAGCTCAAGGAAACGGCGGGGAATACTTTGTCAAGTCGATGGTGTTTTCGGCAGACGGTACTGACTTCACGCTTTCGACACCCGCTGGCGAATATGACTTCCACACTCGGCTCATAGGTGAGTTCAATATCTCCAACCTCATACCGGCGATTGCTGTAGCGATCTATCTTGGTATGAATATTGAAAAAATAAAATATGCCGTGAGCCGCATTGAGCAGGTGGAGCATCGTCTGAGCCTGAAACGCATCCCAGGTTCCTATACCATAATCGATGATGCTTTCAACTCCAATCCTGATGGCTCGAGAATGGCGCTCGACGTGCTTGCCTCGATGACCGGAGGTAAAAAATTTGTCATCACTCCCGGAATGATTGAGTTGGGTGAAAAACAGTATGAGTATAACAAACGCCTCGGTGAAAAGATAGCCGGGTCGGTGGATGAGGCTATCATCGTGGGACAATATAACCATGACGCGATCATGGACGGCCTCCTTGCAGGAAATATGGAGCCAACCCGCATACATGCCGTAGCCACCTTCACGGATGCCTACACCCTCCTCACCAAAATGGCAGGGTCAGGAGACTATGTTTTGTTGGAAAATGACCTTCCCGACACCTTTAAATAGACTTTTACAAAATAAAAATATAGAATGAAAACTAACATAGGAGTATTCTTTGGCGGACGAAGCACCGAGCATGAGATATCGGTGATTTCTGCATCTCAGGCTATGCACGCCATTGATAGAGAGAAGTTTGACGTAACCCCGATATACATTACTAAGCAAGGTAAGTGGTTCACCGGTGATGCACTTTTTGATGTGGCAAACTACCGAAATATACCTGAACTCCTCAAAAAATGTGAGGAAGTGTATATGGAACCATCCTACGGTGACTATAATTTATATCGCAAGCAGAAGAAAATGTTTGGTAGCCAAGTGGTTACTAAACTTGATGTAGTCATTCCAGTGCTTCATGGCAGCAATGGGGAGGATGGCATCTTTGAGGGTGTGCTTGAGTCGATAGGCATTCCGTTTGCAGGTTGCGACACGCTTGCCAGCGCCAACGGAATGGATAAAATCACCATGAAGATGATTCTGCAAGCCTGTGATATTCCGGTAGTTGACTATGTGTGGTTCACTGATAAGGAGTGGTATGCCAAGTGTGATGAGATAATAAATCGCATCGAGGAGAAGCTGGGTTATCCCGTTATTGTGAAGCCGGCTAATCTCGGGTCGAGTGTCGGCATCAGCCGTGTAGCCAATCGTGAAGAACTCATTGAAAAAGTGGAAGTTGCCGAAAAATATTCCACTCGTTTAATAGTTGAGCACATGGTAGATAACTTGAAGGAGATAAACTGTTCGGTGCTCGGTGACTGCGATGACTATCAGACCTCGGTATGTGAAGAGCCCATCAAAAGCGGTGCCATCCTTTCTTATGAAGACAAGTATATGGGCGGCACTAAGAGTGCTAAAGGTATGCAAGCGTCGCAAAAGCGTATTCCCGCCGATTTGCCAGTGGAGATGAGCGACCGCATCCGTTTCCTTGCCGGTGAGACATTCCGGGTTCTATCGTGTCACGGTGTGAGCCGCGTGGATGTCATAGTAGATGCTGACACTAATGAGATATATGTCAATGAGATAAATACCATTCCGGGATCACTGTCGTTCTATCTTTGGGAAGCTACCGGCATTCCGTTTGATAAGCTGATGGAGAAGCTGGTGTCGCTTGCCCTCAAGCGTAAGAGAGAGCAGGGCTTGAAGACTGTAAGTTATGACCAAAACATTTT
Organism: uncultured Muribaculum sp.; assembly: GCA_910589555.1. GTDB lineage: Bacteria > Bacteroidota > Bacteroidia > Bacteroidales > Muribaculaceae > Muribaculum. Next base: position 15,722 of record CAJUTE010000014.1, read on the forward strand.
CAGCCTCGGCGGTGGTGTAAAGGGCGCTAAAGGAGCCAAGGCGAAATAGGATAATAAGTCCAAGTTACCTGATTAGACCAATTAGACCAATTGGACCAATTGGTCCAATTGGTCCAATTATTCTAATTAGCTGCTGGTATGTAGCATTTTACGGCATCAATGGGAGAATTCCCATTGGTGTCGTAACTATTAACTATAGTTAATTAACTAAAAGTATTAGTTTAAACTAAAGTTTATAGTTTATATTTGCAATATATAAAATATATGACCATGACTAAATTTGCCTTGAAAAGACAGATCGGTATTATTGCCGCAGGACTAATGGCGATAAACGCGAGTGCAATTGATAAAGAGCCTTACCGGCTTGATGTGGAGTTGACCGGTTTTCCCGACAGCACTCAGTTTGTGCTCACTGACTTCAAAAATCTGAGTGATACCGCGATGCTTATCAGAGGCAAGGCTTCGTTTGAGATTGATATTCCTAAGGTGTCCGGCGAAGATTGTCCTATTGACCTTCGTCTTGCCGGTCCGGTGCCGTTGTCGCCCGGATACTGCTCAATGTATATGCTCGGACAAAATGGCTATCACGAGAGAGTGACAGGCGACAGAAGCCAATTCCGCGGATATAAGTTGAAAATAGAGGGGGCGCCATGGAGTGATGAACTGATGACATGGGGAAGCATTGTCGGCGACAAGGAAATTGAGGAGCGTGCATTGCGTGACTCGATGAACATTACTACCGGTAAGGAACAGCGTAGAATTTATGAAAAAATGAGTAGATTGAAGTCGGAGATAGACTCGTTGAACATCGCGTTTATCGAGAATAATCCCAATTCATTTGTGGCATTGAAAATTTTCTCATTTTGGTATAAAACCGCGCTTTCGCATGAACGCTTGACGGCGTTATATAATAGTCTTGAACCGAAATATCGGGATTCAAAGCATGGCAGGCTTATGGCTAAACTTGTCAATAAAAAGTGTATAGAGGTGGGTGATAAATTGGCTGATTACGATATTGCCGGCACGATAGCCGATGGCTCTTACTTCAAACTGAGTGATGTGAAAAATGATTATATAGCTCTCTTTTTTACCAGTGCGGGATGTGGTCCATGCATAGAGATGAAAAAGGAGATTGAAACTCTTGATTGCAGCGATCGAATTGCAATAGTGGGGTATGTGATAGACGATGACCCCATGTTTTATAAGACGGCTGTGAATCAGGGCGGAGGAAAAATTCCTTTGATACAAACCGACGGCGAGCGGTGGAATAGTGATGCCGAATTGAAATATGGGGTTGCGGCGATTCCGAGCCTGTATATTTTCGGCCCTGATAGGACTCTTCTTGAAAAGACAAGGGGTTGGAGATCAGGCAAAGTGAAACAAATATTTGAAAAATATATCGATGCTAAAGTATCGGATTAAAAAAGAATGGCTATATGAAAGAATTGACAGCAAAAGAAGAGGAGATAATGAATTATTTCTGGCAGCATGGAAAACTGTTTGTCAAGGATATTCTGGAGTTTTACGATGATCCGAAGCCTCATTTCAACACGATATCCACTATAGTGCGTGGACTTGAAGAGAAAGGTTATCTTGGGCATGAAGCGTTTGGCAAGACCTATCGTTACCATGCTGTAGTAAGCGCGTCGGAACTCGGATTAAAATCAATGAAATCAATAGTGTCGCGCTTTTTTAAGAACTCTTATCTTGGAGTGGTTTCCTCATTTGTAAAAGATGAGGAGATTTCTATCGAAGAACTTCGTAGGCTTATTGACGAGGTGGAGAAAAATAACAATAAAAATTAGTCACCATGGGAGCATTGTTGGCATATTCATTTTGGGTGGGGTGTATTCTGATACCGCTCTACTTTGTGGTCAAGTTGGGTCTTAGCGGGACCACTCTTCACTCGTTCACTCGCAAGATTATACTTGGATGTTATGGGTTGGCTCTATTGTTTCCGTTGGTTTCCGATATTGAGTTTGCTCCATCCGGAGTGCCTGTCTCAGATATGACATTTGAGTTGCCGGCTTATTCTGCATATTCTGAATTGCTGTCAGCGGGTGAGGTTGTGCCTCTTCCGGAGCTTCCATTATGGATTGTTGCCGCAATATCTGTCTATGCAGCGGGACTGGTGTTTTTTGTCATCAGAGAGATGGTGATTCTGATACGGATGTTCCGGTTATTCTCACGCTGTGATACTGCAAGCTATGATTCGCGATGGAAACTCCTTGTGCATGATTGTGATGACGTGGCTCCATTCAGTTGGGCTGACCGCATAGTGATTTCCCGCAAGGATTTGACAGATGGTGGAGAAGCTATCATCGCCCATGAATCGGCTCACTTGGAACGCTTTCATTCCGTGGACTTGCTGCTTGCCGAAATAGTGGCTGTATTGACATGGTATAATCCGGCATCATGGCTCATGCGTGATGAGCTTTGCACCGTGCATGAATATGAGACTGACGATGCTGTGCTTCGTCAAGGGTTCAATGCGCGTGATTATCAATTATTGCTAATAAAAAAGGCGGTTGGCTCCAGATTCCCGTCCATAGCCAACAGCCTTGATCATTCTAACTTATCTAAACGTATTAAAATGATGTTACAAAAACGAACCTCACCGGGTCGCCGCTGGATAGCAGCCGCAACCCTTCCGGCAGTCGCGCTGACAGCCGTGATGTTATCTGCCGACAGTGTGGCTTCAACAATCACTGAGATTGCAGAAGCCAAAGTTACAGAAATTTTTGCTAATGAGCAAGCTGAAGCCGCTCATGAAGCGGTTAGTGAAGAAGCTGTAATCGTGGAGGAGCCGATTGAGCCGATTCAAGATGAATCACAATCAATAAATGTGGTTGATGAATTCAAGGATGAGGCTGTTGAAGATGCTATGCCGTCGCACGTGGTTTCTCCTGCGGCTAAAGACGAGAGTGCTGCGGTTTCCGAGCCGGAAAAACCGGAATCGAAGGAAAATGAACGCAAGAGCAACGGGACTGATGAAAAAATATTCACAGCCGTTGAGAGGATGCCGCAATATCCCGGTGGTGATGCCGCACTTCTCGAATTTGTCCGTTCCGAGCTTAAATATCCCGAAGAAGCAGTTAGAGACTCGATTCAAGGCAGAGTCATAGTGGGTTTTGTCGTTAAATCCGACGGCTCGGTAACTGATGTGCAGGTTTTGCGAGGCAAGCATCCATCGCTTGATCAGGAAGCCGTGAGAGTGGTGAAGGCGATTGACTATATGATTCCGGGCACGTTGAAGGGAGAACCGGTAAGTGTGCGTTACGTGCTGCCACTCACTTTCCGTCTGAAGAAAAAACCGGAAAAACCGGCACCAACCGATGCTGAATTGGGAAGCAAGGTGTTTACAGCCGTAGAACAGATGCCGCAATATCCCGGAGGCGAGAAGGCGTTGATTGCCGACTTGATGAAAAATCTGAAATATCCTGATTCCGATGCTCAGGGCAGAGTCATAATAAGGTTTGTCGTGACATCTACCGGATCGGTAGGGGATGTCGATATAATACGCAGTCTTACTCCTGAAATGGATAAAGCGGCTGAAGATGCAGTTAAGACATTGCATTTTGAACCTGGTCGCATGAATGGAAAGCCGGTGAATGTGTATTATACTATTCCGGTCACATTTAAAAATACATCAAAATCGGAAGCGACACCAAAGATGTAGTAACAATAGCAATATTATTAGAACGCAGTGGCGGTTATCCATAAAAGATAGTCGCCACTGATTGTAAATGAGAGTGGACTTATATATAATGTTAAAATTATGACTACTGTTAACTTTTTATACAGGCATTTGTTTTGAATATAGAACCATAAAATATTATGCACTATGGCAAATGCTATTAATAAAAACGAGATTTGGAATAATGATGGAGAAATCTTAGGAAATGCTCCCAGGTGGGCTACTTATCGCAAACAGCTTAACAGTGAATTCCCGGCTCCTTTCAGCGGTGGCAAGGACTCTCTTGCCGATTCGATGAAGAAAGCGGTGGAAATGATTGACTCTCTTCGTCCGGCTCCTGATGGACCGGCTTTCCTTGGGGGCAGTTCAAAACTTGACTATACCTATCCCGGTGTCAAGGATTGCAAGATTCCTCAAAAAGCGTCGACTCTTGACGGCGTGATTTCAGATTGTGTGCAATTATTTAACGGTATGCCTGATGTGTCAAGCCCGCTGACCATGTCAAATGTGTGGCCGCAGCCCAACAATGCGAGCATCATCGCGTCAATGCTGCCACTGATATTCGCTCCTAATATTATAGAAGGAGAGTATGCGTGGAATGTACACAAGGCTGAGCTTGAAAGTGGCGGCATGCTCGCCGATCTGTTTGGCTGGGAGTCAGACAAGGCAGGTGCCGTATACACTTATGGCGGTTCAGGATGTTGGCTCTACGGTCTTAAATATGCTATCACAAGAGTGTTCCCGGGCTCCCGAGAAAAGGGAGTGAGAGTTGATGGAAAGGTTCTGGTGTCAGGTCAGGCACATTATTGCCGCCAGAACGCAACTGACTGGACCGGTCTTGGAATGGACAACGTGATAGTCATACCTACCGATCCTGAAAGCAACAAGATGGATCTTGTGGCTCTTGAGGCTACTCTTAAAGAGTTGACAGAAAAGAATATTCCGGTTATCGAGGTGGTATGTACCATGGGTACAACTGACGCCAGCGTTTTTGACCCGATTTCAGAAGTGCGCCGCCTTCTCGACAAGTATCCTAATAAGGCTCCTTATGGCAAGGCATTGTTGTATGCCGATGCTGTGTGCGGATGGTCATGGCAAGTGTTCCGCTATTATGATTTTGACGCCAATCCATTGGGATTCTCGGCAGAGGCTCTTAATGTGATCAAGAAGAATTATAAGGAGATCAAGGGGATTCATGAAGCTGATGCCGTGGGCATTGATTTCCATAAATTCGGATTCTCTCCTTACATCAGCAGTTGCTTCCTGTATAAAGATGCAGCAGAATTTGAGAATATAATGCGTCGAGGCTCGTATGCTTATCTTCAGGAGGTGACTCCGTATAATCCTATGTACTATACTCTGGAAGTGTCACGTACGGCAGCCGGATCTCTTGCAGGGTGGGCTACGTTGAAATATCTTGGAATAGAGGGTTTCCAGGCTGTGCTTGGCGGTATTCTTGAAGTGCGTCTTTATATGGATTCATTGATTGAACGTCAGACTGAGATGGTAATGGCTGACTCGGATGACACCGGATTTATCACTCTGTTCCGAGTTTATCCTAAAGGCACTGATGCCCGTCAGCAATTCTCCAATGAGTTGAACGACCGCAATTATCGTGCCGATCTTATCGCTAATAACCGTTTCCAGCAGGCTGTCGGTGAAAAGATGTTCCACTGGTATCTTGAAGGGCATAAGATTAATGGTAAGCCTACTCCTCATATAGCTTATAGCACAGGGTTCCGCACCGCGTCATGGAATAAAGATGGCAGCGATGCTGAAGGCACTGTTTATGCTCTTAAGACCTATCCGATGAATGTCTACAATAATCCTGTGGTTATGGACCATGTGATAACTTGTGTTCTTGCCGCACGCGATGAAGTAGAGAAAGAAATGAAATAGTATGCAATGACAGTATAGTCGGGCGAGAGACAGCATAGATGGTTATCCCGCCCGACTTTATACAATAAAAACAGTTTATTTATGAGCGACAATACAAGTAAAATTCCTGAATCTCCTACAACTGCGTCGGGAAGGAAAAAGATTGTTTCGACAGCAAAAGGGTCAATCACTATGATTGCGATGGCAATATTGATAGTGACTTCGGTGCTCAGTTTAAGAGGCTTGCCGTCAGAGGCGAAGTTTGGTGTGCAATCGATATTTTATTACCTTTTTGCCGCCATAGTGTTTCTACTCCCATTTTCGTTGGTGTGTGCTGAACTTGCATCAACCTATACAAAAAGCGGAGGTCTATACCGCTGGGTTTCGGAAGCGTTCGGACCTCGATGGGGGTGGACGGCAATGTATCTTGAGTGGCAAACCATAATATTCTGGTTTCCGACGGTGTTGATGTTTGGCGCGGCATCGCTTGCTTACATCTTCTGGCCGGAAAGTTTCGACAAGGCATTGGCATCAAATAAGATATACACTCTTATCGTGGCGATGGTGATTTATTGGGCGGCAACCTTTAATTCATTCCGCGGACAAAAGCTTGCGAATAAGCTCAGCACGCTTGGCGGTACATTCGGAACCATCATCCCGGGAGCGTTGCTGATGGTGCTCGGGCTTTTGTATCTATGTTTCGGAAAGCCGATACAGCTTACACCTATGCCGTTTTTCCCTGATTTCAGCCATTTGAGCACTATCGTGCTTGCGGCATCGATATTCTTGTTTTATGGCGGTATGGAGATTCAATCGGTGCACATCAATGACATGAGCAATCCTTCGCGTGATTTCCCGAAAGCGATATTCCTTGCCATCGTAGTCATTGTAGTGGTATATGCTCTTGGAACACTTGTCATAGGGGAGGTGATCCCTACCGATAATATTAATCTGCTACAGTCGCTTCTGGTCGCCTACAATGCCTTATGGGAAAGCTTTGGGCTCGGATGGCTTGGCAATGTGATGGCTGTGTTTATCATGTTTGGTGTCATCGGACAGGTGAGCGCGCTTGTCACGGGGCCTGCAACCGGTCTTATGGCTGTGGCTCAATCAGGTTATCTTCCGCGTTCTATGCAGAAAGTCAACAAGAATGGAATCAACAAGCCTATTCTTATAGTGGAGGGTATATTCGTGAGTGTGCTGACTCTTGTCCTGCTGGTGCTTCCTACTGTTGAATCGGCGTATCAGATAATGTCGCAGATGGCTACGATCATTTATCTTATCATGGTGCTTATGATTTATGGCGCATTTTTGAGATTGCGACGTACGCAGCCCAATAAGCACAGAGGGTTCAAAGTGCCAGGCGGCAATTTGGGCAAATGGATTGTGAGCATCGTGGGAATTGCCGGTGCTGTTCTCGCGTTGGTCTTGAGTTATATTCCGCCGTCCCAGATTTCTACAGGCAGCCCTGTGGTATATGTAGGAATAATCGTGGTAGGCGTGGGGGTGTTTGTCGCTTTGCCGCTTGTGGTGTATTCAAAGCGCAAACCGTCATGGCGAAATCCTGATGCCCACTTCTATCCCTTTGACTGGCAGATTGAGGGACGTAAGCCTTGGGAGAATTCCAAGTGGTCGCCTGATTATGAACCGAGCGAAGAGCAGGTTGAAAAGGCGGAATCGCAGGCTATATGCGACCATGCTTCACAGAAGCATTGTTGATGGCATTAAGATAATTAGAAATGAAAAAAATGGCGGTCATGGATTATACCATGTCCGCCATTTTTATTCCACATTATTCGGATTTCTGCTATTTTGTCCAGAAAGCGCGTGTGAACAGGATAAGTACGGTAAATAGCTCAAGACGACCTATCAACATGAGCATGGCGAGAATCCATTTGCATATATCGGGTATTGCCGGGAGACCGCCGGTGTTGCCGGTGTCAGACACGAGCCCGATGTTGGACACGCATGAGAAGGAGTTGAAAAATGCGTCGACAAGCGACATTCCACACGCGGTGAGAGCAATGCCTCCTATGGTGATTATCATTACATAGATGCATAGGAAAGCAATTACTTTTTCCACTACGTCGGGCGATATGATGGAACCGTTTATACGCACTGATCGTATAGCGTTAGGGTGCAGGGAACGGTAGAGCTCGTTATTGGTATTTTTTAACAGGAACAATAGTCGGTCAATCTTGGCTCCACCACTTGTAGAACCGGCACACGCGCCGAAAAACATGAGGATAAACAGTATCGACATGACGAATGCTCCCAATGATTCAAAGTCATCGACAGTGAGTCCTGTTGAGGTGATTGTGGTTACTATCTGGAAGATGGGGTCGATTACTAATTTTGAAAAACTGAAATCAGACGTGTGGCGGCATATCACAATCAACACGGCGATGTATGCCAGCAGGATTATTTTTAGATATGCCATGAATGTGTCATTCTTGAGCAGGCTTTTCCAATCGCCGTTTGCCGCTTTATAGATGAGTGCGAAATTCACGCCTCCAAGAAACATGAATAAAGTCACCACTACTTTTATATAATCGCTGTCCCATGCCGCGATGCTTGCGGTGCGTGTGGAGAATCCTCCTGTCGACATTGTGGAGAAAGCGTGGCAAAGACTGTCAAACAGGTTCATGGGACCTATCCAAAGAAGACAACACACTATTGCCGTGAGGATAAAATATATCATCCATAGGCTCTTGGCGGTTTGGCTTATGCGAGGTCTCAACTTTTCGTGAGTTATTCCGGTCACTTCGGCGTTGAACATCTGCATGCCTCCCGAATGGTTGAGCATGGGGAGCACCGCCAGAGTGAAGAGGATTATTCCCATACCGCCGAGCCATTGTGTAAGGCAGCGCCATATATTGATGCCATGGGATAGTGAGTCGATATCGGCATAAATGCTTGCTCCGGTGGTGGAGAATCCTGACATAGTCTCAAAAAAGGCATCGGTGAAATCAAGAGGGGTGTCGCAGAGCATGAATGGAATCAACCCGAAGAAAGAGAAAACCACCCACACCAGTGCCGTGAGCAGGAATCCTTCGCGTTTAGCCATGTTGGATGATGCCGGACGAATGCAGAATGTCATTATCATGCCTGAGGCAAGTGTGACCGCTACGGCTATGAGAAAAGCCCAGAAATCATGCTCCTCATAGATGGTACAAGTGAAGAGCGGAACAAGCATGAAGATGGATTCGATGAGCAGAAGCCATCCTAAAACTTTTAGAAGCATCGGGAAATTCACACGATGCGTATTGGAAAACAAAGACATGGTCAATTGAACAGTTTTTCAACTTTATGTATTGATCCTGACAAGCAGAATACCACCACATGGTCGCCGGGTTGCACTTCAGTGTTACCGCTTACGAGCATCCCTTTTCCGTCACGGATCAGAGCCGCTATGGTCATTCCACGGGGGAGTGACAGATTTTTTACTGCCGAACGAGTTATTTTACTGCCGGGTTTAGCTTCGATTTCGGCGACTTCGGCATCGGCGAGGGCAAGACACTTGGATGTGGTGGAGTCAGTGTCAAGAAGAAGCTGGAAAATTTTGCTTGACGCAAGCAGTTTCTTGTTGATGATAGTGCCTATGTTAAGTCCTTCGGCCTCTGAGATGAATTGAAGGTCCTCGACTTCGGCAATGCTCTTCGCCACTCCAAACTCTTTAGCCGTGAGGCATGCCAGAATATTGGTTTCGCTGCTGCTGCTTAAGGCTATGAAGGCATCGGTGTCGGCTATTCCTTCTTCTCTCAGCACATCGATGTCGCGTGCGTCGCCATGTATGATGTCGCAATTAGGGCATCGTTCCGGCAGAGATCGGCAAGTGTCGATATTGTTATCGATAATCTTGATGTCATATTCATTTCCGGCAAGCGCCGCCAGTCTGATGGCTATGCGGCTTCCTCCCATGATGATCAGCTTCTTTATTCGGCGGGTCTTTTTACCGCATAGTTCGATCAGTTCGTCAACGTGATCCTTTCTGGTGGCAAAATAGAGTATATCGCTCTCTTTTATGACATCGTCACCTCGTGGAATAATCGTCTCATGTCGACGCTTTATTGCCGCTAAGTGGAAATTGTGCTTTATTTGAGCGAATTCCTTCAGCTGCATGCCTATGATTTGGGCGTTATCACGCAGTTTGACTCCTAATATTATGATTTCTCCGTCATGAAGTTCAAACCATTGACGCACCCATGTGCGGTGAAGGGCGGTATATATTTCCTGTGCGGCGAGCAGTTCCGGGTAAATCAAAGCGTTCACTCCCATGCGGGTGAAATATTCCTGATGCTCCTCCGACATGAATTCAAAATTGTCAATTCTGGCGACTGTGCGTTGTGCTCCGATGCTGCGGGCTATTGAGCAAGCAAGGATATTCTGTGTTTCTTCAGGAGTGACAGCGATGAATAGATCGCACTTTTCCACACCCGCCTGCCGGAGATCCTTGAATGATATGGGATTGCCCTTCAGGGTCATGAGATTATAATTGGCATCCAGATTGGCGAGACGGTGATTATCGGGATCAATAACCACAATATCCTGCTCCTCGCGAGACAATAATTTCGCAAGATGGGATCCGACTTCACCTGCGCCGGCTATAATTATTCTCATTTGGTCACGTTTTGAACTGTTTCGACAATTGTTTGGTAAATAGCCTCTTCATCCATGCAGCATTGGGTCATGAGTTCCGGGACTTTGCCGTGTGGCACAAAATTATCGGGAACGCCGATGCGTATCACCCTGTTGCTGTAACCGTGGTCATTGAGCCATTCAGTCACTGCCGAGCCCAATCCTCCATTTTTCACGCCATCCTCTACTGTGATTATAGTCACTCCTTTTTCTGCCGCTTCTTTCATCAAGTCGGCGTCAAGAGGTTTCAGGAATATCATGTCATACCATGCGGCGCTTATGCCTTCGGATTCGGCTCTTGCCACAGCTTTGCCTGCCATATTTCCGATCGTTCCGAGAGAAATGACAACAATGTCGTTGCCGTCGGTCATTTTCGAGCCTCTGCCTATGGGAATTTCGCGCATAGGTGTGCGCCAGTCAGGGTTTTGACCTTTGCCTCGCGGATATCTTATGACCATTGGACCGTGGTCGGCTGCCTGTGATGTGAAAAGGAGGTTGCGCAGTGTCTCTTCATTACGAGGCGCCGCTATGATCAGATTGGGGATTATACGCAGATATCCAAGGTCGAAGACGCCATGATGTGTCACTCCGTCTTCTCCGACTATTCCCGACCTATCGATGCAGAATGTTACGGGAAGTTTCATTATAGCCACGTCGTGGATAATCTGGTCGTATGCTCGCTGAAGGAATGAGGAGTATATGGCACAATAGGGGCGTAAGCCTTCTTTGGCAAGTCCGCCGGCAAATGTTATGGCATGACCTTCGGAAATGCCTACATCAAATACCCTGTGAGGCATCTTGGCTTGCATGATGCTGATGGATGTCCCTGAAGGCATTGCAGCGGTTATGCCGATTATTTTATCGTTTTGGAGGGCGAGTTCAAGAAGTGTTTCGCCAAATACATCTTGATATTTGGCACATCCGTTGCCGGAGTCGCTTTGACGTTTTCCTGTGGCTGGATCAAATTTGCCCGGAGCGTGCCATTGAGCCGGATCGTTTTCTGCCGGAGCGAACCCTTTTCCTTTTACAGTGCGGAGATGCAACAGTCTCGGACCGTTCATGTCCTTGATGTCGTTGAGCACTCTCACGATTTTTTCGATATCATGACCGTCAAACGGACCGAAATATCTAATGTTGAGACCCTCAAATATATTTTGATGCTTACCTAAAAGCGACTTAAGGCTGTTGTTGAACCGTAGTATGAAGTCTCTCTGCCGCTCAGTCACGAGATGCAGTTTTCTCAGTATTTTATAGAGATTGAGACGGAACTTGTTATATCCTCGGGTGGTGTTTATATTGGTGAGGTAAGAGTTCAACGCTCCTACATTGTGGTCAATCGACATGTCATTGTCATTGAGAATGATGAGGAGATTGTTGGGCGTTGTGCTCGCGTTGTTGAGTCCCTCAAATGCCAATCCGCCGCTGATTGAGGCGTCGCCTATCACTGCTACCACATTGCGTTGCGGAGTTTCATTGTGCAAGCTTGATGCCACTGACATTCCCAATGCCGCGGAAATCGAATTGGATGCGTGACCTGCGGTAAAGGTGTCATATTCACTCTCTTCCGGATTAGGGAAGCCGCTTATCCCGCCAAACTTTCTGTTGGTTGAGAATCGATCGCGGCGCCCGGTGAGCAGTTTGTGCCCATAAGCCTGGTGTCCCACATCCCATACAATTCGGTCATAGGGGGTGTTGAATACGTAGTGTAGCGCCACTGTCAGCTCGACGGCGCCCATGCTCGATGCAAAATGTCCCGGATTGGTCGACAGTGATTCAATTAGAAAACCGCGTATCTCAGAACACACTTCCGGCAATTTTTCCACGGGCAATTTCCGTAGGTCGGAAGGGGAATCTATCTTGCTGAGGAGAGGATATGAAGCGCTATGTAGGTTATCATCGTTTTCCATTGCCGTCTCGGATATATTTTTTATACAGGGGTATGAACACCACTCCGCCTGAAACCACTATTATAAATAGAGTCCAAGCATTTAATCCTCTTCCGGCAATCATCAGATAGCAGAGAATCAGCCACAGAGCTGCGAGGCATATAAGGCGGAAAATAGTATACCCTGTCATAAATCGTATTATTATATGCAAAGATACAAAGGATTATTCATAAAAGCAAAGATTAGCCGCTATGCTTGCATTGCAGCGGCTTGATAGCACTCTTCAGGTGTTGAGGTTTATGTGACGCGTTTATTTTGAGTAGTTGAAGTCGGATGATTTGACATAAATGCGGAAATCTTTTATTGCTCCGGGTGTCTCCGCCTCCATGCGGGGGAGATATTGCATCCCTGATATCCTTTTCTCCGAACCGAGATCAATGACAATGTAGTGAGGGTATTTAGCTCCGGAAGCTGTTGACCAGTAAGTTGATTCCTGTAGATCGTATAGCTTGTCGGCGGCGTGGTTGCCTGATTCCACATCTTCAGAGTCGGCATATCTTATTTTCCATGATTCGCGGGAAATGCGCTCGCCTTTTTCATCAATGAAGTAGAGCTCGGATATTGCAGCAAGGTCATCTCCATGTATTGAATTCAGCATTTCAATGCCTATATACCTGCCTGTAGAAGGTTGGGCGAAATTAAGTTGTTGCCAACCGTTGCCGGGAATGAACGAGCCGGAGGCTACCGGTGATTCCATCGACAGATTGAGCTTCTCGCTGTTCTTTCTATGCAGGGGAGGAGTGACTGATTGAAGCTGGTCAAGCACAGGTGAGTCAAATCCTTCTGTCGTTGCTTCTCGCGGACCTATTATGTCAAACACCACAATCTCGTTGTCGCCTTTTTTCAGCCAACATCCGGGGAGATAGAGTGTTTGTTGTGGCCCTATTTCCCAGAATCGTCCGAGCGGCTTTCCGTTGACGTAGGCAAGACCCTTTCCCCATGAGGCGAAATTGAGGAATGTGTCAGCCGGTTTTGACACGGTGAATGTTGCACGGTAAACACCCATTGGCAGTCTGCCGTCTTCTCCGGGAGAAAATGCTCCAAGCGGCATGAACTCCATTGAGTCATAAAATTCCATGTTATCTTCAAGATTGAACACCTCCCAGTTTCTTAATGTGCAAACGAAAATGTGTCCATCGCGATTTTCTGATAATGTCACGCTGTCAGTAATTCCTTTGAAATCTTTTATAGCACGCCCGAAATTTATGCGACCCATAGCTTCGACGAGTATGTCGAGTTGTGAGCCGGCTTTGACCGGAGGGATCTGAATGCTTTTTTCGCCAAGACGACGGTCAAGTTTTCCTATATACATGCCATCGATAAAGATTTGTGCAAAATCGTGGGGATCATTCACCGTGAGAGTGGTGGAGGTGGATGTCGCCGGTAATTTTGTACGGTAAAGGATGCTTCCGAATCCTTGATTGTAGTCCTCCATGGTTTTTATTTCCACATCAGTTTTTGGAGAGGGCAGGTTTGGAAATAGAGGCGCTACGTCAGTAAATGAAAATTTACTTATTTTGCCTGTGGGAATGGCTTTTGGCATTGTAGCCGGTTTTCCTGACGCGTATTTGGCGAGGGCTTTTCGCAAAGCATGATATTTTGGTGTGGCGGCACCATGTTCGTTTATGGGGGCGTCATAATCGTAGGAGGTGACATCGGGAGCGAATCCGGGAGAATTGGCGCCCGCCCAATGTCCCCAATTGGTCCCTCCATGTGTCATGTAGAGACTGAATGAGATGTTTTTGTCAAGCATTTCAGTAATGCCGGCGATCATTTTGTCGGCAGAGCGGGTTTCATGCTTGCCTCCCCATTTGTCAAACCATCCGCTCCAGAATTCAGAACACATCAAAGGGCTTTCGGGACGCGCCTCTTTCAGCTTGGCAAATTGCTTGTCGATATTGGCTCCTGTTCCGAAATTGATAGTCCATATAAGGTCGTCAAGTCCGTTGTTCATGAAATTTGATGCCCAGTCACATTGAAATAGTGTCAGGCGGTCGCCGAAGTTCTTCCTGATCATGTCGCGGATTTGACCCACATAATTTTTGTCAGTGCCGTATGATCCGTATTCATTTTCTACCTGAGCCATTATTATAGGACCGCCATCTTCGATAGTGAGTCCGGCTACTTCTTCAGCAACAGCTTTTTGAAAGCGGTCGACTCGTTCAAGGAAATATGGATCGCTTTCACGCAGGCGTATCTCTTTTTTCTTTAGAAGCCACCAAGGAAGTCCCCCCATTTCCCACTCGGCACATACATAGGGTCCCGGACGTAATATGACATACATATCATTCTTTTTGCAGAGGTTGATGAACTCCGACAGATCATTTTGACCGTTAAAGTCAAATCTGTCCGGCTCGGGCTCGTGTGCGTTCCAGAACACATACAGGCAGATAGTATTCATCCCCAGAGATTTGCACATCTGTATACGATGCTCCCAATACTCACGAGGTATACGCGGATAGTGAAGTTCGGCAGCTTTGATGATGAATGGTTTGCCATTGAGAATGAATTCTCCGTCTCCGGCATAAAATCGCATGTCATTTATTGTTGGCGACGTGTTGGTTTCCTGTGATTCGGCTGTGAGACTTATGGTTTTGGTGGAAGTTGAATTCAAGTTCTGCGGTATATCGTTTGGCTTGATCACGGGTGGCAACACGTAGGTTGCTAATGTGATCATCGCTATTGCTAAAATTCTATTCTGGATTATTGTCATGGTTCTTATCTTCTTATGTGGTAATCGGTAGTCTTATGCGAATTTACATCTATTTTATGAATATTTGGCATTATTTTTGTAATTTCGCATATATGCCATGTTATATGCTGTCGGCAGGCGTTTTTTATAGATAGCGTTTGTATAATCTTATAGTTAATACCATAATGGGAAAAGTAATTGCGATTTTGGCTGCATCAATGATTGCAGCCGGAAATATATCAGCAGTCAATCAATTTGACATATCAGTTAATAAACCCGGAGCTGATATTGCTCCGACTATGTATGGAGTGTTTTTCGAAGATATAAATTTCGGAGCAGATGGAGGATTGTATGCTGAAATGGTGAAAAATAGGTCTTTTGAATTTCCCAATCCATTGATGGGGTGGTATTCATCCGGCAAAGTGACTGTTAAGAGTGATGGACCTTTCTCCAGAAATCCGCATTATGTCACTCTTGAGAATTCAGGTCATAAAGAAAAGGGGACAGGAATTGACAATGAGGGCTATTTTGGAATATCTTTTGTAAAAGATTCATCCTACCGATTCAGTGTGTATGCCCGAGCCTCTAAAGGTAAAAAGAGCCGAATTATTGTGGAGCTTGTCGATCCTGCATCGGATGGGGAGACACAGGTGTGTGCCCGAGTTAAAATAAATGTCACAGCTGATGATTGGACCAAGTATGAGGCTAACCTCTCGCCTGATAAAACAGTGGAGAATGGGAGATTGCGCATATTCTTGGATTCAGGAAATCCGGTGGATCTGGAACACGTGTCGCTCTTCCCGGTTGACACCTATAACGGACATGAGAACGGATTGCGTCGTGATCTCGCCGAATTGCTTGCCGATATAAAGCCGGGAGTGTTCCGCTTTCCCGGCGGATGCATAGTTGAAGGAACCGATCTTGCCACCCGCTATCAGTGGAAAAACACTGTGGGGCCAGTCGAGAATCGTCCGCTGAATGAGAATCGCTGGCATTACACATTTCATCACAGATATTTCCCCGATTATTATCAAAGCAATGGATTGGGATTTTATGAGCATTTTCTGTTGTCAGAAGAGATAGGCGCAGCGCCTCTTCCTGTGCTTAATGTGGGCATGGCGTGTCAGTATCAGAATAAATCTCTTGATGCCCATGTCTCCGTTGATGAACTTGATCCATACGTTCAGGATGCGGTTGACCTTATTGAATTTGCCAATGGTGACACTACAACCGTGTGGGGGGCTTTGCGTTCTTCGATGGGGCATCCTGAACCCTTCGGGCTTGAATATCTCGCGATAGGCAATGAACAATGGGGACCGGAATATGTGGAGCGTCTGAAGGTCTTTATTGATACGCTTGGCAAAGTCCATCCGGAAATTAAAATAGTAGGATCTTCGGGACCTGCGCCTGATGGTGACAAGTTTGATTATCTGTGGGAAGAGATGAAAAAGCTCAATGTGGATCTTGTGGATGAGCATTATTATCGACCGGAAGAGTGGTTTTTATCCCAAGGTATGCGATATGACAATTATGACCGCAAGAGCCCGAAAGTTTTTGCCGGTGAGTATGCTTGCCATACAAAAGGGCATAAACGCAATAATTTTGATGCGGCGTTATGTGAGGCTGCATTTATGACGGGATTGGAACGCAATGCCGATGTGGTGAGAATGGCAACATACGCACCGTTGTTTGCCCATGTTGACGGATGGCAGTGGCGTCCTGACATGATATGGTTTGACAATATGCGTTCGGTGCCTACGGTAAGCTATTATGTCCAGAAACTTTATGGAAATTATAAAGGCACCCATGTTTTGCCATTGACAATGGATGGAAAGCCGGTCGCAGGTCAAGAGAATCAGAATGGATTATTTGCATCGGCAGCAGTTGATAAACCTACGGGGGATATTATAATAAAAGTGGCAAACACGTCAGCTCAATCTCAGGAAATAAAGTTTAATATCAAGGGTCTTAAAAAAGGCAGAAAGCTGACATCGATGCGTAAAATATCTCTTCACACCGATGATTCCCGACTTGATAATACTCTTGATAATCCCGATGCGGTAAAGCCTGTTGAAGTTACTGAGAATATAGATGGCAACTATTTCAGCAGTGATGTGCCGGCAAAGACATTTCAAGTGATTGTCGTATCGTGTGAACAGTAAGACGATGATTCATTTGCTATTAGTGTGGATTGTTGTATAAAGATTGATTATATGAATGTGAGATTTTTGATATTATCATTGGTGACCGTGCTTTCATTGCGATCAGCCGCTAATGAAAGCTATGTGCCGAAATATGACGGTTATCTGTTTGTGTATTTCACCGGTGGAGATAAACGTGATGAGGCGATAAGATTCGCATTGAGCAAAGATGGATTGAATTTCACATCGCTTAATGATAATGCTCCCGTTGTGGATTCCCGTCTTATCAGCGAGACCGGAGGGGTGCGTGATCCACACATCTTGCGAACAGAAGATGGGAAGAGTTTTTACATGGTAGTTACCGATATGGTATCGGCAAATGGATGGGACTCCAACCGCGGGCTTATATTGATGAAATCAGATGATCTCATCCATTGGTCGTCCTCGGCAATAAATATACAGAAACGCTTCAAAGGGAATGAGAATCTGCTAAGAGTATGGGCGCCGCAGACCATATATGACAATGATGCCGGGAAATATATGGTGTATTGGTCCATGAAGCATGGTGACGGTCCTGACATCATCTATTATGCTTATGCCAACGATGATTTTACCGATTTCGTTTCAAAACCGAAACCGTTATTTATTCCGAAAGATAAAAAAGCATGTATAGACGGCGACATAATATATAAGGATGGATTGTATCATCTTTTTTATAAGACTGAGGGTAACGGCAATGGCATTAAAAAGGCTGTGACTGAAAAATTGACCTCCGGGAAATGGAAGGAATCGCCTGATTACAAGCATCTCACTAAAAAGGATGTGGAAGGTTCCGGTGTTTTCAAATTGAATGATTCTGATAAATATATACTGATGTATGATGTGTATAGGAACGGTGAATACATGTTTACCGAATCAGCGGATCTTGACACATTTAAATTGATTGATTCTGATATTTCGATGGATTTTCACCCGCGTCATGGCACAGTGATGTCAATCACGGCTGAAGAATATGACAGGCTGCTGAATGCTTTTCCTTCTTATCTCAAGGGAGTGAAAAATCCGGTGCTGCCTCAGTTTCATGCCGATCCTGAGATTCTGTATTCCCGAAATACCGGAAAATATTACATTTATTCCACAACTGATGGATATAAGGATTGGGGAGGATCATATTTTACTTGCTATTCATCAGATGATTTAAAAGATTGGCATTACGAGGGCGTGGTCCTTGATGTGGCGACTGATCAGGTGCCGTGGGCTGACGGTAATGCATGGGCTCCGGCTATTGAAGAAAAAAAGATTGGAGGAAAATATAAATATTTTTTGTATTTCAGCGCCAATAATCCCGGCAGCGGACGGAAGCAGATAGGGGTGGCTGTTGCCGATAAACCGACAGGTCCGTTCAAGGCTGTTCCGGAACCGATAATAACGTCATCGCCTGCCGGACGCGGGCAGCAGATCGATGTAGATGTATTTACCGATCCGGTTTCAACGAAAGCTTATCTTTATTGGGGAAACGGTTATATGGCAGGAGCTGAATTGAATGCCGACATGCTCTCAGTCAATCCCGAAACCATCCGGGTTATGACGCCTGAGGGTGGCACACTGAATGACTACAGATTCCGTGAAGCAGCCTATGTGTTATATCGTGACGGGATTTATTATTTCCTTTGGTCAGTCGATGATACACGTTCACCCAACTATCATGTGGCATACGGAACATCAACATCTCCGCTTGGACCCATCACCGTGGCTGACAACCCTGTGATATTGTCACAGAATAAAAGGAAAAAGATTTATGGTACTGCTCATAATTCAGTGCTTCAATTGCCGGAATCTGATGATTGGATCATAGTGTATCACCGGATGAATCCTGGCTATATGAATGACCTTCCGGGAATACATCGTGAGGTGTGTATCGATCGCTTGCTGTTCAATGAGGACGGGAGCATAATTCCTGTCACGCCAAACTGATGATGGTATTTGAGCAAAAAATGCGAGCACACAGTCAAAAACTGTGTGCTCGTGTTGTTGGTAACGGTAGCGAAGGTTTTAACCTCCGAAGTTATCATACATGAGATTTTCTGACGGTACGCCGAGATCCCACAGCATCTTTTCTACAGCTTTACTCATGGGACCGGGGCCACACATATAATATTCGATATCTTCCGGTGCGGGATGGTTCTTCAGATAAGTCTCATAGATTACTTGATGAACAAATCCTGCGGTATACTTCACGCCTGCCGCATCGGCTGCCGGGTCAGGACGGTCGAGAGCGAGATGGAACTTGAAGTTGGGGAAATCCTTTTCAAGTTGCAGGAAGTCCTGAAGATAGAACACTTCATTAAGCGCGCGGGCGCCATAGAAATAGTTCATTACTCGGTCGGTGCAGTTCAGTGTGCGTGTCATATACATAATCTGCGCGCGGAGAGGTGCCATACCGGCGCCTCCGCCTATCCACATCATCTCGGCTTTCGAATCGATGATAGGGTGGAAGTCTCCATAAGGTCCGCTCATCACCACTTTGTCGCCCGGTTTGAGGGTGAATATGTAGGATGACGCGATGCCGGGCATTACATCCTGGAATCCCACCTGAGGTTTCGGTTTGAAAGGCGGAGTCGCTATACGCACTGTAAGCATTATGCGATCACCCTCGTCAGGGTAGTTTGCCATTGAGTAGGCACGTACTGTGGGTGAGGTGTTTTTACACTTGAGCGTGAAGAGTCCGAATTTTTCCCAAGAGGAAAGATACTCGTCGCCGATGAGTGACTTATCGATATCCTTGTCATAGTCCATCTCATAGGTTGGAATCTTAATCTGGGCGTAGGAACCGGGGATGAAGTTCATGTGTTCGCCCGGAGGCAGAGCCACGATGAATTCCTTGATAAACGTAGCCACGTTTTTATTGGAAATCACTTCACATTCCCATTCTTTCACGTCAAGCACAGATGCCGGAACACCTATTGACATGTCTTCCTTTACTTTTACCTGACAACCGAGTCTCCAGTGGTCTTTGACTTGTTTGCGGGTGAAATGCACTGTCTCTGTAGGCAGAATATCTCCTCCGCCTTCAAATACCTGTACCTTGCACTGTCCGCAACTGCCTTTTCCGCCACAAGCCGACGACAGAAATACATTGTTTTCGGAAAGAGTGGAGAGAAGGGTCTTGCCGGAAGTGGCAAACAGGTCTTTATCGTTATTGATTTTGATGTGTACTTCGCCGGTATGCACAAGAAATTTCTTTGCGACAAGCAACACGATGACAAGCAGCAGTGTTATTGCCAGAAATATTGTGACACCTGAAACAAGAGTCAGCGTCATTGTGTCGGCGAGAGTTATCATTGCTAATCTATCCATAAATCATATTATAGTTTGATGCCGAGGAAGCTCATGAAAGCTATGCCCATCAGCCCGGTGATTATAAATGTTATTCCCACGCCGCGTAATGGCTTCGGAATATTGCTATATTCTTGCAGACGCTCTCTGATGGCGGCTACGGCAACAATGGCTATGAGCCATCCAATGCCCCAGCCCGCGCCGGCGCAGCACGCTGTCCACACGTTAGGGAAGTCTCGCTGCTGCATGAATAGCGAACCGCCAAGAATGGCGCAGTTCACTGCTATAAGCGGCAAGAATATGCCTAACGAAGAGTATAGCGCGGGACTGAACTTCTCTACAGCCATTTCCACGAGCTGAGTAAGCGAGGCGATTACCGCGATGAACATGATCAGCGACAGGAAGCTTAGATCCACATCGGCATATTCAGGTCCGAGCCATGATAGAGCTCCGGCACGCAGCACGTAGGTTTCGAGAAGATAGTTTATAGGCAACGATATCACGAGCATGAAAGTAACTGCGGCACCGAGCCCGAGAGCCGTTTTCACATTCTTGGAGACGGCAAGGAATGAGCACATACCCAAGAAATAGGCGAAAATCATATTGTCGATAAATATCGACCGTATGAAGATATTGAAATTTTCCATAACAGGTGATTATTCTTGAAGATCTTTGTTATATGAACGATGCACCCAGATGATGCAAGCCACTACTATAAGAGCCATGGGAGGAAGGATCATGAGTCCGTTGTTGGCATATCCGTGATCGTACCAATTTTGAGGAATTACCTGATATCCCCACAGGGTTCCGCTTCCAAGAAGTTCGCGGAAGAATGCCACGATGATCAGGATGATGGCATATCCCACGCCATTGCCTATTCCGTCAAGGAATGAGGGCCACGGTTTGTTGCTCATGGCGAAAGCTTCCAGGCGCCCCATGAGAATACAGTTGGTGACAATGAGTCCGATGAACACTGACAACTGTTTGCTGACGTCATACTGATATGCCATCAGGAGCTGGTTGACAATTACCACAAGTCCGGCAACTACCACAAGTTGCACAATGATTCGGATGTTGGTGGGAATGGTGTTTCGGAGCAACGATATGATCACATTGGCAAATGCGAGCACCGCGATTACCGATATGCCCATCACGAATGCCGGTTCAAGCTTAGCTGTGACTGCAAGGCATGAACAGATGCCGAGAATCTGTACAATGACCGGATTGTCTTTCGAGAGCGGATTAATCAATGCGCTCAGGTTTTTATTATCTGTAGCCATAGGTCATTAGTGTTTTTGAGTGTTAAGGCTTTCAAGGAACGCTTTGTATCCTTCAAGTCCGTTTTCAATCATTTTAGACACCCCGTTGGATGTGATGGTTCCGCCGGAAATGGCGTGAACATAATCTTCACCGTTAAGAGGCGCCTGTCCGGCTTTCAGCACGGCTATAGGCAGGTACCTATTGTCTTTGATTAGGTGCAGTCCGTTGAATTGGTCGGCGAAAGCCGGCTTTTCAATCTCAGCTCCAAGTCCGGGAGTCTCTCCCTGGTGGGCAAAGTATGCTCCGTATACTGTGGATCCGTCGCTGTCAAATGCGAGGTATCCCCATATAGGTCCCCATAATCCGGCACCATAAACCGGAACTATGTATTTCACGTCGCCCGGGTTGATTGTGCATTCATAAACCGGCATCTTGCGGTCAGCTACCGGCATTTTGCTCTCAGAAGCCGTGTTTACGGCAAAGGCGTTGCCTTCGACACGTTCTCCGGCGGCATTCACGAGAAATTGTGCGGTGATATACTTATTGAAGTCTGACTTTATCTCTGACTTTTCAGGAACGATGTGTACCGAAGCAAGGATTTGCTTCATCTTGTCGGCATCGGCATTGTCGGTTTGAAGCGGTTTCAATGACATTGCGGTAAACGCAAGCGCCGCACCAACCACTACAACAAGGATTATTATATAAATAATCGTGTAAGTATTGCTTTGCTTGTTCATTTTTATTCGGCTTTAGCGTTTAAACGGCGCAGGCGGCGACGTATATTATTCTGAACAACAGTATAGTCAATCAACGGTGCGAATGAGTTCATGAGCAATACTGCCAACATGGCTCCTTCAGGATAACCGTTGTTGTAGGTGCGGATGAGAATCGCAATCACTCCGATGAGGAATCCGTAGATGTATTTTCCCGGATTGGTGCGAGAGGCAGTGACAGGATCGGTAGCCATGTAGACTGCTGCGAATGCAAAACCTCCAAGGCAGAGCTGTTCAAGCGGGGTGAGCATTGATACCGGATAGGTGGGTGTCGCCAAAGCGTGGGCAATGGTTGCCATCACTAATCCTCCTGCAAAAACAGAGAGCATTATGCGCCAGCTTGCTATGCCTGTTGCGAGCAGGATAAATGCTCCGATCAGAATGCATAGTGTCGATGTTTCACCCACACATCCTGGGATAAGTCCCAAGAACATATCCCAAAGAGAGATGGCATTGCCGGCTACGTCGGTTATGCTTATGGTGTCGCCAATATTGGTGGCAACCTGTCCTAATGGCGTTGCGCCGGAAAAACCGTCGACCAATGTTCCCTCACCAAGTCCGCAGATGGAATGAGTGGGAACAAAAGCTGAGTCGCCACTCATTTTTGAGGGGTAACCAAAAAACAGAATGGCACGTGTGACAAGGGCGACATTGAAAATGTTGTAGCCGGTGCCACCGAACACTTCTTTTACAAACACTACGGAGATAGCAGTGGCTACCGCAAGCATCCACAATGGGATGTCAATGGGGCAGATGAGCGGAATAAGGATACCCGAAACAAGGAATCCTTCCTGAATCTCTTCTTTTCTCCACTGTGCGACCATGAATTCTATTCCAAGTCCTACGACATAAGATACGATAAGGCGTGGGAGAAGAGCTAAAAATCCATAGGCAAGCAGCTCCCAAAACGGGAAATGGGTGGCTCCTATAGCAAGCCAGTGCTGATAGCCGGCGTTGTACATGCCGAATAGAAGGCATGGAATCAACGCAAGCACCACTATTATCATGACGCGTTTTGAGTCAAGGCTGTCATGTATGTTTACGCCCGAGGTAGAAGTGGTGGTTGGGGTAAACAGGAACGTCTCAAATCCGTCGAACACCGATTGAAAAGCATGGAGCTTTCCGCCGGGCTCGAAGTTGGGCTTGATACGATCAAGATATTTTCTTAATGAGTTCACGTTATTGAGTGTATTTTTTATCAGTTAAGTTCTTTGCGCATATATTCCAGCCCGTCGCGGACAATCTTTTGGAGTTCCAATTTCGACGGATCCACATATTCGCATAGCGCGAAATCTTCTGGTGCAACTTCGTAGATGCCAAGTTGCTCCATCTTGTCAATATCCTTGGCAAGGATTGCTTTGATCAAGAATTCAGGAAGTATGTCCATCGGGAGCATCTTCTCATAGAGGCCTGACATGATCATGGCTCTGCGTCCTCCGAGAATGCGTGCATCTGGGCAGAAGAGCTTTTTGGTGAAGTGTCCCGGGAAGGAACGGCTTATACTCATCTTTTGAGGCGATAAAGAAGCCCATCCCATGAATTCGGCATAGTCGTCGCCTTCGGCAATCACTGTAATCTGATTGTACGGGTATCTGAGATAGCCCTCAAGGCTTGTCGGGTGTCCCGTCAGCACATTGCCTGAAATGATACGGTGATGGATGATGTCATCGTTTATGTCGCCTTTGGTGAGTGTTGACATATCGCATCCCACTGCGGTCGACACATAATGAGGTTCTGTTACTTCACATCCGGTCAAGGCGACTGTGGTGGTCATGTCGAGGATATTATTCTTGACGAGTTTGCCGATGCGCAGCAACGTGAGAGCATCGAGTGTCCACACTATGTCACCCTTGTTTACAGGTTTTACGTTGCAAATCTGTACACTTGGATTGCCGGCAGGATGCGGACCTTCGAAAATCACAGTTTCTGTTCCCTCGATTTCCGTCAGGCAGCTTCCGCTGCGGATGCCGATATAGATGCTGCCTGAAGTGAGCATGCTCAGCAGTTTTACCGCTGCTTCAAGTTCATCTTTGTGCCCCTTCAGAAGCATTTCGTAGTCAGGAGCTAACGGAGCGGAATCAAATCCGGTGACGAAGATGTCGCGGGGCGTTACTCCTGGTTCGGGAATGACATTGTAGGGACGTTGGCGCAGCCAAGCCCACATTCCTGAATCAAGCAGTAATTGCTGTGCTCTTGTCGGGTCAGAAACTTTTTCAAAATCAAACTTTGCCGATGCGGAGAACTCTTTTTCGGGAGTTACGACGATGCGTTCAAGTTTGCGGCGTTCGCCACGGACGACAGCGGAAACGGTTCCGTTTACAGGAGATACAACCTTGATGTCGGGGAATTTTTTGTCATGAAACAAAGGGTCGCCAATTTTTACCTTGTCGCCCTCTTTGACATCGACTTTTGGAGTGATACCTGTGTAGTCATCCGGGATCAGGGCTATGGATTCAGGGGTAATGAATTTCTGAGGCAGTATAGCCGGAGCTTCACCTCTGATTCTGATATCCAAGCCTTTTTTCAATCGGACATTTTTTACCATAAATAAATTGTACTAACTATATAGGAGTGCAAAGTTATTACATAATTTTGATTTAGCTTAACTTTTTCTTGCAAAATGAGCATTATTTGCTGATGATGCAACGGTAAAGTCTAAATAATTTAACAATTCAGCCGGATAATCGGTTCAATACAGATTATCTTAATTGAAAATATTTCAGTTAGAGAATGTTTGTGGGGCAAGGATCGCAGTGATGTCTGATAAAAATTAGTAACTTTGAATTATGTAGGAGATAATTATCTCGAAAGAAATTGCTAACTTTGGTTATGTTTCATGTGCTGCCGATAAAATGGAATGAAAGAATAACACTCTGGATGTTGTTCTTAGTCGCGATGATTGTGTCTTGTTCTCGCGACGGGGATTTGCAGGCATCTCTTGATGCGGCTCAAAATAGGTTAGTCAATAGGGAATATGATGCGGTTCAGGCTGAACTGTTGAGAGCGGAGGCTCTTATTACGCATGACACCCCTCTTTCACAGAAGGAGTATCTTGAAAGGCTTAAGGGCATGAATTATCTTGAATTGAGGGTAATGGACAAGGCGAAAGTTTCATTGCAAAAAGCGTTGGCTTATTCCCGTCAGATTGGCGATACTTCGCGAATCATTCAGAACTCCTTTAATCTTGGATTGTGTGATAATACTGTTGATGAAGTGATAAGTCTCTACAGTAATGTAATAGAGTTGGCAGAGAATAGTGAACCGACATTGTTGCCGCAGGCTCTTGAAAAACTCGCGCAGGGGTATATATATGGTAAGGATTTTGTCAATGCGCAGCTTGCACTTGACAGAGCGTGTAAATTGGTTGAACGCAATAGCCCGATGTCGCAACAGATAGCATTTACCCAATGTGCGCTGTGGTTGGCGCAAGACAGTCTTGAAGCTGCTTTGTCAGGATTCAAGTCCATTCCGGTTGATTCCTGCTCAATGGTTGGAAAATTGAGCAGGTCTCGACACATATACAGTATTTTATGTGAGCTTGGGGATTATAAAAATGCATTGGCTTACAAGGATTCGATACAGCAATTCACTGACTCGATAAAAAGCATTGATGGCGCAAACCGGATTCAACGGATAGAGGATGTCTATAAACAAAACGTGGAGAAGGAGCAGTCAAGATTCAACACTCTGCTATATTCTTCTATTGTTGCGATTTTGGTCATTGCAATAATGATGTTGGTGGTATTGAAAAATCTGAGGTTGAAACGCAGGCAGGTGTCTTTGTCAAATAAAATCGCGGAACTCAATGTGAAACTGTCGGAATTGCAATCGAAAGAAGGGCAAGAAGAGTATCAGATTGACGATGCTGATGATGACAACGTGCAACGCCTCATTATGGAGAAATTCAAGTTGTCAAGGGAGATGCTGAAAACCCAACCGCAATACGAACTCCTTCAAAAACTTAATTTCATACGAGGCTTTGACATTCAACATAAACAGGAGATTAAAAATCTTCATTCGGAAATAATCGGCAGGTTTTCTGATGCCTGTTCCAGCATGCGTCAAATTTACCCAACAATGACCAACGATGATTGCCTGTTGTGTTCAATGTTTTATTGCGGATGCTCCAAGGAGCTTATCTCAGCAATGATGGGGGCATCGGAAGAAGCGGTGCGACGCAGAAAAAGCCGTGTCAAGCAAAAATTGCCGGAAGGCATTTTCTTATTTTTCTTCCGATAACTGACTTATTTCGGGACAAAAGCGTGACATTGCGATTGTGTCACGGTATTGTCCCGTCTGATATTCCGGCATTTATCTTTTGAGAACTAATTTTGCCGCATCGAAATTATTGTAACTCAAAAGAACTGAATATGAAAATCCTGAGATTTATCGTGATGATGATTCTGTTCTCAAGTGTAAGTATTGTGTGTGCGCAATCAACAGTTGAACAATCAGAATCAAACACCGACTCTGTTAAATATGAAAAAGAGTTGATGGAGATTGAGGTGAAAGTAAACCGTAAGTATGTCAAGCCGACAGGTCGCGGCATTAAGGTGTCGATGGCGGGCAATCCTGTAGCCAAACTCGGTTCGGCTGCGGAAATGATGAAACAGCTCCCAATGATTGATACGTCAAAGGGTGGTATAGATATTCTCGGGCATGGCACACCGCAAATCTATATCAACAATAAGCTCGTCAGCAATGCTTCAGAACTGACCTCGCTATCGGCAGCTGATATCAAGGATGTGGAGATTGTCACAAATCCTTCAGCAAAATATGGCACAGATGTGTCATCAGTGATATTGATCCGGACAAAGAAGCACAATGAGGGATTTCATGCGATAGCGGCGGGGAATGGCGCCATGTCAGAAGCATTCTCTGCGTCAGGAGATGTGAATGTAAACTATCATACAGAAAGCGGATTCACTTTTTTCGGGGATTTTTCATATGGCACATCGGCATATAGACAGAAGCGATATTATGGGGAAAAGTTCTATATACCGGGGGAGTCTAATGAGGTATTCCACACGCAAACACATTCCAATGCGAGAAGCAGATCCCGGTCGTTTTCAGCAGACGGAGGTGTTAACTATGATTTTGGTAAACATTCCGTTGGGGTGAAATACTATTTTTACCACACTCCGAAAAGCCATTACTACGATAATGCCAACACCGAGACTGATGCGCGGGAAGACGTGTCGGTGATATCTTCGTGCACCGATCTGAATTCTAATAGTTCCACGCATCGAGTCAATATGTTTGGTGACTTTGCGTTGCCGCTTAACATTGGTATGAGAATTGATGCAGACTATGTCGGTTCGTTAAAGAGGTCTCTCTCAGCTGTAGATGAGAACAAATCGGAGGGATGGGTGCGTAACAGCAACCGTACTGTCAGTGACCTGTGGGCTGCAAAATTGGTACTGACCGGAAAAATACAAAACACAGAAATTGAAGTGGGCAGCGATATTTCCCACACATCGAATAATCAGGACTTCGCAAGCGCGGCATCTGACAATTTATCATTTCTCAGACCGGGGGAAGACGATGTGAAGCAAAACCTATATGCGGTGTTCGGCAGCTTTGACTGGACGCCTGATCAAAAATGGAATGTCTATGGCGGCATACGTTGGGAAGCAACCGACAGCAAGTATCGCCATGACAATCTCTTGAATTCAGATTTATCACGCACTTATGGGAATATTTTGCCAAACATAGGCGTTTGCTTCAATTCAGGGATATACGTCACATTATTCTATCGTGCATCAGTTTACCGACCAAATTATCAATCACTGGATAATAACTATATTTATGTCACTCCGACCCTTTGGGAAACCGGTAATCCGGAGTTAAAGACAGCATTGGTTCACCGTATAGGGCTTAATCTGTCATATAAAAATTTCTCACTGCAAAGTTCATTCAGAATTAATGAAAGGAATTCAAGTGCGGTGTATTACTATGATTCGGATAAAGGTGAGAATGTCACGAAACCTATCAATCTACCCCGATATAATTCGTTGCAGATTGTGGCAGTTCAGCGACTTGATTTCGGGTTATGGCATCCTGCATTGCAAGGAGTGTTTTATATTCAAGATTTGAGGTATGGTGCACCACGGAGAAAATATGACAAACCACTATATACGCTATCAATGAACAATCGGTTTGATATTCCGGGCGGCATATACGCTTACCTGAATATCTTTGGCATGGGTACCGGAAATCAGGATGTAGTATATTCACATGGTGCGTGGATGGCATCACTAACGCTAAATAAATCATGGAAGAGGTGGACATTTATTCTGTCAGCAAATGATTTGTTTGGCACATGGCGACAACCGTTTGACACGGAAACAAATACTGTCGCATACTCCTCAAATCGAGAAGGTGGATCTCAATCAGTGTCATTGAGCATCAGATATACCATGAACTCGGCAAAAGGTAAGTATAAAGGAAAAACTGCAAGGCAAGATGAAATTGACCGTCTTTAGGACGAAAACCAATCTTATATATAAACTCACGTTGACCGGGAATCAATTTCGGATATATAATAATAAAGCAGGAACAGTCCATTTCTCAATGACTGTTCCTGCTTTATTATTGATGCTGACTGACTCTCGATGTATTATCGTTCGGCGCGCATGGGGTTGGAGAGGAAGTCTTGATAAGCGAGCCGTATGCCATCGGCAAGTTCGGTAGAGTAGACCCAGCCGAGTGCCGCCGCCTTAGACACGTCGAGCAGTTTGCGCGGAGTGCCGTTGGGTTTTGAAGTGTCCCACACTATATTCCCTTTATATCCTACAGTTTGTGCCACTGTTTCCGCAAGTTCTTTTATAGTTAGCTCTTTGCCGGTTCCTGCGTTCACAGTCTCGTTGCCTGAGTAGTTGTTCATCAGGAAAACACAGAGGTTGGCGAGGTCGTCGACGTAGAGGAACTCGCGCAGCGGCGAGCCGTCGCCCCAACACACCACTTCCGGAATGCCTGCTTCTTTGGCTTCATGAAACCGGCGTATCAATGCCGGCAGAACATGGCTGTGGGTGGGATGGTAGTTGTCATTCGGGCCATAGAGGTTGGTGGGCATCACTGAGATATAGTCAGTTCCGTATTGACGGTTAAGGAATTCGCAATATTTCAGTCCGCTGATCTTAGCCAGGGCGTATGCCTCGTTGGTCTTCTCCAGCGGAGATGTCAGCAGGCAGTCCTCTTTCATGGGCTGTGGCGCCATGCGGGGATATATGCAGGAAGAGCCGAGGAATTCGAGCTTTTTGCACCCGTTTTTCCACGCCGCGTGGATTACGTTCATTTCGAGCATCATGTTTTCGTACATGAAGTCGGCGAGTGACGATGAGTTGGCTTCGATTCCACCTACTTTTGCGGCTGCGAGAAACACGTATTCCGGTTTTTCGGCTGCAAAGAAGTCATTGACGGCTTGCTGGTTTATGAGGTCTAGCTCTTTATGTGTGCGTGTCAGGATGTTGCCGTAGCCTTGGCGGCGTAGTTCGCGGACAATCGCGGAACCTACCATGCCCCGGTGTCCGGCAACATATATTTTGGCATTTTTTTCCATTTTGGTGTGTTGAATTAGAAAGAGTCTTTCCTTCTGATCTTGATTGTTATCACATCTTCAGCATCCGGGATTCCATCAACCACGAGAGCGAGATAGCCTCCTCCTCCGGCTCCAAGCATTTTCCATGCGAGCGCCTTGTCTTTCCATCGGTCGATGTATTGCTCTACGCCGGGCTGCATCATGGCGGGGAACATGGCGATTTGAGCGTTGAAAGAGTCGCGGAAAGCGCCGGCGAACGCCGTGAGGTCGCGTGACAGGATTGCGTCCCAGCAGCATTGTGCCGCAGAGGTGAGTGAACTCACTTTCTCAGGGGTGACATTTTTCCCTTCCACCACCGAGCATCCGGGGCGGCGTGGGAACATGGGGATGAGGCAGATGTGGTTTTCAAGCCAGGAAAGAACATCCTCGTCGTGACATGACTCTATTTTCGACGGCCAGTAATGCCCGTCGTAATAATGGCGGTTGAGCCCCGACATGCATATTCCGATCGCGTCCTGGGCGCCGGAGATGTGTCCTTCATTCTCCGGGTCGTTCTCGAAGCAGAACAGCAGGCGTGCAAGCATCTCCTCATTGTAGTTGGGAAGCTCGTAAGGCCATATTTTTTTAGCCGCGTTTCGGGTTGAGGTCGACATTCCTCCGCGTTCCATGAACTCCATGGTGGGCTCAATGGACACTGTCAGCGCCCATCCTGCTCCATGTTCCGACACGTAGGGCTGGTCGATCCATGTTCCTGCAAGGTCAACACGGTAGGGGAGATGCGAGCTCACCCCTTTCCGGAGCGAGGTCGTGGAACGTGCTTCAAGACCTGCGTCGGGCTCGCGTTCGAGCACCACATATTCGATGCCGCGTTCACGGCAGAACTCACGCTTCATGTCGCTTCCGCCGTCGGAATTTACCACGAATATGTCGGGCTGCACACGGTCGACCACTTCGACGAAGTCCATCATGCCTGATCCGGGGTTGACGAATGCGTCGGTCACGTAGCGTATGGACTTGACCATGTAAAGGCGCTCTTTCTCGGAATAAACCGTCTTGCGGTTTTTGAGCTCTTCGATGGTTTTGTCGGACCCTATTCCCACATAGAGATCGCCGAATTTCGACGCTTCCTTGAAGAATGCCACGTGTCCGGAGTGGAGCATGTCGTAGCATCCCGAAACGAAAACTTTTTTGTTTGCCATGTCAGTTAAAAAAACGGGTTTTATTTCACAATTCCTTTTTCAAGGTATTCAGCGAGGTTGGTGCGCACCTTCTCTCCGGCACGCTCCACAGCCACCTTCGCCATGTCGGCGTCCACCATTAGGTTGACAAGCTGCTCGAAGGATGTTTTCTTTGACGGATCCCATCCGAGCTTCTCCTTCGCCTTGGTGGGGTCGCCCCAAAGGTTGACCACATCAGTCGGGCGGTAGAAGTCGGGCGACACCTCGATGACGGTCTTGCCTGTCTTCACGTCGATTCCCTTTTCGTCGGCACCTTCGCCTTCGAAACGCAGTTCGATGCCGGCGCGGCGGAATGCATGGAGGCAGAATTCGCGCACGGAGTGTTGCTCGCCGGTGGCTATCACATAGTCCTCGGGCTGCGGCTGCTGCAGGATGAGCCACATGCACTCCACATAGTCCTTGGCGTATCCCCAGTCACGCAGCGACGAGAGATTGCCGAGGTACAGCTTCTCCTGCTTGCCTTGGGCGATGCGGGCTGCGGCGAGGGTGATTTTGCGTGTCACGAATGTCTCGCCTCGGCGTTCCGACTCGTGGTTGAACAATATGCCCGAGCAGCAGTACATTCCGTAAGCCTCGCGATACTCCTTCACGATCCAGAAGCCGTAGAGCTTGGCGACAGCGTAGGGAGAATAGGGGTGAAACGGGGTGTCCTCATTCTGTGGCACCTGCTCCACCTTTCCATACAGCTCGGAGGTGGATGCCTGATAGATGCGGCAAGTGTCTTTCAATCCGCACAGCCGGACTGCCTCAAGGATGCGCAGCACACCTGTGGCGTCGACATCGGCAGTGAACTCGGGCGAGTCAAACGATACCTGCACGTGGCTCTGCGCGGCGAGGTTGTAGATTTCATCAGGGCGGACTTTGCTCACCACTTGCAGTATCGACATCGAGTCGCCGAGGTCGGCATAGTGCAGGTGGAAATTAGGCTTACCCTCAAGATGAGCTATGCGTTCACGGAAGTCCACCGACGAGCGGCGTATCGTGCCGTGCACGTCATATCCTTTTTCCAATAAAAATTCGGCCAGAAACGATCCGTCCTGACCGGTAATGCCAGTAATTAGTGCAGTTTTCATAAATCTTTGGTGTAATTTATTTGTTAAAGTGCTATAAAGAAACTATCTTTATGGTTAAAGCTAATATATTGTTTAATAGACAATAATGTCAGTTCAACTACTTATACAATAGCTGATTAAATAGAGGAACTTGATAAACAATTATAGCTAAAATTGAAAAATTATGACAGAAAAGGAGAGAAATGAATTATTTGATAAAATTGTAATTGGATTACAAAATTCAACAGAGGCGATGCTGCGAGAAAAAAAATCACGTGGTCAAAAGGTTGCTTATATTAAACCAAACGGAAAAGTTTATACTATTACCGCCAGAACAGCTTTAAAAAATTTTATTGAGCAAACGAACCGTTGATAGATTATTTTTTTATTTTCTCTGTAGAGAATCAATTATCTGTTGATTTATTGCAGCAAGTGAGTCTGCTCGATTGATTAATTTAGTCAGCTCATAATTATCCGATGTGTTGACCGATTTATTTTGAACTGTTGTATTATCAGATGTGTGGTAAATTTCCAATAAAAATGTCAGTATTATCCCCATGGCACCAATCCAAATTCCGTATCTGCCTAAACGGTTGTTGTATTCATTGTTAATCAACGAATATGCATCGTAGCATTTTTCTCGTAGAATCTCCAACAAAGACAGCCTGTTACGCAAAGTATTATATATGGTATTCTTTATATTGAAGCGCGACATTTCCAATAACGCTTCAGCATATGATGCCTCACCCATCACTCTTTGGCAATCACGTTTTAACTGTTTTACCTCAATAAGAGCTTGCTTATAAGCCTTTTTTACATTGGTAGTTTCTTGAAGTTTGCATAATTGACCCGAAAGGGTCATGTATGCGTCATTCAGTTTATCCTGATATTCTGTGAGATAGTGAGTATAGATGTTTTTAAGTGTCTTGCTGTCAGAAAGTTTTATTAGATGAGTTGACGTGTATCCCTGCAACAGTGAGTCGCATTCATCTTCATGATAATTATGTTCATGAAATATGCCTTTCAGATAATGATATATGGAGTGGTGCATCTGCGAGAGCAGGCACTCAGTCAATGCATCAGCAGGTGTTGGAATATTTACTTCATAGGATATAAGACCTGAGCGTATAGCCTCAAGATGTGTGAAAGACAATTTTCTCTCATTGTCGATACTGTCAAGGGAATAATATAATGTGATATTTTTAGTCGAGAGCTCAACTTCACAGCGAAGTTTGCATGGAGGCAACCCAATGATATCGCTAAGTTCTACGCTTGCCGGTTCAGGATTAATCACATCCGGTATCTGCTCATTCAAGGATGGAATCCAAAGTGCATAATACCGTCTTTGTCCCATTGAGTTACACGGCTATAGAGTAATGTTCATGTGCAACAGATTGCGAAGCACCCAATCAGAAACACGCGTCTTAACCGATGGACGGCTTAAAAAATAGTTTCTTACCTTTTTACCTTCTTTAGTTAGAGCCCAAGTGTTTCCATCCTTTGACACAGCATTCTTTATGAATCCTTGAAGTTCAAGGCTTCTGAAATCCTTTTCGCCAAGCTTTGATTTAAGCTCGCTCACAAAGCCGCTCTCATCATTGAGAGCAGGATTGCATATCGGAAGATTCATATAAGCTTTCATTGTCGACAGGTAAAAAAGATTGTTGTTCTTATTGGTACAACGCAAAGATACAACATTTAGTTTTGAATTTCAAATCTTTATAAGATTTTTTGTCGCATTACACTAAACGCACCAAGCAATATTGTCTTCAGCAATATTTATCTGTAATTGTGTGGTAAATATCAATTACCTTATTTACATCAAAAATTTCTTCGGCTTTTTTTCTTCCATTTAATCCCATATTATGTCGTTCTTCAACTGATAGAGATAGAAATTTTTCAATTGTGGAAACTAATGATGCGACATCTTTAGGTTGACATAAAAAACCTGTTTTGCCATCGTCAACGGTCTCTCTGCATCCTGGAATATCAGTAGTGATGATTGGCTTTTTCATCGCCAACCCCTCCATCAATACTCTTGACAGCCCTTCATTATAAAATGTCGGATGAACGATGCAATCACAGTTTATGATTATATCTTTTACATCTTGCCTGTAACCAAGATATTCAATATATCCTTCTTGAACGTCTTTTTCAACAATATCTCGTGGGACATGATTAGGATATGATTCGTCTATATCGCCAAGCAAAATAAATTTAACATTCGGGTAGCGTTTTAAAATAACTTTTGAAGCATCAACGTACTGTTGATATCCTTTGTCGTATAGCACCCTAGATATCATTAAAAACTTACACATGTTTATGAAAATTTCGAAAGGTTCACTCCTTCACCTCCTTTTAGGAGTATTATCTTTTCTCTTTTTACTATTTTTTTCTTAATTAATAATTCTTGATTATATTCATTAAGAACAAGTACTTTTTCTGGACACAACATTGAAATACGGTATAGCATTCTTGCAATCCAACATCCCAGACCCTTATTGGTAAATACATAACCTAATCCAGCAATCATTGCCGTAGAGGGGATTCCTAAAAGTTTAGCTGCAAATGAGCCGTAAATATTGGGCTTAATAGTATAGTGGAAAATGTAGTCAGGCTTTTCCTTCCGATAAATTCTGATAAGTTCGAAAAAATATTTAAAATCTGAAAAAGGATTCATACTTGAACGCCCAACTTCTATTGGAATATATTTAATTCTATCATTATCAGGTGGATAATCTCTGTTTTTTGGAGCTAAAAGTACAATTTCATTCCCTTTGGCAGAATAATCATCTATTACATCTCCTCGGAAGTTAAGGAGTTCGCGAAGGCTATTGTCGCAAAATAAAATTTTATTTATCATAAAAATAATCGACTTATAATTGCTCGTAGGATAAACATCCGTCGTTTTAATTTTATATATATGCTGTTTTTGCTACCTTCTGCACAAGAAGAAACATTATCAGTGTGTCTCCTATAAAAAATAAGACTATCGTTTAAGCATAGAACTTTCCCAAAACTCAGAGCATTGATACCAATCCATGTATCATGCTCAATCGGATATGCAGGAAAAGGCAAGCTTAGTTCTAATACATCTTTTTTAAACGCCATACAACATCCCATAAAAGAAGATCTATAAAGCGTACCCAAAAAGCTGGTATTTGGTTTAATGTAATTAAAAAACGTATCAGACAGTACTTTTAAATTAGAATCGGTGACGTAGCAATCATGCACGATACAGCAGTAATGCTCAAAATAAGGTAGCATGCGTTTAATTTTATCTGGGAGCCAGATATCATCTTGGTCGGCAAGAAAAATGAATTCTCCTTTGGCATGTTTCAATGCTGATTCGAAATTTTTTGAAATCCTATTCATGATCCTGAATACAGGTTCATTTGGTTCTCGGTCATTTATGCTGTCTAGTTTAACTAATTTAATTCTTTTATCCTTTATTTCGGAAATGATTTTTATTGTGTCATCTGTAGAACCTCCATCAGAGACTATTATTTCATCATCCTTTTGTAATTGGGAAAGAATACTTTCTATCTGGTTCTTTATGTATTTTTGCCCATTAAAGCATGCCAAACAAACACTTATCATAGTCAGAATTGCTATTTTTTTAATAATCCGGAGAATATACCCTTCAAAATATTTTTAATAGATTGAACTTTATTTTTACTTATGGAAGGATAAATTAATACTCCAGCAATATTTTTTATACCAGTTTTTATCTTCCAATTTAATGGCACATAATTCCTTTTTAGTAGGATTAGATAATTTCTATACTGGTAGAAATATCTAAATGGGGAGCTCTCAATGAACCTCAAAGCGCCAAAAGAAATTGTCCTCTTTCCTACTGGGTGGTTTAATCTTATTTGATTGGTCTGAAAACATAAAAAACCATATACACCACATCTCCAACACCATTCATGATCAACATAGTCTATAAATAGAGAACTATCAAACATGCCAACTTCCTTAAAAACATGAATAGGAACAATCGTTCCAGAGCTGATTAATGTAGGCACCTCAATATATTTTTGATTTTCAAGTTCTGAAGAATACGCTTTGCTTGTTTTCTGTGAGTAAGAATCAATAATCTTTGGTCCCAAGGCTCCGACATTACTGAAATTCTTATTCAGATTAATTATTTCATTATATAAAGCTTCAATTATTTTTAAATCTATTTTTGAATCCTGATCAAAAAAAATAATATAATGGTAGCCCTTATTCTGGGCTATTTTGATAGCTTCATTTTGGGCATAAGCAATTCCCTTATTTTCGTTTAAGCTTACATAAGTAATATTAGATCTAAATAATTTGCCTATCGGAGAGCCTTTTTCATAGGGCGTATTATCTACCAGAATCAGGTTAATGTTCTCCAATCTACTTATTAGTGCAATTTGTTCCTCACTCGGAAAATAAAGAACAATTATAACGACAACAGAATTTAAGGTGACCATTTTTTCAATGAAAATTTACCTATTGATAATTGATAGCTGAAATAACATGCAATGAACGGGAAAAGGCAGAATTGAATGAACTGAGAGAACATTACAAAAATTGCATCGGAATAGAACTGAAAAACAAGTGTTGCGAAAATATAGCCGTAGCCAATAATCGCCCATATGACTTCTCTCTTGGCAAGTTTATACAAAATTCCAGCAAACATTCCGTAAATTATTGCGAAAATAGAGGCTCCGATATAACCGAAATCCAAATAAGAAGAAAAAATAGCTGTATAGACGTTAGTCGGTACAGGAACATATGCATATCCTGGTCTGCCTTCATTGAAAATAGTAATTAGAATATTTGACTCTTTAGAATCAACAAAACCTAAAATTTTTCTGAAAAAAGATAGCGTATAATAACCAAATGAGGTAGAATGCTCTCCGCTATCTATGATCTGGTCAAGAGCCGGCATTCCTCCTAATACGTAAATTTGCATGAAAGCATCTCCAACAGATAGTCCATCAGAATTTTCACCTCCCCTAACAATTTGTATGGCGGTAAATAGGATTAAACAAATAGAGCAAATCCAATAAATATATTTTTTAGAAAGCCTTGACGCAAAATATAGAATTGCAACTGACGGGAAAACCACCCAAAAGAATTGAGTTTTCGCCATAACCGCAAATATAAATAATACATTTAAAATCAACAGTAATCCTATTCTACCTTTTGAAGTTTTATTCCGATATAATTCTATTAGAAAAACAACTACAGCTAAAGTCATTGGGTATCTAAGAATACCATAATTGACTTCGTCTATCATTCCTGCTTGTGCGAGCCTTAATCTTATAAAAAACATATTGATATCTGAACCTCCCATTTTAATCATTCGTAGAATAATCAATGGAGTGCATATCAATACTATAATCAAATACAATGACAAAACACTACGATTTACGTCTCTGTACTTATAAAATGATTTGTTGAGTTTAATACAGGAGAAGAAGTTTGCTGAAAAAGTAAAAGATACGACCCAAATATGGGGCACAGAACGAAGCGTTGCTTGATGTGGTC
>CAJUTE010000015.1 GCA_910589555.1 uncultured Muribaculum sp.
CGATATTATGAGTCGGTGTGGGGAGTTTTGACTTCTTTTGCGGTTGAAATCAAAATTAACCTTAGATGAGAACGAAAACATTTTTTATAGGTTTGCTTTGCTCGCTGTCGGTGTTGGCTCAGGATGCCCCCACGAGCAAATGGTGCTATCCGGGAGCTGACGGAAAGCTTGTCTATGGAACCACCAAGCAGGGCGACCGCATGATCGACTTTTCCCATGCCGGATACATGGGCGGCGGTGTCGCTCTTCCTTTTGTGCCGGCTAAGCTTACGGTGCATCCTCTTGCCGAGGGCGAGGATTGCAGCGAGTTCATCCAGCAGGCTATTGACCGTGTGTCGGCTCTGCCTAAGGATGCCGACGGTTTTCGCGGAGCAGTGCTTTTAGCTCCGGGGCGCTATGTGTGTTCGCAGCCGTTGCGCATCTCTGCCGACGGTGTTGTGCTGCGCGGCAGCGGTAGCGACAAGAGCGGCAGCGTCATAGTGATGACCGGTCCGAAGCACACGGCTATTATGGTGACCAACGGTCAGCGTCGCGGAGGTGCTCTCGATGGTGGCGATGGCGCAAATGCCGTGAAGGTGACCGACAAGTATGTCCCGGCGGGCTCGTATAGCGTAAATGTTGCCGATGCCTCCGGATTCAAAGCCGGCGACATGGTGAGGGTGAGCAAACCCGTGACCGATAAGTGGGTGAAATATATGAAGATGCACGATATGAGCCGCAACGGAAAGCCGCAGACTTGGCTGAAGACCGGAAGCCGCCTGTCGGTAGAACGCGAGGTGGCAGCAGTCGACGGCAATAGAATCACCTTCAAGGTGCCGCTTGTGGACAGCTACGACAGCAAATTCACTGACGATAATACCACTGTGGCGTTGGCGGCTCCGTCGACAGCGTTGCGCCAGTGCGGAGTTGAGTACATTCGCATCGAGTCGCCCGAGCAGGCGATGAACCACACTAAGGCACTCTATTATGCTCTT
The DNA here is from genome assembly GCA_910589555.1 of uncultured Muribaculum sp. Lineage (GTDB taxonomy): Bacteria > Bacteroidota > Bacteroidia > Bacteroidales > Muribaculaceae > Muribaculum. The sequence goes on from CAJUTE010000015.1 coordinate 975, forward strand.
CGCCTTGTGGGCGAGGATTGCTGGGCGCGCGACATCAATGCCATGGAGACCATGGAGAGTGTCGGGGTGGGAGGTAAGCGCATCACTCTCCAGCAGATCAATGTGGTGCGCCATGCCGATCATCAGGGCGCGTCGAAGCCTGCTGAGTTCGCTCCCAATGCCACTCAGCTTCTGGTGGACCGCTGTTCGGTCACAGGCAACAACATCTGGTTTGTTGCCGTGGGAGCCGGACAAACCGGACCCATCGTCTTTCTAAACTGTAATTTTTCTGGCAATGGCCGTATTGAGGGACATCAGCGATGGAGCTGCGGCATGCTTTACGATAATTGCCACGTGCCCGGCGGTGGCATCGACTTTAAGAATCGCGGGTCGATGGGCTCCGGACATGGCTGGGGCACCGCCTGGGCTGTGGCTTGGAATTGTGAGGCTAAGAGCTACGTCAACCAACTTCCTCCCGGCACTTGCAATTGGGTGATCGGAAGTAAGGGCGAGAGCACTCCTTTGCGCCGTCCGTTCAATCAGTCAGGACCCACTCTTCCGGTGGGCATCTTTGAGTCCCACGGTGCCAATGTGGCTCCGCAAAGCCTCTATCTTGCCCAGCTCAAGGAGCGTCTTGGCGACGAGGCTGTCGCTAACCTTGGATATGGCACCGATGTGTCGGCAGCCACTCCCGGCAATTCCGATTACCGTTATAAAGGGGGCATGATCGCCCATAAAGATCTTGTCGGCAAGGATTTCCGTGCCATCCATGAGTATATGCGTTCTCTGGGATGGGACTACTCCGAGCATCCCAACATCTCATCCAAAGACCATCACGATGGCATCCACTGTCAGGTGGTATATGATGAGACCATCGGTCAATATGTGTATGATTTCATGGCTCATGCCGGCGAGTCGATCGACTATGACCGTGGCAGAGTCCCCAGCGATCGTCAGCGTAACGAGATGAAGACACAGACCAACCGTGACTGGCTGCATCTCAATGGCAACTGGGACGAATGGCAGCGTCTTGAATGGAAATTCCGCATCCCCAAGGGTTTCCAGCCGTCGCCCAAGTTCTGTCACATTCATCAACTGAAGGCTCAGGAGGGCAATAATGGCGCTCCGCTCATCACCATCAGCACCCGCAGCGATGCCGATGGGGGCAACAAGCGTGTGCAGGTCATTCACTCAGGCGACCGCCGCGAGTCGACCAAGGGCGTGCTCATCGACAATCTGCCTCTCTCCGACTTTGAGGATGAGTGGATTCAGGTGCAGACCGAGATGCATTACACCCACAACGGCACTTTCCGCATCAAGATGACGCGTATGAGCGATGGTAAGGTCCTTGCCGATGCTTCGTTTGACGACGTGGATCTGTGGCGTAAAGGTGCGACCAACATCCGCAACAAGTTTGGCATATACCGCAGCCTTGGTCGCCGCATGATGAATGCCGCCGACCGTCCCGACCTCGGAATCAAGGATGAGAGCCTCCGCCTTGCCGATTTCCGTGTGTATGAAGCCTTCACCAATCCTAATCCGCAGCCACATGATTAATCCGCATTTTTGGTGTAATTGAGTTATAGATCCGGGGGGCATCGCTTCGTGCGATGTCCCTTGTGTTTTATCTCGTGAATAGTTTGGTTAAAATGATAGAGTGATATGAAACGATTTCTAATTTCCTTTGTGTCTTTGCTCGGATTGGCGGTTGTAGCCGCCCACGGGCAGGCGGTGAATCTTGCTCTTGGGAAAACCTATTCAGCAAGTTCTGAGTATAAATCAGCCTATGGACCGGCAAAAGCCTTTGACGGGAATGCTTCCACACGTTGGTCGGCGGGAAAGAACGCCACAACCAATGAGTGGCTTCAGGTCGACTTCGGCGCTCCGGTAGAGTTTGACCGCGTTGTGATAAAGCAATATGAGAACCGCGTGTCGGCTTATGAGATTCAGGTGTCTGACGATGCCCGGGATTGGGTGGCTGCTCTGAACGGTGATGTGATTGAATCCGACGAGGTGATGACTTTCCCTCCGCAAGTCAAGCGTTATCTACGGTTGCTCATAATTTCGGCGACTAAAGAAACCAGCATTTGGGAGCTTGCCGTGTTCAATAAGGTTGCCGAAGTCCCCCGTCCCGAATTAGGCAGCGGCATGTTCTTCGAAAATCCAAGAGGACCGTTGACAAAGGCTGAGGTCGACTATTTCAAGGCTTTTGCTGCCAATCCCAAGAAATTCGCGTTGCCCACCTCCAATGTCGGCAATCAGCTTGTCTACGGCAAGCAAGGCATAGGTGCCGAGGGGCTTGCATGGATGTATAAAACCACCGGCGACAAGGATATTCTCGACATCTTTATAAAGCACTGTGACTATATGCTTTTCTGCCGCAATGATCAGGAGGGTGGGGAGAAACGCACTCTCTGGACCGGACGCATTGAAAAATGTTGGCCCAACAAGGCTAATACAGAGGCTGAGGGACTTGTTAAATATTCCGCATCGGAAAATGGCGACATCCTCGGACACATTTATTTCTGTGCATATCTCATCCTGCTTAGTCCCGATCTGCTCGACCAACCGGCTCCCGCGAGCGACAAGCAAGACTACATCGATTTCGGCACCACCTATCGCGACCGTGCCATGAAATACATTCAGATGTGTGACGAGGTCATGGACGAGTTCTATGTCCCGCGCTTTGTCACTGCATCCCTCACTCTTGAGTGGCCCGACTGTGATGAGTGGAACTGGCTCGGGCAGGCTATCGGCTACCGTTTCCCCGTCAATCAGCAGGCTATGGCGCTAAATGCGTTCCACAAGGCGCTCGAATGCTATGGAGTGCTCAACATCAACCCCGAAAAACGCGAACTTTACAAAAAAGTGGTGCAGACATCCATCAACGGCATGGAAGAAACACTTGTGCCGAAAACAGTGACCGTCAACGGCGAGACTAAAAATTGCTACCTTTGGTACTACCACATGGACATGGGCAAGAACAAGCCGGAGGACTTCGACCACTCGTCCTACACCATGCTCGAATACTACAAGGCTTATGAAAGCGACCTCTTCGAGCGTGTCACCATCGACAAGATGCATACCTTCATCAACACCGTGAAATACATCATGTGGGATGAAGCCACACGCACCGTTTCTGACCATGTCGATGGTAGTGAAACCAATGTTGCCGACCGTAAGAAAAGCACTTATCCCGGATGGATCCAGATGTCATTCTTTGACCCGGAATTCTGGGAATACAATCTGAAGATGCGTGGAAACGTAGCCGAAGAGGTGGGCCGCATGGGGCATTTCCTCTACATGAAAAGCCGCCTCTTCGGGTATGCCGACGATCTCACAGCGCATCCCATCAACATCACCCGCTATGGCGGCAAAGATCCGGCGTCAATCACTCCCGAAGCCATCGCTGATGAAAGCGGCATCTCAATCTCAGGTCCCGTCAAAAACGAGCTCAACATCCAGTCGGAAATCCCGCTCAAAACAGTCAGAATCATCGATCTCAGCGGGCGTGCCGTGCTCACCCACTCATATTCCGAGAGCATCTCAGTGGCTCACCTCGCTACCGGCATCTACGTTGTCATCATGGAAACCGCCGATGGTCAGGCTACCGCAGTGAAAATCATAAAAGAATAACATCCACCTTCACAATCACAAAAACAACGACGGGGAGCCTAACCGCTCCCCGTCATCATTATCTATAAAGCGGAAATATTCTGTGGCATTGAAAATGTCGGATAGTAAAACGGCGTGCAGTCAGAATGATTCCCTAAGTTTCGGGTATACAATACTATAAATGTCTGAAAGGCAATGCCTATGTATAACCGCGGTACAGGGAGCCGCAGGCGACCTGTGCCCGGAAAAACACCCCACAAAAAATGCACTCTGTAAAGAGTGCCCCTTAAAGAATGCCATGATTGCCGAACCACGTCAATACATTCGCCCCTACGAGATATTGGAAAGAATACCATAAATGCCGTGAAACGGCAATGCGGTTAAAGCCACAAGGCGAATTCTGGCACAGGAAAAGATATCCAAATCTCCACAAAAATGCCGTGCAACGGCAAAATAATTTGAGCTCCGCCACGAGGCGAAGCCGAGGTGCGGAGAAAGCTATCACCCCGAAACGGGCGTCGAAGACGTCCACCAACCACCGAGAAACTAAGTGCCGCAAGGCACGAGTCCGTCTATAACCCCGACTGAGCGAGCGAAGTCGGGGGGGCGGAGACAACACCAAAAAACGAGTCCCGAACGGGACGAGCCCGTTGAAAAAATTTCCGCACATGGGGATAAAAAGTGGGTAAATCCCCTGCAAACCTTCACTATCTTTGCCCAAACATAACGGTATCAATCTGCGGGAAAGGAATCCCGTCACGGTTCCACCACAATCACGGCAACACGCCCGAAGGATGCTGACATCAGCCGGCTACAGTCAGCCCCGAGAGCCCCGCCGCGACAGGCTAGGATCCGTTGGAGTACTCCGACAGGCACCTCCCCGCAGAACCCGACCGGCAACGACAGCGGAAGCAGATGGAGTCGCCCGAAGTACACTTCGCTAAGTTTCAGAAAATGATCTGGAAGACTGCTTGAAATTGGTCCTTTAATCAATGTGCACAGACCACCAACACGAAGCCGCCATCGTTGCCGGATTCGGGGATCCCGTCATATATCAAAAAATAAAGGCAACGAATCTCTCCGCTGCCTTTATTTTTCATTGTTTATTTTTCTATGTCAAGCCGGCTCAGGGTGTAGGGCTTGTCATGAGCGGTATTGACCTTACCGGGATCGGTGACGGCGTCGAAGCACGACACAATCAGCATTCTGTTCCACACGATAGGTTCGCCGGGTTGGTCGAGTCCGCCGTCACTACCGTCGCAATCTGGGCTTTGGGCTATGCGTGTGATTTTTCCTTCAGGCGACACTTTGGCTATGGCGTTTACTGAGAAATCGGCTACATACAGGTTGCCGTTGTCATCAATGGCTATGCCGTCAGTGCTTTTCAGTTGAGTGGTGTCCTGAGCCCACAAGTTGCTTGACAACACTTGTTTTCCAGAAGGGTCAAGAGTGATCTTGTGAATGCTTCCGTCGCCGAAATTGCCCACATACATATTGCTGTCGCGGTCAAACACGATGCCGTCGAGACCATACTGCACTTCCGGATTTACGGTCACAACGGTAGCGAGTAGATTCGTATCGGCGGCGGTGTTTGTCACTGCCACATCGCGGTCGTTGCGATTGAAGCGATACACGCCGCTTGTGAGTTTCTCCGACGGTATGCCTGAGAGCGAGCTTTGTGTCACATATATGTTATCGCCCAGAAGTTTCACTCCGTTAGGGTGCTCCATGCCCGACGCTATGGTCACACAGTCAATGAGCTTCCCTGCTTCATCAAACACCAGTTTCAACAGCCGTCCCTTATTTTTGCCTGCCTCGCTGCCTGTCCAGCCTTGGTTGTCGGCAACGTAAAGATTGCCATCGTCATCAAATGCTATCCCCATCGGAGCGGCAAATCCGGTTTCAGGCAGAACCGGCACATCAATCCATTTTGAAATCTTTCCATCGGCGGTTATCTTCATCAGGCACGCCGGTTTCGTCTGGTCGGCAAAGTTCGGACATGCCAAAATCAACGATCCGTCTGCTGCTATCGCCATACCGTCGGGGGTAGGGCAGTAGTCAGGCAGCTCCATGAATAGCGAAGGTGTGAGCAAGCCGGAATCGTTGGATTCCGGCTTGTTGCCTGTTGACTTGCACGCTGCGGTGCATAGCAATGCGGCGGCTGCGATATATTGTAGTTTCATCAAGGGCATCATTTATAATTTTTCGAGATGTACTGAAGGTCGTTCATGTTAGGCTCATACCATGAAGGTCCGATGTTCTTTACGCCATCCATCACGCGGCTTTTTTCCTGTGCGGCAAAATCCTCAGCCTCCACTTTTATGAATCCGCTCAGTCGATGCTCGGAATCGTCGCCCCAGTTGTAGCGGTTGTCGATGAACTCAAATCCGGCAAGAGTGAGTTCAGGATTGGTGATTTTGATATTGTTGGTGGAGTTGGCAAAATAATTGTCGGTCATTCTCACATTGCGGGGCTCCTTGGTGCCGCGTCCCGACCCGAGGTCGATGATACCGCAGTCCACAAATGCGTTTTTGGCGATGTTGATGTTTTCGCTGCGATGATATGAGGTGAGAGGCTCTTTTTTGATATCGGTATTCGCATCGGGGCGTTCAAACACGCCCATGCGCACGAGCAGCCCGAAGCCGTTGGTACGGTAGCAATGATTGTTGTAGACGGTGTGTCCTTGATTTATGAGGCGTATGCCGAGTGTGCCTCGGAGATTATTGCCCACGAATGTGTTGGACTCCATTACGTTGTAGTGTCCGTGGCGGCACACGAGTCCGCCGCGTGCTTCATAGAACAGATTGCCGCGCAGAATATTGTGGCATGACTTCACTGAGATGATCTCGTTTTCGCCGTCGCAGTGCAGAAACACATTGTTTTCCACCACCGACCGTGATTCGAGCTGTGATGACCAAGAGTGTCCGATGCGGATTATTTCAGCTCCGTTGCCGCCAAAGGGGGGACGGTTGCCGAAAAGGTTATGGTCGATCTGATGGTTGTTGAGATGGTCATTTTCGGTGAGCCACATCTGCATCACGAGTCCGCCCACACGCTTGTTGGCAAAGTAGCAGTGGTCCACGCGGATATTGTCGCCATAGAGGTTCACCCAATACTCGGTGGTGTTTTTCTCCGGCGATGGCTTTTCTGGCTTGTTGGGGTCGTTGCAGTCATCGATGGCGCAATTGGTGAATCGGCAGTGCGATGCCCTCGTCTCGCCATCCTTGAAATCGATGAGATGTGTTCCTGCCGCCCACGCCTTATGGAAAAGAAGTCCGTCAATGTGCTGATATTTTCCGGATATCATCATGTTGAGGGGACCGGAGATGATTGCTTTCCCGGGATGTTCGGCACGCAAGCCTATGGAGTCGCATTCGGTGCCCGATGCCGAGAACCTCAATGTGCCGAGATTGTTATATGTGCCGTCACGCAGTATCACATTGTCGCCCGGCTTAAGAGTGCCATCGTTCAATATGGTTGCAAGACGCGCCGTTTCGTTGGGAGAGATGAAATAGTCGGTTGCCTGAGCATTGCAGAAGCAGGCGAGACCGAGCATTATGGATGCAAATTGTTTCATTGAAGGTGAATGTGATTATTTAATATTATATTTGTCGGTTATGTATTTCAAATTGTCGTTGCTTGGGGTGTACCATTGCGCGCCGGCTCCTTGCACGGCTTTCAACACCCGTTGGCGTTCGGCGGAGAGGGTGTTCTCTCTGCTGTCGAGCGGGATGAATCCTGTTATTCGCATGGGAGCGCGGTCATCCCAATAGTACCGGTTGTCGATAAAGTTAAGTCCGGGCATCACGGTCTCAGGTTTTGTGATGCGGATATTGTTTCCCGAATTACAGAAATAATTGTTGGTCATTCTCACGTTTCGCGGAGCCTTGTCGCCATAGCCCGATCCGAGGTCGATCACTTTGCAATCGATGAATGAATTGTTGGCGATGTTGATGTTTTCGGCACGGTGATAGGATGTGAGCGGCTCTTTCTCCAAGTCGGTGTCAGGGGTCGGTTTTTCAAACACTCCCATTCTCACAAGCAGTCCGAAGTCGCCGAGGCGGCCACAGTAATTGTCATATACGGTATGACCTTGGTTTATGAGTCTTATTCCTGCGGTTCCGGGGAGATTCTGCCCTATGAACGTATTGGATTGAAGGATGTTGTTATGTCCGTGGCGGCACACAAGTCCTCCGCGTGACTCAAAGAACAGATTCCCTCTCACGGTATTGTAGCCCGATTTTACGGATATTATTTCGTTTTCGCCGTCGCAGTGCAGAAACACGTTGTCTTCGACTGTGGTGCGTGACTCCGATTGTGATGACCACGAGTTGCCTATGCGTATTGTTTCCGCTCCGTTTCCTCCGTAGGGCTGACGGAAGCCGAATAGATTGTGGTCGATGAGATGGTTGTTGACGGCATCGCTGTCGGGCAGCCACACTTGGACTACCAGTCCACCCACACGCTTGTTGGCGAAGTAGCAGTGGTCCACGCGGTTGTTTTTGCCATGCAACGCTATCCAGTATTCGCTCACGGTGATCGGCTTCACGCCTTTCACCGCCTTTTCGCTTCTGAGCGGATGGTTGCAATCATCCATCACGCAGTTGGTGATTCGACAATTGGAGCCATATTTTCCCTCTTCACCCTGTAGCTCGATTATGCACAGATTCTTGGCGTTGGCTTTGTTGAACAGCAGTCCGCTCAGCTCGATATAGCTTCCGGATATTTTCAGCTCGGTCTCGCCTGATATTATTGCCTTGCCGGGATGTTCGGCTCTGATTTTAATTGTATCGGTGGCTGTGCCTCGGTCGTCGATTGTGATGGTTCCAAGATTATTGTATGTGCCATCACGCATGATTATATTGTCACCGGGCTTGAGGGTGCCGCTGTTGAGCTTGTCGACAAGGGCGCTCTGTTGAGCAGGGGTGAAGTAATAATCGGCGGCATTGACAAAAAATGCCGAGACGCAAAGAAGCGGGAACAGGAATCGTTTCATATTTTGAAGCTTTGCGGATGATTAATCAATCTTGAATGGTGCTGATTGCTTCTTGTCCCATTTGCCTTGGTTTAATTCGGCGTAATACACTCCGGGGGCATCGGGGGTGAAGGGCTTGCCGTCGATCTCAAACGGCTGGTCGGTATAGCTTGTGATCCAGCATCCGTTGTCGACGAGCGGCACTTGAATCGCTTGTGCTAATGCGTCGTTGCGAAGCACCTTTATTTCTGCGTTCAGGTCAAATTTCTCCACCGATTCTTTAGTGGCGGCAGGAAGCACCACATAATGGTAAGAGCCTCCTGACGGATGTGCCCCGTGGTCTATGTGAAGCGAGATCACATCGCCGCTCACATCGGCAGGCTTATACATCTTCATGTGGGTGTTCCATTGCCCGGTGCGTTTGCCGGCGTCGGCAATGACATCGTTTTTGCCAAATACTATGTAGCCTGTGTTGTCGTGGAAAAATCTCAGCTCCTCACTGTTGAAATGCTGTTTGGAGTTTATCAGGTGCCATCCGTCGCGGTTCAGCATTTCGAGATTGTCACATTTCAGCCTTTGGTCGATGGCGGTGGTGACGGTCAATGCCGAATCGCTTTTTATTTCTGAACCGATGCACACGGCGTAGCGGTCGGTGAACAGCCATGCTTTGTTGGCTTTCAGACCGTCGCGGTCAATCTGCATCGCCGACATTCCATAGCTGCCGTTGCTTAATCCGCCCACCAGCGCGCTCTTGTTGTGCTTCTTGTTCTGGCGGATGCTTGGGATGGGGGCGGTGTCCTCAAATGCTGTCACTCCGGGAATCTTTCTCCAGTCCCACAACGGGAATATGTCAAGGTATTCGTTGCCGCGCACATAGAAGAAGGTGGCGCCGTCGCCGGTGTAGTAGCCCAGCAGATTGTCCTCGTTGACAAGCTCGGCTCCGATCACGCGTGTGGAGCACATTTTCAATGCGCCCATCCAGTCCTTGCTGCGGTGGACCGTGTAGTCGGAATCATGGAAGTGCTTGTGCCCTATGAGAGAATTGCCGTTTTTAGGGAATCCTGATATTCCGAGGTCGGCGGCGGCAAAAGCAAGACTGTAAGCTTTGTGAAGCTGTGAATGATGGAAAAATTGACGCCCCAGTGACCCTATGTCCATGTGGCGGTTCCAGATGACCCACTTGTAGCCTTCGTTTACGAGCGACGCGAGGATGTCATGCTGGCTTGCGTCAAATTGGAATGCCGTGCCATGAAACAGGCGGTTGAAAAAACTCATGCCTGTGATAAATGACATTCCGTAGTTGCCAAACTGCTGCTGAGGTCCGTGCTGGTGGAAGCTCCAGTCGCTTTTGATGCCCTCCTCTCTGCCCACGAATATTTCCGAGGCGATGGTGTCGCGTGCGGCTTTCACAAGTTGGCGGTCATTCTGCAACAGGGCGCGTGTCATCACATTTCCGGCGAGCCACACCTTGTTTTGCCCGGTTCTTCCAAATTCCGAGGCTTTCATCAGTTCCACCGCCGATTCTTTTTCTTGCGGGGTGAGGTCATTTTCAAGCAATATGAATGCGGCTCCGAGAATCTTGGGAACGCCGATTTCGTTATACCACCAGTTCAGGCATCGGGGTTTGGCGTTGAACCAATATCCCAATGTTTTGTGTATCGCTTCCATTATGACCGGCGATCCGCAGTATTCCGTTCCGTCGGAATAATATAGTTTCGCGAGTTCAAGGATGCGGTCGGCGTGCTGTTTTGGTTCCCATCCTGAGCGCTTTGTGTCGGCGTAATTCAGGTCGCTCCAAGAGCCGTCAGGATTTATTTTGCTGAGGTAACTGTTGATTTTTGCAATATCGAAAGGGTAGCGTTGATGCAGCTCCACCACCACTTGGTCCGACATTTCGGTCTCCGGCTTTATCCGGATAAGGTCGGCAAGGAGGGTGTCGGTGCTCTCTTTCGACGAGATATAGAATGAACGGTAATTTTCCTTGACTTTATCAAGGTCATTGTCAGTTTTCGCTTCAATTTGATTTGCGGAACAGATCGAAACGGCTATTGAGAGAAAAAATAAGTTGACTCTGTTCATCTGGTACTTAGGGTTATTATTTATAAAGCAAAATTACCGTTAATACCTGTGCCGGAATATTAGAATTTTACCAAAAGGTATTAAATTCATCCCGAATAGCGATAGATATGGTACCGGAGATGATAACCTATGTAAAAAACACTCCGTGAGGAGCCGTTCATAGTCGGCTCTTCACGGAGCGTGAATGATAGGGGTGGCGCCGGGTTATTTTTTCCAGCGTTGGTCGCCGATGTTCTTCACGTATATCTCGTGATTCTGAACTTCAGGAGTCTGTTGGTATTTCAGAGCCTCCATGATGTTGGCGGGAGCCTTGTGGTCATCAGGCGTTTTTGTTTCACCATGTTTGTATGGCGGATTGGGATTGGTGAAGAGATCGGTTGACTTCAACGGGGTCGTTCCGACTTTCACGATCAGGTCATCGGCAGTGCCAAGATTTCCGGAGGTGAATGCTCCGAATGTGTTTTTGGTGCCTGAGAATGTTGCTGATGTAAAGATTCCGTTATCCTTCATGTGAGTGTCAAGGCAACCTGTAGAGTAGTTGTCCTTTATCTCGAAAGTGAACTCTCCGTTTCTTACATCGGCGCCGTAACTGTAAAGCTGACGTGTGTCAGCGTCATCCTTAGCCAAGGAGATGAGGTTGCGCTGTATTGAGAAATGTGAACCGGCGGGCACATATCTTAGATTGACAATGAATTTACTGCCGGTGCGTGTTGAGAAGTTTATGAATGTATTGTTCTCAATCGTGATATTCCATTTATGGTCGGCTGACCAGATGAGAGACTTGCCGCTGTCATCGATCAAGGACTTGCGCGGAGAGTCATAGATGGTGTTGTTGGTAAACTTGAAATTGCTGAAAATATTCGTGTTCGCCGTTCCGGGAGATACAAACCATGAATATCCATTGCCGGAATTGTCATAATATCCGCAATTGTAGAAGAGGTTGCCGTTGCAATTCAATGTCTTGATTGAAGAATTGTCTTTCTGTACTCTGACAAAGCCGCGTATCATCCTCTGGAAAGTGCAACCGTCAATCGTAAGCTCTTCAAGAGAGAATGGAGAACTGGAGTTTATGAAATAGTTGCCGGTTCCGGCGGTGACACCTTCAGCGGCGCCTCCGAAATTGATTGCCTGAGGTGCGTCGAAGTCAATGTTGCGGAAGATGACCGGCGATATTTCCTCTGTCGCTGAGGCGAAAGCGAAATTGTAACCCATTTCTCCGGTTACTCCGCCCATGTAGATGATGGCGCGCTTGTCGGCTGCAAGATCTTCGGGAGAGGTTTCCAAGGTGATGCCCTTGCTGATGGTCACATTTGAATTGATATAGTAGGCTTTGCCGCCTTCGAGATAGAACACCTGGCAATCACGACGTGCATCCTTCATGTAGTCGTTTATCACGGAGGTGATGTCGCAAGCGTTGTAATCGCCGGTAGCGATGTCAGCCACGTGGGGCACTAAGATCGGCTCGGTGTGCTCCTTGGTGTAGAATGACAGTTCGTTGTAGGGTTGGTCGGCGGTCGATGTTATATTGCTGTTGATGATGGTGGCGATATATCTCTCTCCTTCATCCAGTCCGGTCACGTCGACGTAGCCTTGTTCTATGTCGGCGGGAGTAAGGACATAGTGTTTCCATTTTTCGTCAAGTGATATTTTCGGGCTCACTGCGGTTATCTGTATTTCGGTCGCAACGAAATTGCCCTCCTTGATCTCGAAATATTTAGTAAAATCGTCGGATGGATCGGAATCTTTGTGAGCGTCATAGCTGAGGTTGAAGTTTAATCTCACGCTGTCGTAGCCACGGTTGCTTACTGAAAGGATCTCGGGCACGTTATAGCGGAAATTGGTGGTGAGTGAGAAGATGCCGTTTTTATTGTTGGCGATAGAGTGCCTTGAAGTCCAGTCGGAATTGTATTTTTCGTCGGCTGAGATGGCTCTGATGCCGAATTGATATGTGGCATTATACTCCAAGTCATTGATGACGATAGAATTCTCATCAGCCGGAACTTTGATCAAGTCGTATGCCTTTGGAAATGTTGCCATGCTTTCGGCAAAATCTTCATCGCTCCACTGGCAGAAATGATCCATGGGGAGGATGCGTGCGGTGTTCACAAGGCGTATTTCATATCCCGTGCTTCCGTCAACAGGTTCCCATCGGAGTACTATGGAGTTGCCTTTAGGATTGGTAGGGTCGATTCCTTCGCCGGTGAATTTTGGTGCATAAAGCTTGCGGCTGTCGCGTGCTGTGAATTCTATTCCTTTGATTTCTGAAACGGGAAACAGAACCTGACGCTTGTTTAGACCGTTGCCGAATATCTTGATCATGTTGTAGGTCTGTCCGGGCACTCCGAATGACCAAGCTCCTTTATAGAACACGATGCTGTCGATGTCGGCGGTGTAGAATGATGTTCCTTCCCATGCGTATGCATCGGTGTCGACATTCATTTTATCCAATACGCTCTCTTGAGCGGTTGCCCCTGATGCCATTAACGCCATCAAGGCGGGAATGAGTATTAGTTTTTTCATTTCTTGGTGACTTTAATGGTGTGGCTTTTGTAATTGATGATATAGATTCCGGCTGCCTGCACGTCGAGAGAGATCACGGCGGCTGCTCCGTCGGCATTGATGTCGCAGGCTATAGTTCTGCCGGCGGTGTCATATAATCTTATGTCGCGGATGTCGATTGCTTCAGGAGCACTTATCCTGATCTTATTGTCACCAAGAGGGGTGAATACTGTGCTGTTTTCAGCGACTGCCGTCCGGATGGACGATGTGCTGTCGAAGGTTGATTTTTCGATTTCCTCCACGCCTATTGAATGGATTTTGGGTTGCTCGCCCGGAGTTGTCGCCGGAATGGTGATTTCCACAGCGTCATTCTTGAATTTCATGGTAGGCATTTCGGTAGCGGTTTCATCGGGAAACGGAATTTCAATCTGCGTTACTTTGCCGTCGGCATTTCTGAATGTGAAGAATAGTGTGTCTTCAGCAGCCGACAATGTAGCGCCAATAGCCAAGGCAAAGGCTAAAATCATTGCTTTGATGTGATACATTGGTTGTAAAATTGGTAAAAAAGGTTATAAATTGTTTGATTTTGGCAAAGATATGGAAATTCCATTCTTTTGCCCTCCTCATTATGTTAATAAATATTAAATACATAATAAATGAAAAAAGGAGGGTGCGTGGCGCATCCTCCTTAAACCAAAACACTAAAATTCAATGATATCGATTCTTAGGATAATTTAGGATGGATTAAACGGAGCAATTTTCTAATACCTTTTCCAAACGTGGATTCATTCGAGAGTTATGTTCGCGTTTTCTCCTTAAAATTCCTGCACATCCCGCTTTTGAAATATATAGTTTTTCATCCGGATTAGTGTCTACAATATCAAGCATATTTGTCAATATATAATTGTAGCACGATGGTGATGCATTTAAATATTGTCCATCTATATAAGTAAAATCATCGAATAAATATAGGTTGTATTTTTTAGTTGTAGTATACGGATGAGGTAATTTTACTTTAAGAAGTTTATTTCCTTCATTTACCTCTGAAATCAATCGGTTCATTATCCATTTTATTACAGGCACAGCCCAAGAATTGCCAGTTGCTTGATATCTATTGGTTAGGCGAGGATTTGCAATTGATGTATAATTATCCGGAAATCCCATAAGTCTTTCACATTCTATAGGAGTAAGCCGTCTTAAACGACCATTTTGAGAGATAAATAAAGAGCCATTGAATGCTGCGGCATTGCCATTCCATTTTGTTCCATATGCAGCGTATAGACAATCTGAATAACATCTGAACACTTCAATCTCATGTCCATTGATTTCTCTGCAAAGTTCCCGAATATTCTCTTGGCTAATCTGATGTTCCTGAATTCCGAATAAATTCATCGTGTGATTGTGCTGCGAATCATTTAATTTATATGGGTCTTGAAATTTGTCTCCAATCTCAAATAGAATATTTTCGGGATAGAAATCAGTGCCTCCACCGAGTACGTAAACCCTTTTGCGCTGTTGAGGAACTCCAAAGTACTTGGCATCAAGCACTCTCCAAGCTATGTTTCGGAGAGTTCCATGTAGCACCCCAGCTGATTTGAATCGAGAGACTTCAATGGGCTCTTCAATGCCGGCTAAACCAGCTAAGAAGCAACCAAATGCATTTGTTTTATCAGTTAGTGCTCCTTCAACATTTTCCCAAAAAAATAAAGCTTGTCCTTCTCCGCGTTCTTTTCGTTTAGCATCAATAGCATTGATGATGTCAATATATTTAAGAGTCAATTGTCCTCTTTCATCATTAACTCCATTACGCCATCCTGCAAGAGAGAATGCTTGACAAGGCGTTCCTCCAACTAATAAATCTGGTGCTGGTATTTGTGAGTTTTTAATCAGATCAGGAATATTGCTCATATCACCAAGATTAGGGTATTCAGGATATTTTTGAGCCAAAAACCGATTAGGGTATTCCGCGATTTCGGATAACCATAAAGGATTTATCCCCATTGGGGTAAGAGTGAAGCTTGCCGCTTCAATTCCAGAACAAATACTTCCAAAATTACGAATTGGCATAGATTATATTTTTTTGTTAATCATTTCACGCCAAAGTTCAATATCATACCAAGGACAGCCCTTGCACCCCTTTTCTGCATCTTTGCCAACAGTTGGTATCTCTGGATTCCACCGTTCTGAGCCTTCGTAAAAGTATTTTATGCCATATATTGTTCCTCTTATTCCCTCTTGAAAACATTTTCTGCAAACTTCCCTCTTTTGTTGATTCCTTTGATTGTCCAAAAGCTGAAATTTTGCAATTATTTGATCATCCGTCATTTCCATTGAATTTTCAGCTTTAGTTTCTTCATCCCATCTTATTTCTGAAAATTTATGGTCAGGAATTAACGATTTTACAGATGTTATTCTTGCTTCAAATGCGTTACGTTGTTTTAGCAGACGTATAACTCTTGCCTTGAATTGTTTAGTGAATGTTTCATATCCCATTTCTTTGTGTTTTGGAAACGGTAGTAATATGCTATATGTCTTTTTGGGGGTACCATACCGTACTATAGGTATGGTGTATCCGCTATCTTTCAAATATTGTAATCTCCTTTGCAGGTTTGTATTTGATGGTAGCTCAGTTTTATTATCACATTCTTTCAGACTAAAAAGTGGGAGAAGCACATAAGGGGTGACTATCTCAGTTGCTTTTTTACCACGAGCAATTTTATCTGCATTCTTCTCTTTTTTAGCCGCGATGTCAGCAAGACATTCTTCTTTTTCTTTTTTCACCCATGACTCCATCCAAGCTCTTGTGAAATATTTCTTGACGGATATCAAGTAATCAGCAATATCTTTTTCTGATTTTAATTCAAGTCCAGTTCTTCTATAAATATACGGTACAATTGTAGTCCATAAGAAACCATCATCTTGTACAAACTGCGTACGAATATAAAATTCACTGGCTTTTGTATTGTCAAGAAAATTTAATACAGTTATATTGGATCCCTTTAAGAGAGATTGTATTTTCTCTAAATCTAATTTTGGATTACTCATATTTATTTACTTGTGTTGTAGGATTAGACTTAAAATATCGTATTTATTTATTGGATATAAAACACCATTATATTTTGCGTAAATCTCAATCTCATCTTTTTCTTTAAAAAGTTCTACAATATCAATATTAAGATTTGTCGCGATTTTTTTTAGAGTGTCTAATGTGGGTGATATATTGCCATTAAGATAATTACTCAAATTTGATTGGCTGATGCCTGAGCTTTGTGCAAATTCCTTTAATGTAATTCCTCTTTGGGAAAGTATATCCTTTAATCTCAAATCCATTTCAGCATTATTTAATATACGAAGTTAGTGATTATATTACTAAAAAAGCTAATTTTTCTATTGAAATATATTATTTGCAAAAAAAAGTCGGATCTTATTATTAGATTTAGTATATTTGTAGCTTGTAATTATTAAATACAATATAGATGAAATTATGCGATTCGATTCGTCAAGCATTATTGACTTTGATAGAACAGGATATTGTTGTGGCCTCATGGGGATTATCGGATATCCAAGTAAATGAATCTTCGATTATTTTTACAGTTGATGGCTTTAAATATAGAGGGAGTGTTATTATAATTGAATGTGGTGATTCTTATAAGGTGATAATGGATGAGTATATACTGCTATGCGATATCATATCTTTGGTTAATAATCTTGATGAGTTTATAGAACGTGGATCCGATTACAATACTCGTATAAAGGCAGCTATAGGCATTAACGATGACATAAAATACCGGTGAAACAGCATTGGTTTTAGGTCATTTTGAGACAATATTGCGTTATAGCATGATATTCACTCAAAAAAGTGACTAAACGCCCAATTTTTTGGAGTAGAACGTATTGAATTATCAAATATAGAATCCATGATCTGGGTGTCGATTTTTTACCGGACAGTAGTGCTTGGAGTATGTGTCAGTATATATGATGAAAAAAGGAGGGTGCGTGGCGCATCCTCCTTAAACCAAAACACTAAAATTCAATGATATCGATCTAAAGTTTTACTTTTAGGGTTGTTCCTTCGTTTATCTTTTTATTCAGAACAGTCTTATTGTCTTTGATTACGTTGACTTCGAGTTTGCCGGCAGCGCGTTTTACTTTTATGTCAAACTCCGAGCCGAAAGCGCGCACCTTGTTGAGATTGGCAAATTCCCAATCTTTTGGCAGGCGAGGTGTGAGGTCGAATGATTTGAAGCCTGTGGGTCGTATTCCGAAAAGTCCTTCGGTGAAGATGCGGCAATATAATCCGCTTTCAGCCGACAGATGACGCTGGTCGCCCTCGGGCCATGCCTCGATAGCGTAGGGCACATGGTCGCCGAGCAGGCGGCGAGTGGAGTATCGCTTGAGGAAGTCCATGCCTTTTTCCACTTCTCCGGCAGCGATCGTGCCGCGGAGGGCATATAGGGTCGAGCGGTCCCAGAAGGTTTCGGTTCCGGCTTGAGTGAGCAGTCCGTCATCGGTCCACAGGCGAGGGGAGAAGAGGGCATCGATGGTGCCTTGCTTGCGGTCATATATTCCCACGGTGAGAGGCATACATATCCATGCGCGAAGCACGTCGTTGCCGTCATAGTAACGGTAGCAGTCAAACCCTTCCACATTATGTCCGAAATGATCGTTGATCGCTTTTCTCAGTTCTTTAGCCTGACGGGTGTATTTGTTGAGCTGTGACGACGGCACTCCGAGTTCCTTTCCGAGATATGCTGCCGAGATGAGGGCATCGTAATAAAGCGTGGAGGTGCACAGGTTGGCGTCGCCGGCGGGGAAGCGGTTCTCCAGCTCATCGGAGTTGGAGGCAACAACGCCCTTGTCGGTCAGCTTGCGGTTGCAGTATTCAAGACACCATTCAATCAGTTTCCACAACTCCTTGGCTTCCTCTTTATTGCCACGGGCGAGAGCATAACGCGATGCTCCGTAGGCTATCATTGCGCCGTCGCCGCGATCCTTGGCGCCGTGCCAGAAGCTCACGCCTTCCGATATGATCGAGCTTGGGATGGGGCGGTATTCGTCGTTCATGTAGCGTGCGAAATGACGGAATGAGTTGAGCGCCGACTGGTTGCCTATCTCATAGCCGAGATAGGGGAAGAAGGGGTTGATGTACTCAGCCTGGTCATTTGCCCATACGGCGGCGTAGTAAGCCTCACCGCCGGGACCGTGCATCAAGCCGCCTTTCGTGTTGTAGATGCTCTCGGCTCCACGCAGTTTCGCGAAAGCAAACATTGTGTTGAGGGTGCTGTCGGGGGTCTCAAGGATGAGATTGTTCCACCACTGATCGATGAGAGCCTTGCGGCCGCCGCGTTCGGCATCGGTATAGATGCGGTTGTAGGGAGCGTCGTCAATTTTCTGACCGCAGAACACGGCAAAGAAATCGAGCTGTTTTCCCGGCTCTATGGTGAAGAAACCGTTTTTAGACAATGAAGCCTCAATCTTATACGCTCCATACACTCCGGCATTTTCAGGGGTGGTGTACTTGACTTTCCAGTCGGGGATGCGCATGGTGATGGGGTGGTCCATATTGTTGGTGAAGATGTATTCCTCGCAATAATATGGTGAATTGGGCGACGGATAGAGCACACGCTTAAGTGAAACGGCATTGTCGATTTTCTTGCGGCGGTGGACAGTGCTGAACGAGCTTTCCACTGTCATTATGCCGTCAAACCGTATGTCTTTCACTTTTTCGTCGGTCAGTGTGAGATCATCCACGGTTATCATTCCCGGAATGTCGGTGTTGAAGCGCTGTTTAAGATTGTTCTGTGTCTTGTTGGGCTTCATTCTTAGCATAGGGAACACGAGGCTGCGGTTGAGCCGGAATGCGCTGTCGGCATCCACTCCATATCGTAGAACCACGGCGAGCTGCTGTCCAGCCATCTCCACATGGTCGAAATGGGGAACGCGTTCATTTACTGTCCACTTTATAGCTCCATCTTTTTCGATTGCCCACCTGCTTGCGGCGGTGTCGGCGGAAGCTGTTGAGGCGAGCCCCAACAGCATTCCTATTGCGATAAATGATTTGATACTCATAGTTTATTTTACTGCTGAAAGTTGAAGAACTGCACTGTCAAATTGAGTTGAGAGCGGATTGCCGAGACCGGATTCCATCAACTCTTTTCCGCTTTTCACCTGAGTGGGAATGCGCGGCTGCATGCCTTTGGCAAGGCTCACTTCGGTGAGTGTGTATTGCTTTTCCGGATCGAGACCGTTGAGCTTCACTGCCGGTACTTGACCATCCTCAGTCTGATACAGATATACCACGGCTGAATCCTTGTCGCGTGACACATAGCTCATGGCAGCAAGCGGATTCTCGTAGGGCGATACGAGGCGATACAATTCGCCTTCCATCACGAGCGGACGGATGGTCTCCTTGTAGAGCTTCACGCCGTCGGCTATCTGGTCGCGTTCCTCCTGGGTCGCTTTGTCAAGCGCGAGGTCAATGCCGAAGGCTCCGCTGAGCGCCACGTCGATGGCGAGCTTGAGATGGCGTTTTCCCATGCGGGTCACGTGAGCCGACATAGTGCTTGCCGGGAAGAAGTGTCCGAAGCCCCACTGAATCTTTATGCGTCCGAGAGGGTCGGTGTTGTCGCTCGGCCAGAATGAGTGGAAATACTGCATTGAGCCGAAGTCGATGCGGCCTGAACCTCCGGCGCACAGCATCGCCATTACGTCGGGGTAGCCTTTGGCGAAACGATCCATCAACCGATACAGCGCATTGTTGTAGTCGATGAGCAGATGGCTCTGTTCATGCTGCGGCAGATAGGTGGAGCCGGGTTGAGTGACGAAGCGGTTGCAGTCCCACTTCACGTAGGAGATGCCGGGATGAGGCGATAGGGTGTTCTTGATGATGTTCCATTCGTAGTCCTGCACTTCAGGGCGTGTGAGGTCAAGAATCTCCTGATGACGTCCGAGTATAGGCTCACGTTTCTGCTGAGTGATGATCCACTCGGGATGAGAGTTATACAGGTTGCTTTTGGGGCTTACCATCTCGGGTTCGAGCCATATTCCGAATCCCACTTTACGCTTGTCGGCCTCCTTGGTGAGGTAGGAGAGTCCGCGAGGGAGTTTCTTGGTCGACACTTCCCAGTCGCCAAGTCCGTGCTTGTCGTCGTCGCGGGAATACTCACCGTTGCCAAACCATCCGTCGTCGAGCAGGAACAGCTCGGCGCCTACGCGGTTGGCTCCGTCAAAGAGTGATACGAGGCGGTTGTCGTCAAAGTCGCAATGTGTGGCTTCCCAGTTGTTGAGAAGCACGGGGCGGTCTTTGTGGGGATCGCGTATCACATAGTCTTTCGCCCAGCGGTGGAATTGACGCGAGGTCTCGCCCTTGCCGTTCTTGCTGTAGGTCCACAGAATAGCCGGCGTGGTGAATGTGCCTCCGCGTTCGAGATAATACTGCGCTCCGAGAGGATTGATTCCGGTGAGCACGCGCAGGTTTTTGTTCCAATCCATATCAAATGCCATCTGGAAGCTGCCGGGCCACTTCAGGGATGCGGCAAATACTTCGCCGTCATTTTCGTGCGCCTCATGGTTGTAGGATACCAGAAACGAGGGGATGCGGTATTGATGAGCACGGATTCCGAGCTTGGAGTCGATGATTTTCACACCCTCGCCCAGACGCTCCTCTTCAAGAGTTGCCTCACGCTTGTAGCGGCCGTTGAATTGAGTGAGCCAGTAGGAGGGGGCTTTCAATATGGGTGATGCCGAGGCATAACGGTAAAGCACCACTTTTCCTCCTTTTTCATCGTGGCGTATGGTGTTCCATATCTCCATCATTCCTGCATCTTCGTAACATTTCACATAGATGTCGACATAGAATTTATATGCCGGATCCTGAAGTGAGATGACGGTCTGCTGCACATCGTCGGACAGTTTTTCAGTTGAGCGTTTCACATAGTGCAGCTCGGTCGAGGTGTTGCCGTCGGTGTGTGTAGCCTGAATCGCGGGTTCGGTTATTACGCCGTTGCCGTAGGGCGGCAGGAATTCGAGTTCTCGCGAAGGCATCTTCTCGGGAATGTTCACTTTTTTATCGGCATCTCCGAAATGAAGTTGATAGAGGCGGTTGTCGCTACCCACCATCAGACTCAGTTTCAAGTCTCCGGCTTTTATGTCGAAGACCTCCTTGGCGATGTCGTTTTGAGCTGAGAGCATTCCCATGCCCAACGACACAGCTGTCAATATGCTTAATATTCTTTTCATTGTAGTGCGGGATTATATAGTCATGAATTTCCAGGTAATCTCGTTGAATGAATTGGGCTTTCCTTTTTCAGGCTTGGAGATGGTACCTTTCAGTTTGCCGTTTTTCTGGCGTTCCACCTTTATTTCTCTCCAGCTGTAATCGCCGTTCTCGTAGTTGAAAGTCTCGCCGTCGTCATCGTAAAGGCGGTAGATGCCGTCAGCTTTGCCGTAGTGGCGTATTTCGAGGTTCACTTTCTCACCTGCAGCGGGAGCGTGGAGGCGAGGTTCCATCATGGGGATAATGGCGCCGTCCTTCACGAATACCGGAATCTTGTCAAGACCGGGAGTGACTTCGATTTTCTCGCCGTTGCCCACGAACTCGCCTGTGTAGAAGTCATACCAGTCACCTTGTGGCAGCACAACCGAGCGGGTGGTTTGTCCGGCAAACATCGGAGCCACGAGCAGATATTCGCCTGCCATGTACTGGTCCTTGATCTCTTTTGTCACGGCTTCAAGGTAGGGGTTGTCGTCAAGATTTTTCTCCTTTACCTCCTTCACCACCGCCTTGTCGATGTTGAATCCCGGTTCAAGGTTCATGGCGCGGAACGGAGGGATGCCGTCATAGTGGTAGCGGGCAAACTCGGTGTACCAGTAGGGCATCATCTGCATGCGCAGCAGGGAGTATTCCTTCACTTGGTCGGCGACTTCCGGGAATGACCAGGGTTTGGTGCCGCTTGACCATGCGTTGATCATAGCCATTGGCGAGAATACCACTGACTGGAAGCGTCGGAGCCATTCTTCAGGTGTCTTTGAGCTGCGCACTTCGGGGGTCCACAGCACGCCGCTGAATCCTGAGTTGATCAATGCCGTGATGAAGTCCTGATGGCTGTAGTAGTCATTGTAGATGACGTAGGGGAATGAGCTGCCGCCGGCATTGGAGCCGCGCACGAGTCCGAATGTGCGTTGATTGCGTTTTTTGAACAGGTCGTTGGTGAGTCGCTGAACCCACAATCCGTAGGTCTGTCTCATCTGTTCTGAGTCAAGACCTGAGGGGAATGTGGCGACATCAGGCCAGAGATAGTGGTCATAGCCGTCGATCTCGTCAATCTTATAACCGCTCACGCCGATGTTGAGATGTTCGGTGTCAAATTTGTTTTTGAACAGTTCGCGCGCCTTTTCCGTGCCGAAGTCAGGAACAATGCCGCACCACACGGTGTGAGTGCCGCTCACGGGGTACATCTCATTGTAGATTTTAGAGTCGGGCGACACGTAGGGGTTGGTCCACAGGTTGATGCGCACCTTGCGGTCCTTCATGCTGTTGATGAAATCTTGCGGATTGGGGTAGCGGGTGCTGTCCCATTCAAATGTGCAGGGGTAGGCTTTGCTCTGCCATCCCGGTTCGAGACCGATGAAATCGAGCGGATAGCCGTTCTGCTCAAACGCGTCTGCCTCGGCGATCACTTCATCGGCAGTGTAGCGAGTCTTGGTACGTTGGGTGAATCCGAGTCCCCAGCGTGGAGGGAGATTGCCACCTCCGCACAGGAGATTGTAGCGACGCACCACGTCCATGGGGGTGGGACCTGCAAACAGATATATCTCGGCGCCTTCAGCCGGGACGAGCACTGACACTGCATCGGAATAGGGGCGCGACTGCCATGTCTTGTCGGTGTTGCGGTCCTTTGCCACCGGTGCATTGGGGCTGTCCTTGCGTGCTCCTGAGCCGGCGTAGACCGACAGGTAGCGCGCTGAATTGATGAGCACGCCGTAGCCGTTGCTGGAGATGTAGAACGGTACGGGAGCATGGGTGCGTCCGTTGTCCTTGCCGCCGTAGTGGTCCACGTGGAGATTGAGTATCTTGCCGCGTTGATGCACGGTCTGGAAGTTTAGACCGAAGCCGTATAGCTGTTCGTTGCGGTCGAGCGGGAAGCGCAGATGTGTTTTGCCGTTCACCACCTCAGCCACCACTTCAGGAGCTATTGAAGGTAGTTCGGCTTGCGGGAGCCGTGAGAATCCCTCTTTAAGGGGGGTGCATCCGGCAACGCCGAGCAATGAGTAATCTTCGGGAGTGCCCACAATTCCTTTCCATACTCCGGGCTCCACTTGTTGCCATTCTATTTTCGCGTTTATGCCAGGGATGCAGCACAGCAACGCTAAAATAGCGGTTAATCTTTTTAGTCCTATGAATTTCATTTATGGTAGATTATGAGTTATATAATTGCAGCGAATCCGCCATTGCCTAATACTTTAACGGTGACTTTGCCGTCGTCGGATGTGATTTCCTCATAGTCAAATGAGTTAATATCTTTTCCGTCCTTTATGAGGGTGAATTTCTTGCCGATGCACTCTTCGGGAAGATTGAACGTGATTTCGCGTTCCTTGTCAACACCGCTGATAGCTCCGATGAACCACTTGTCGCCGCTTTTGCGAGCCACAACAGCGTAGTCAGAGGGGTAGCCGGCGAGCAAACGGCTTTCGTCCCAAGCGGCAGGCACCTCTTTCAGATAGTTTTTGGGGAGTTCAGGCAGAGCTGTGTATCCCTCCATGCGGTCGGCGAAGCACTGGAATCCTGATTCGAATACAGTGGCGAGTGCAAGCTGGTGAGCCATTGAAGTGCGGCGGAACGCCTCTACACCCTGACGTATTTTATTGGAGAATGTGACAGGGGTGTAGTCCATCGATCCTACCACGTTGCGGGTGAATGGAACGGTGGCATTGTGGGCAGCGGCAGCATCGCATCGCGGTTGGCGTCCTAATGTTTCGGCTCCTCTGATTGCCTCGGTAGTCATGAGGTTGGGGTAGGTGCGTTCAAAACCTCGCGGCAGAGTGGCTCCGTGGAGGTCGACCATGAGATGATTGTCGGCGGCATCTTTCAGGATTGCCGGATATAGCTCGATGACGCGCTGCTTGTCGGTGTCGAAGAAGTCAACCTTTATGCCCTTCACGCCCATCTTGCTTATGCGAGCCATTTCGGCTTTGCGCAGTTCCGGGTCAGCCATTATGCGGCGTTGCGGAGATGAGGTTTCATCGCTGCCTGAACCGGAGTGGTACCATAGCCATATTCCCACGCCATTTTTGTTGGCATAGTCGACCACGCCTTCCACGCCCTTGCCGTCCATGCGTTGCCATCCGGCATCAATCAGGGAGTATTCCCAGCCCATGTCGCGGCAGAAATCGACGTATTTCAATTGTTTCTTGTAGTCGAGCACTGAACGTCCTTCATACCACCAGCTCCACGCCGAGCGTCCCGGCTTGATCCACTCGGTGTCTTCCACGACCGATGCGGGGTTGAGGTGAGCCACCATCTGAGTGGTGAATATGGTGTTGAGGTCGGATCCTATGATAACGGCGCGCCAAGGGGTGTACCATGGTGTCGTGGATTTGGGCTGAGGATCATCGGGAATGATCGGCTCCTCTTTTTCGGGGAAACGGATTTTATAAGCTCCGTTTCTGCCGGAATTGTCGACATGAGTTGCCGGATAGGTTCCGTCAAGATAGGCTTCGGTTATCATCATCCACTTGTCGCCGGCTTCAAAGAGCATGGGGAATGCCCATCCTTTTTCATTGGGCGACGGGGTGTTGATGGCGATGCCGTTTTCGGAGTATTGTTCGTAGCTTGGTTTGTGGCGTTCGTTCCAGTCGTAGGGGTGGATCCATGCCTTGCCGTCGTCGGCAATCACAAATTCGGTCATCTCTTCGGTGATGGTGCAGGTGTCGGCTGATGTCTCGGGGAATCCGTAGCGGAATGCGGCTCCGTCGTCAAACACTCGGACAATCAGTTGGAATTCCTTGGCATTGTCATCACTGAATGTCAGTGTCATCTCCTCGCAACGGTTGCGGGTGGAGGTCTTTTTTCCTGACTTCAAGGTATATGCCTCGTCGATGCTTTGGCGTTGTATGTCCTTGAACTTGGCATTGGCACCATAGTTGTAGCCATTCATAGTGAGACCGAGGTCGGAAAAATCGATAGCGGCTGAGTCCTTGTAGAGAATTTTATATTCAAGCTTCCGGCTGTCGCCGTCAGCCGTGTTTTGTGCGATGAATTTCACGTTTCCATCGGGCGACACCGCTTCCCAAGCTGTGGTTTTAGGTCCACAGCTCGACAGCGATAGCATGCCTATGCAAAAAAAGCTGATTAATGATGTTTTCATGTTATTTATTTTTTTGTAAATTTCACAATATATCCACCTCCGCTACGCATGCGTCCGGTGAGCGAGTCGGTGTTGCGGCAGAACACACGTTCCTTTTTGATTGAAGCTCCATCGCCGGGACGGTCCTTGTAGACGGTGCCTTCATACCATCCGTCGTTAAGGAAAGAGAGCGGGAATTGCATGGTGCGTTCTTGTGAGCCGTTTAGCACGGCAAGGTACCAAGTGTCGCCCTTGCGGCGGGCAAATGCGGCTATCTCGCCTATTTCGCTTTGCGGGAGGACTATTGTCTCATCCCATTCGGCGGGCATGGATTTGAACAGGTCGACAGCGGGATTGTCAAGAATGTTCTGCGGGTGTGATCCGAAGAAGATGACTGAGGAGTTGAACACCAGAGCGGTGGCGATCTGATGACACCAGGATGTCTCCAGACGGCGCTCGCCGAAGACCACGGGTGTATAGTCGCCGGCGCCCACCACAAAGCGGGTGAATGGGAGTGTCACGTTGTGGGTGGTCCATTCAAATTGATGCTTGCCGTATTCCAATCCGTGCACACCCTCCCGGCTCATCTCATTGGGCCATGAGCGCACCTCACCTGTGGGCTTGTTGCTGCCGTGGATGTTGAGCATGAGTTTATGTTCGGCGGCTTCTTTGAGACACGCCTGATATAAGTCGATGAACTCTTTTGATTCATGGGACATGGCGTCGAGCTTCAACCCTACGATGCCTAAGCGTTGGCAGCGGTCAAACAGCTCTTTGCGTTTTTGCGGGTCACGCACGTCTCTTCCATGACGCCACAGCCATATCTTCACACCCAGTTTGTCGGAATAATCGACGAGATCTTTGATCTGCTCGTCGGTCCAGCGGTACCAGAATGCGTCGACAGTGTTGTATTCAAATCCGAGCTCTCCTGCAAGTCGGGAAAATTCCTTCATTCCCTCGACTGTGCGTTCGCCGCCGTCGAGCCAGCACCACACTGATCTCCCGGGTTTGACCCAGTCGGTGTTCACCCCTTTGGGGAACAGTTTCTTGTCGGGGGCAGGGGACAGGTTGGCGATGAGGTCGGTGTTCACCAGTTCATTTAAATCATCGGCTATGATGATGCTTCTCCAGGGGGTAGCGATGTCGCCTGCGATCGCCGCCGGTGCCGACAGTCTCTGAGCCTCTTCAAGGCTGTAGTCATGGGCAAACGGATATCCGGCAGGCTGGGCATGCCCGAGGCGAGTGACGAGTCCGCGTTTTCCATCGGCTTGCAGTGACATTCCGGCATAATTTCTCAACGCCGCTTCAGAAATGCATAGATAGCCGTGGTTGTCGGGGAGCTGAATAGTGATGGGTGGAGCTGCCCACTCTCCGTTTTGCACCTCGGAAATCTCTTTTTTCAGGTGTAAGCCTTCGTAATGGGCATACATATCGTGGTACCATATCAGGCTTCCTTCAGGGATGACAAAGGTGGTCGCTTCGTCAGGCACTCTTTCAGCTCCTGATTTGCCGGGAGCGAGAATGCGGAAAGCGACACCGTCATCGTAAGCTCTTGCGTCGATGGTGAACTCATCGCCTGAAGCCCCTTTTACCGCGAGAGTCATGCCGTTTGCCCGGTTCACGGCTTTTGAATGGGCGCCTCGGGTGGCGTAGGTTTCATCGATATTGTAGAAACGTGGCGCTGATGCGTGGCAATCGTCAGTAAGAGTCTTCCCGTCGATGGAGAATACTACTGGCGATTTTTCAATCACGAGTTCTCCGGCCTTGGTCACATCGAAAAAGATGTTGCCTTCGTTGAACTGCCATTGAAAAGCTATATTTCCGTCAGGGCTTTTTAATGAGGTGGTCTGTGCCGAGGCGTTGAATGCGCCTAAGCACGAGACCATAATCATTCCTGTTTTGAATAGATTCATTGTGTCGGCTTTTTATTTGTAGATTTCCACGTCGGCATCCTCGCAGAGTATCTCGGGACGCGCATCGGGATTTTTAAGCTCGAAAGTCACATTTTTAAGTTTCAAACCGCGTGCGTGTCGCGCCCACACTCCGTATGCGGGGATTTTCGGACCGAAAGTCTTCACTTCGGGATACTGGTCGATAGCTTCCGGAACTTTGCTCAATGCATCTTCCGGAGTGCCTGTGCCAAGCAGTCGGATGTGTATATTTTCCAATGTGAGGTTGGTGATATAGTGTCCCGGTATTCCGGTGATGAGAATGCCGGAGGGCGGATCGAGCTGTGCCTTGTCGGCTGCGATGGCATTGACGTTGCGGATTGTCACATTCTCGAATGAACCGATAGGCTGCTTGGTATCCTCGTTTTTGCGGAACACGTTAAGACGGGCGCCGAGACGGAACAACATGGGGGTGCGCACTTCGTCCATAGTAATGTCGGAAATCTCCACATTGCGCAGATGCGCTCCGTCGACTGAGAATAGTTTTATGCCTCCGTTCTTGGTGTCGTATATCTTGCAATTGCTGATGCGGATATTTTCAAACGGAGCCATGGACTCGGTTCCCATCTTTATTCCCGATTGGTTGGACTTCAGGAGCATATCGCTCACGATGATGTCGCTGCACGCCATTTTGCTTGACGTGGTCTTGAAGCAAAGCGCGTCGTCGCCGCTGATTATGTCGCAATGGCTTATGCGCACGTGCTGGCATCCGTCGATGTCGATGCCGTCGTTATGGGCAACGCCGAAACTTCGGATGGTGACATTTGATATGTTCACGTTGCGGCAGTGGAAGTAGTGAGAGGTCCATGCTCCGGCATATCGGAGGGTGACGCCGTTGACGTTGACTCCGTCGCAACGCACAAGGCGCACCAGGAACGGACGTAACCCCCAGCGGTCTTTTTCAGGACGGGTGTCCTCTTTTATATGTCGTTCCTTCAGCGCGGAGCCTTGACCGTCGATTGCGCCCTCGCCGGTGAGCCCGATGTTGTGAGCGTCGACAGCCACGAGAAGCGCGCGTCCCACCTCAATGCCGAGACCTTCGGTGAACGGGTCGAGATTGTCGTAAGCCTTATAGTCGGTGGTTCCGAGAATCAGTGCGTCTTTCTCCAAGTGAAGTGTCACGTTGTCTTTAAGCTGTATTGTAGCCGAAAGATAGGTGCCTTTGGGTACTATCACGGTGCCGCCACCTGCCTTGTGGCAGGCATCGATCGCTTTTTGTATAGCCGGTGATTCGATGCGTTTGCCATTGCCCTTGGCACCGTATTTTTTCACATTAAAAGTCTGTGCCTGTAAGCCGCAGCTGAGGGCGATAAGCACACTGATGAATATTGCTGAGATCTTCTTCATGGGCTGTGTTATTTTACTTCGGTTAGGATTGAGATTCCTTGCAAGCGGTTGCTGCGTCGTCCTTGGATTTCCAGCTCAAGAGTGCTTTCGCCTTTTTCAAGATGGATGGGGAAGTAGAATTTGCCGGTTTTGTTGCCTGTGGTTGCGAGGAATCCAAAGTTTTCGGTAACTTTCTTTCCGTTGATATAGATGATAGCCGGAACGGGGTCGCTTCCCTTGTAGGTTGCGCAGAGGAAATAATCGCCGGTTGCGGGAGCGGAAATTTTCCAAGTTGCGGCGTTGCGTTCTTTAGTGCGTTCGCCCGAGAGAGCGATCCAACCCTCTTTATCGGCAGAGAATGTGCCTTGTAGCGATGCAGCTTTTGCCGGATAATTCTTGACTTTTTTGAATTTGCGCACCACAATCGGCTGAGCGGCTACGACTGAATCGCCGTTCTTCACCTGCAGGTCAAAACGGGTGGTGTTTTTAACGGGGAGTGTCATTTTTCCGCTTTTTTCCACCGGTTTGCCGTTGAGCAACACGGTTTCGCCGTTGGATGTGTTCCAAGCGAGTGTTATTTTTCCGTTGTCATCGACAGCGAGACGGTCGGCGTAGAAGCTTTCGATGGCTCCACGGTTGGAGTCAAGGGGCACTCTGAAGAGCTCAATGCCATAACCTGAGCCGAGGTTGCGGCTATATTGACGGTCGTCGGGGTTGTTCCAGTGTTCATGTACTCCGAGGCTCACCTGGTCTTTGCCCACATAGTTGGTCTTGGAGGGAGGATTGCCTATCATCGCGGCTTCATGAAGGAAATTATCGGCATTAGCGGCAAGCGGCAGCTCAGAGTTGATGAAGTCGAGCACCACCGACTCGATAGCCACCTGGTCATTGGAGGCGAAGAAGCTTGAGGTCCATCCGTCATTGAACGGGGCGCGGGTGAATTTCACGGCTTTGCCGTTGTGCTTGGGATTGACATACATTCCGTCGACGATATACACCAGTGTGTTGCCACCGAAATATTTGTTGGACATAAGGTCGACGATGCTGTTGTAGGTGCCCATTCCACGAGCGTTTGACCAGTCGCGTATAGAGTAGTGCAACGCCGAGCAGTTGGCAAGTGAACCGAACTGGTTTTTACCAGTAGCGGTGATTCCGGTTTGACCGGCTGAGTCTTTCCATTTGTCGGTGGGCTGAGAGTGGCGTTTCAAGAGAGCCATGTTGATCATGTAGTCAGCTTCATAGGCTGCGCGAGCTATTGACTTTGAAAGCTCGTTGGTGATCTCCTGTGAGTATTCTACCGCATTAGGAACGAAACCACCCCAATTTTGATAAGACACGCCGGGATATATAGGCTCGACATAGTTGTAGACGGCAGATATGCCTCGGCGCTGTGCGTCGTAGACGGTTATGCACTCTTGCGGCACTCCCATGATGTCGACGAGCTGATGGATAAGAGCGAGTACTGATTGAGGAGTGGCATCAATGATATTGGTACCTCCATTGTCATTAAGATTGATTTTGATAGCAATCTTTTCACCTTTCTTGTAGCCTGTATCGCCTTTTCCTTTTTTAGCGTTGAGAGCCTTGAACAGTTCATCCCAAGCCGGAGCTATGGAGGATTGGTTGGTGAGTGCGATTATGGCACCCTCCATCATGTCGTTGACACGGGTCTGGCTGTTGTTGTCAGGATCGGAATACAGTCCGGTTTTACCATCCCAAGCAGCGGCTTTAGGATCGTATGCCCAAGCCACGCGTCCCGGATGTATGCCTTTAGCCACGCCGACAGGGGTGTTTGGCTTGTCGACCGGAGAGAATAGTCCCATGTCGGTTCCTTCATCGGCTTGACGATAGGGCTGTTGCGCATAGGCAGGGGTTGCCGACAGAACATATAACCCAAGCAGCGGGTACAAAACTTTCCTTAGTGATGATGTGATCGAGGCACTGTTGCCTGCTAAAATATCAGTAATTTCCATTGCATTAAAATAATATTCCGAAAACAAAGATATGAATCATCAAAGGAATAATTTTCTACTATTATACCAATTCTTTTTAGAATCGTATCAATGGTTGCTAACATGGATAAAGAAAGAGAGCGTTCTTTCGCAAGGACGCTCTCTTTACGGATTAGTACATAAATACACAGTTTTATACTTATATAGTAAATACAATTTAGGCAAATAATTATTTCGGACGGCTTACATAAATGAGTTCGATGCCGGTGTCTTTTCCCAGATTGCGGCTATATTGCTTGTCTTTTTTGTTGTTCCAATGTTCGAGCACTCCAAGACTCGGGGCGGTGGTGCCGTCGCGTTCGGGATCATAGACTGTGCCTGACACCGGCTGATCGGCGAGAGCGGCTTCGACGAGGTACATATCACAATAGTCCACATCTGCCATGGTGGGGAACTCCGAGGCGAGGAAGTCGATGCCAACAGCGTCGATCGCCACTCCGTCCTGTGATGCGAACAGCGAGCATGGCCAGCTGTTGTTGAACGGCTCCATCTGCCATTTTCCCGAGGGAGCGCCGTTCACGTCCTTTGACCCATACAGTCCGTCGATGAGGAAAAGCATTGTTTTTGCTCCGAGGTCTTTGTGAGCCATATAGTCGGTGAATGTCATATACCGTGGTTTTCCTCCGCGATCCTGATTGAAGTTGTTGTGCTGGTTCTTTCGGAAATTGCGGTCAATGTTGGTGGCTCCATACCAGTTTTTGGCACACAGAGTCACCCCTTGTCCGCCATGACCTTTGAGCAGGCACATATTGATGAGGTAGTCGGCGTCGATCACACAGTTGGCAAGCCCTGTGGCAAGCCGTCCGTTGTCAACAGAGTAGGGGATTGCATTTTCGGTATATGTGGCTTTAGTTCTTCCCTCACCGCCCTCGTTGTCCATGTAGATGATGTCGGGAAACTCATCGTGGCATTTTTTGAACAATGCATTGGTCATGAACCGGCTTGCATCAAAAAGCGTGATAGCCTCCTGTGGCACTCCGCCTTCGTTGACAAGGCTGCGGAGCAGAGCGAGGGTGACATGGGGAGAGGCATTGAGTTGCTCGTTGTCCTCATAGACAAAGGTGTTGTTCATGTTAGCCTTGATCGCGATTTTTTCACCTTTGCGATATCCGTGCTTGCCTCTGCCATTTCTTGAGTTGAAATCGGCGAAGAGGGCTTTCCACGCTTTTGACGGCTTTTTCTCGCCGGTGAGGGCGGTTATGGCGTTTTCTACGAGCCAGTCGGCTGCCTCCTGGTCGTTCCAACGCTCTTCGTACCACCTTCCGTCGCCTTTCTCCCATGTGGCGGCTCCGGGAGCATGAGCCCAAGCCACACGTCCGGGATGGATGCCGCGCGCTTCACCCACGGGATTGTTTTTGCCCCATGCCATGCGAGGTTCCGATTGTTGTGCGTTTATCGCGCCGAATGAGCATATAAGAGAGGCGAGAGATGAGATTGCTATTTTTTTTGCGTTAAATTTCATTGTCGGGGAGTGTTACAGTTCTTTGATGTCAGTGCTTCTGATGTTGAATACAGGCTTGAGGTCGTTGATGCCTGAGGCTACGTTAAGCTGCTTGATTGAGGCGCCTTTCACGTCGTCCATGTATACGGGATGCCGGTGGTCGGGCTGCTCTACATTGAGCGAGCAGTTTTCAAGTGACACATTTTCGGCATGGCGGAACCAGAATCCGAATGCCGGTTGGATCTTGAGGTCGCCCACATTGTAGCGTCCCACGCCTATTTCAGGCGGGAATGCGTCGGCATCCTCTTTTGGATGTCCGCCTTTCATGACCATGTTCACATCGTTGAAGCTGATGTTGGTGATGTAGCCGGTGTGTCGGTCGTCAGGCATACGGAAATCTTTCCTTCCCGAAGTGATGTTTTCGGCGTCGGGCAATTTGAATCCGGCGATAATCGCCGCTGCCTCATTCTGGCTGCCGTCGTAGGGTTTCCATCGGTCGCCGCGGAATGAGCTTCCGCCATACACTTCGCTTATGTCGACTCCGTTTATGTGGATGTTCTCAACTTTACCTATATTGGAATTGGTCACGAGAAGTTCCTTGCGTTCATTCCCGTTCTCGGTGAAAGTGAACATCTCGACATCGGCGCCGAGCACTCTGCCACGGTTGGAAATAGAGATGAAGAAGGGCGCGCGTGTGCGTTTCATCACCGACCGTGAGTGCAACGAGCCTGTTTTGCCGCTGTTGAGGTACACGTTTTTCACGTGTGCTCCGTCATTGGTCGATATTGAGAATCCGGCTTTGTTGGCACCGAGCACATATATGTTGTCGACGTAGAGGTTCTGTATGTCATCGGCGGTTTCCGATCCTATCTGAAACAGGTTGCAATTGGTGTCGCCGACAATGTTGCGCACCCAGTAGCCTGATACGGGGCGTGTGAATCCGAGCGAGCAGTCAGAGCCAGGTTTCACGATGTCGTCGGAGCTTACTTTGGAGTAGATATTGTGTACTTTGACATCGTTGCACGCCATGAAATCATATATGTCGCGGGCGTTTTTCGTGTTGTATTTGCCGAAATAAGTGTCGTGTACGTATATTCCGTCGGTTCCGGTGGCGAGGAGCACAAAGTGTCCGCCCTGGTCGATGTGGAGCATGTGGCTGTCGGAGTAGTCGGGCTGACGCGGAGTTATGCTGTCGGTGAAGTAGTAGGGCGCATCTTTCTCTTCGTCATACCAAAGTTCGCGTCCGGTTTCAAATCCACCTATCTCGATATCCTTGCACAACTTGAATGTGAACATCTTGTCGCAGCGTTTCTCGGGAGAGTTGTTCATCACCTTGTCGGAAGTGACGATGTTGCCGTTGCCGGTGATGCGTCCGCGTCCTATTATTTTTACGTTTTCGATCCGTTCGCCGAAGAACATGGTGTTGTGGAAAAATGTGTGTCCCACATCCTGCTTGGTGAGGTAGTTTTCCGGATCCTTATAGGGGCGCGGGTCGGTGGGTGACAATCCTGAGCGGTAGGCTCTGTCGCTGAACCATGTGACTTCGGGGGCATCGGCTCCCGGGAGCGCCTGTATCACGGCTCCGCTGTCCACATGAAGCCACACATTGCTTTTAAGGTGAACAGTCCTCACTTGATATACACCGGCAGGGAAATTGATGGTTCCGCCACCATAGCTGTTGACGAGTGTTATCAGGTCGTTTATCTTGTCGGTGTCGTCGGCATTTCCATCGCCCTTTATTCCGTGGTCGGTTACGTTCCACATTCCCGAACGGAACCACACGATGTTGGAGTCGCCTTTTCGCGGTCCTGAGGCAACATTCAGCTTGAATGCATACAGAATGTCGGGTTGAAGACGGTTTATCATCAATTCGCCCAGTTCTCGGTCGAATGTGGTTTGGGCTTTTGTCCATGTTTTGCCACCGTCGGCTGAACATAGGGGAGTCACCTCCGCGTCCGGAACCGGAGTCCATTCAAAAGCGGTCCACAGGTAGTCTTGATCGGTCACATAGGTTGCGCGACGTGTTGGCACGCGTGTGAAATCGGATATATTGTGTTGCCCTTTGAGTACGGCTGTCACTGTGGGACTTTTCTGAATTTTCGGTTGTGAGGTGGTGTAGGTGGCGCCGAATGCGTAGTCTTTAGCATCGGCAAGAGTCACGCCTTTTATTTTCAGCTGTAGATCGATTCCGTTGAATGGACGCAAGTCGATGTTTTTCAGCCGTAGAAGTGTGGTGTTATCGGGCTGCTTGGTTAATTCCACATCTCCAACGCGGCTGTAGGAATAGTTGGTGCCGGTGCGTCCGATGGACTGTTTGGGAAGATTGCGGAGCACCGTTTCTCCTCGCCCGATCACGTTGATGGTGGTGTTGTCGAGTGTTATTTCAATTCCGGATGGAATAGTGATATCGATAGTGGTCATCGGTGAGCGTTGACCGGCATTGAAATCAATGGCTATTTCGTTGATTGTGCCTGTTGTGGCTGTGTTGCGGCGCAACTTTAATGTTGGGGCTAACGCAGCTTGCCGCACACCTACCTTGTGGCGTGATTTTGTTTTTCCGCCCGGAGTGAGTTGTTCGAAAGTGTCGCCGTTTTCAGGGAATCCGTCGGTCTTTATTTTCTTGGATTTGTCGATGAATCGGCATTGTGCGTTATTGATGCCGGCGATGATTTCCTTAACTGATGGGAGCGTTGACACGAGCCCGCTGTCTTCAGGAGTGTCGACGGTGTAGCGGAATGTCTCGCCTGAAAATACTATCAGCGAGTCACGAGTCAGATCATAGTGTGTTGTAATCTCTGCCGAAGCAGATAGTGTGGCGGCAGATAATGCCGCCACACTTATTATTTTCAGAAATTTACCATTCATATTCTTTTCCAGCTTCGGTAGGAACATCGATAGTATAGGTCTCTTTTAGATTCAACTCTCCGTGAGTGGCATTTTCGTTTTTCACGAATGCCGGAGCTTCGGGGACGAAGAACATGGGGTTTGGGTTCACGCCTTGTGCCGGCTCACCTTTGAGTTGGGTGAAGCTCTTGATGCGGCAGTTGCCGCCAATGGTTGACTTAATCTTCACATGTGTGAGCTTGCCATCCTTCCAGTCCATGTCAACGATGAAGCCGCCACGGGCACGGAGCCCTTTTACAGAGCCGCTTGACCATGCATCGGGCAGAGCCGGCAGCAGGAACAGTTCACCTCCATGACTTTGAAGAAGCATTTCGGTCATACCGGCAGTGCCGCCGAAGTTGCCGTCGATCTGGAACGGCGGATGAGCGTCGAAGAGGTTGGAGTAGGTTCCGCCCCCCTTGGTTGAGACTTCGGTGGCATCCACGTGTTTCAATCCGTTTTTGAGCATCTGGTAGGCGTGGTTGCCATCTTCAAGGCGAGCCCAGAAATTCACTTTCCAAGCCATAGCCCATCCTGTGCCGCCGTCACCTCTTATTTCAAGAGTGCGCTTGCAGGCTTCGGCAAGTTCCTTGTCGCGGCGAGGCAGAATCTGCTTGCCCGGATGCAGTCCGAACAGGTGGGATACATGACGGTGGTGGGGATCCTGCTCCTCAAATTCCACCGACCATTCCTGGAGCTGTCCTTGCGAACCTTCCTGCATGGGGTAGAGAGTGGCGAGTACTGTTTTCACCTCGTCACACCTGTCGGTTTCGCCAAGTATGGATGATGCCTGAAGGAAATTGGACATGAGGTCGCGTATGATGGCGAGGTCCATGGTTGTTGCCTTTGACAACTCGCCTTCGATGCGTTTGCCGTTTTTGTCGGTATAATAGAATCTGTTTTCAGGCGATGATGACGGATTTGTCACCATATAGCCCGATGAGTCTTTCTGTAGCCATTCAAGCATGAACTCAACCGATCCCTTCATGATGGGGTAGGCGGTTTCGCGCAGATATTTCTCATCGCCGTTGAATGCGTAGTGGTCCCACAAGTGCTGGCAGAACCAAGCGCCCGCCATAGGCCAACATGACCAACGCGGTGCCCCTTTGGGGTCTTTGTCATATCCTCCGGTGGGTGCGGTCTGCGCCCATGCGTCAGAGTTATGGTGGGCAAGCCATCCGTTTTGTATGCCATAGTTAACCTTGGCTGTCTGCTCTCCGTTTTTGGCGAGCTGTCCTATAAAATTGGAAAGTGGCTCGAAGCACTCCTGAAGTCCGGTCATTTCAACCGGCCAGTAGTTCATCTCGGTGTTGATGTTGACAGTGTAGTTGGATCCCCACGGTGGCTGAACGTGGTAGTTCCATATCCCTTGAAGATTGGAAGGCAAGCCTCCGGCACGTGACGATGCTATCGTGAGGTAGCGTCCATATTGGTAATACAGTTCCACAAGTCCGAGGTCGGAGTCGTTGTCGGCAAACATGGCAAGACGGCGGTTGGTGGGCACGCTGTCCATTGCATTTTCCGGATCGAGGGTGAGCGACACACGGTCAAACAGGTCGGTATAGTCCTTCAGATGGTTGGCTAAAAGCTGATCATAGCTCATAGCCGAAGCTTTTTCCATCGCAGCCTTTACTTCAGGCAGAGGGTCTTTGCCCTCTGAGCCGGGAAGCTTGTCGGCTCCGTTATAGCTTGTTGCTGCGGCAAGAATCAACGTCACGCTATTGGCGTCTTTTACCGAAAGAGTTGAGTCATTAGGCGAAGATATTGTGCCGGCGTCGGGCATCACCTTGGTTTCAACAACGAAGTTCATACCCTCTTTTCCGGTCTCGTCATATACTACCTGGTTGGGGTCGTAGTCGCGGTTGGCGACATAGACGGGAGCTTTTCCGCTAAGAGAAAGGGTGGTGCCGTTGTCGGTGCTTGTGGTGTAGCGCAGGCGGCTGTCAAGGTTGAGGTTGAATGACACAGCCCCCTCCTTGTCGGCATCGATTCTCACCACCATCACTTGGTCAGGGTAGGATATGAACGATGTGCGGGTGTAGTTCACGCCTCCCATCTCATATTTCACCGTAGTGGTGGCATTGCTGATATTGAGGTCGCGGTACACGCTTGTCACTTCGCCCGAAGGCACCATTGATATTTTGAGGTCAGCCATAGGTAGATAACGGGCGGTGTAGGGACCCTGTGAATATTTCTTCCACAGGTCGCTTGCTTTCTTATAGTCGCCTGAGTCGATGGCTTTACGCACTTCATCAAGGTGCTTTGGTCCGTTGGGGTTGTTCCAGTCTTGCGGGCCTCCAGACCACAGCGTCTCCTCATTGAGCTGATATACTTCTTCAAGCGGATTGCCGAACACCATGGCGCCTATTCTGCCGTTGCCGAGAGGCAAGGCTTCCTCCCAAACCTTTGCAGGGGAATCATACCATAGTTTCAGCTCCTTATTATTGGCGTCCTGTGAGGGAGAACATCCGGCAAGCAGAATTCCCCCCAGGGCGCAGGTGATATATTTCTTCATATTTTTTTATTTGTCGGCGTCTAATATTTTGAATACTTTTTCAGAGTTGGAAATCAGCTTCACCGGAGGCAATTTCCCGTTCAGGTCAAGGCGTATGAGAGTCGCCACTGTTTCGGGGGTGTCTTTAGGCACTTCGATGGTGATTCCGTTCTTGTCGCGCTTGAATTTGAGATTGGAATTGTCGGTGAGCAAAGTTGCCTTCTTAGCCGAGAATTTTCCGTCGAGTCTGAGCTTTCCGTCGGCAGGCCAGTTGAATACGCAAAGATAGTAGGATGAATTCTTGGCGTTGTCTTTGCGGATGCATTCACCCCATTCCGGAGTCAATCCGCTGCGCTGAGAATCGTAGATGGCTTCTCCGTATTTAGCCATCCAGTCGCCTACCTCTTTAAGGCATTGGGTGGGTGTTGAAGGTATTTCGCCGAGCGGATCGGGACCCACGTTGAGCAGATAGTTTCCTCCACGGGCACAGATAGTCATGAGGTTGCGCAGTATTTCGGTTGAAGGCTTCCAGTTCTGTTCCCAAGTCTTGAATCCCCAAGAGCTGCCGATGTTCATGCAGGTTTCCCAGTAGATTCCTTCGGTGTCTTCGGCTTTGGGCACTCGTCCTTCCGGAGTTTTGTAATCGCCGGGGAAGTTGGGACGTTTCAGTCGGTCATTGGTGATGATTTGGGGATAGTCGGCAAGGAAATCCATTATTTCAGTAGCGTCGCCGTCAGTGATGCCTCCCGGCGTGTCAAACCACATTACCGAAACATCGGGATAGCGTGTTACGAGCTCTTTGATTTGCGGCAGGGAAATCTTGTGGAAATATTCATCGAATGTCTCGGTGGTCTGATACAAGTCCCATGCTCCTTTGTGCTCTTTTGTGAATTGGTCGATAGCTGCTGAATCGGGGTTGCTCCATCCCTCTTTCATCTCTTTTCGTCCGGTTGAGCCTCCGGGATGGTTCCAGTCCTGCGACTGAGAATAGTAGAAGCCGAATTTCATTCCGTGCTTGCGGCAGGCATTGACTATTTCATCAAGTATGTCGCGCTTGAACGGAGTGTAGTCGACGATATTATAATTAGTGTGGTCGCTTTTGAACATTGCGAATCCGTCATGATGCTTGGTGGTGAATACCAGATATTTCATACCGGCGTTTTTTGCCATTGTCACGAGCTTTTCGGCATCGAAATTCACCGGGTTGAATGTGCTTGTCATGGCACGGTATTCCATTACCGGTATTTTGCAACGGTTCATGATCCACTCGGCGCCCCCTCGGTTCTGTTTATACCCGTGGTATTCGCCGCCATAGAGGCAGTAGGGTCCCCAGTGGACAAACATTCCGAATTTGGCATCGTTCCACCATGCCATTTTCTGTTCTTGCGACAGCTTTGGCTCAGCGCCTCTTGCCGCCATCACAAAAACGAGTAGTGATAGTAGTATTGAAAATCTCTTCATGATTATTTGGTTAAGATGGATAAATTCTGATTTTGACGTGCCATGAGCTGGGCTATATATAATGAGCGGGGGAATACGTTGGTCTCGTTTTCGCCTTCCCATTCACCGTCGGGGCGGTCGGGGAAATGTCCGGGTCCATGCTCGCCTTTGGTGCCGATGCTGTAGTTTTTTCCTGAGGTCCAGGGACTTTGCACTGCGGCTTTGCGCACCCGGCAGTTCCACAGCACCTGTGTCACGCCTGCCCATCCGTGTCCGCTGCCCATTTTTCCGCGATCCTGCACGTTGATTTCTCCGTCGGTGATCACGTTGTCATATAGTGTTCCGCTTGCCCAACGGTGATGAGGACCTATGTCGGCGTAGGTCTGTGATGCTGTGCAGTTGTAGAACACGTTGGGTCCGCACA
Source organism: uncultured Muribaculum sp. (assembly GCA_910589555.1). Classification (GTDB taxonomy): domain Bacteria; phylum Bacteroidota; class Bacteroidia; order Bacteroidales; family Muribaculaceae; genus Muribaculum. The sequence continues at coordinate 40,435 of CAJUTE010000015.1, forward strand.
CCTGCGAGCCGGTCACGTAGTCGTGTCGTCCTTCAGTGCTCTGGCAGTTCATGAACAGATTTTGCTGACCGATGTTGTTGAATGAATATCTCAACCCGCCTGTAATCACGGCTTTGGGCTCGAAATTGCGGCAGTTGATCACGGTCACATTCTTGGCGTTGCGTTCGCAGCTTACGGTGGCATATCCGAAGTATCTGCCTGACACATTGTTCACCCAGCAATTTTCGGCTTTGTTGAGCTGCACGCCTATCCATCCGTGCTGATTGTCCTCGTAGTGCTCGAATTCCGATTCAAGGCAGAGGTCGCTGACGCCCACTTCCTCGATTCGACCGTCGAATGTGTATTTGAACAATTCTCCGCCTCCATACTTGGTTTCCATCTGCATCACCACAGGATTGTCGATGTAGACTTTGTTGCCATCGATCTTGGTGATGGTTCTTTCATAGGAGAGGTTATATTCGCGCGGAGTCCACTGGCGTGTGCCTTTGCGCTCCACGATGCGGTCCATCTGTATGTCGTGTATCCACTCTTGTGTGCCGGGGCGATAGAGTATCACCTTGTCGCCGGGCTTGAACCCTGCAGTGCTTGATACCGTGAAGCAGTGGGTGCCCACAGGCACAAACTCATCGGTTATGTGCACGCGTGTGCCGGGAACTTCACTGATTTTTCCCTCTCCGGCTACTTGGATGAGCGCGTAGCGGGTGGGTGAGGTTGCTATGAGGCGTGTCTCGTTGATGTTGCTGCCTTCACCTTTCAGCACCACTCCGCTTGCCTTTATCACAATTGATTTTGACACGGGATACACGCCGCGTTTCAGCAGCAGGACTCCACGATGTCCGTTTTCATCGAGAGGGAGCGCCGATATCTCATCCACGGCTTTCTGTATATGCTCCCAGTTGTCGCCCTTGACGGGTGATATGGATTTAGTGACTGAGTGAGCCGGAATGCTTACATCGCCGTGGTGATATCCCACTCGGCTGAAGTCAGGAATGGTGTTGCCCTGCTCGTCGGGGCAATAAGTGAGTTTTCCGGAATCGTCGATTTTGACAAACGAGGATTGCCATGCCGGCGGCATTTTGGTCTGTGCCGTCAAGTTGAAAGCCGATGAGGCTATCAGGCAACTGCAGATTATCTTTTCAATGGCATTCATTGGTAAGCAATTTTTTATGGGTTTATTATCGGTTACAAAAATAGTCACGGGCTGGCAATTGTATAATAAATATTATTCCATTATCTTATAGAAATGTCCAACCGGTGGTTATATGGCTGTCGTGCGGGGCAGTTAGCGTGCGGTATAATATTTAACCTTAATTGTGAAATCGATAAATGCGGCATCATGTATTTTGCGTAACTTTGTATTGTCAAAATACGGAGGGTAAATGTTTTTTGATGACGGTTATCGCCGGATGATTGACGTTAATACTATTTCGAAATATTATTGTTTATGAAGATTGGTATCATTGTGGCGATGGAAAGTGAGCTGAATTTGCTTATGCCATTGATTGATCATGTAAGGGAAACTGAGCTTGAGGGCACTGTTTTTCATGAAGGGAATATAGGCGCTCACCAAGTGTGTGTCATGCAATGCGGCATCGGGAAAGTGAATGCAGCAATGGGCGCGATGAAGCTCATAGCCCATTTCTCGCCGGAGTGTGTGATAAATTCAGGAGTTGCAGGTGGCACCGGCTCGGGAGCCAAAGTGCTCGATGTGGTTGCCGGTGAGAGAGTGGCTTACCATGATGTGTGGTGTGGCGCTCCCAATGAGCGTGGTCAGGTTCAAGGGTTGCCGCGTTTCTTCTGCGCTGATGCCGGACTGCTGGCGCTCCTTCCTGCTGATAAGGTAAAGAAGGGGCTGATTGCGTCGGGCGATATGTTTGTGGATTCTGCCGAGGAATTGCAGCGCATCAAGTCCATATATCCTGACAGCATAGCCGTCGACATGGAGTCAGCGTCGATCGCCCAGGTGTGTCATGCCTATAATGTGCCGTTCATATCGCTGCGTGTGGTCAGCGACACTCCAGGAGAGGTTGATAATGCCGCGCAATACAATAATTTCTGGCAGGAGGCGCCGCGCTGCACATTTGAGATAATCAAGGAATTCATTTCAAAAATTTGACATCTGATGGAAAAGATACCGAGTTTCACAGTGAATCATCTGACCCTGTTGAGAGGAATATATGTGTCGCGCATCGATGAGACCCCTGCGGGCGATGTGTTGACCACATTTGATATAAGGATGACCGAACCTAACCGTCAAGAACCTCTTTCCGGCGCTGAGCTGCACACCATCGAGCATCTTGCCGCCACTTTCCTCCGCAATCATCCGCTATGGAAGGACAAGGTGGTGTATTGGGGTCCGATGGGCTGCTGCACCGGCAACTATCTTATTCTCAAAGGGGGCTATGACAGCGCCGAGATACTGCCGTTGATGATTGAGACTTTCAGCTTCATAGCCGATTACGAAGGTGATATTCCCGGGGCAACGCCTCGCGACTGCGGCAATTATTCTTACATGGATCTTGACGGAGCCAAAGCACAGGCACGCCGTTATCTTGACGAGGTGCTGCTCAAGATGACCGATGTAGAGTCGCCGGAGAGTCGTAGTCACTTGGTTTATCCTGAGTAAGAGCCTGTCCTCGCGATGAAAGATATTAAAGCGATAAAAGGGAAATATTATATAAACCGTCTTATAGCCGAAGGCGAGCATGAGCATCAGGACTTCAAATTTGCCATTACCGACGCGGCAAAAATAGCTCATTCAATATCGGCATTTGCCAATAATGACGGCGGACGTCTTCTTGTGGGCGTCAAGGACAATGGCAATATTGCCGGAGTGAGAAGCGAGGAGGATATATTTGTCATTGAACAGGCTGCGTCGATGTATTGCTCTCCGCCTCAGCAGGTGGAGGTGACGGCATTTGTGTGTGAAGGTGGGGCGATAGTGCTCCGTGCCGAGATACCAAAGGCATCACGCCGACCGGTGTATTCAAGAGAAACCGATGGAAAATGGAGGGCTTTTTATCGCGTGAAAGATGAAAACATAGCCGCTCACCCGGTGATGTTGAAAGCATGGGAACGCATGAACTCTGACGAGGAGGTGTTTTTTTCGTTGTCGGAAGCTGAATCGGCGCTTCTTGCATATCTTGACGAATGGGGCATGACTACGGTGGAGGATTATATGCATGGCGCCCACATCAGCCGTGCTGCGGCTGAGGAGATAATCGTGAGGCTTGTTGCCTCGGGTGTGCTCGGTTTCGTTTACACCGGTTCCGAATTTAAAATAGTGCGCAACAATTGAAGGAAAGGTTCTGAATTATCAGCAAAAGGCTCTAATTTACTCATTATTGAGTATGGTGGATTATCTATTATAGCAGTAACTTTGCTGTCGATAATTATACGAATTAACAGGTAATCTATTTTTAAGCTATTGTTTATAACATGGCGGTCCGCATCTGTGAAGATCAGGATCGCCATGTGTCTTACTGTGGCTGCCGCAGATACTCTTTTGGCAGGAGGCTAAACATTCGCCGCTATAACTTTGTTAAAGTTAAAAATGTTAAACCGGGAAAAACGAATTTCATGACCACGAAAACCAACCGACATTACGATGTCATAATAATAGGTGGGGGAGCCACCGGGGCGGGAACGGCGCGAGATTGCGCGATGAGAGGATTCCGCACGCTACTGGTAGAAAAATTTGATTTTACGGCAGGAGCCACCGGCAGAAACCACGGGTTGCTTCATAGTGGCGCGAGATATGCTGTGACCGATCCCGAATCGGCTCAGGAGTGCATCAAGGAGAACATGATCCTGAAACGCATAGCGAAGCATTGTGTCGATGACACCGGTGGACTGTTTGTCACTCTTCCCCAAGATGACATAGACTACCAGTCGGTATTCGTGAAAGCTTGTGTGTCGGCAGGTATAAATGCCGAGATAATAAGTCCCGAGGAGGCAATACTGTTGGAGCCGTCGGTGAATCATGATCTGATCGGAGCTGTGAGGGTGCCTGACGGAGCTATCGATCCGTTCAGGCTCACGGTTGCCAACGTGGTGTCGGCACGGCAATATGGCGCGTCGATACTCACTTACACCCAGGTTATAGGGTTTGAATTTGCTCAAAACCGCGTGGTGGGGGTGAAGCTGCGCGACAACCGCAATGGCGAGATATGGTCGGAGTATGCCGAGGTGGTGGTTAACGCCTCAGGAATATGGGGGCAGCACCTTGCACGGCTGGTGGGCGTGAACGTGCACATGTATCCGGCAAAGGGCTCGTTGTTGATTTTCGGACATCGCATAAATAATGTCGTGATCAACCGATGCCGCAAGGCCGCCGATGCCGATATTCTTGTCCCGGGAGATACGATATCTGTGATAGGCACTACGTCAAGTCGCATCCCTTATGCCGACATTGACAATCTTGAGGTGACGCGTGACGAAGTGGATCTGTTGGTGAGAGAGGGGGCTTTGCTTGCTCCGGTGCTTGCGGAAGCACGCATATTGAGAGCCTACGCAGGTGTGCGTCCTCTTGTTGCCGATGAAAATGATCCTACCGGACGAAACATAAGTCGAGGAATAGTGTGTCTTGACCATGCCAAGCGCGATGGCGTGGAAGGATTTGTGACGATAACCGGAGGCAAACTCATGACATATAGGCTTATGGCTGAGATGGCTACCGATGTGGTGGCTGAGAAGCTTGACCGCAAGTCAGCCTGCCGCACGGCGACAATACCGCTTCCCGGTTCGGAGCTTGACAAAGCTGAAGAGCCATTCGGAAAAAAAGCTCATATAATCCAGCTCAGCACCGAGCAGAAAGCTGCCGAGGAGCGACATGGTTCTCTTGCCGAAGAGATTGATTTCAAGACGGAATATGACGAGGCGCTCATCTGCGAATGTGAGCAGGTGTCGGTGGGTGAGATTAATTTTGCCATAAATAAGCTTCATTGTGAGAATCTGATAAATCTGCGCCGCCGCACCCGAATGGGGATGGGGACTTGTCAAGGTGAAATGTGCGCTTGCCGTGCCGCCGGCATTCTCGTGAAGCATAATCGATGTGCCGAACGCACGCTGCGCGACCTGTCGTCGTTCATCAATGAGCGTTGGAAGGGCATGAAGCCTGTGGCGTGGGGCGAATCACTGATTGAAGCTCAGTTTATGTCGTGGTTGTATGAGGGGGTGTGCGGTCTTGATAAAATCGCAACTCCACTTGATAAAATTGACTCTAAATGACGGGAATATGGTTTACGATACGGTTATAATAGGCGGCGGCATGAGCGCGCTGCTGTGTGGAATAAAGCTTATAAACGCCGGGCAGTCGGTGGCGATTGTGTCGACCGGGCAGAGCGCTCTGCATTTCAACGCCGGAGCGTTGTCGCTGTTCAACCATAAGAACGGAAAGGATGTGGCTCATCCTCTTGAGGCTATAGCCAAGCTCCCTCCCGAGCACCCCTATTCCAAAGTGGGCATGGAGTCAATAATAAGACTTGCTCCCGAGGTAAGGAAGATATTCAAAGATGCCGGAATCACATTGAACGGCAGCGAAGAGAAAAACCATTATCGCTTGACTCCTACAGGAATGTTGAAGCCGGTGTGGTTGAGTATGAAAGATTATGCGGTCACCGAAAGCTTTACCGATATACCTTGGGGCAAGGTGGCGATAATCAACATAAAAGGATATGTGGACTTTTATCCGGAATTCATTTCGGCAGGGCTGGAACTCGCCGGATTGAAAAGCGAGATACGCGAGATCACGTCGCCCGAGCTTGACAATCTGCGTAAAAGTTCGAGCGAGATGCGTGCCACCACCATGGCGAGAGTGATAACATCGGAGGTGGTTGAAAAACTGGCGGCTGATGTCAACAAGATAGTCGAGGAGACCGGCGCCGATTCAGTAATAATGCCGGCGGTGATAGGGCTTTATGACGAGACGCCTGTCGATGAGATGCAGCAGAAGACAGTGTGCCCGGTGCGTTATGTCTCGACCATGCCTATGTCATTGGGTGGCATGAGAGCGCAATTGAGGCTCAGGCATCATTTCAAGCGGCTTGGCGGTACCTATTTGCTTGGCGACACTGTTGCTTCGGGTAAAATTATCAACGGCAGGCTTGAGAGCGTGACCACGGTCAATCTCGGTGAGATGCCGCTTGCAGGGAAAAACTTCATCCTTGCCACCGGAAGCTTCTTCAGTCACGGGCTTGAGGCGACGGCAAGCGAAATTTTTGAACCGGTGTTCAGGCTCGATGTCAATGCCTGCGGTCCGCGGGATGAATGGTATCGGGAGAATCTTTATGACAGTCAGGCTTACATGAAGTTTGGCGTAGTGACTGATTCCGAATTCTATGTCTATAAAGACGGGCGCAGAATCGAGAATTTCCGAGCCATAGGCGCGGTGTTGGGCGGTCATGACGCGTTGAAGGAGGGTTCCGGCGGCGGAGTTGCTTCGCTCACTGCATTGAAGGTAGCTGAATGTATCATTAATGAAAAGGAGAATCGTCATGAATAGGGATAGGATAAATAATGGAACAGGCACCAATTTTGATGAGTGTATAAAGTGCACGATTTGCACGGTATATTGTCCGGTGACGGCTGTGAACCATGATTTTCCGGGTCCTAAGCAAGCCGGACCCGATGGAGAGCGCTACCGTCTTAAGAAGCCCTATTTCTATGACGAGGCGTTGAAATATTGCCTTAACTGCAAACGGTGTGAGGTCGCTTGCCCATCGGAAGTGAGAATAGGCGATATAATTCAGCAGGCACGGCTTAAATACAGCAAGCATGCGCCGAGTTTGCGCGACAGGATGCTCGCGAGCACTGATTTCGTGGGGACGATGGCTACACCGTTTGCCCCGATAGTCAACGGGATGCTGCATCTGAAACCGGTGAAGAAGATTATGGATAAGGTGCTGGGTATTGACTCGCGTCGCACATTCCCGAGCTATTCGCGTGAGCTGTTCACTGAATGGTACAAGCGGGAAGCTGAGAATGAGCAACTCAAGTATGACAAGCACGTGGCTTATTTCCACGGGTGTTATGTGCAATATAATTATCCTCAGCTCGGCAAGGACATGATCAAGGTCATGAATGCGCTGGGCTATGGCGTGATTCTGTTGGAGGAGGAGAAATGCTGCGGCGTGGCAAAGATAGCCAACGGACTGGTGAAGGAGGCGACCCGCGATGCCGATATAAACCTTCGCTCCATAAGGAAAGCTGTGAAGCATGGAGTGTCGGCGATTTTGTCGACAAGCTCAACGTGCACGTTCACCATCCGCGATGAATACACCCATGTGCTCGGCATCGATGCCCGTGATGTGCGCGACGATGTGATGCTTGCCACACGCTTTATATATAGCCTTATCGATGAGGCAGGCGCCAAGCTCGCATTCCGCAGAGATTACCACAAGAGAGTTGCTTATCATGTGCCGTGCCACATGGAGCGGCTTGGTTGGGCGGTCTACTCGATGTCGTTGATGAGGATGATTCCGGGGTTGGACTATGTACCGCTTGATCCCAACTGTTGTGGCATAGCCGGCACTTATGGATTTAAGAAGGAGAACTATGATTACTCTCAGGCTATGGGACGACCGCTTTTTGATGAGATAGAGCGTGCCGGTGTCGATCTTGTGGCTACCGATTGCGAAACGTGCAAATGGCAGATTGAGATGTCGACAGGCTTGCCTGTGCAAAACCCTATCTCAATACTTGCCGATGCTCTGGACGTGGAAGAAACAAAGAAACTTAATAATTTGTGATTGAAATTCTCGCGGAATAGGCTATATTTGCAATGTGCCCGGCAGGGCGATAAATTGATAATATAAGTGACTGATTTACGACATCAACAGGTGGTGCGCTACATCACCCCTCTCCGGGAGGGCGGTTCGTTGCCGGCTCTCACTGAAGCCGACGACGGCTTCAAGTATGTGCTTAAATTCCGGGGTGCCGGTCATGGCACCAAGGCTCTCATAGCCGAGCTGATAGGCGGAGAGGTGGCACGGGCATTGGGATTCCGTGTGCCGGAACTCGTGTTTCTTGATTTGGATGAGGATTTCGGTCGCACCGAGCCCGATGAGGAGATTCAGGATTTGCTCCGTGCAAGCCATGGAGAGAACCTTGGAATGCACTTCCTGTCGGGAGCTGTGACGGTCGATCCCTACGTGAATAAGATCGACGGGAAGCTCGCTTCGGCTATAGTGTGGCTCGATGCGTTTCTCGCTAATGTCGACCGCACAGTTCAGAACACCAATATGCTCGTGTGGAATGATGAGGTGTGGCTCATAGACCACGGGGCGTCGTTATATTTCCATCATGCCGGAACCGATCCGGAGCAAGCGGCGTTGTCGCCGTTTCCGTATGTCAAGAGCCACGCGCTTTTGCGTAAAGCTGACTGCATAGAGGCTGTCGACAAGGAGATGAGACAAAAAATCACTCCGAGGACGCTTAAAAAAATCGTATCGATGATTCCTGACAGCTGGCTTTCTTGGGAGGGGGATGAGAAAACACCTGCCGAGCATCGCCAGATGTATGAGACTTTCCTCACTACGAGACTTGCCAATTCTTCCATATTTGTAAAAAGAGCTGTAGATGAACGAAATGCACTTATATGAATATGCCGTGATACGCTATGTGCCGCGTGTGGAGCGTGAGGAATTCATGAACATCGGTTTGGTGATGATGTCCAAGAGAGCGAAGTGGATTAAAGCCAGGTTGTGCATCAACGAGCGGCGCTATTCATGTTTTGACAATGCCATGACCATCGACCGTCTGGCTGACCAATGCAATGGTTTTGTGAGGATAGCTCATGGCGACAAGGGTGCCGGACCTATTGCGGAATTGCTTCCGGAGGAGCGTTTCCGATGGATAACGGCAATGAAGAGTGCCTGTATAGCCACTTCGCGTCCTCATCCGGGACGATGCAAGAATCTCGAGGAAACTTTCGACCGCCTTTTCAACGAACTTGTGAAATAGAAAAAGCGGGCGCTCCACATGATTTTGGAACGCATGCTATGATTCTTTTATTCTTCCAACCAGTTAATTCATTTTTTTTTATTGGTGTCCGGTAAAAATATTGACTGTCAGCATATATTTCAATTATGCGATAGATTACCTATATTTTTCTGAACATGGACTTATAGCCGTGAAGCGGCAAAATAATTTAAGCACCGCCACGAGGCGATAGCCGAGGCGCGGTGTAAGGTGCACTAATGAACGGGCATCGAAGATGTCCACCGGTCAACACCGTATAGCCTATATTCCTTCAACAGACTCGCCCGCCCGGGGCTCGTGGTGGGTGTTGCGCCCGTGCCCCCGACTTCGCTCGCTCAGTCGGGGATAGTGACGGACCTGTGCCTGACGGCACTTAGCTCGATCCATCCGGATTTATTGCCCCAATTATTATCTAATTTTATCGGACAGCAATAAAATTTATTATCTGTGTCTTGCCATAACCATTCTCGATCTCTTTGATAAGGACAAGTGAAGCTATATCAATCATGTGTTTCCCATATTGGGTGCGAGACTTTCCATGCTGCTCTTGAGTATTTTTGGCTTCATAAACGCTGTATTATATTGCCCGGGCGAGGGGACAGATAAAAAGCGGGCGCTCCATCAAGTGGAACGCCCGCTCTGATATTGTCAGGAGATGAACACCTTGCGTTTGCGTGGTTTCATTCTGCCTTTCTTGTCATATTGCGGCTCATCTTCGGCGGGTGTCACGCTCTTTTCAGGAAGCGGTGCCGGAGCATCTTTTTTCACCTCTTTCTGTGGCAACGGCTTCTTGGGCTGGGTGGGGTCGAAGTCAAATCGGCTTCCCGGAGCCGCCTGGTCGGTCATGTCGACCACAAAGGGGATGTAGTCGCTGTCTACGAGAAATTCGCCGGTCTTGCCCGGATTGGTGTATACGCTCATCTTCACATATATGCGGTATTTCCGAGGATTCTTCAGGTGGAGCTCCGAAGAGGGGATGAATACGGTGCAGTCGTCCACATCCATTGCATTGGTTTTTGCCTTGAAAAAAGAGGATGACGACACATAGTTGAGCGATGGTGATATGCGGTATTTTCCGTTGAGGTCACGGAGCGCTCTTCCTCCGGGCGAGGCATAGAATATGGCTTGGCACTCCACGGTTTTGTCTTTGGCATCGTTGAGGTCAAAATCGGCATGGATCATGATCCCTTTTTCGCCGTTGTAGGTCACGTTGGTTTCAATCCATATTCTTTTAAACGCGGCGGTCGACGCGTTGAGACTCGTTATGCCCGCTGCCACAGCAAGCAAAAAAGAAAATATATGTCGTTTCATCAGTATGTTTTTATAAATTGTGTTCGGAGTGCAAAATTAGCGAAAATCTCGGTTATTCGTAAATCTTTACCAGTAGATTGGTGGCATTGCAATACTTTTTTAGCAAACTTTTTGATAATTCCACCGTCTCTTCCGCCGGCATCTCTTCGCCGTAGATGTTGATGCACATCAGCAGCCGTTTTGTGGTGAGGTCGAGCTTGGTGCGTTCGTTGTCGCTGGTGGGTGTTCCCACGCCTCCTGTCATGTCGCGATACACCGGCATTGAAGCGATGTTCAGCGCCCCTCTGCCTATCCCTTCAAAGTCTTCCCCCTCTCTTCCGGCACCGAGTGTAAGCGTGTCGCCTGATATCTTGTCGACGTCAAAACCTCCTATTGAATATCCCGAAGCGATTGACACCACATTGATCAGGTCCACAAGCGAGTTTATGTAATATAGCCCCATGTCCTTGACTATGCGGCGGCACAAGGCTTCCGATGACGGGCGGTATCGGTTGGGCTCTTTCCCCAGGGCTTTATATGCTTTGCGTGTGGCTGCCACCGCAGGGCGCTTGTTGATCATGGAGAGTTCGTAGGTCGATTTTATTTTTTCGGCGGCGGCTTGCAGCTCATCTATAAGAGCCTGTGGGGTGGGCGAGTTGTCGACATCGGCTTCGATGGTCACCACCTTAAGCCCGGGTGCCGCTTGGCGTATTATCGGTTCGATTATTATTTCCATTGGCGATTCTTATGTTATGGATATTTGGTTGATGTTGCAAAATTAGTAAAAAAGCATCAATCGTCATTGATCCGACTTGATTTTAGGCAAATCAAATTTGGAAATTTTGTTGTGAAAATGCGATAAAACTGGAAATTTGCCATTGGATGAGTGCTGAATGCGGATGCAAGTTTGAAATATTGTTAAAAATGAAGCAAAATGCCGAGCTGAGTTTTGGAGAATCAAAAAATATCCCTACCTTTGCACTGTGTTTTTCATGGTATTAGATTTAAGGTTAACTAAGATTGGTTGTCGTGACGACAATCAATTTTTTTTGTCACTATACGCCATCCTTATCGCAGCAATGTAGATCGCAATCCCTACGCCGGTTTTTCTTAGTATTTCCATCATTATTAATTACTTTTATCACGCTTTTTCGCTTTTTAATGAAAAATATTTTCAATTTTATTTTGATTTGAATATATTTATAAATATCTTTGCCGTTGAATAAACACAATCGTATCTTAAATCTGCCGGAATGTTGAAATTAAGCGCCATAGCAACCACACTATCCCTTATCTTATTGCCGATGAGACTCACCGGCAC
>CAJUTE010000016.1 GCA_910589555.1 uncultured Muribaculum sp.
AGCACTGCAGTTTTTGGTTCTGCCTGTCTTGGTTCGAATCCAGGTAAGACAACACCGTGTGAGCGGTCGAGCATCAGTTGCTTGACCGCTTTTTTGTTATTGCTTGGCTGGAAATAAATTTATTCGTATCTTTGAACGAGATAACGATATAACTCATTGAACTAAATATATATAACCATGAGACTTCTTGAATCCAATCTGCTGCTGTGTGGCTTGTTGATGATGTCGGTGAGCGCGACAGCTGCCGGTGAAGCTCCGGTCAAGACTCCGGGGCGGTACCTTTTTCCCTCTGACTATATGGCTGATCCGTCGGCGCATGTTTTTGACGGGAAAATCTACATTTATCCGTCGCATGACTGGGACTCTCCGGTGAATGACGCCGACGGCAACCATTTCGACATGAAGGATTATCATGTGTTTTCCATTGACGGTGATTTTTTGACCGGAAATGTGGTGGACCATGGGGTGATATTCTCGGTCGACGATGTGCCTTGGGCGTCGCGACAGCTTTGGGCGGCTGACGCAGCCTGCAAGGATGGGAAATACTATCATTATTTCACTGCCCGCGACAAGGAGGGTGTATTCCGCATAGGCGTTGCCGTGGCTGATTCGCCTGTGGGTCCGTTTAAGGTGCATCCGCTTCCTATCGCCGGAACCTATAGCATAGACCCCGCTGTCTACGAGGAAAACGGTGAATATTTCATCTATTTCGGAGGGCTTGGAGGCGGACAGTTGCAGAAATACCGCGACAATGTGTATGACGCCGATGCCGACCTGCCGGCGAAAAATGAGCCGTCGCTGCCGCCAAGAGTGGCACGTCTTGCCGATGATATGGTGACGCTTGCCGAGGATCCGAAGCCGGTAATGATACTGGATGCCGCCGGCAACCCACTTGCCGAGGGCGACAAGCACCGCTTCTATGAAGCGTCATGGCTGCACAAATACAATGGCAAATATTATTTCTCTTATTCCACCGGCAATAGCCACACTCTGAGCTATGCGATAGGGGATAGCCCTTACGGTCCATTCACATATTCGGGTGAGATTCTGACGCCGGTGGTGGGGTGGACCACTCATCACAGCGTTCTTGAGCATGACGGCAAGTGGTGGCTCGTGTGTCACGACTCTCAGCCCTCGGGCGGATTGTCGAGATTGCGCAGCATGAAGGTGTTTCCGCTTTCCTATCGTGCCGATGGCACTATCGTGACTATCGACGGGGGCAAATAGCCTTCGGTCAATTCATAAACGTGATACCCCCGGAATACAATCGGCATTCCGGGGGTATTGTTGCAAAATAGTGGGGGAAGGGATTATTTTGCGTATTCGATTTTGCCTACGATCTTGCGGCTCGGCTTCACTTCGCCGGGAGCCTGCACTGAAGGCTGGTGCATATCGCAGGGGAAATAAAGGAAGAAGCGGTCGGGAGTTGCGGGCACGTAGCTCACTTCGCCGTCGGCGCGGTATTTGGTTACGTCTTTAACCGGATTGTACTCTTCGGTTTCAATCACCTTGTCGGCGAGTCCCATCAGCTCGTTGCCTTCAAAAGTGTACTGAAGGTCGATCATGTTGCGGTGGCTTTCGACTTTTGTGTCTTCGGCGCTTTTGGGGGTGTATTCAAGCACGTTGATCCACAGGCGTTCGGGCACGAGCACGATTTTGCCGGCTTCGAGAGTATGGAGGTCGGTTTCAGCAAGGAATTGGAAAAGCTTGTCCCACAATTCTTTGTTTTTCTCATATTGTGAGGCGAATTCTTCAGCATTGACGGTAGCGTCAGCCTCTACATTCCATCCGTTTGCCCAGCAGCGGCTGTCTACCCACTCTTGAGCGTTGTTTTGATTTGCCATATCTGTTATTTTTAAGGTTATAAGAGCAAAGTTAGCTATGCTAATCGATTTTTGCAAATTATATTTGTATCTTTGCTTCATGGTTATTGAAAGAGTTTTAATGGTGTTGTTGCTCATTCTGTCGGCTTTGTCGGGACTGAGTCAAACTGAATCTGACGTGAATATCAGCCAGGGAGGCTATGGAATGGTGAAGACGAATATCGGACTGTCCTACAGCCGGGGCTTCAGCACTGTGCGCGACGGATATGACAGCCGGGTTTCCTACGAGATGGTGCGCAGCCGCGCTTTCACGCTCACGGCTAATGCCCGGTATTCTTCGGTGAATGTCGATTTTGGCGATGACGATATTTCGGAGGGGTATGATCCCGATGCGATAAATCTCAACGGCACTCATGCGATGGGGACAGTAGGGCTCACCTCGATGCTCTATATGAGAGCGTTCGGAAAACCTTTGGTGGGAATGGCGATGGGCTCCTGCGAATGGGGTGCCGGCGGATTTGCCCGCGTGTCGGGAATCGCGATGGCATTGGTGATGCTGAAAGCCGACCGGGACACGCAATTCGGGCTGGGTCCGCTTGTCTTGATCAACTCCACATCCAAGATTCCTGCATTTCTGGTGTTTATGTATCGACACAGGTTTAATGACCGTTGGCTCCTCAATCTATATGGCGGAATGATGGGGTTTGACTATACCCCCACGCGAAATGATCTGATTAGCTTTGGAGCCGATATCGACGTGAAGTCGTTCTATTTCAAACCCGATGATGAAAGTTTGCCGAAGCGGTGCCGGTTTACCACAACGGCATTCCGCCCCACTGTGAAATACCGCCATCGGTTGGCGCGTAACCTGTATTTTGACGCGCAGTGCGGGGTGGCGGTTAAAATGTCGTGCAGGGTGAATGGAGTGACAGGCACCAAGGAGTATTTTGATTGCCGCAGAAAGACGGCTCCGTTTGTTCAGGCTGCCGTGTCCTATTCGCTTTAAAGCGCGCGCTACGGGCGCAGGGAGAAGAGCGGAGAGCAGTCAAATCGCGGCAATGCTATCAACTGGACGTTGGCGGCGTTGTCCTCGGGAGTGTTGAGCCCGTTGCCCACCTTCAGCCCTATCCCTTCGAGCGCTTGCCGCGAGGCGGCGAGGGCGGCTTCAGGGGTGTTGTTGTCGCGGCTCAGGTGGCACAGGAACACGTAACGCAGCCGTTGGGTGTAGATCTTTGCCAGATATTCGGCTGTGACCTTATTGTCAAGATGCCCGTTGACGTTGCGTATCCTTGATTTCAGATATTCCGGATAGCTGCCAAACAGCAGCATATTCAGGTCATAATTGCTCTCGATCATGAGATAGTCGGCTTGGCGCATATAGTGGTCGGCGCGGTCCGAGATGCAGCCGAGGTCGGTGGCGATGGCAAAGCCGCGGTCGTCGTGCTGCACGTAGAATCCGGCATTGTCGCTGCCGTCGTGCATCACTTCAAATGCCGTGATCGTGAAATTGCCTATCGTGAAGGGTATCTCCTTGTAGATGGCGGTGTGGTAGTCCTTTATGCGGCGCGACACATTGTGGCGTCGCAGTATGCCGTTCATAGCGCGCGGCGTGCAGTAGATGCCTATGTGGCGATGTTTTCTCACCAGCGTGTAGGCATATCTCATGTGGTCGCTGTGGTCGTGGGTGATGCATATCCCTTTCACGTTGGTGATGGGGATATTGTTGGCGGCGAGTCCGTCGAGCACCGTTTTGGCGTCTACGCCGGCGTCGATGAGAAATCCGGCGGTTGAGTCGCCGATATAGGCGCAGTTGCCGCTGCTTCCGCTGCCGAATGATATGAACGTGATTTTGTTTGGCACAGGTTTTACCACCACCGGTCCCAGCGGGTGCAGTTTGCCCTGTGGCGCGGGGGTGATTCCTCCTGAAAGAATCCCGGTGCCTACATGAGGCAGCTCCGGCGCGGGCAATTGTATGCCCGGTTCCGGGGTTCCGGGTCCCGGCTCGTCAAACAATCCGGGAAATCCGTATAAATTATTGTTGTAGCTTTTTCGTGCCATTATCTATACAGAAGGAATATGGTAGGGGTTTTGTCGTAATTATAGGTGGCTTTAGCCCACCATGACAGCGGGCGGGTGATGATTTTCTCATTGCTGCCGGTGATGTCCGACGCCACACACAGCATCATCTGCCCCGGAAGGGCACGGGCAAGTTCGGCTATGAGCTTGTTGTTGCGGTAAGGAGTCTCGATGAAAATCTGGGTCTGCGACTCTGATTTTATCCTGCGTTCCATGGCGTGCATCGCTGCCGTGCGTTGCGACGCGTCGATGGGAAGATAGCCCAGGAAAGCGAAGCTCTGTCCGTTGAACCCCGATGCCATGAGCGACAGGATTATGCTCGATGGCCCCACAAGCGGGCGCACATCATAGCCTTTTCTCTGGGCTATGGCAACCACGTCGGCGCCCGGATCGGCTATCGCCGGACACCCCGCTTCTGAAATTATCCCTATGTCATGCCCCTCGGCTGCCGGATTGAGCATCCCGGCTACCTCTTCAGGCGAGGTGTGGCGGTTAAGCTCGAAGAATGTGAGTTCATCGATGTTGATGTCGCGGTCACACGCTTTCAGAAACCGGCGCGCTGTGCGCAGGTTCTCGACAATAAAAAATTTCAACCGGCGGGCTATGTCGATGTTGCCGGCGGGAAGAACCTGTTGTGGAGCGGTGTCGCTCATCGTGGAGGGTAACAGATATATGGTGGGCATAGGGCTACTTGCGTTTGGTTGACAGTCGGTTGTCGAGCGAGTCGATGGCAATGGATATCGAAGACCCGCGGTACACCTGGTTGCCTATCGAGTCAGAGAGGATGAAATATGGCACCCGGGGTATGCTCAAGTCATAAAAAGCGGGCGATGCTGCTCCGCCGGGCACCCATGACCGCGCCCATTTCAGCGTGTCGTTCTCGATAGAGCGGCGCCATTGTGCCGAGTCATTGGCAAATGAAATCTCCATTACCCTCAGATTGCGGCGCAGATAGCGGTCGTAGGCGGATAAGATCTTGGTGTTGATCGTGTCAGGTTTCACTTTGGCTCCTGACGAGAAGTAGATAAGCGTGTAGCTTGTGCGGAGCGGCACAAACCTTTCCACCGAGTCTTTGGCGTTTTTAAGGGTGAGAGGCTTTACTTTTGTGTTGATTGCGGCGTTGTTGTTTTGTGACAGCAACAGCCTGTATCCGGCAACGAGCTTGTCGGGGCGCGCTTCAGGATCGAGCGATGCAAACAGTGTGCTGGTTTTTGACTCATTGTCGGTGGCGTCATACATCGTGAGCAGCATCAGCGACGACAGTATGTTGCCGGGATTGGCTGATACATATTCTTCGATTGCCCCGTTGATCATCTCGCCGGTGCCGTCGGTCAGCAAGTCATGGTTTTTAGTGAGGAATTTTGCCCACTGCTCCGTAGGCTTGCTCCCTTTCAGCTCGATTTTGTAGGGGTCGTCGATGTCGAGCCGGCATTTTATGTTTTGTCCGTTTTTCGCAAGCAGCCGCGAAAACACCTTGCCCTGCGGCGACAGGAGCTCCACCAGCGTGTAGTCGCGCGACGAGCCCGTGAGGCTGAATTTTCCGTCGATCGCGGTAGTGGTCACAGTGTGCAGTTCGCCATCGGCGGCATATATCATTGATATGTGTCGTGTGCCAAGCCCGTCGACAATCCCGGTTATGCGGAATTCAGGCTCATCATCGCAGGCGGTCAGCACCATGCCAAGCATTGCAGCCAAGAGTGTGACCCGCAGAAAAGTTGCTATATTGCCAATCTTAATCATCGTGGTGCAAAAATACAAAAAAAACCGGTCGTGTAAGACAAAAAAGCGCTGATCTTGCGCCACCGCAAGAAAAATTATACAGTGTTTCCGCATGAAACGTCATTCTCCATGCGAAATGCCGTTGATACACAGCGTTTCCGCATGAAACATCATTCTCCATGCGAAATGCCGTTGATACACAGCGTTTCCGCATGAAACATCATTCTCCATGCGAAATGTCGTTGATACATAGCGTTTCCGTAGGAAACATCATTCGGCACCCGGCTACCGAATGATGAATCCATTTGGATTCATTTTTTTCCGGCTTTGCTTCGCGGCAGCCGGGGATATAGACGGCTGCGTGCCTCCCGGCACTGCCAGCTGCGGACTCTGCTGTAGCCGCAGTGCTGCGAGTTGTGTGCTCTGATGTTGCTTTGACGGCACTGCCAGCGTTGGTGCTGTCCTCACGGGGTGGTGGGGTTTTGTGTTGAGGTAGGGTGGGGTGTGTGAATATGTGTTAAAAACAGTGAAATATTTGGAAATATAAGGGGGGGGGTAGTAAATTTGCATTGCAAATCCTCCCCGTGGGGAGGACGGAAGGTTACATTACAATTGCAATTCGGCTATCGGCTGAAAGTAATGGGACGGCTCTCCTTCCTTAATGTTAATGTGTATTTATGTTGTGTCCCGTCTGCAACATTTTATCCAAGGCATCAACGGTTGCTATGGGCGAAATGTGCAGTAACGGGAAATCCCCGTATCATATAATCCATTCATTGTGTCGGTGTTACGCGAAACGCCGTCGCTTTCAGTTGTGCCCTTGCCGAAGTGATAATAAACGTAATCATTCATGAGCGATACAGGATTGTTGCATACTCTCGTTGACGATCTCCGTGCTTTTTCAGGAGGACTTGATCGTGTGCTGACAAATGAAAGAGATTTTCAGGTGCGGCTTGCCATATATCTGCATAATCTGCTTCAAGAGCCGCACGGTCATTATGATTTTGTGGAGGTAGAGTATGCTATTCCAATAACGGAGTTGGGCTACTGCAAAAAATCCCGGAAAAAGAGTGAGGTAGCGGATGTTCAGGTAATTCCCAAGCATTTTCCGTGGGCTAACGATATTTATGCCGACATAGTGGTGGGAAAAAACGGGAAGTATGCTATTGTGGAATTGAAGTATGCCACGCGCATCTTCGACAAATCATTGCACACCTCAACGCGTTTCGGGCAGAAAACCGAAACTGATATCATCAAGACCCAAGGTGCCCGTGATATAGTGATGTATAATTACTGCAAGGACATAAGACGTATAGAACACCTGTCCGAGAAATATGAAAATCTTGAAGGAGGTGTGGCTCTACTCATCACCAATAACCATCTCTATTGGAATAGACCGAAATCAGAAGAGGTGGCATACCGGATGTTTTCTACTCATGAAGGAAATGTGGTCAACCGGGTGGAGTGGAAAGAGAAATTCAGTCCTACAGTGGTTTCCTCTCATCCCGGATTCACGATGACCGGCACCTATGTTTTCCGTTGGAATGACACTTTATGGGATAAAACCGGAGGGGATGTCAAAAAGGAAAAAGCAGGATGCAAGTTCCGCTATCTGCTTACGGTCGTCAATCAAAGGAATAATTTCAAAACTATCAATAACTAATCATTAAAACAATCAATTAAAAATGAGAAAAACATTGATCTTTATGATTGCCTTGCTATTTTCAGGCATTCCCTTTAATTGTTTATGTGCTGTTTCAGGAGACGGTCTTTGGGAGGTGAGTCATGTCTATACGGGGGGCACCGAATATTTCTGCATTATGGATTATTTGGGACCTACGGATGTAGACGTCCTTATTATGCCTTCAGAAGTTGATGTCCCTGAATGGAATCATAATCTTCCTCAATGGTATCCTAAGGTTCATAAAGTAGAAGGTTTAAGATCTTTTAATCTTCCTGAGAATATAAAGCATATTAAGCTTCCCAACACCCTGAAGTATATCAGTAATTCTTTCGTTGGAGGATCGGTGGAATCTATAGAATTTACCGGACCGATAGCATGGTATGATATTGAGTATTCGTTTCAATATTGTCCAAATCTAAAAAATATACATATTGAAAGTTATAGTGCCAGTTCTAATCAGATAAGATCGTCATTTAATAATTGTGAGTCATTATCAAGTCTATATCTTGGTGGAGAAGGAACGGTATACTTCATTAATGAGTCGTTTCAGGATTGCGAAAATCTTGAATTTGTAAGAATCAAACCGGCGATAGATAGTTTTAGTGACTTTAATCTCATGGAATCAATCCTCAAAAAAAACAGATATATTCTTTGTGCTTATGGAGATTATTATGGAAGTGAATTTGAGCGTACCATTGAAGAGAATGATCATTATTCTCCTGAATATAAATCTCATTTCATAAGTGTGCCATCAACATGGATCCTCAGCAAAGAATTTCAGATGAATTATGAGGACAATCAATTGTTGTATTTAGTGAATCATGAGGTCAAAGAGGCGATTTTAGTTAATCACCATGTTTATCGTCAGGTTGAAAACCTTGCAATTCCGGAATACATTACTATCGCTTCTGAAAAATACAAGGTAATTGCTGTCAATCACTCTGCTTTGCAATTTTGTGGGGCGCAGTATATATCGCTGCCTAATTCAGTAGAGGTAATCGGAGCAGACAATTTCCGCAATCTACCGAATCTTGTTGAGATGCATTTCCCGGACTCAGTGAAAATGTTTCCGATCTACGAAGATTATTGTCCGAAACTTAAAAGGGTATCATTGCCGGAAGGAATTGATGGCACTCGATGTGTAACTCGATCTTTATCTAATGCTGAATACATTAAGATACCTTCCAGCTTTAATTATGTAGGTCCGGCTTATGATGGTAGTTATGGTCCGGGAAATTTGAAATATTTTGATGTGGTTGATTTAAAGAACTGGCTGCAAGCGAAATGCGACTCCAAAGTTTTGTCAGATATTCCTAATCTTCTTATAAATGGCGAGCCTGCAACCGTGCTTGAGATCCCTGAAGGGGTTACATCGTTCACCGCCAATTTCCGAGGACATAAGAATATTGAAACTTTGATTCTGCCGTCTACGTTAACTGAGATTCCTGCAGGAGCTTTTCAAAATTGCACCGGATTAAAAAAGGTGGTGTGCAAATCGCTTACTGCGCCAAAGGTGCTTGATGGTTCTCCATTGTTCTGCGATGAGATTTTAGCAAACGCGACTCTTGTTATTGATGAGAAAGCTGACTATACTTATGACCTGCCGGATACGGTGTGGGGAAAATTTGCTAAATATAAAAAGGAGGACACTTCAAAATATAGCGGAATTGAAAATGTTGTGGTTGGCGATGCGGAACGTGGTGCTACCAACATTTATAATATGCAAGGTGTGTGCGTTAAGCACAATGCGACACAAGCTGATATTGATGCACTCTCGCCGGGCATCTATATTGTGAATGGTAAGAAATTGTTGGTTAACTGATACATTAACCCAAAATCTATCTCGATGCGTCATGAGCCAAATGCGGTTCATGACGCTTTTTGTATCACCGCATCTTCGAAGCTCAGGCTTGTATGGCTCCGGGTCCCCACACTCACTACGTTCGTGCGGGGTTTACCACAATGGCGCACCTACGGTGCTTGCGCGTACGTTTCCAATAAAATAATTTGGTTTTGCACTCGACTTATTCGTATCTTTGGCTATGCCTTAGATACTCACGCTCGGCAAAACTCA
Source organism: uncultured Muribaculum sp. (assembly GCA_910589555.1). Classification (GTDB taxonomy): domain Bacteria; phylum Bacteroidota; class Bacteroidia; order Bacteroidales; family Muribaculaceae; genus Muribaculum. Next base: position 9,377 of record CAJUTE010000016.1, read on the forward strand.
AATAAATTTGGTTTTGCGCTCGACTTATTCGTATCTTTGCACTGAGCCGACTGTGGTTTGTCGGAAAATGGTAGGTCCACGATATATGAAGATGAGAGGAATTATTCACATTGTGTTAATTGTGATTGCGGTACTGGTTCCGCACACAAGTGTTGCCCAGATTATAGCCCCCTCTAAGGAGGAGGTGATTGATGCTGACAGTGTGCGCCGTGCCTTTGACGACAATCGTTCATATTTCGGTCTTTACAAGGACAATTACTTTATTTTCGGCCCGCCCATAGGCTCAAAGCCTACGCGAAGCAACACCAACGCTCTGTTTCAGATATCGATATCCCAACGTCTCACCCGAAGCGTGTTGCCGCTTCACACCTACCTGTATCTGTTTTATACGCAGAGATGCTTCTGGAATGTGCTTGAAAAGTCGTTCCCGATGACCGACCTGAATTTCAATCCGGGTATAGGTCTCACCAAGCCGCTGTTTGTGAAGGACCGCTTCATAGGTAAGGTGTCGCTAATCCTTGAGCATGAGAGCAATGGCAGGGACAGCACTGCGAGCCGGTCGTGGAACAGGCTGTCGATAGCCGGAAATATATGGCTCGACCCGATGATAATGGTGCATGGAAAGTTTTGGGCGCCATGGGTTGACGGCGAAAACAACCGCGACCTTCTGGACTATATGGGACTGTATCAGTTCGGACTCACCTATCGTTCGCTGACACAGCGATTCGGGGGGAGTATAAGGCTGACCAAACGGCGTGGATGGAACCTCAACTACAACACGGTGATTGAGTTCTATTACAAATTGACGGCAAATGACAATCAGTATCTGTTTGCCCAGTATTATAACGGATATGGCGAAGGGATGCTTGACTATAAAGTGTTCCGATCGCAGTTCCGAGTCGGGATATGCATCAAGCCGCCGTTTTTCAGTGATTATTGATGGATGAGGTTGCGCAGTATCCACCACGCGACCACAACAACGAAACACCCTTTTATGACGATTCCCGAATTTACCCTCCGGTAAAGGCGGGGAAACCGTGTGCGTGTCGTCTCCGAGAAAACAAGCAGAAAAAGCAGAGGCAGCGAGGCTACGAGCAGGGCGTTTTTCCCCCATGCCGCCGCGAAGTCGCCATGCAGCAACGCGTGGATGGCGCGTTGCGACCCGCAGCCGGGGCATTGGTAGCCGGTGAGGCTCAAAAACGGGCATCGCGGGAAGAATGCCGAGTCGTTTGGATCGAAATAGAAATAAACCGATATAGCCGCCAGCATGACGACAGCTATGATCAACAGCATGGTGCGGTTCATCAGATGAACCAGTTGAAAGGCATTCCGGTGAAGATGGCGACCGGCGCTCCGATGAGTCCGAGCACGAATGTCACGATACACCATATCTTTGCCCTGTCAGAAGCTTTTAATGCTCCTTCATAGTCGCCACGGGTGTAGTGTGACTCTACCGATGAGGAGTAGACCACAGCTACTATTCCGGCAGGGAGACAGCACATCAGCATCAGCACGATAGCCCAGGCGAAATATGTGTCGGGGCAGGGAGGGAGATTGTTGGCGTAGTTGTTGCGGGTCTGGAACCCGAACTCGATGACGCTTGCCGCCGGCACCCACTGCTGCCAGCCTTGCGTCCATACAAGCGTGTCGGGGGTTGCCCCCAGCGCGAGAATCTGCGCCGGGGACAGCGGTCCGACCTTTACGTTGTTGATTAATGCCCAGTATTGCATTAGAAGAATTTTGTTTCGTTGCCAAGGATCTCGCCAAGCAGATTGTTGGCAAGGCGGCTTGTGCCGATACGGAAATACTCATTGTTGAGCCATTCCTCGCCAAGCACCTCCTTGATGATTGTGTAATATTTTACGGCATCGGCGGTGGTCGACACGCCTCCTGAAGCCTTGAAGCCTACCTTGTTGCCGGTCTTCTCATAATACTCCTTGATGCACTGCGCCATCACATAGGCTGCTTCGAGCGATGCGCCTTCATAGACTTTTCCGGTTGAGGTCTTGATGAAGTCGGCTCCTGAATACATTGAGAGGATTGAAGCGTTGCGTATATTCTCGGCGGTTTTCAATGCTCCGGTTTCGAGGATCACCTTCAGGCGCGCATGGCGGCATGAGTGCTTCTGCTCGGCGATTTCATCGGCAACCTCTTCCCAATCGCCGCCGAAATAATTGCCGCAGTTGAACACGATGTCGATTTCATCGGCGCCGTCGGCTACGGCAAGGGCGGTCTCGGTGATCTTAACCTCGGGGAATGACTGCGCGGTGGGGAATGAACCTGACACGCAAGCGATCTTCACTGACGACACTTCGAGCACGGTGCGCACCACCTGAGCGAAGTTGGGATACACGCAGATAGCGGCTACGTTGGGCAGCTCGGGATACTCCTCGTCAAATGCGTTGACCTTTTCAACGAAGTCGGCTACCGACGCCGGTGAGTCGGTGGTCGAGAGGGTGGTGAGGTCCATGCAATTGAAGATGGTCTTGTAGACGTCAGCGTTGAGATTTTCGGTGTAGTGCTTTGACAGAATCTCCTCTACTGCGGCTTTTATTGCGTTGTCGTCGGTGATCACCTGCGATGCAGAGACGGTGTCATGATATTTGTCAGCCATAATTATTATGATTTTTGAGTTGAATTATCGGTAAGTTTCGGATTGTTGAGGTGGCGTGTGGCATCACGCACGCTCTTCTTGTCGATGTTGGCGTTCAGCGCGTCGGTGAGGTCTACCCCGGTCTGGTTGGCTATCGCCATCAGCACCCACAGCACGTCGGCAAGCTCATCGGCGAGAGTGTCTTTCTCTCCGGGCTTGAATGACTGGTCGCCATATTTCCGAGCCATGATACGGGCGACTTCGCCCACCTCCTCGGCAAGCACCGCCATGTTGGTGAGCGGTGAGAAATAGCGCACCCCGGTAGTGGTGATCCACTTGTGGACCATCGCCTGAGCTTCACGCAGTGTTATGTCGGGTGTCGGTGTCATTCCTTGAGCTTTGAGTCGATTACTATGGTCACGGGACCGTCATTGATGAGAGCGACCTGCATATTCGCGCCAAACACGCCCATCGCCGTTTTCTTCCCGAGTTTTTCCTCCACGAGATTGCAGAAGAGCTCGTAAAGTGGCACGGCGGTGTCATGGCCTGCGGCACGGATGTAGCTCGGGCGGTTGCCTTTCTTGGTTGAAGCCGTCAGCGTGAACTGGCTCACGGCAAGCACCTCACCGCCGATGTCGGTGACCGAGCGGTTCATGACTCCGTTTTCATCATCAAATATGCGCATAGCCACAGCCTTTCCCGCGAGCCATGCGGCATCGTCAGGCGTGTCGCCGTTTTCTACTCCCACAAGAATCATCAGCCCCTTTCCGATGGAGGAATGCTGCTTACCCTCGATTGAGACGGAAGCCTCGGTCACTCGTTGTATTACAAGCCTCATAGTCCTTAATGATAGTTTTAGCTATAATAACACAAAAGTAGTAAGAATATTTGATGAAAAAAATAAAGAATTACATGGTTTGTGCGGAAGTGTCAGTCTTTCAGATAGTTTTTTAGAGGACAATCAGATCCGCGCAGCCCTTCGGCAATGCTTTGGGCATTGAGGCGGGCGCCTCTCAGTGAGGAGTGGGTGTGGTCTCTCTTAAAATATTCCGCTACTTTGCCGAGTCCCTCTTCCCATGCGATTTTCTCAAGTTTGTCGCCGGAAATCTTGTTGAGGTCGATGTAGAATGCTCCGGCATCGGCAGCTGCCTGGCTTGACCATGCTCCGAAAGAGGTGGTGTTGCGTGAAATCTTGCCGTTGTCAAACATATTGCGCGGCGTGTGGCTCAGCACAATTGCCGTGGCGCCCTTTTCACGTGCGTCCATCACGAATTTTCTGATATACCATCCGAAAGGATAAATCACCTGATACTGTCCGGTGGGCTCCATTTTGTAGACTTTGCTGTCGTTACCCGCCCCGGGGAGCTCGGCACGCGCTTTTCCGGTGTTGATCGCTCCGGCGTCATTGTGACCGAACTGCATGATCACGAAGTCGCCCGGCTGAAGGGCGTTGTATATCTTGTCCCAGCGCCCTTCATCGAGGAAAGTGCGGGCGCTGCGTCCTGCCTTGGCATGGTTTTCCACGCTGATGCGGTCGGTGTCAAAGAGTTCGCCTATCACGCTTCCCCAGCCCCACATCGAGTCATCGTCGGAATCCTCATTTTTGACGGTGCTGTCACCGATAGTGAAGAGTACGGGGCACCCTTTGCGGCGTGACGCTCCGGTGACTGTGTCGGTTTCCACCGGCTTAAGGTATTGGGCGAGTTTCAGCCCTTTGCAGTTTCTGATTCCCTCGGCAGCCGATTCGGCATTCACACGGGCGCCAAATGCCGAGTTGTGGATGTTGTCGAGGTAGAACATATATTTAACCTTCTCCTTGCCGAATCGTTCGAATTTTTGAGCCGATATTTCGTTGAGGTCGATGAATGGCACACGTTCCTTCTTGGCGACCTGTTTCGCCCATAATCCGAATGTCTCGTTGACACGGGTGACGATGGTGCTGTCGGGGTCATCCCAAGCCTTTCTCGGGGTGAGCGACATGAGGATGGGGTGAGCACCGCGTTTTTTCACATCGTTGATGAAGCGGCGCATATATTCACCGTAAGTGTAGACGGTTTCTTTTTCTCCGGTTTCGGCGATTGTGACATTGAGCGAGTCCTTGCCTATGCCGGGAATCGAGGCACGCGCCCTGCCGCTGTCGTATGGACCGTTGTCGTTATGCCCGAGCTCTATGATTACCCAGTCGCCTTTGCGGATGCCTTTAAGCACATCAGCCCACAGGCGGTTGTAGAATGTGCGGCTGCTCATGCCGCCGAGGGCATGATTCTCAACTGTGATTTTAGTCTCGTCGAAATATTCAGGCGCGAAATATCCCCAGCCCCATTGTCCGTTTTTGCCGTTGCCCAGGGTGCCTGTGCGCATGGTTGAATTTCCAACAAGGAAGAGTACCGGATTTTCTCCACGGCGAGTTGAACCGGCTACCGGACGTGCCGTGCGGGCTATGTTCAGACTGTCGTAGGTGTTGTCAATCACATTATTGACATCCTTCATGGGTGATGCCACTTTATTTTGCGCGAATGATGCTGAAATCAATGATAGCGCCAGTGAGGCAGCCAGAAATATTCTTTTCATAACTGATTTTTTGTGGTTTTAGACAAGCTCTTAGAATTTGCACTGCTGTTTCATCCATTCCACCGATTCACGGTTGGTCTCGGGAAATCTCCAGTGTCCGCTTGTGGGTGTCACCCGCAGTATTTTATCGGCAGTGATGGCGTTGTAAGCGGCATAGGTGGACGTGGGCGAACAGGTTTCATCGTTATAGCCGAAAGAGTAGAACACGGGGCACTTGAGAGTGCGGGCGAAGTTCACCACATCGTAGTATTCCAGTGTCTTTTCGGCTCCGGGAGTCTCCTCGGTGTTGCGGAAATATTTGGGCCATCCGCCGGCGCGTCCATGCTTGAATCCGAGCACGTCGCACAATGCAGGGTAGAACGGCGCGCAGAATTTCACTTTCGGGTTCAGTGCCGCGGTGATTATTGACAGCGCGCCACCCTGGCTGCCGCCTGTCACCCCTGCGTTCACGCCGTCCCACTCCGGAAGCGAGCAGAGAAAATCGATGCTGCGAGAGCAACCCACATATACGTCGCGGTAATAGAATGAATCACGATCGGCAATGCCATTACGGTTGTAGTCATCGGCTATCTTCTGAGCCACGGCATACTCCTCGTCGGGCAGCTCGGGATTGCATCCTGAATGGATGTTGATGTTGAAATATATGAATCCGTTTTCGCTGTAATAAGTCGACGGCTCTATCTTCTTGGATCCCGCTCCCGGGGGGCAGAAAAGCACCGGGTGCTTCTTTCCGTCGCGAGGCTTCGTGAGATAGCCATACATATTTCTGCCGTCAGGTCCGACGGTGATTTTCACGAGGCTCACCTCCACTGAATCGGTGGTGTATTGCGGCAGCGGCGTAATCTCGGGGTTGAGGGGGATTTTTTCAGCCGTTTTCAGCTGCTTTTCCCAAAACTTTCTGAAGTCGGCGGGCATGGGGGTGAGGCTCGCGATTTCCTCGGGCGAGAATGCCACTTTCACAAGATCCTTGTACTTTTTTCCATATACGTCGAAATTCCATTCACAACTGCGGAATCCGGGGGTAGTTCGAGAACCTACGGGTATCAGAGCCACGCCATTCTCAAACTTCACCGAGTCGGCAGTCATTGTCATCATCTCATCGCCGGTTTTGTAGCGGAGCGTCACGCCGTCGAGCGGGTTTCCTCCCTTGTAGGCTTCGATGCGTATCATCGGTTTTTCTCCGACGGTATAATTGCGGTCGGGGTGGTCGGTGGTCATGAGATATTCCACATATTCCCGGCGTGGCTTGGAAAACTGTGCCGAAGCCGACATGGTGATTGCTGCGATGCACAGCGATATGATAAAACGATAGTATTTCATGAGAATGAAAGATGACTATTTAGTGGTTAGCGGAAGTGTGATTGTGCGATAAGCCGGCGATGAGATGCGCAGCGTCACCGGTCCGGGCTTGTTGCCTGCGCGGAGAATGACCATGTTGCTGCCGTTGAACAGGCGTCGGTGGTTCTGCACGTTGAGCTCCTCGGAGGTCATGTCGCCGTTGGTGACTGCGGCGATGCGCGCGTCGCCATCAACCTCAAATGTGACGTCGTCCTGAGCGAGCGGCACGCGTCGTCCTTTGCTGTCGACGGCGTGTACTCTCACGTGTTGCAGGTCAATGCCGTCAGCTTTCCACTCGCTGTTGTCGGCGGTGGCTACGAGTTTCACCGGCTTGCCTGCGGTCTCCAGGCGATGACGCGCCGCGATTTTACCGTTCTTATAGGCTATCGCCTCCACCTTTCCGGGGGTGTAGGGAATTTTGTCCCACACGATGCGGTTGCGCAGTTTCGGGTCCTGTGAATTGGCTTTCCGTCCTATCTTTTTGCCGTTGATTATCAGCTCTACTTCGTCGGCGTTGGTGTAAGTGTATAGCTTGACAGTGTCGCCGCGTTGCAGATTCCAGTTGTCGCTTACATTCTCTTCTCCCATCTTCACGCCGTTCCAGTTGAGAATCTGACCTTTAGGCGATACCACGCCGATGTGCACCAATGGCTCGTCGGTAAACATGCTCTTCACAAAGTAAGCATCGGATTTCGGTTCCAACGATATGTCGAAAACTCCGTTGGTCCAGCCTTTGGCGGGCCATCCGAGCGATTCGCCGAGATAATCGATCATGCCCCAGTAAGCAAGACCAAGCACCTTGTCATTGTCGGGCTCGAAGAAATTGGGACCCATATTTGACAGGTTTGCCTCGCTCTGGTAGAAAATGAGGTTGGGGTATCGCTTGCTGTCGCCGGGGAAATACATGTAACGGTAGTTGTAAGAAGCGATATCGGTTTCGAGCACCAGCGGTGCCGGGATGGAGTCGGTCTCGATTGAGCGGTAGCGCGGATGCATCGCCACGGTCACGGGACGGGTGGTGTCATACTTGTTCAGCAGTGTTTTCTGGAGCTTGTAGGCGGTGACGCCCCAATCGTTGAAAGGCAGATTGCTGTAGCCTTGCAGCTCATTGCCGAGGCTCCATATCACTACGCTGGGATGATTGCGGCTGCGTTTTACAAATTCAGGGATATCCTCCTGCCACAGTGCTGTCCATTCTTTTCGACCTCCGGCAAATTGAGTGAGCCACTTGTCGTAAAGTTCATCGACCACGAGAATGCCGTTGCGGTCGCAAATATCGAGAAAATCCTCGCTATAGGGATTGTGGGACGAACGGATGTGGTTGAAGCCGAATTCTTTAAGCATCTGCACACGCTTTTCTATGGCGCGCGGATAGGCTGCCGCGCCGAGCGCTCCGAGGGTGTGGTGGTTGGCTATTCCTTTTAACAGCACTTTCTTGCCATTGAGCTTCATGCCGAATTCAGGCGAGAACTCTATCTTGCGGATTCCGAAGGGCTGCTCCACCATGTCGGCGACACTTCCATCGGGGCGTAACAATGATATGCGGGCGGTGTACATCGCCGGGTTGTCGCAATCCCATAGCTGAGGCGCGGTGACGGATATGTCGGGGAGGTCATATTCGCGATGTCTCCACTTGGAGTTCACGTTGACCTTGTCGTTCCTGTCGACGACGGTGCTGCCGTCGGGCGCGATTATTTCTGTCCTGACCGTGAAATCTTTGAACGGTTTCTTAGCCGTGACCTCGGCTTGTATGCGCACCGTTGCGCTGTCAGCCGACACATCGGGGGTGGTGATGTATATGCCATGGCGGTTGACGAACAGGTTCTGGTCGGTGGTTATCATCTTCACGTCGCGATACAATCCGCCGCCTGTGTACCATCGCGAGTTCATAGGCTCCCCTGTGTCAGCTATCACGAGCAGTTCGTTGGGTTCGCCATATTTCAGCAATTTAGTCACGTCTATTTCAAAGCCGAGGTATCCGTAGTCGGTGCCTCCGATGCGATGTCCGTTGAGGAACACGTCGCCCACCAGCATTATTCCGCCGAAGTCGAGGACCACGCGTTTTCCTTTCAGTGAGTTGTCGGGGGTCAATGTCTTGCGGTAGGTGCCTTTGCCCATCTCCTTGAACCCTCGTGGGCTCAGGCGGCTTTTCACGTTGCTTGCGGCATCGGAATTATCGGCTTTTTCATTGGCTTCCGGCGCTACCCACGGTTGCTCGATCTGAAAATCATGCGGGAGATCGACCGCTCGCCAGTTGCCGTCGCCGGCATTGAAAAGCCATCCATTATTGAGATTTATTACTTCGCGAGCATGGGTGTCAGGACAATACATGCCAATGATTGCCGACAGCATGATGGGAAGGAAAAGTTTCATGGTTAAATAATGTTGATTGGTTTTACTGGAATATTTAGCAAAAGTACGGAATTATCACTAATTTAAAGTTGGATTAACCTAAGTTAACAAATATTTGCGATAAAGGAGTTTATAATTATTTTATCCATGTAAATAATACTTTTGTACATTGCTTAAATAGCACGGTTATCTTAATTTTGCCAAATAAATACCCGAAACAGAATATAGTAACATTAACCCGACCATTTTCTGCCGTAAATGGCAGCGAATGGTTATAATAAATAACCCCATGAAACAATTCAACGACGAGAATTTCCTTCTGCAAACACCCACCGCAGAGCGTCTTTATCACGAGTATGCTGAGAAGATGCCTATCATTGACTATCACTGTCACCTTATTCCTGAATATGTGGCATCCAACCACCGTTTCGAGAACCTTTCAAAAATATGGCTCGAAGGCGACCACTATAAGTGGCGCGCAATGCGTACCAACGGTGTTGACGAGCGTTTCTGCACCGGAAAAGACACAACTGACTGGGAGAAGTTTGAAAAGTGGGCTGAAACAGTGCCTTACACCATGCGTAATCCGCTTTACCACTGGACCCACCTTGAACTCAAGACAGCTTTCGGCGTTGACAAATTGTTGAATCCCTCGACCGCAAAGGAGATTTACGACCACTGTACCGAAATGCTTCAGAAGCCCGAATACTATGCTCGCGGACTTATGCAGCACTACAATGTTGAGACAGTGTGCACCACCGACGATCCCGTAGATTCGCTCGAACACCACATCAAGGTTAAGAACGACGGTTTTGCCGTTAAGATGCTCCCCACCTGGCGTCCTGACAAGGCTATGGCAGTAGAGAACCCCGCTGAATTCCGCGCTTACATGGATAAGCTTGCCGAGGTTTCAGGCGTTGAGATCAAGCATTTCGCTGATGTTATCGCTGCGTTGAAGAAGCGTCATGACTTCTTTGAAGAGGTAGGTTGCCGCCTTTCTGACCACGGTATCGAAGAGTTCTACGCTGAAGATTACACTCCTGCCGAAATCGAATCAATCTTCGACAAGGTTTACGGAGGCAAGGAACTCACCGCTGAAGAGATCGCCAAGTTCAAGACTGCCATGATGGTTGAATTCGCAATCATGGACCATGATTCAGGCTGGACACAGCAGTTCCACTATGGCGCTATCCGCAACAACAACTCACGCATGATGAAGCAGCTCGGTCCTGACACCGGTTTTGACTCAATCGGCGACTTCACCGTAGCAAAGAAGATGTCGAAGTTCCTCGATATGCTCGCTTCTAAGGATAAACTTGGAAAGACTATCATCTACAACCTTAACCCCCGCGACAACGAACTCGTTGCCACCATGCTCGGTAACTTCCAGGACGGACGTTATGGCGCAGGCAAGATCCAATTCGGTTCAGGCTGGTGGTTCCTCGATCAGAAAGATGGTATGGAGAAGCAGATGAACGCACTTTCTTGCCTCGGTCTTTTGAGCCGTTTCGTAGGTATGTTGACCGACTCACGTTCATTCCTCTCTTATCCGCGTCATGAATATTTCCGCCGCACATTGTGTAACCTTATCGGTAATGATGTAGAAAACGGCTTGCTTCCGGCATCGGAAATTGATTTCATCGGAAAAGAGATCGTGAGCAAGGTATGCTACGGCAATGCAAAAGAATACTTCAAGTTTTAATCCTAATACCATCAGATTTTAATGAACAATAACCTTAATCCGACTCAGAGCAAAAACGCGCCCATGACAAGTTTCCGCTGGGTGATATGCGGACTGTTGTTCCTCGCGACAACCGTAAACTACATGGACCGTCAGGTACTGTCGCTTACTTGGAAAGATTTTATTGCTCCCGAATTCCACTGGACCGATTCAAACTATGGTTTGATCACCGCAGTGTTTTCGATAGTATATGCAATCGCTAACCTTTTCGCGGGTAGGTTCATCGACTGGATGGGCACCAAGAAAGGTTACCTTTGGGCTATATTCGTTTGGTCGCTCGGCGCCTGCTTGCACGCGCTTTGCGGCTGGGCAACCGAGCATACTCTCGGTCTTCACAATGCCGCTGAACTTGTAGGCGCAACCGGAGCCGTGGCTTCAACCATCGCCATCACTTCAGTTTATTACTTCATCGCCGCCCGTATCATCCTCGGTCTTGGTGAAGCAGGTAACTTCCCTGCCGCCATCAAGGTGACTGCCGAATACTTCCCGAAGAAGGACCGCGCATTCTCTACCGCTATCTTCAACGCGGGCTCAACCGTGGGCGCTCTTGCCGCGCCGATCTCCATTCCGCCGCTTGCACGTTACTTCCAGCAGCTTGGAATAGGCAACGGATGGGAGATGGCATTCGTCGTTATCGGCGGTCTCGGTTTCATCTGGATGGGACTCTGGATGGTTTACTACAAGAAACCGGCTCAGAACCCACGCGTGAACGCTGCCGAGCTTGCTTACATCGAGCAGGATAACCACGAAGATGAACCTGCAAAGGAGAAAGCCGAGCAGGAGGATACCAATAAGGATGTGATTCCGTTCTTGAAATGTTTCAAGTACCCGCAGACATGGGCTGTGTTCTTTGGCAAGTTCATGACCGACGGTGTGTGGTGGTTCTTCCTCTTCTGGATTCCCGCTTATATCTCTGACGTGTATGGCTTCTCATCAGACACCGGCACAGCGCAGATGCTTATTTTCGTACTTTACGCGTTGACGATGCTCTCGGTCTACGGAGGTAAATTGCCTACCATCATTATCAACAAGACCGGTATGGACCCCTACGCCGCACGTATGCGAGCAATGTTCATTTTCGCTTTGTTCCCGTTGTTGGCTCTCTTCGCACAGCCTCTGGGTGAATACTCTTACTGGTGGCCTATTATTATTATAGGTATAGCAGGCGCCGCTCACCAATCATGGTCAGCCAACATCTACTCGGTAGTGGGCGATATGTTCCCCAAGAGCACCATCGCTACCATCGTCGGTATCGGCGGTATGGCAGGTGGTGTGGGATCATTCCTTATCAACCTCGGCTCAGGCCGTCTGTTTGACTACGCTGCTGAGACCCACATGCGTTTCATGGGCTTCGAAGGCAAGCCCGCCGGTTATTTCATCATCTTCTGTATCTGCGGAGTCGCTTATCTCGTGGGCTGGTGCATCATGAAGCTCCTTGTGCCGCGCTATAAGGTGATCGAGGTGAAATAAAATCTAAAAAACAACCAACCATAAAAACTAAAATAACAATGATTAAACCATTAAACAGCACAACTGTAGATGTAGTAAAGCATCCTGTTAAGGTGCTTCAGTTCGGTGAAGGAAACTTCCTCCGCGCATTCGTAGACTGGCAACTTGATATCGCCAACGAAAAGGGCGTTATTGATGCCGGTGTGGCTGTTATCGAACCACGTTTTTCCGACAGCTTTGTAATCGATACTCTCAACAAGCAAGATAATCTCTATCACGTATATCTCGAAGGTATAGAGGATGGCAAACCCAAAAAGGAAACCCGTCTTGTGAAGGTTATCCAGGAGTCATTCTCTCCCGGCAAGGATCCCAAACACTATGAAGAGGTGATCCTCTCTCCGGAACTTGAATTCATCATCTCCAACACTACCGAAGCCGGTATCCGCATGGAGGAAGATGACGTGCTCAGCGATGCTCCGAAGACTTATCCCGGCAAGATGACCAACCTTCTTTACCGCCGCTTCAAACATTACAACGGCGACAAGGAGAAGGGCTTGAACATCATCTGCTGCGAGCTTATCGAAGACAACGCCACCACTCTCCACAAGTATGTGCTCGAACACGCTGAGAAAGCCAACCTCGGCAAGGACTTCATCGACTGGGTGGAAGAGGCTTGTACTTTCAGCGATTCATTGGTAGACCGTATCGTCCCGGGATTCCCGCACGACACTATCAACGAAATCAAAGAAGAACTTGGCTTTGACGACAACCTCGTAGTGAAGGGTGAGCTTTATCACCTCTGGGCTATCGGTGGCAAGGGCTACGAAAAAGTGCGCAAGCTGTTGCCTCTCGACAAGGCTGGTCTTCACGTGCTTTTCATGCCGTCGATCAAATCGTTCCGCGACAAGAAGGTGCGCATCCTCAACGGTTCTCACACCGGTATGGTTCCCGTAGCTCTTCAGATGGGTTGCGAAACCGTGATGGACGCTTTCAACACTCCTGAGATCAACAAGTTTGTCAACGACATGGTGGCTAAGGAAGTGCTTCCTATGATTGACGAGGATCCGAAAGAACTTCAGGAATTTGCCGCAGGCATTCTTGAACGCTTCTACAATCCCTACATCAAGCACATGCTTAAGTCTATCTCCCTTAACTCTCTTTCTAAGTGGGAAGCCCGTAACTTCGACACTGTGAAGGACAACTGGGAAAAGGCTGGCAAGATCGCCGACTACGAATGCTTCACATTTGCAGCTCTGTTGGCTCTCTATGGTCCCAAGTCAGGCTTCGAGCCCGATGACAATCAGGAGCACATCGCTTACATCCGCAACAACTGGGATGAAAACGATGTCGAGGGTATGGTGAAGAAGATTGTGAGCGAAAGCGGCATCTTCGTGCGCGACTTCGCAGCAATCGTTCCCGGATTTGTAGCTAAGGTGGCTGAATACCTCAAGGAAATCAACACCGAAGGCATGGAAAAAGCTCTTAAGAACTTTTTAAGCAAACATTAATGAAGCGAATCCTGAAAATAAACAAAGCCGACAATGTGGCAGTGACACTTGTCGACGGCGTGAAAGCGGGTGAGGTATGGTCGGAAGGTGACGACAACGTGACCTTGAAGGAAGATATCGCCCGTGGTCACAAATTCGCTTTACGCAATATCGCCGAAGGGGAAGCCGTAATAAAATACGGCTACCCGATCGGTGTAGCCACCCGCGATATCGCCGCCGGTGAATGGATTCATTCCCACAACCTCAAAACCGGCCTCAGCGATGACCTCAAATACACTTACGCTCCTACCGAACCCAACACCACCAAGAGCGACGAGCAGGTGACAATCAATGCCTACCTGCGTCCCGACGGCAAGATGGGTATCCGCAACGAGCTGTGGGTAGTGCCTTCAGTAGGTTGTGTCAACGGTCAGGCTAACGCCATCATCGAACGCCTCAAGAAGGAGTGCGACCTGTCGCACGTGGATGACATCCGCGCCTTCACTCACAACTACGGCTGTTCTCAGCTGGGACAGGATCATGCCAACACCCGTGCGGCTCTCGCTGCGCTTGTGAAGCATCCTAATGCGGGCGGTGTGCTCGTGCTCGGTCTCGGTTGCGAGAACAACCAGGTGTCGGCACTCAAGGAGGAGATCGGCGAGTGGAATGACGACCGTGTGAAGTTCCTTATCGCTCAAGAAGTTGAGGACGAGGTTGAAACCGGTGTTGAAATCTGCAAGGAGCTTATCGAGAAGATGAAGGGCGACAAGCGCCAGCCGCTTCCCGTGTCGATGCTTCGCGTGGGATTGAAGTGCGGTGGTTCCGACGGTCTGTCGGGCATCACGGCAAATCCGCTTGTGGGTCTCTTCTCCGACTGGTTGATAGCTCATGGCGGAACCACAGTGTTGACCGAGGTGCCTGAAATGTTTGGCGCCGAGACTATCCTCATGAACCGTGCCAAGGATGAGAAAGTATTTGATGAAACCGTCCATTTGATCAACGATTTCAAGGGATATTTCCGTTCCTACGGTCAGCCCATCTATGAGAACCCCTCACCGGGCAATAAGAAGGGCGGCATCACCACTCTTGAGGAGAAATCACTCGGATGCGTGCAGAAGGGCGGTTCAATGCCTGTGGTTGATGTGTTGAACTATGCTCAGCCCATCAAGCTCAACGGTCTCAACCTGTTGACCGCTCCCGGCAATGACCTTGTGGCATCTACCTCATTGGCATTGTCAGGATGCCAGATGGTGTTGTTCACCACCGGCCGCGGCACTCCGTTCGGAACATTCGTACCCACGATGAAGATTTCCACCAACAGCCAGCTTGCAGCTCTCAAGCACACCTGGATTGATTTCAATGCCGGAACGCTTGTTGAGGATGAGACCGCGGCTTCAGTGCTCGCGCGTCTTGTTGACAAGGTGCTTGCTACTGCCAATGGCGAACAGCTTCATCATGAGAAGGTGGGCGCAAAAGAAATAGCAATATTTAAAACCGGGGTTACCCTTTAAATCATAGTGTCAGTCCGGCAGGATGTTTTTTATCTGCCGGACTGACTCTTAAAATATCGTGAAGCAGATAATATCACTACTCATCGCATTCTTGCCTCTTGCTGTATTGGCGGAGACATTTGATTTTACATCGGCAAAAAATCCGTTGCCGCTGTACAGTGACTCAATCGGCTACGGCTATGAGTCGGTTCCTGAAGTGAAGAAAGGCATTTCCACACCGTTCTTCTTTTCAGTTAAGGTGCCTGACGGAAATTATAAAGTGACACTTGATGTAGGCTCCAAAAAAAGTCAGGCAAACACTACCGTGAGAGCTGAAAACCGCCGTCTCATGGCGGAAAATATCGCAACCCGCAAAGGGGAGACCAAAACAGTGTCATTTATCGTCAACAAGCGCAATCCGCGCATTGATGACAAAAGCTCGGTGTCGCTCAAACCGAGAGAGAAAAGCTATCTTAACTGGGACAATAAACTGACTGTCGAAATCACCGGCGAGGCTCCTGCCGTGCAGAGAATTACTGTAGAGCCTGCCGATTCAACCGTCACTACCATATATCTGTGTGGCAATTCAACCGTGGTCGACCATGACAAGGAACCCTGGGCAAGCTGGGGTCAGATGATTCCACGGTGGTTTGATGACAATATCGTAATATCCAACCATGCCGAGAGCGGACTTTCAACCTCGACATTCTTAGCTCATAAACGTCTTGATAAAATCATGACCACCTTGCGTCCCGGCGACTGGGTGCTGGTGGAGTTCGGGCATAATGATGAGAAAGAGAAGCGTCCCGGATCAGGGGCATGGTACAATTTCGCTCATAATCTGAAGATATTCGTTGACCGTGTGCGTAAAGCCGGGGGCAACATCGTGTTTGTCACCCCCACGCAGCGCCGCAATTTCCTTGAAGACAGTGTGACCATACGTGACACTCACGGCGACTTTCCCGTTGCCATGAAGGCTGTCGCCGCCCGCGAGGGAGTGCCGGTAATCGATCTTAACCGGATGACCCGCGAATTTTTTGAGACGCTGGGTTATGAAAACAGCAAGCGTTCATTGGTGCATTATCCCGCCAACACATTCCCGGGACAGACCGACCCGCTTGAGGACAACACCCATTTCAATCCTTATGGCGCATACGAGATAGCCAAGATGGTGGTGATGGGGATGAAGGAGGCAGGACTTGAGCCGGTGAAGCATCTCAGAAGTGATTTTGTGGACTATGATCCTTGCCGTCCTGACTCTTGGGAAGAGTTTCAATGGATTCCGGCGGCAGGTGCCGATATCGTCAAACCTGACGGAAACTAACAAGAAAAGTTAAGTATATATTAAACTCAGATACAGATGAAAGCAATCGCGTTAATATCAATGGCAGCTATCGGAATGATATGCTCTGCGGCGACAATCAAGGTTGAGAATCCTCTTGATTTTGAGCGTGCCGGCGAACTTGCCGAAGTGCCTCTTAAAAATATCAAGTCGCAGGTAAAGGGCGACTTCGTGATCCTCGACAAGGAGAACAAGGAGATTCCTTATCAGATCACTTATGATGACCTGGTGGTGTTTCCCGTGACAGTGGGAGCAAAATCATCAGTGACCTACACATTGAAAGCCGGAAAGCCCGCGCCGGTAAAACCGGTGGTGCACGGCCGTCTTTTCCCGGAGCATAAGGATAACTTCAGCTGGGAGAACAACCGCGCCTGCTTCACCGCCTACGGACCGGCTCTTCAGGATCGTGGAGAGCGCGGTTTCGGCTATGATATGTGGACCAAAAGCGTGACTGACTCGCTTGTGCTCGAACTCCGCTACAAAGCGAGCATCGATCCCGACAAGAAAAAGCGCCAGTCGCTCCATAAGGATTACGGCAACGGCGGCGACCCGTATATCGTTGCCAACACTCTTGGCGGAGGCACGGCAGCCCTGCTCGACTCAAATGGCGAGATTATATTCCCCTGGTGCTGGAAGGAGCAGGAGGTGCTTCAGGATGGACCGTTGCGCTTCACGGTGCGTCTCACCTATCGTCCCGTGACCATCGAGGGCGAAGAAGGGGTGGTGGAGAGCCGTCTCATCACGTGTGACGCCAATTCATGCCTCAACCGTACCGAGGTTAGCTACAAGGGCCTCACCAAGCCTCACCGCGTGGCTAACGGCATCGTGGTGCATCAGCAGAACCCTTACGCTTATTCATTTGACACAGCGAAGCAATATATCGCTTACACTGACTCAACCGACAACACCAAGAATGGCAACGGAGTCATCTATATCGGCGCCGTAGTGCCTGAACCGGTGGAAACCATCTGCTACAAGCCTGTATCGGAACCCGCACGCGACGCATTGGGACACATTCTCACAGTCAGTGAGTACACTCCCGGAAAGGACTATGTATATTACTGGGGCTCAATATGGGAGAAAAATCCGTATGCTCCCGCCAATCCTGCCGGATGGGACCTGTATCTGTCGCAATATTCCGATTGCCTGAAGCATCCGTTGAAGGTGACGGTGAAGAAGTAGCCACAGGATGCAATATCATGAAATGCTGAGCATATTTCACACAGACTGAAAAAATTAACCAATAAAACCAGTTAAACATAATGGAAAAGAAACAATACATTGCCATCGACCTGGGCGCCACAAGCGGGCGCACCATCCTTGGCTCTATTGATGCCGACGGCAAGTTCTCGGCGGAGGAGCTTAACCGCTTCCCCAACGGAATGATTGAGGTGAACGGCCACTTGCACTGGGATATATTCTCACTGTACGGACACATTCTCGACGGCTTGACTGAAGCCGGAAAACGCGGTGTAAAGCCTGAGTCAATCGCCATCGACACATGGGGCGTGGATTTCGGATGCATCGACCCTGACGGAAACATCATGGGCATCCCTTACGCTTACCGTGACAAATCGACCATCGGCGCCGCCGAACGCTATTTCAACAGCGTAATGCCCGCTCGTGAGCTTTACGCCCACACCGGCATCCAGCATATTGACTTCAACACCGTGTTCCAGTTCAATGAACAGCGCCGCCTGTTCCCGATGCAGCACGCGGTGAAGATCGCTTTCATTCCTGACCTTCTCAACTATCTGCTCACGGGCAAGATTGTGACAGAATATACAATCGCCTCGACCGGCGCGATTTTGAATCCCGCCACCCGCCAGTTTGACAATACGGTGCTTGAGTCGGTGGGGCTTACCCCCGACAAGTTCGGACCTATCGTGGAGCCGGGCACAGTCATCGGCGCTCTGAAAGCTGACATCGCCGCCAAGGTGGGACTTCCCGAAGTTCCCGTTGTTGCCGTGGGCGAGCATGACACTGCATCGGCTGTCGCTGCTGTTCCCGCTACCGACGAGTGCTTCGCTTACCTGAGCTCAGGCACATGGTCGTTGATGGGACTTGAATCCCCGTCGCCTGTGGTCAATGAGCAGACCGAAAGCTACAACATCACCAACGAGGGTGGCATAGAGGGCACTATCAGAGTCCTGAAGAATATCACCGGAATGTGGGTTGTGGAGCAGTGCTTGCAGGCATGGAAGAAAGAGGGCACCGCTTATTCTTATCCTGAGATGGTGGCTCTTGCCGAGGCTGCCCCTGAATTTGTAGCCTTCATCGATCCTGATGATCCCATGTTTGTGGCTCCGGCAAATATGCCTGAGGCTATAAAGGAATACTGCCGCAAGACCGGTCAGCGCGTTCCCGAGAATCATGGCGAGATGATCAGAATGATTTTCGAGAGCCTTGCTCTTAAGTATAAGATGACTCTTGAGGTGCTCAGCTCGATATCGGTGAACCCCGTGCATCGTCTTCATGTGATAGGCGGCGGTTCCCGCAACAAGCTCCTCAACCAGTTCACTTCCAATGCCATCGGACTTCCGGTCATTGCCGGTCCTGCCGAGGCTACCGCTATCGGCAATATCATGATGCAGGCAAAGGCATCGGGCAGTGTCAATTCGCTTCACGAGATGCGTTATATCATCTCCAACAGCATAGAGCTTGACAAATTTGCTCCCGCCGACAACGAGAAGTGGGAGAACGCATATAAGAATTTTTTAACCATAATCAAACACTAAAATCATGAAAGAAGAACAAGTAAAGAAAGCGTATGAAATCGCTAAAGAACGCTATGCAGCTGTAGGCGTTGACACAGATAAGGTATTGGAACAGATGCAGGATTTCCACCTCAGCATGCACTGCTGGCAGGCTGATGACGTTGCCGGTTTTGAAAACCAGGGCGGCTCACTCACCGGTGGTATCCAGGTAAACGGAAACTACCCCGGAAAGGCTCGCAACATCGAGGAACTCCGTGCCGATATCCTTTATGCTATGTCACTTATCCCCGGAAAGCACCGTCTTAACCTCCATGAAATCTATGGAGACTTCGGCGGCAAGTTCGTTGACCGTGACCAGTGCTCGGTTGAACACTTCCAGAGCTGGATCGACTGGGGTAAGGCTAACGATATTAAGCTTGACTTCAACTCAACTTCATTCTCTCACCCCAAGAGCGGTGACCTCAGCCTTTCAAACCCCGACAAGGCTATCCGCGACTTCTGGATCGAACACTCTAAGCGTTGCCGCGCCATCTCACAGGCTATCGGTGAAGCTCAGCAGGATCCGTGTATCATGAACACATGGGTACATGACGGAAGCAAGGACATCACTGTCAACCGCTATATGTATCGCGAGCTGCTTAAGGATTCTCTTGACCAGATTTTCGAGCATAAGTATGACTGGATGAAGGACTGCGTTGAGTCCAAGGTGTTCGGTATCGGTCTTGAAAGCTACACTGTGGGAAGCAATGACTTCTACACCTCTTATGCAGCCAAGAACAACATGATGATCACTCTTGACACCGGTCACTTCCACCCCACCGAAAGCGTTGCCGACAAGGTTTCGGCTATGTTGCTTTTCGTGCCTGAATTGATGCTCCACGTGAGCCGTCCTATCCGTTGGGACTCTGACCATGTGACTATCATGGACGACCCGACTATGGATCTTTTCAGCGAAATCGTTCGTGCCGGCGCGCTTAACCGCGTACACTACGGTCTTGACTACTTCGACGGAACACTCAACCGCATCGGCGCTTACGTGATCGGTAGCCGTGCCGCTCAGAAGTGTATGCTCCGTGCTCTTCTTGAGCCGATCGCCACTCTCCGCAAGTATGAGCTCGACGACAAGAGATTCCAGCGTCTCGCTCTTCTTGAAGAGTGCAAGAACCTGCCTTGGAACGCCGTTTACGATATGTTCTGCTTGAAGAACAATGTTCCTGTAGGCGAGGCTTACATTCCTGAAGTAGAAAAATACGAGGTTGACGTTACTTCCAAGAGATAATGGAAATCGTATTAGGACTTCTCATAATAGCAATCGGAAGCTTCTGCCAGTCCAGCAGCTACGTGCCCATCAAAAAGGTGCGTGACTGGAGCTGGGAGAGCTTCTGGCTTGTTCAGGGTGTCTTCGCATGGCTTGTGTTCCCCTTCCTGGGCGCGTTGCTCGCTGTTCCGGCAGGGCACAGCCTGTGTGAACTGTTTACAGCCGACAATTCTTTCCGCATCTGGATGACCATCCTCTTCGGCGCCCTTTGGGGTGTGGGAGGTTTGACTTTCGGACTTTCCATGCGCTACCTCGGCGTGGCTTTGGGTCAGAGCATCTCGCTTGGCACCTGTGCCGGTCTTGGTACCATCCTCGGTCCGGTGATGCTCAACATCTTCTTCCCTGAAGGACATTACCTTGCCCAGCTCACCGCAGCGGTGATCATCGGCGTGGTGGTGACTCTCGTGGGCATCTGCATCATCGGCATCGCCGGTGGCATGAAGTCGAAGAGCATGAGCGAGGAGGAGAAGAAGGAGGCTGTGAAGGACTTCAATTTCCCCAAGGGCATAGCCATCGCACTGCTTGCCGGTGTGATGAGCGGATGCTTCAATGTGGGTCTTGAATTCGGCAGCACCATCACTTTCGCCGACTCGGCAGAGATCTACCGCACGCTTCCCGCCACCTTCCTGGTGACACTCGGAGGTTTCGTGACCAATGCCGTGTACTGTCTCTATCAGAACAGCCGCAACCGCACTTTCGGGGATTATGGCAAGGTATCGCTTTATGCCAACAATATCCTCTTCTGCTGTCTTGCAGGCGCTCTTTGGTATAGCCAGTTCTTCGGATTGTCACTCGGCAAGGGCTATCTCGCCGGTTCACCCACGCTGCTCACATTCAGCTGGTGTATCCTGATGGCTCTCAACGTCACCTTCTCCAATGTGTGGGGCATCATCCTCAACGAGTGGAAAGGCACCACCTCAGCTACACGCGCGGTGCTGCTCATAGGTATCGTTGTGCTTATCGTGTCGACGTTCCTGCCTCAGATTCTTTAGTTTGTTAACCAATTATTAATATAATCACAGAACAATGGCTTCTATCTTAGAAAACCGTCCGATGCTTGCCAAGCAAGTGAACGACGTGGCTGAAGTCGCCGGCTATCTCTGGCAAAAGGGATGGGCTGAGCGCAATGGAGGTAACATCACTGTCAACATCACCGAGTATGTTGACGACGCTATACGCATCATGCCCGCAATAGGTCCTGTCACTCCCATCGGAATGACACTCCCCAACCTCAAGGGTTGCTATTTCTATTGCAAAGGCACCAACCGCCGTATGCGCGACCTCGCTCGCTGGCCTATGGAGAACGGCTCTGTTATCCGCATCACCGATGACTGCGCTCACTATGAAATCATAGCCGACAATCTGGTGAAGCCCACCTCAGAGCTTCCTTCTCATCTTGCCGTGCACAACTATCTTATCGGAAAGGGATCCAACTACAAGGCTTCAGTCCACACTCACCCCATTGAGCTCGTGGCTATGAGCCATAACCCCGAATTCCTCAAGAAAGATGTGTTGAGCAACATCCTCTGGAGCATGATCCCCGAAACCAAGGCATTCTGTCCTCGCGGTCTCGGTATCGTGCCTTATATGCTTCCTTCATCCAACGAACTTGCCGAAGCTACAATCAAGGCTATCGACGACGACTATGACGTGGTGATGTGGGAAAAGCACGGTGTATTCTCGGTTGCCGAGAACGTGCTTGAGGCATTTGACATGATCGACGTGCTCACCAAGAGCGCCGACATCTACATGGATGCTTGCGCTATGGGCTTCAAGCCTGTGGGCATGAGCGACGAACAAATGTCGGAAATGACCAAGGCATTCAACCTTCCGAAATAATCCAAACGAGAGTCAATAATCAACGAAACCGGGCAGCGACTGTTGAAGTGCTGCCCGGTTTTTTCGTATATTCAGTTTGTTATGGCGAGTGCTCGAACCGAGCGTCCCTACAATATTATTTTTGGACGGATTAGGGTTGCGGGTAGTGGATGGTGCCTGAGGTGAGAATGCCGTTAGTGTCAGATGCGCTGATATACCACATCGTTGCGTCATGAGGCACTGTCACGCTCCATGTGTCGCCGTGGATGGAGCAATCGGTCTTGTACCAATTGTACTTCTCTTTCTGCTCACCTGAATCGGTGGTGTAATTGAGAGATATATCTTTTATGGGAAACCGGGAATTGATTTTGCCGGTTACGGTGTTGCCCTCAGCAGTCTTTTCGTTGGTGATTTCAGGGAGCGGGATTCCGTCGGTCAAATTGTGGTTGATGAATGTTTCGATTTCATCATTCTGCCAGCCATATTTATGACTGTGTCTTAATCCTTGTTTTATCAGTGTGCTTGAATTGGAGGGAAGGGAGGCGCTTTGAGCTGTTGACGATAGATAGAAGTGCACGTCGTTTGTGCCGTTGAGAAACAGGATAGGCTGCGTCATTAAGGAAAGATAGCGGGAGGGGTCATATTGTTTTATCCATGTTTCTTTCTGCTCCTCCGGAAGTTTGTCCAACTGCTCTTTCATCTTGCCGCTTTGCCATAGGTAGCCGCATCCATATACCGGCACCGCTGCTTTGAACCGGTTGTCGAGGGATGATGCTATGCAGGTGAGAACTCCGCCCCAACTTATGCCGGTTATGGCAGTGCGAGTGGTATCGACTTCCGGAAAGCTCCGTAGCAGGCTATGTGCGTTTACCACATCTCCTACGGCTTGGTACACCCATTGTTCATTAAGCGGAAGGGTTACATCGAAATATGGAGTCTCTTTGCCATTCTCGTCAAATCCTCCATTGAGGTGCTGTCGGTCGGGTCCATTTCCCCGAGTGTCAAGAGCGAGCGCGGCGTAACCTCTTTTAGCCCACATTGCCACCCACTCTCGGAATGCTGTGCCGCCACCGCCATGCACCAAGATTATGCCGGGATGTTTTGTCGTTGTATCGCTCTTTTCCCCGAGAAATTTTTCCGGAGAGGAATAATAGGCAAATACCGATTTCTTCGCTCCTTTGTAGGGTATTGATTCAAATATGATGGATTGGATTGAATCTTCCTCAATGACCTTAAAAGTGGGGGTGGAAAGAAAATCTTCGTTTTCCCACGGAGTTCCGGCAGTGTTGAGTTGCGCTGATGCAGTAAAAGCGCAACTCAATGCCAACAAAAGAGATGGGATGTATTTTGTCATAACGGGCGTTATTTTACAAGCAGAGGTATGCTTTGTTTTTTCAGTCCTTTGGACTCCACTTTAAGTGTTGCTTTTCCTGATTCGCCGTATTTGCCTCGGAGTATCACCAGGGCGAGCCCGTTGTAAGCGTCGCGTTCCGACAGTTGGAACGGCAGCAGGCTTGTTGCGTCGCCATTGTCGGTTGCCACAATCTCTACGGGACCTGTGACCGTGAATTTCAAGTGGTTTTTAGACCGTGGCACCACACGCCCTTTGGAATCGACTATCGCCACTTTCACGAAAGAGAGGTCGGAGCCTGTATTGTCCAGAACTGTTTTTTCAGGGATTACTTGCAGAGCTGCGGGCTTGCCTGTGGTTTCCACTGTCTCCTCAGCCCACGGTTCACCGTTCTTGTAGGCGATGGCTTTCAATGTGCCGGGTTGGTAACGCACGTCGTCCCATATAAGGCGATCGTAGGCGTTCTTTTTCTCTTTCTTGCCGAGCGATTTTCCGTTTAGGAACAGTTCCACGGCATCGCCCGAAGTATAGATGTGGACCGGTGTCACTTCGCCTGTACGCTCCTCCCAGTTCCAGTGGGGGAGAATGTGTACAGTGGGCACATCGGGGCGCCAGTAGCTTTTATATGAGTAATAGCGGTCTTTGGGGAATCCGCACAGGTCGACTATTCCGAAATAGGAGCTTCGTGACGGCGATTTGATTTTGCCAAGTTCCTCCAGTTCTTTCTTAGCTTTTTCAAGTTCGGCGGGGTCGCTGAAGTTAAGGAGATTGGTGAGGTCCTTATTATATGGCGTTGGTTCGCCGATGTAGTCAAATCCTGTCCATACGAATTCTCCAAAAGTGAAAGGGTATTCCTCATTGACCTTGAATTGGTCTTCAGGCTCGCATCCCCAGGGAACGGCGGTCACATCGTAGGATGAAAGTTGGAATTCCCACCGGCTGTCATTAACATCATTAGTGACCGGGAAGAAGTATTCTCCGCGCGAGCTTATCGCCGATGAGGTTTCGCTGGCGTGGTAACGGCGGGTGGGATTTTGTTTTTTAAATATAGGATATGTTCCGTGATTGTAGTTCAGCCCGAAAATGTCGACGTTGTTCACGATGTCACGGAACACGGCATCCTTCTTGTTGCACCCCAATGAAGTGGGGCGAGTGGGGTCTTCGTCATGGCAGTATGCTGTAAGGCGGCGGGATATTATTGTGCCCTGCTCTGAGGTCTGGTCGGGCACCTCATTGCCTATGCTCCACATTATCACCGAGGGGTGGTTGCGGTAGTGTCGCACGATTGACCGCATATCAGCCTCGCTCCAGTCATCGAAAAGGATATGGTAGTCATTCTTGCGTTTCCCCTTTTGCCATGTGTCGGCGAGTTCAAGCTGCATTATCATTCCAAGGCGGTCGCACAGAGCCACCAGTTCGGGAGCGGGAGGATTGTGGGATGTTCTTATGGCATTGGCTCCCATTTCCTTCATTATACGCAGCTGTCGTTCGGCGGCGACCTCATTGAATGCCGCTCCCAATGCTCCTAAGTCATGGTGCATACACACGCCTTTTATCGCCACACTCTTGCCGTTGAGCTTGAGCCCTTCATTTTGGGTGAAGTCGACGGTGCGTATGCCGAACGGAGTGTTATAGGAATCCACCTCTTTCCCGTCCTCGATGACTTTTGTTACGGCAACATAGCAGTTGGGATTGTCGATGTCCCACAGTTGAGGATTGTCGACTTCAAACCGGAAGCGGGCGGTTGCCTGACGACCGCGTTTCACGGTCATAGCTTTAGGCTCTATTGCCGTAATCTCATTGCCTGCGGGCTGCCCGAGTGAGTCTTGGCGGTAGATGCTTGTGAGAAGCTTGATCTTGGCATCTGTCGTTTTATGGTTCTCGATGTTCACGCCCATTTCCATTACGGCTTTCTCGGGGTCGACATTGACGTTTCTCACAAATGTTCCCCATTGCTCCACGTGCACGGGCGATGTTTTCACGAGCCACACATTTCGGTATATTCCGCTGCCGGGGTACCATCTTGATGCTTCATCGGGGTTTTCAAGGCGTATGGCGAGCTGGTTTTTCTGACCGGCTTTGATGTAGGGTGTCAGATCAATACGGAATGAGGCATATCCGTAAGGCCATCCTCCGGCAAACTCGCCGTTGCACCACACCGAAGCGTAGGACATAGCGCCATCGATGTCGAGATATATCTGTTTTCCGGCATCGCTTTCCGGCACGTCAAAGCTCTTTCGGTACCATCTTATGCCCCAGTAAGGGAGTTTTCCGGTTTCTCCGGCATAGTCGATGTTGAACGGACCTTCAATCGCCCAGTCGTGGGGGAGATTCAATTGACGCCATTGGCTGTCGTCGAAGTCAGGGCGTACATATTCCACATCGGTGGTTAGCGGCTCTTTCGGCACACTGTTTTGAGCGCCGAATATTATGAATCGGTTGGCATTAGGGAGCAGATATGGTTTTATTCTTGAATAGTGCAGAGATGAATCGGTTCCTGCGGGGTCATTTTCCTGATACCGCCAATCACGGTTGATGTTGATGCGTTGGCGAGATAAAGAGTTGTCGCAATAAGCTGTGGCGGCGCTCCATGCGGAGAGAAATGCCAGGAGAATAAGGAGTCGATGTTTCATGCTGTATAGACGGTTAAATTTCAGTATTGTAAATTTATAAAATAACTCGATGCCATGCTATAAATATCGTCAACAAAATAATAAAAAAAGTGCCGTCCGCATGAGAATCGGACAGCACCTTTTTCAGTAATGTGTGAATGGGGGCTTACTTCATTTCGAGGTAAGTTATTTTGTCCATGTCGCCATAGTCAAGGTTTTCGCCACCCATACCCCAGATGAACATATAGTTGCTGGTTCCGGCAGCGGCGTGGATTGACCACTCGGGGCTCATGATAGCCTGCTCGTTGTGGAGCCATACGACACGGTTCTCCTGAGGTTCGCCCATGAAGTGAGCGATAGCATTACCTTCAGGCACATTGAAGTAGAAGTAAGCTTCAACGCGGCGGTCGTGGGTGTGTGCGGGCATTGTGTTCCACACGCTACCGGGCTTCAACTCGGTCAGACCCATCTGAAGCTGGCAAGGACCCTCTTCAAGCACATTGTTGACAATGAGCTGGTTGATTACGCGGTCGTTGCTCTCTTCCATCTTACCGGCAGCGAAAGAGTTGGCTTTAAGCGAACCCTTGCGTCCGTCGATAGTGATGAGCTGAGTCTTGTATGCCTTGTGGGCGGGAGTTGAATTGAGATAGAACTTTGCAGGGTTAGTCTTGTCCTTGCTGCGGAAAGTGACTTTCTTGTTGCCACGTCCCACATAAAGGGCATCCTTGAAGTTCAATTCATAGTCCTTTCCGTCAACGCTTACGATACCGGGGCCACCGATGTTGATTGCGCCGAGCTCGCGGCGTTCAAGGAAGTATTCAGCCTTCAGCGGGTCGATAGTCTCCAGCTCTACAACTGTGTTTACGGGAGACACACCTCCGAATACAAGGCGGTCATACATTGAATAGGTAAGGTTGATGGTGTCGGGTGCGATGACCACGGGCATCGTGAAACGCTCACGAAGAGTCTTTGTGTCATAATTCTTCACGTCGGCGGGATGACAAGCTCTCTGAACGTGATAGTTTGTGACAGCTCCGGCTGATAATGTCGCCATAGCTAATGCTACACTAAGGATTATTTTTTTCATTATATATAAGGATTTATTTCTTTGCATAGCTCAATGACTCGCGGCACTTTTCAGTGACGTAAGCCCAGTCGCCTGCCTGTACTTTGTCCTTGGGGAACAATTTGGATCCCATACCTACGCAGAACACGCCGGCGTCAAACCATGACTTGAGGTTTTCGGCAGTGGGTTCCACGCCACCGGTCACCATAAGCTTAGACCATGACATGGGAGCGAGAAGTCCTTTCACGAATTTCGGTCCGAGAACGTCGCCGGGGAATACCTTGCAAAGGTCGCAGCCGCATTCCTGAGCGAAACCTACCTCGCTGATAGTGCCGCAGCCGGGAGTGTAAGGAACGAGACGGCGGTTGCAGATCTTTGAGATTTCGGGGTTGAACAACGGGCCTACGATGAAGCAAGCTCCGAGCTGGAGGTAGAGGGCAGCGGTAGCGGGGTCAACGATTGAACCTACGCCGATTGCCATTTCAGGGCACTCTTTAGCTGCGAATTTCACTACTTCAGCAAATACTTCGTGAGCGAAGTCACCACGGTTGGTGAACTCGAAAGCGCGGATACCGCCTTCGTAGCAAGCTTTCACTACTTGTTTTGCAACTTCGGCATCCTTGTGGTAGAATACCGGAACGATAGGAGCAGCCTCCATCTTGGCGAGCACTGCTATTTTATCAAATTTTGCCATTTTTATTCTTGGTTATTTTAATTAGTCCAATTAGGCTAATCAGACTAATTGGACTAATCGGTTGTAATTGTGGGTTGATTAGCGCTGTACGCGACCGTTAGCGTTGCCACCTGCGAGTGATTCAACTTCTTCTACGCTTACGAGGTTGAAGTCGCCGTGGATAGTGTGCTTGAGAGCTGATGCTGCTACTGCAAACTCAAGAGCTTCACCCTGGTTGGGCTTGGTGAGAAGACCGTGGATAAGACCACCTGAGAATGAGTCGCCACCACCTACGCGGTCGATGATCGGGTTAATGTCGTAACGCTTGCTCTGGTAGAATTCCTTGCCGTTGTAGATCATAGCCTTCCAGCCGTTGTGAGTAGCTGAGAATGATTCGCGAAGAGTTGATACTACATACTTGAAGCCGAATTCCTTCATCATTGCTTCGAAGATACCCTTGTATCCTTCAGCGTCGGTGTTGCCGCCTTCAACGTCAGCGTCGGGCTTGAAGCCGAGGCAGAGTTCAGCATCTTCTTCGTTGCCGATGCAAACGTCAACATATTTCATCAACGGACGCATGATAGACTGAGCTTTTTCCTTAGTCCAAAGTTTCTTGCGGAAGTTGAGGTCAACGCTGACAGTCACACCGTGACGCTTTGCAGCTTCGCAAGCAAGACGGGTAAGTTCGGCAGCCTTGTCAGAGATTGCAGGAGTGATACCGCTCCAGTGGAACCAGTCGGCGCCTTCCATGATTGCATCGAAGTCGAAGTCGGCGGGATCAGCTTCAGCGATAGAAGAGCCTGCACGGTCATATATAACTTTTGAGGGACGCATTGAAGCTCCGGTCTCGCAATAGTAGATGCCTACGCGGTTACCGCCACGAGCGATGTGGTCGGTCTTAACGCCATAACGGCTAAGAGCGTTGACAGCAGCTTGTCCGATTTCGTGTTTCGGGAGTTTAGAAACGAAGTATGCATCGTGTCCGTAGTTGGCGCAGCTCACTGCTACGTTAGCTTCACCACCACCCCAGATTACATTGAAGTTGTCTACTTGCACAAAACGATAACAGCCTTCCGGCGACAGGCGGAGCATAATTTCGCCTAAAGTTACTACTTTACTCATTTTTCTTTAATAATTGGTTAGACTTAATGTATATTGGTTATTTTGTTGTTTCTGCGTTGTCCATAAGCTTTTGCGAACGGATGATGTTCATGCGGTTCCATATCACCATGCCCATGGTGACGATCACCAGCAGTCCGGCACCGATCCACTTCAGCGAGTGGCAGCATTGGTAGATGACCCATCCGAGGGGGCTTCCCGCGAAGTCGAGGCTACCTGCCGAGAATCCGTCGGGGATTCTTACGGCGGCGTCGCCGGTCTGTGCGTAAACGTCGCGTGCGGCTTCGGTGAACGCCGGAGCGATATTGGTGACCATGTAGAGGCTGCCCACCATCACGATCAAGCCGATGATGAAGGTCTTGAGAACATTGCCTTTGGTGAACGGGAGGATCAAGGGGAACACGTAGAACATTCCGGCGAGCGAGGCGAGGGGAAGGAATTCATTGCCCGGCAGGAACACAGCGAGGGCGAGGGTCACGGGGATCAACAGCAATGACACCACAAGAGTGGTGGGGTGGCCGATGACGAGCGCCGGGCTCATACCGATCGACAAGCCCTCGGCGCCTTTGAATTTGCGGGCGATGAGCGCGCGGGTAGCGTCGCTGATGGGCTTAAGTCCTTCGATGAAGAGCACAGTGATGCGGGGAATCAACTCCATGACAGCACCCATCTTGATGCCGAGACCGAGGATTGCGGGGATGTTGTCGACAATCTCATTCCATCCGCTGTAGGAGAGGCAGCCGATGGCGATGCCCACTACAACTCCGAGGAACAAGGGTTCGCCCATGATTCCGAATTTGCGTTTCAATCCTTCGGCGTCTATCTCAAGCTTGTTCATTCCGGGAATCTTGTCGAGCGCTTTGTTGATGATCCAGGCGAAGGGGGCAAATCCCTGGCAGAACGGCTGGGGAATGGAGATGCCCTCCATGTTTTCGTAGAATGACTGGAACTTCTTGGCGGTGACATCGGCAAGTACCAGGGTGATGATGTAGCAGATGATAGCTGCGAAGAATCCCCAGGCTATTGAGCCGCTGACGAAGTATACTACGGCGCCGATGAAGGCGAAATGCCAGTAGTTCCAGAGGTCGATGTTGACTGTCTGGGTAGTCTTTGTCAGCAACATGATAAGGTTTACGCCGAGACATACCGGGATGATAAACGCGCCCACTGCGGTGTTGTAAGCCACAGCTGCTGCGGCGGGCCATCCCATGTCGAATACAGGCAGGTTCAGATTATAGATTTCAACGACTTTGGAAAGAGCCGGACCGAGACTTGAGGTGAGAAGCGCGGTGACAACGGAAAGCCCGATGAAACCGACACCCACTTTAAGGCCGCTCTTGAAAGCGTCGCCGAATTTAATGCCGATACAGGTGCCGAGGATTGTGAAGATAATAGGCATCATCACAGCCGCTCCAAGACCTATGATATATTTAAAAACTTCTTCCATGAAAGTGATAACGTATGCTTTAGGTATAGCCACTGCGGAGCCTCGTAGCGGATCCGCAGTGGCTTATTTAGCACGAATATGTGTGTCAGGATTATTTAGGCTGTTTGCCGATGTAAGCAAGGATACCGCCGTCCACGTAGAGCACGTGACCGTTCACGGCATTAGATGCTTCAGAAGCAAGGAACACTGCCGGACCGGTGAGCTCCTGCGGGTCAAGCCAGCGTCCTGCCGGAGTCTTGGCGCAGATGAATGAGTCAAACGGGTGACGGCTTCCATCGGGCTGCTTTTCGCGGAGAGGAGCGGTCTGGGGAGTTGCGATGTAGCCCGGGCCGATACCGTTACACTGGATGTTGTATTCGCCGTATTCTGAGCAGATGTTGCGGGTGAGCATTTTAAGACCGCCCTTTGCAGCAGCGTAAGCGCTCACAGTCTCGCGACCGAGTTCTGACATCATAGAGCAGATGTTGATGATCTTACCCTGACGGCGTTCCATCATTGAAGGAAGCACAGCCTTGGCAACGATGAAGGGAGCGGTGAGGTCTATGTCGATCACGCGACGGAAATCAGAAGCTTCCATCTCGTGCATGGGCACGCGGCGGATGATACCTGCGTTATTAACCAGGATGTCAACCGGTCCTACTTCTTCAGCGATGGTGGCAACCATTTTCTGAACTGCGGGCTCATCGGTCACGTCACATACATATCCGTGAACTTTGATGCCTTTTTCAGCGTATGCGGCGATACCTTTGTCAACGAGCTCTTGGTTGATGTCGTTAAAACAGATTTTTGCGCCTTGTTCAGCAAATGCTGAAGCGATTGCGAATCCAATACCGTAAGAAGCTCCGGTTACAAGCGCAACCTTTCCTTCAAGGGAAAAATTTAAGAATTGGTTCATTGTCTCTCAATATTAAATGGTTAATAAATTTAAGCGTGCACACGGTTAATAATTAGTCTGCAATTGTGCAACAGTCTACAAAGATAGGAAAAAAATCGGTGTATTGTCATTTAAAAATAGCCATCATGAAAAAAATATAGTTAAAATGACCCGCAAGTTTTAAAATAGGGACGATTTTAATATCATTTGAGCATAAAATTGGATGTCGGAAAATTACCCTCAGCCCCGCGCGGGCTCTGACAAAATGCGTCTCAGGATTGTTATCTTAATAAAACAGGCATTAAAGTGTTTCGATAAACTACGATTTAAATAGAGGGATATAATGAGCGTGAAATCAGTGATATTGACTGTGTTGGCGGCTGTGGCGATGATTTTGCCGGCTGAGACGGAGGCGCAGATGCCCATAAAGGTGTATTCGCGTCTTCAATTGCCTCCTGACAGCGCTGATATCAGCCACTATGGCAAAGAGCATTTCTGGAGGGCTGCCGGCGAGGTGTTCGGCTTCAACATAGGACTGTGGGCTTTTGACCGGTATGTGCAGCACGGCGACTGGGCATATATAAATTTCAACACCATCAAGGAGAATTTCAAGCATGGCTTCAAGTGGGACAATGACAATCTCAACACCAATATGTTTTTGCACCCCTACAACGGCAGCCTGTACTATAATGCCGCACGTGCCAACGGGTTCAATTACTGGAAGTCGGGACTGTTCTCGATTGCGGGGAGCGCCATGTGGGAATTGTTTATGGAGTGCGAATATCCGTCGACCAATGACATTATAGCCACGCCTATAGGCGGAATGTGTATCGGCGAGGTGTGTTTCCGCGCGTCGGATCTTGTGCTCGACGACCGTGTGGGCGGCGCCGAGCGTGTAGGGCGTGAGATTTCCGGATTCCTGTTGTCGCCCATGCGTGGAGTGACGCGTCTCATCACGGGCGACGCATGGCGGCGGCGTCCCACATCGGGCAAGATATTCGGCTTGCCCAATATCGCGGTGGAGCTGTCGCTTGGCACACGTATGCTCGACTACCACCATGACAGGAGCCATGTGAAATTTGGAGGGGCGATGGAGCTTAACGTAGAGTATGGCGACCGCTTTGAATTGAAAAGCAAAAAACCGTATGATTATTTCACCTTCAACGCCAGCTTGAATTTCATGAAGACTCAGCCGGTGCTGAGCCATCTTGAGATAAAAGGCAGGCTCATAGGGCGTGAACTTCTTGAAGAGAAGGATTGCCATCTGAGCATAGGGTTGTTCCAGCATTTCGATTTCTTCGACTCCGACACTATTTCTTCAGGGCTGGTGCCTTATAAGCTGGGCATTCCGGCGAGTCTCGGCGGAGGTGTGTTCTATCGGGATATTGAACGACGCCATTGGGTGTTTGACGCTTATGCCCATGCCAATGCCGTGATTCTCGGCTCGGTGCTGTCGGACTATTATATGGTCGATGACCGCAACTACAACTTTGCGAGCGGATTCTCGTTGAAAGGTGGCGCCAACATGGTCTTTGACAATGACCGCTATTCATTCTCTCTTTCCCACGAGTATTACCGCCTGTTCACCTGGCAGGGCTATCACCGCAACACCAATCTTGATGATGCCGACTACAAGACACTCAACGCCCAGGGCGACAAATCGGTCGCGTCGTTCAACGTGACCCAGTTCCGTGCCGACATGAAGCTGTGCAAGCGGCTTTATCTCACGCTTTTGCTCGACCACTATCTGAGGTCGACGCATTATCGTGATTTCCCTCATGTGAAGTCGACCACGTTGTCGGCAAAACTGATGCTTACATATAAGCTCTGAGGTTTGGATGATTAGGAGGAAAAATGTTATCTTTGCGTAATAATAGCGATTATTTCTATGAGTGATATCCAACAATCCATGCGTGAGATTCTCCGGCAGGAGAGCTGCGCAATCGCAAATATTCCGGTGACCGACGGTTATGACCGCGCGGTTGAATTGATAATCGAGCGTGTGCATCGCCGCCATGGAAAGGTGGTGACGTCGGGAATGGGCAAAGCCGGGCAGATTGCGATGAACATCGCCACCACTTTTTCATCGACCGGCACCCCGGCAGTGAATCTTCATCCCGCCGAGGCTCAACACGGCGATCTGGGCGTGCTGCAGCCTGATGATGTGCTGCTGCTCATTTCCAATTCCGGAAAAACCAGAGAGATAATCGACCTGGTGCACCTCGCCCATAATCTTTACGAAGATGTGCCCCTGATAGTGATAACCGGCAATGCCGAGAGCGAACTTGCCCGGATGGCTACGGTGTCGCTGTACACCGGCGGCGCCCCTGAGGTGTGTCCGCTGGGGCTTACTCCCACAACGTCAACCACTATGATGACAGTCATAGGCGATGTGCTTGTCGTCAACGTGATGAAGACTATAGGATTTACGCGGGAAGAGTATGCCAAACGTCATCATGGCGGATATCTTGGCACTGTTTCCCGTGAAAAAAAATAATGATGAGATGAGAAAGATAATTGCGATAGGCGAGTGCCGCCTTGATATTTTTTTCCGCAACAACGCTCCATGGCTCTCTCTGCCGGGCGCCACAATCCTTAATGCGGCAGCGTCGCTGGGGAAACGCCGCAGGGAGATCTCCTTCGTGGGTGAGGCTGCTGCCGACCATGTGGGCGATATGCTTGTTGAATTCCTTACGCTGAACAATGTCGGGACTCACTCTGTCGATCGTTTTACCGATGGCGTGACACCGGTCACGCTGATATTCACCGATGATCATGACTGTGAGCGCCACCGAGTGAGCTATGAGCGTTATTCGGCACAGAGCCTCGGCGTGGTGTGGCCGCGCATTGACCATGATGATATCGTGGTGTTTGGCGGGATTTATGCTCTTGACCAGAGGGTGCACTCGCGCTTGTTTGACATAATCAAGTATGCCCGCGAACGCAAGGCGGTTATCGTATACGCTCCCGATATGGGGCATAATCCGGTGATCAATATGACCCATGTAAAGCCCTCCATCCTTGAAAATCTTGAGATGGCTGATATTGTGGTGACAGCCGGTTCTGACCTGAAGACCATATTTGGCGAGGAGGGTGGAAGCAATTCCTATAACCGCGACATCAGCTTCTATTGTTTCAACCACATAAATGCCGATTTCGATGAATCGACACTCTCATTCTATAACCGTAAGAAAACGGAGTCGGCTGAGATCAAGTGCAGCAGCGAGATGCGCGGCGTGTGGCTTGCCGGAGCGATAGCCGGAGTGGTCGACGCTCTCTTGAAGCATGATGTGCTGAAGGAAGCCACCGGGGATTTTGATCAGGAGATGATGAAAAATATAGTTGAACAAGCCGCTTTGTGGGGTGGGATGGCAATCGAGACCACCGACAGGCTTGTCCCGTTAAATGATAAATAAGAATAACAAAGAAATAAGAATGGCAACAAATCTATCGACAGGAGCGCCTAAAGGCAACCTTCCGGCAATATCATCGGGAGCCAAGGTGGCGATTGTGACAGCTGAATGGAATTCCAACATCACTGAAGCGCTTACCAAGGGCGCCGTGGAGCTTCTTGAGCAGGAGCGCGTGGGATATGAATTGTTTCATGTGCCCGGAGCGATTGAACTCACTTATGCGGCATCGGCACTGTGGAATTCAGGCAGATATGCCGCTATAATCGTGTTTGGATGCGTGATACGCGGTGGTACTCCGCACTTTGATTATGTGTGTGACAGCGTGACACGCGGGGTGACTGAGATCAATCTGAGAAAAAATGGCGCTCCGGTCATTTTCGGGGTGCTTACCGTTGATTGTGAGCAAGATGCCATTGATCGTGCCGGTGGAAAATTGGGCAATAAAGGTACCGAAGCAGCAGAAGCTGCAATAAAAATGATTCATTTTATGGAAAATATATAAAAAATTCGTATCTTTGCATACGAATTAGGGCGAATACCAGAGTGGCCAAATGGGGCAGACTGTAAATCTGCTGGTTTCTACCTTCGGTGGTTCGAATCCATCTTCGCCCACAATTCAATGCGGAAGTAGCTCAGTTGATAGAGCATCAGCCTTCCAAGCTGAGGGTCGCGAGTTTGAGCCTCGTCTTCCGCTCAATTCTTGAAAATCGGTCTCTTATGAGTCCGATTTTTTTTGTTTATTCGTTGGCTTTTTTTGTTTTTTTGTTTTAAATTTGCTGTGGATTAGTATAATAACATTCATTATTAACTTTAAAACAACCATGCTTATGAAAAAAATTTACTCTTTACTCACAGTGCTTGCAATCGCAGGTATGACCTCGGCAAATGCTCAGAAGTGGGACTTCACCAACTGGAGCGCTGAAACAGTTGCTAACCTTAAAGCTGTCAATGCTGCTAACGAAACATGGTCAGACATTGAAAAAGCACCGGATAAGCAGACAGAGCCAACTGAACTGTCAAAAGAAAACTGCTTCTGGCAAGTTAATGCTGCTACAACTGTAGATGCTGATGGTAATTTGACTGCCAATGGCGTTGTTATCAAGGAATTAAAAGGACTTAAATACACCAATACAACTGATCGCTCGCTTGCGATTGCGGTGAACTATCCCGTTGCCGGAGGAACAGGCTTCGGTCCTTATCATGGTCCATCTTATCTTTGGCTCGGTTCAAGTAAGAAAAATTACTTCATCATCCCCAATGTAGCCGCAGGATCTACAATCAAGATGGGTGTTGAATCTCACAAGACTACTGATGCCCGTGGTGTTGAGCTTTATGTAGGTGCCGGTACTGAGGGTGCTAAATTGCTTGATAAGGACGGCAATGCTGTCGCTACTCCTAAGGAATATCAGGAGCAGGAATGGGTAGTGCCTGCTGATGCCGCTTCTACCGACATCCAGATTTATAACACCAACGGTTGCCACATCTATTATATTGAAGTTGTTGGTTCTACCGGCGGTGTTGAGGATATCACTGTTGCTGACGACGAGAACGCTCCTATGTACAATCTTCAGGGTGTTCAAGTTGATGAGAACTACAAGGGTGTGGTTATCAAAAACGGCAAAAAGTACATCAACCGCTAATATACGCGGCAATTTAATATTAAGTTGATAAAAAGGGAGGAAGCTCATTACATGGGCTTCCTCCCTTTTTTTGCCTGTTTGTGTCGTTGGTTGTTTTTGTTATTGTTTTCGTGTGTCGCCGCTAAAACGCATAGCGGCGGCATAGATTGCGGATCAGCGGATGGCTTCCACTTCGTCGGTGGTGAGAGGTATTTTTTTGCCGAGGCGACGGGCACCGTCGGCTGTGATGAGGTAGTCTTCCTCGTTGCGCACACCGGTGAAATCACGCCATTTTTCCAGTTCGGCATAGTCGATGAAGTCAGCGAAACGCTTTTCCGAGCCCCAATAATCGATAAGTTCGGGGATGAAATATATGCCCGGTTCGATGGTGTGTACGAATCCCGGTTCGAGCGGGCGTGCGAGTCGCAGCGACTTGCGTCCGAATTGAGTGCTTTTAGGCTGTCCGTCATATCCTACCCACACCTCTCCGAGGTTTTCCATGTCGTGCACGTCGAGTCCCATCATGTGTCCCAAGCCATGAGGATAGAACATGGCGTGAGCGCCTGCGGCAACCGCTTCGGCGGGATCACCCTTCATGATGCCGAGATCCTTGAGCCCGCGGCACATCACTTCAGCCGAGAGTTCATACACGTCCTTGAACGGCACTCCGGGTTTTAATGCGGCAACCGAAGCTTTGTGCATCGCCACCTGAAGGTCATAGATGAGTTTCTGGCGTGGGGTGTAGGTCTTGTCGGCGCAGATGGTCGATGACATATCGCCGGCGTAGCCCATCGGGGTTTCTGAACCGGCGTCGATCAGGAGCATATCGCCAGGCTTTACGAGGTGGTGGTGGGCATGGTTGTGGAGTGTCTGTCCGTGGGTGGTAGCGATTGTGGGGAACGACAGGCGGCAACCGTTTGCCGTGGCTACCGATTCAATCACGGCTACGATCTCATATTCGTGCATTCCGGGGCGCAGTGCTTTCATTGCCGCGATGTGCATATCGGCAGTGACGTTGCAGGCGCGTTCGATCTCCTCGATCTCCTCCTCGGTCTTGTGGTTGCGCATATCTACTATGGCGCGTATCAGATCCACTGATGGCTGCTCGGCTCCCGGCTTTATGTTCAGCCAGTCGAGGAGTTTCAGTTTGTGCTCGGCACGGTAGGTGGGAGTGTAATGTATTTTCTGTCCTGATTTTGCGGCTTTTTCAAGATAGTTTTTGATTTCGCTTGCGGGGAGGGTTGTGTCTACGCCGTGCATTGCGGCTTTTTCGTGCAGTGTGGGTTGATTTCCCATCCACACGATTGAGTCGATGGTCAGTTCGTCGCCGAATATTATCTCCTTGTCATTGTCTATGTCGATGATGGCGTTCAATCCGGCATAAGGCAATCCGAAATAGTAGAGGAACGATGAATCTTGGCGGAAATCATAGGTGTTGTCCTCGTAGTTGCTGCCGGTTTCATCGTTGCCGATGAACAGAATGAGTCCGCTGCCTACGCGCTTTTTGAGCTCGTTGCGGCGTGAAATATAGGTTTCGCGTGAAAACATAACTTTTAAGGTTGGTTTATGATTTTCAAATTTACGGCTTTTATTCTATAAATAGTCTTGCAGCGTGTAAAAAAAATGCTTATTTTGGCGGAAAAATTATGAAGGTTCTGATGTTTTATGCCAGTCCCTGGCACAATGGAAATATTTCGGCGATGCTCGATTGCATTGCTGAGGAGATGATTGAGCGCGGGTGGACGGTTGATGTTGAATATGTCGACAGTCTTGACGTGCATCCCTGCGTCGGGTGCATGAAGTGCCGTGCCGATAAGGAGTGCTGCCTCGGGCGCGATGATGCCCACCGCATAGCCGGAAAGCTTGGGGAGTATGACCTCTATGTGATCGGGGCTCCCTGTTATTGGGGCAATATGCCGGGGGCGTTGAAAGTGCTGTTTGACAGAATGGTGTATGCCATGGTCGACACTGAGGCGGGGAAGTTGCTGCCTGTGCCGCTGCTTAAGGGCAAGAGGGCGATTATTGTCACGGCATCAGCCACGCCGTCGCCGTTCAACCGGTGGTTCGGGCAGACATCGGGTGTGGTCAAGTCGCTGAAATCCATTTTCCGCCAGTGTGGGGTGAAGATCATCGGGACCTATCAGAAGGGGGACACGCGCAAGTCGCCGGAGCCCACTGAAAAGGATTTGAGAAAAGTGTTGAAGCTTCTACCGAAAAAATAAAAAAATGCCTTGTCTCGCGACAGGGCATTTTTACAATGTTGTAAAGTGTATACAGGGATGTGATTTTTTTCCTTTTGTCGTTATTGCAGTAACAATCTTCAATGTTATGCGACAAAATTATAACAATATTTTGGTATATGCAAGAATTTTGCAATAAATTATTCGCATAATTAACCAAAATATTGGAAAATTGTATTGAAACGCCTGTTTTTGCTATAAAATGAGAGGGTGTTGCAGAATCACACAAAAGTAGTGACGTACGGCTCGTGCGTCAGAATGCCATGTTTGATAATCAGCTTGTTCTGGCGGACGCTCGAATCGAGCAATGTCACTAACTTAAGGCTAAAATGGTCTTTTGTAATTTTGTATGGTGATAT
>CAJUTE010000017.1 GCA_910589555.1 uncultured Muribaculum sp.
TTACCAATTACAAACAAGCCATCTGAAAATGCCCTGCTTAAGTTAATAGCATTGGATGTGAGTCATGGGTAAACCGAAGCCATTCCAATAAACCGCATCGGCGGTGACATAAAATCTCGTGCGTACATACTGTTGTGAAACTGTAATGGATCTGCCGCCACGAGATGCATAAACTGAACGTCCTGAATGCCGTGGAACGGCAATGCAATCGTAGCTCCGCCACGAGGCGTAGCCGAGGTGCGGAGAAAGCTCATACAAACCAATGGGCGTCGACGACGTCCACCAATCAACACCGTATAGCCTGCATTCCTTCAACAGACTCGCCCCGCCCGGGGCTCGTGGTGGGCGTTCTGCCGCTGCCCCCGACTTCGCTCGCTCAGTCGGGGATAGTGACGGACCTGAGCCTGGCGGCACTTAGTACGATCCATCCGGATTTATTACCCCAATTATTATCTAATTTTATCGGACAGCAATGAAAATTATTCAAGAATCCGACACAATGTATTTTAGAAAAACAGTATATTCGCAATCTGTTCCGCTAAAGTGAATAGACCCAGCTAATGTTAAAACTATTGATTTTGGTGCTTTTAAATGCCATTTCGTTGGAGTGTCTTGCCGGCATTGATAAGTGGCAAGATGTGGTTGTAGTTGCCGGAAATATATCCAATCGTAAAGAGGATTCGGCAAAAACTATAACGGCGATAGATTGTAATCCATGGGACATTGGAGGCTCCCGGCATACTGTATCGGTGGATTCTGCGGGAAATTTCAAAACACATGTAAACCTCCTTTACGGGCATAATTTTACCATATATTACGATGGTAATTTTATATGTCAATATGCAGAACCGGGCGATTCGATTTTCGTAAACATAGATGCTGAAAACATCAAGAATGGCGCTTCATACTCAGGCTCTCGTGCTAAATTCAACAATGAATACGGCAAAGCCTATGCCAAGCTATTCAACACATTTTTCGAAGAACTCCCGGCAGGTAAAATCGCGAAGGATGAATACCTGAAAAAATTCATGGCGATAAATTATTCTTACCAAGATAGAATAGCCGATTATGCCGCGTCCCATCGCATGGGGTATGATTCCCAGGATTTAATCAAGAGATCGGCTCTATTCTCTTTGGCTAATGCAACTCTCGAACATTCCGATGAAACACCCGACCGCATTTTAGAATTCTTCGCCGACTCCATTTTCGGACTTGATGATGCCGCCAATTTAAAGGAAATGATGTTTCCTTACCATATAAGTGCGTATTTGAACCGTTTGGAAGATGTCGTGGAACCGGAAAGCACAAAAGATATGATCGATGCAATCGTGTCAAGACACCCAAAGTCATTGAACCGGGATGTCATTATCGGAAAATTTATCATGTCACAGGATGATTGCCGGCAAGATCTTAAGATTCCTAAGCATATATTTTCCAGCGATATTATTTTTGAGGCAATATTCCAAAAAGAGAATAACCTGAAACAACTACCGGAAATTAAGATTGCCGATGGTAAGATATACGAATGCCGGGGCGGTCAAGTGAAAGAATCGAAATATTCAAGCATTTCTGAAATTCTTGGAAAAGAATATTCCGGCAAATTTATTTATCTCGACCTATGGGCTACATGGTGCGGACCATGTATAATAGCCAACAAATCTTTACCGGAATTGGCTGAATTTTTCACAGGACATAATATAGTATTCGTAAGTGTTGCGTTGAAATCAAATATTGATAAATGGGAAAATCTTATAAGCAACCATCCCGCCAATTGCATGAACTACTTTATCTATGGAGATGACGATGCCGAATTGATTATGTCGGCATTCAAAATGACAGGTTTTCCTTCTTATAGAATTATTGGACCGGATGGTAAGATCATTGATGCCAATGCGCCACGACCCAATTCATCCGGAGTCTGTGATGCGATTCTGCGACTTATGCAATAGAAGCTATTCCGATTTGGGTTAGATGTAGTTGGCGCCCATAGCAATAGGGGTTGGTTTCTTTTGGGGTAGGGGCAAAAAATAAAGAGGGGGTGGGTCGTCACCGATTAGCCCCCTCTCTTTTTCCTGTGCGTAGTTTTAGTATTTTATATCAGGAATTTAATTAAGTGCACAGCGAATTTATATCATTTGGCTGTATTTGCCAAATAAATTCGCGGTTTTTTTCCTTATTTTATCATTTGATGACTAAAATGGAACGAAAAATAACAGATTTTATATTGAAAATCCTTTTGTCAAGCGGTTTTCAGCGATATTTTTCAATCGGTCGGGGTGTCCCAGTCATCGGAGCGGAACGGAATCAGCGGGAGATAGTTTCCGCCGTAAAGTGTGCCCGGAAGGAAGTCGCGGAAGCCGTAACGCACGGCTACGGGGTCAGGCACTTTCTTGCTTGACACCACCATTTCGTTGGTCTGCCAGTGTAGCCAAACCGAGTCGGCAGGATGAAACACTTTGTCAGGTCCGGCGAGCTCAAATCCTTTTATGTCATAGTTGCGGCATATCCCGTCGTTGGGCGAGTCGATAGCCACCCATGCCGCTCCGTCAATGAACCGATGGGATTTGTATTTCGGGCTGCCGGCAAGAAACTGTTTTTTGCCGTATGTCTTGTTGAGTGCGAGATCGGCGAGTCGGTGTCCGGCGCCGGTTTTATCCCCCGGATGTATATTGTAGCGTTCGAAAGGCTTCACGAGATCATTGATGGTGATCATGTCGCTGTTGGGTATCATCTTTATTGCCTCCCACTGTGCTTCGCGCAGAAATGGCGCTCTCCCTTTTTCTGCCGGGTCGCCATATTGATAGGGCGCTATTTCGACAGCGTAGAAGGGGATGTCGCCAAGCCCGATGTTGTCTCTCCAATTTTTCACCATCGCAGCCAGACGCTCGGCGTAGGTGTTGTAAGTTGCCACGTTGGAGCATCCCTGATACCAGATGATCCCCTTATAGGTATAATTGTCGATGGGGTTGAACATGGCGTTGTACATGAGCATGGGGCGATGATATGACACTGTGGCATCGATATCTTTCGGGTCAAGCGACACATCGGGATACTTAATCAAAAGATCTCGTGGCATCCAGCTTTCGACTTTCGCTCCGCCGTAGGCGGCGCTGACAATTCCCACTGGGATGTCGAGCACGTCGGCTATGCGTGTGGCGTAATGCCAGGCTGCGGCGCTGTATTGAGGCGCTGTTTCCGGCGATGGCACTGTCCACGAGGCGTCGATGGTATCGACAGGCTCATAGCTTTGCGTGCGAGGCACTGTTATGAATCTCACTTTGTCGGAATATGCTCGTGACGACGCGATCTCGTCATAGCCACCTTCGGTGCAACATCCGGGGAAGCCTTTGAGCGGCATCTCCATGTTGGACTGTCCTGAGGCGAGCCACACTTCTCCGATAAGTACATTGTTGAAAGTGACAGGCTCTCCGTCGGAGATAGTGATGGAGTAGGGCGTATAGCCTCCTGCCGGCGTTTCCACCGCCACGCTCCACTGTCCGGCACGGTCGGTATGGGTGGTGTAGGTTTTATTGTTCCACGAGGGTGTTACGGTTATTTTCGATCCCGGATCGGCTTTTCCATAGATGCGGGCGTCGGTGTTTTGCTGAAGCACCATGTTGTCGCTGATAAGCGGTCCGGGGATGACTTTTGCCGACAGGGAAAATGACATTACGGCTGCGGCAATGGCGATGATAGCTTTTTTCATTGGTTAGTTTACGGTTATTGGTGTGCAAGATGAAATGTGTTGTTGAAAATGAATAAGGACGGGCATTCAGCCCGTCCTTATCAATGAGAATTATAATCGGGTGATTATTTTTCCAAGTGAGGACCTGCGGCAACGAGAGCTTTACCTGCTTCGTTGTTCTCATACTTCTTGAAGTTGTTGATGAAGCGAGAAGCAAGGTCATCAGCCTTCTTGTACCATTCTTCAGCGTTAGCGTAAGTATCGCGAGGATCGAGGATCTTGGGATCTACGCCGGGAAGTTCGGTCGGGATTTCGAAATCGAAGATGGGGAGCTTCTTGGTAGGAGCGTTGAGGATAGCGCCGTCAAGGATAGCGTCGATGATACCGCGGGTGTCACGGATAGAGATACGCTTGCCGGTACCGTTCCAGCCGGTGTTCACCAAGTAAGCCTTTGCTCCGCTCTTTTCCATACGCTTAACGAGTTCTTCAGCGTATTTAGTGGGGTGGAGTTCAAGGAATGCCTGTCCGAAGCAAGCTGAGAAGGTAGGAGTCGGCTCAGTGATGCCGCGTTCAGTACCTGCAAGCTTGGCGGTGAATCCTGAAAGGAAGTAGTACTTGGTCTGCTCCGGAGTAAGGATAGATACGGGAGGCAATACACCGAATGCGTCGGCAGAAAGGAAGATCACGTTCTTGGCAGCCGGACCGGCAGATACCGGGCGAACGATGCTTTCGATGTGGTTGATCGGGTAAGAAACACGAGTGTTTTCAGTCACGCTCTTGTCCTTGAAGTCGATCTTTCCTTCAGCGTCAACAGTCACGTTCTCAAGAAGAGCGTCGCGAGTGATGGCGTTGTAGATGTCGGGTTCGCTTTCCTTGTCAAGGTTGATAACCTTAGCGTAGCAACCGCCTTCGAAGTTGAAGACACCGTTGTCGTCCCAACCGTGTTCGTCGTCACCGATGAGGAGACGTTTCGGGTCGGTAGAAAGGGTAGTCTTACCTGTTCCTGAAAGACCGAAGAAGATAGCTGTGTTTTCGCCGTTCTTGTCGGTGTTGGCTGAACAGTGCATTGAAGCGATGCCTTCGAGGGGAAGGAAGTAGTTCATCATAGAGAACATACCCTTCTTCATTTCGCCGCCGTACCAAGTGTTGATGATAACCTGTTCGCGAGAAGTGATGTTGAACACTACTGCGGTTTCAGAGTTAAGACCGAGTTCCTTGAAGTTTTCAACTTTAGCCTTAGAAGCGTTGTAAACAACGAAATCGGGCTTGAAGTCCTTCAATTCTTCTTCGCTGGGAGCGATGAACATATTGGTAACGAAGTGAGCCTGCCATGCTACTTCCATGATGAAGCGCACTGCCATGCGGGTGTCCTTGTTGGCGCCGCAGAAACGGTCAACAACATAAAGCTTCTTGTTGGAAAGTTCCTTAACGGCGATTTCCTTAACAGCCTTCCATGTTGTTTCGGTCACAGGCTTATTGTCGTTCTTGTATTCTTCAGTTGTCCACCAGATGGTGTCCTTAGACTTGTCGTCAAGTACGATGAATTTGTCCTTGGGTGAACGTCCGGTGTAAACACCTGTCATTACGTTGACAGCTCCAAGTTCAGTTACTACGCCCTTTTCAAAGCCTTCCAGAGAAGGAAGAGTTTCTTCTTTGAAGAGCTCCTCGTAAGAGGGGTTGTAGATTACCTCAGTTGTTCCGGTAATCCCGTACTGGGTCAAATCAATTTTGCTCATTTTTGTCAGACATTAAAATTATTGAGAATTATTAAATCTTATTATACCATATCGAGTATTCGTCTATGACGAATGTCTATTGTACCGACTGCAAAGTTAGCTACTTTTTTTTAATCAAGAAGCTAAAATACGGAATTTTTTCCGTATTAGTTTTTTTTAATAAAAATTCTATCTCGCAGAGCCTTTCATCGGTATTCCTATTATTGCCGTTGTGTGTCAATTAAACCTCCTTGTTAATATGTTATACTTACAAAATCAAAATAACGGGATGAAGGTTCACCGGCGCGATGTTCTTATATGA
The DNA here is from genome assembly GCA_910589555.1 of uncultured Muribaculum sp. Lineage (GTDB taxonomy): Bacteria > Bacteroidota > Bacteroidia > Bacteroidales > Muribaculaceae > Muribaculum. Next base: position 5,723 of record CAJUTE010000017.1, read on the forward strand.
TTTTTTAGCAATTAGGTGATTTGGGCGAATTTGTTTAACTTTGCATAAGTTTTTTAATCAATATTCCACTCTGATGCGCATAGACATTCTGACCGTACTTCCCGAGATGCTTGAATCGCCGCTTAACTGCTCTATCTTGAAAAGGGCGCAGGACAAGGGGCTCGCTGAAATCGTGGTGCATAATCTGCGTGAATACACCACCAACAAGCACCGCAAGGTCGATGATTATCCGTTTGGCGGCGAGGCAGGGATGGTGATGCAGATAGAGCCGGTCGACCGTGCTATATCGCATCTGAAGAGCCAGCGCGATTATGATGAGGTGATATTCACCTCGCCCGACGGTGAACAGTTGACTCAGCCGATGGCTAACAGCCTGTCGATGCTGGATAACATCATAATTCTGTGCGGACATTACAAGGGGGTTGATTATCGCATCAGAGAGCATCTTATAACCCGCGAAATCACCATAGGCGATTATGTGCTCACGGGTGGGGAGATTCCCGCCGTGGTTATAACCGATGCCATTGTGAGGCTTATCCCCGGTGCTATCGGCGACGAGCAGAGCGCGCTCAGCGACTCATTTCAGGACAATCTGCTTGCTCCTCCCATCTACACGCGTCCGGCGGAATACAAGGGATGGAAAGTGCCTGATATACTCTTGTCAGGACACGAAGCTAAAATCGATCAGTGGAAGCACGAGCAGGCGATCGAACGCACCCGCCGTTTGCGTCCCGGACTTCTCGATGAGTAGACACATCTGCTTGAAAATGTGTTAAAAACGAGTTTTTGGTAGCCATTTTGGCTGCCATTTGTTATATTTGCAAAAAAACTAAGTTATGCAAGTAGTATCAGCAAGAGAATTTCGTGCCAATCAGGGAAAATACTTGAATGCGGCTAAGGACGGGCAGTCAGTCATGCTCACGTCACGATATGGAAATTTTAAAATTACTCCGATCACTGAAGAGGATTCCCTTACGTCCCGTATTTGCGAAGGATTGAGGGAAGTGAAGTTGATTCAAGAGGGTAAGATGAAAGGTTATTCAATCGAAGAATTGTTAAATGAGCTTTGATGTAACAGCGACTCCTTATTTTTTAAGAGATCTGAAACCGCTTTCAAAAAAATATCGATCTCTAAAGAAAGATATTGCGGTATTCTTAAGATCCTTGGAAAACAATCCGTTCCAAGGAGATGAGCTTAGCCCGGGCATACGTAAAATCAGACTTGCGGTAACCTCCAAAGGAAAAGGCAAATCAGGGGGTGCCCGCGTGATAACATATACGGTTGTATTTGCTGAAAATCAGGGTCATGTATACGTGATGGGTATATATGATAAATCTGAATTTTCAACTGTTGATGTAGCGGTGATTAAGGCTATCATTGCCGAGTTGGGGCTTTAGCCGATGATTGATTTTAGCTCTTCGTCGGTGGCGGTAAGGCGTCGTCGGCATTCGGCAAGCAGTTCGGTGGCGCGGCGTGTGTAGGTCGCAAGCAGGTCTATGTCGAGTGCGTCGCTCTGCATCTTTCTTATTATTTCCTCAAGCTCGGCTACGGCATGATTGTAGGTGATGTCGGCTACGGGTGTAAACTTAGGCTGATTGTCCATTATTATTTGGGGGAATTATTGTTTTATTGATGTTATGAGTCCTTCGGCTACTGATGTCTCGATCACGGCGCCGTGTGGAACCTGGTCGGGTGATGTTACGGCACGTCCGTTGTAGCGGGTTATGGAATATCCGCGTCTCAATGTCGCTGCGGGCGACAATGCTTCTATCATGCCGGCTATGTTGTCGAGTTTCGTCTCATGGCGCTTTATTATGGCGGGGAGCACCATTTTGAGCGATGTCTCCAATGACTGCATTCTGGCGATCTGCGGAGCTATGCGTCGTGCCGAAACTTGATGAAGCCCCAGCGAAAACCTGTCAAGCCTGGCTTTTGCTCGTTCAAGCGCTGCCTGAGGCAACCCCGGCAACCGTCCTTCTATGATGCCGAGCTGCTCTTTGCACCCGGTTATGCGGTCGGTAACGGCGCGATGTACTTCAAGACCGAGCCTGTCAAGGAGGTCGAGGCACTCTTTGCCCATGGCGAGCAGCCATTCGGCTGCGGCTGTAGGAGTCTTGACTCTTATGCACGCCACATAGTCAAGGATGGTAATGTCGCGCTCATGTCCTATTCCCACGATAACAGGAATGGGAAATTGGGCTACATTGGCGGCAAGGTCATAGTTTTCGAATCCCATGAGGTCGCTTGTAGCTCCGCCGCCGCGTATGATCACCACGCAGTCCCAGCGGTCAATCTCTGAATTGATGGCGTCAAGGGCAGCTATGCAACTTGATGCCGTGCGTTCGCCCTGCATTATTGCAGGAAACAGCCGGGTGGTGAAACGCAGGTTGGACGGATTGGCGCCGAGCTGGTTCATGAAATCTCCATATCCGGCGGCTCCTTCGGCTGATATGATCGCGATGCGTAGCAACGGGTTCTCCCATGTGAGGTTGCGGTTGAGGTCATATATCCCTTCGGCTTTCATGCGGGCTATCATCTCATTGCGACGGCGCAGCAGGTCGCCCATAGTATAGCCGGGATCGACGGCAGTTATCACGAGCGACAGTCCGTAGACGGGATGCATCGACACCGACGCCTTGACCATGACTTTCATGCCTGAACTGAATTGTTGTCCGGTGGCATGGAAAAACTCGGTTCGTATCCGCGAATATACATTTGCCCAAATCGCGGCGCGGGCTTTTGCCTCGGTGGCGCCTGTAGCTTCATTCTTTTGAAGCAGCTCCATATAGCAGTGGCCGCCACGCACGGCAACATCGCTCAACTCGGCGGTGACCCATACATTCTGGGTCTCCTTTACCATGACGAGCGACGCTACGTATTTTGTAAGTTGCAGCAGTGTTACCGGCTTGGTTTCCACAACGGTTATTTAGAGAGATTCATCCGTTTTCCGTCCCATTGATATGTCATGGAGTCCCGCAGGTCAGAACCCACAAGTGAATACACATCGGGCGAAAGAAACTCACTCAGGTTGTTGGTGAGGGTGAGCGTGCGTTTCTCCGGATCATACACATATTCGGCGAGCATGAAGGGGATCATGCCGCTCACATCGGCGCCGCTTTTCTTCGCGGCGGGAGTGAGCCAGTCATTGAGCGACGGGGCTGTGAACAGTTTGTCGCCCAGCGGTGCCCATGAGCGTGAATAGAATGCTATATGGCTGTCATGGGCGGGCGTGGCTACGGTTTGTATCAGTGCGATGATCGTGTCATTGGAGGTCGGCAGAAGGGTGAGTTGATATGACGAGGCGTCGGTCATTGAGATCTTCATGTCGGAAGGTGTCAATGCGGTGATGCGCGACTTTCCCTGCAATGCATTGGTAGAGGCTGTCGACAAGCCGCCGTTGAAATAATCGATCATATCAAGACGCACATTGCGGTCAAGAAGCGGAAACACAGTCTTGGGCGCGTCGGCAAACGCTTTAGCCGCTGTCAGTTGAGCCGAGGCTCCCGGAGCGGAAATTATCGCTGCAAGCAGCGCCGACATAATGACTTTGATAACTTTCATTGGGTTTATTTCTTTTTGTGGCGGGGTCCTGAGGACTTCCCTTTTTTCATAAACTTCTCAAAGTTACCATTTTTTTCTTTTCCATCACCATCTTTGCGCTCTCTTTTTCGACGCGATGATGCGCGTGAGTAGTCTTTTTCGGGATCGGCGATCTCGGCATGAAGCTTATGGCCTACAAAATCGAATCCGGTCAATCCGTCGACCACGCGGCGTGCGTCAGATTTCTTGACGTCGAAAAGCGAATAACCAGGCATCAGGTCGATGCGGCCCACGTCGACACGCTGTCCATGAATGGCATGGTTAAGAATGTCGATGAGGTTGCCCGCATAGAAGCCGTCGTTTTTACCGGCATTGACATATATGCGAGCCATGCCGCGGTCGGCGGTGCGGCGGTCCTTCTCGGCGGCAGTCTTGGGCGCGCGCGATTCCTTGCGGTCGCCTTTCTTGGGCTTCTCATCGATGAAGTCGATGGTGGGAGCGTCCTTATAGTAGTCGAGCAGACGGTTGAATTCGAGCGACACCACACGCTTGAGCAAGTCCTCTTCCGAGAGCCAGCTCAGCTTGCGGCTTACTCCGGGCAGATATTTGGCTATCTCTTCATCGTCGACTTTCACTTTTTCAAGACGGTCGGCAAGATTGTAAAGCTGCTTTTCGATGATGTGGGCGGGAGTCGGCACCTCCTGGCGCTCGAAAGTCTTTCCGATGCGTTTTTCGATATCCTTGAGCTTGCCGCGTTCACGCGAGTGGATGATCGCGATGGATATTCCGGTTTTGCCGGCGCGTCCTGTACGTCCCGAACGGTGGGTATAGGTGGCTATATCATCGGGCAGTCCGTAGTTGATGACGTGGGTAAGGTCGCTCACATCGAGTCCTCGTGCCGCAACGTCGGTGGCTACGAGCAATCTCAGAACCCTGTCGCGGAACTTTTTCATCACCATGTCGCGTTGAGCCTGCGACAGCTCTCCGTGTAGAGAATCGGCGTTATAGCCGTCCTGTATCAGTTTGTCGGCAATCTCTTGGGTCTCTTTGCGGGTGCGGCAGAATATGATTCCGTATATGTTGGGATTGTCGTCGGCTATGCGTTTGAGCGCGAGATACTTGTCGCGGGCGTGGACCATATAGTATATGTGGCGCACGTTTTCGGCTCCGGTGTTTTTTGTGCCTACCACAAATTCTACCGGATCCTTCATGTATTTAGCCGCTATTTTTGCTATTTCCTGAGGCATTGTCGCCGAGAAAAGGAGCATCTTGCGGTTTTCGGGCACATGGCTTAGGATGTCGTTGATGTCATCGACAAATCCCATGTTGAGCATTTCGTCGGCTTCGTCAAGAATCACTGTGTGCACATCGTCAAGTTTTACTACGCCTCGGCGTATGAGGTCCATCAGTCGTCCCGGAGTGGCAACGATCACGTGCACTCCCTTGCGCAGAGAGCGTATCTGGCTTTCGATGCTTGAACCTCCGTACACGGGTAGCACTTTGAGATCGGGCGTGTATTTGGAGAAGTCCGACAGGTCGCTTCCTATCTGTAGGCACAGCTCGCGGGTAGGGGCTATGATCAATGCCTGTGGTGTTACTTGCTTGACGTCGATTCTTTGCAGCACCGGCAATCCGAACGCAGCTGTTTTTCCCGTGCCGGTCTGGGCAAGGGCTATCACATCGCCATCCTCATTCAGTAGGTGAGGAATCACTTTTTCTTGTACAGGCATCGGATTTTCGAAGCCCATATCTTTAATAGCGTGGAGGAGGTCATTCCTCACTCCAAGCTCTTCAAATGTCATCATTGTAGTTTAATTATTATTTTTCGCGCATGAACACGTTGATCGGAGTGCCGGAGAAGTCCCACTTTTCGCGAATCTTGTTTTCCAGATATCTCCTGTAGGGTTCTTTAACCCATTGAGGCAAGTTGCAGAAAAAGATAAAAGTGGGTATGACTTGACCTTTCAGCATGGTCACATACTTGATTTTGATATATTTACCCTTATTGGCAGGTGGGGGATAGGCTCCTATCACTTCCTGCATGTAGGTGTTGAGTTGTGAGGTGGGCACGATGCGGCCGCGGTTGTTATACACGTCCACCGCAGTCTCGATCACCTTGTAGATGCGCTGCTTGGTGAGCGCCGAGGTGAAGATGATGGGGAAATCGGTGAACGGGGCGAAACGCTGGCGTATGGCATCCTCGAAATGCTTGATAGCCTTCTGCGACTTGTCCTGCACGAGGTCCCACTTGTTGACACACACCACCAGCCCCTTCTTGTTGCGTTGAATAAGCGAGAATATGTTCACGTCCTGGCTTTCAATGCCGAGGGTGGCGTCAATCATGAGGATGCACACATCCGATGCCTCGATGGCGCGGATAGATCTTATCACGGAGTAATATTCGATGTCCTCGTTGACCTTGGCTTTTTTGCGGATGCCGGCTGTGTCGACAAGATAGAAATTGAATCCGAATTTCTCGTAGCGTGTATATATTGAGTCGCGGGTAGTGCCTGCGATGTTGGTCACGATATTGCGGTCTTCACCTATGAATGCGTTGATTATCGATGATTTTCCGGCGTTGGGGCGTCCCACGATTGCAAATTTCGGTATTTGGTCGAGGTGGTCCTCTTCGGTGTCATCGGCAGGGAGATCCTTGACTACTTCGTCAAGCAGATCGCCGGTGCCCGAACCGCTTGCCGAGGAGATGGGGAACGGCTCTCCAAGCCCGAGCTTGTAGAAGTCAGCCACGTTATACATCCAGTCGTTGGAGTCCACCTTGTTTGCCACCAGAATTACCGGCTTTTTGGATCGGCGCAATATTCTTGCCACATGGTCGTCGAGGTCAGTGACGCCGTTCATGGTGTCGACCACAAAAAGAATCACATCGGCTTCCTCGATGGCAAGTTCGACTTGCTTGTTGATTTCGCTTTCGAACACATCCTCGGAGTTTACCACCCAGCCGCCGGTGTCGACGATTGAGAATTCTTTTCCGCACCAATCTACCTTCCCATACTGACGGTCGCGTGTTGTGCCGGCGGTTTCATCCACGATTGCGGTGCGCGATTGAGTCAGTCGGTTGAAAAGTGTGGATTTCCCCACATTAGGACGTCCTACTATTGCTACAAGTCTTCCCATATTTTTTGTGCATATTAAAATTTCAGAATACAAATTTAACTGTTTTAACCCACATTTTCTTCAAATTTGGTTAATAACTGTCGGAATACTATGATTTTCCTGTGCCGAACACCGAAAAACCTCAGCTATTTCGAGAAATATAATTGAATAACATCTGTGACGCTGATTTTGTTAATGAGGCTGTCAAGGATGCCGGTTTGTGCTGCGTTAACATTTATTGTGCCATCTGCGGCGATTATAATTACTTCCGGAAGATGGAAGTTAACACCTTTTTATTAACTTTGTCACACACTATAACATTATGACATTGCGCCATATAAGGGCGTAGATCCATTCCAATAGAAACAATTATGAAATACGTAGGTGCTCATGTTTCGGTTGAAGGCGGTGTAAGCAATGCCCCTGTCAACGCATATAATATCGGGGCGAAGGCATTTGCCCTCTTCACCCGCAATCCTTCAAGATGGAAGAGCAAGGCGATTTCCGAAAAGGAGGCGGCTGCTTTTAAGGAGAACTGTGCCAAATACGGTTATGCTCCTGAACAAATACTTCCGCATGACAGTTATCTGATTAATCTCGGGTCGCCTGATGCCGAGAAGCTCGCCATGTCGCGTGAAGCCTTTCTCGATGAGCTGAACCGCTGTATGCAGCTCGGGCTCACGATGCTGAATTTTCACCCGGGGAGTCATCTTAACGCCATGGTGGCTGATGATTGCCTCGATCTGATTGCCGACTCCATTAATGACGCTCTTGACAAGACCCGTGGTGTGAAGGCGGTGATTGAGAACACGGCAGGGCAGGGATCCAATCTTGGATTCAGCTTCGAGCAGATAGCGCGTATCATTGACCGTGTCGAGGACAAGAGCCGCGTGGGTGTGTGCATCGACACTTGCCATGCCTATGCCGCCGGATATGACCTCGCCACCCCCGAGGGGTATGCCGAAGCATGGCGCCGTTTCGACGAGACGATAGGATTCCGGTATCTGAGCGGAATGCACATCAATGACAGCAAGAAAGGGCTTGGCTCACGTGTGGACCGCCACGAAAGCCTTGGAAAAGGGGCTATTGGCAGCTCGCTTTTTGAAATGCTGATGAATGATCCACACATGGATGGAATACCGCTGATCCTCGAAACACCCAACATGGAGATATGGCGCGACGAGATCGCATGGATGTACAGCTGTGTGAAATGACCGCGTGTAGTGACGGGGATTTGCGGATGTGAGGTAAAAATTATAACTTAGCGAAATAAACATTATTTGTATAAATTTAAATTATGGAGAATAAACACCGCTTTTGCGTAATAATGTGTGGTGGAATAGGTAGTCGGTTCTGGCCCTATAGCCGGTCAGCTAAACCTAAGCAGTTTATTGACTTTTTCGGCACTGGAAGGTCATTGCTGCAGATGAGCTACGACCGCATTCTGCCGTTGGTGCCGAAAGAGAATGTCATTATCGTGACCAACGAGCAGTATGCTCCGCTGGTGAAAGAGCAGCTGCCGGAATTAAATGACAACCAGATTCTTCTGGAGCCGGCACGACGCAACACCGCGCCATGCATCGCCTGGGCGGCTTACCATATAAATGCTATCGACCCGCAGGCTTCGATGATTGTAACGCCGAGCGACCATCTTATAACTCGGGAGCGTGAATTTGAAAAGGCTATTGAGGCGGGTTTTGATTTTGTGGAGAGCCACGACGCGTTGCTCACTCTCGGAATAAAGCCGTCGCGCCCTGAAACCGGCTACGGATACATTCAGGTGGGGAATCCTGAAAGTGAAAATATTCTGAAAGTGAAGACCTTCACTGAAAAACCTGACTTGCAGCTCGCTAAAGTCTTCTTTGAGAGCGGAGAGTTTTTCTGGAATTCAGGCATATTCCTGTGGAGCGTTGAGTCGATTCTTAACGCGCTTCACAGCTATGCTCCCGACCTCACCAACACATTCGCGAAAGGCATTGACACATTCGGCACCCCTGCCGAGCGTGAGTTCATTGACCGCGAGTTTCCGGGTTGCGTGAACATCTCTATTGACTATGCTGTGATGGAGCGTGCCGCAAATGTTTACGTGGAGTGCGTGAATTTCGGATGGAACGATCTGGGCACTTGGAGCGCCTTGTATGACAACTCGCCCAAGAACGCTGAGGCAAACGTGACTCAGAATTGCCGCGTGCTTGCTTATGAATCGAAAGGAAATATGTTTGCGGTTTCAGGCGATAAGCTGGTGGTGGTGAAAGGGCTCAATGACTATATAATCGCCGATGCGGGCGATGTGTTGCTCGTGTGTCCTAAAGCCGATGAGCAGCATATAAAGCAATACGTAAATGATGTCAAGATAACTTATGGCGACAAATTCCTCTAACAATTCTCATAAAGTGCCGGAACCGGAATTCCGGTTCCGGCACACTTTGCCTATCCAGATCAGGTTTAATGACATGGACATGCTCGGTCATGTGAACAACACCACCTATCTGAAGTTTTTCGATCTGGCGAAGTGCCGTTATTTCGAGGATCTTCTTCCGGGAAGCCTTGATTGGAAAGAGATTAATGTGGTGGTGGCTAATATAAATTGCGATTTCTATGCCCCCACATTCTTCAACGAGTCGGTGGCGGTGTGCACGACAGTGACCGGTGTTGGCGACAAGAGCTTCAGGATGGAGCAGCGTCTGTATGACACCGAGACCGGACAGGTGAAGTGTATATGCCGCACTGTTATGGTGGGTTACGACCTTGAAAAAGGGTGTTCGATGGCTATCACCAAGGAGTGGCGTGAGGCAATTGAACGGTACGAAGGACGCCCCGTATGAGGACATTGTATGTCACTGACCTTGACGGGACTTTCCTCAACTCCTCCAGCCGGGTAAGTTCGGTAAGCGCGGCGATTGTGAGCCGGTTGAGCCGGCAGGGCGCGTTGATCACAGTAGCCACAGCCCGCACGCCGGCTACGGTCGAGCCGTTGCTTGAACACACCGTTACAAGCCTTCCGGCGATAGTGATGACCGGTGCAACATTGTGGGATCGGGAAACTAAAACCTATGCCGACTCTCATTTCATCGATGCTGCCACCGTGGCTGAGATAGGGCGTAAGGCTGAAAAGTGGGGGATAACCCCGTTTGTCTACACGTTGCCTCATGACGATATAATGCAAGTTTACCACCACGGTCCGCTCTCTCCTCACGATGAAAAGTTTGTGGCTGAGCGTGCCGATCTTAAATTAAAGCATTTCAATCTTGATGCATCTCGCGAGGAATGCTTTACCCGCCGTCGCACTATCCTCTTTTTTGCCATGGGGAGCGTTGAGAGCATCAATGCTCTTGCCGATGATCTCAGGGCTACGGTGCCATGCTCGGTGAGCAATTATGTGGATATTTTCAAGCATGACGTGGGCATAATAGAGATATTCGCTCCCGGCATAAGCAAGGCGGCTGCCGTGAGGAAGCTTGCCGATGATTGCGGCGCCGAGCGTGTGGTGGTGTTTGGCGATAATCTTAACGATCTGTCGATGATGGCTGTCGCTGACCTGAGCGTGGCTGTGGGAAATGCCTTCCCGCAAGTGAAAGAGGCTGCCGACATAGTGATAGGGCGCAACGATGAGGATGCTGTGGCGCGATTTATGGAAGAGGATTTCAACAGGCAAGGATAATGCAGAACATATATGACATAAGACGTTACGGCACAATGGCTTTCTTTGTCATTGCCGTAGGGCTTGTGTTGCTGTTTCTGTATGTCTCGGAACGCATAGTCAATGATGTCGCCATGCAGGAGCGTCAGCGCATGGAGATATGGGCTGATGCCACTAAGGCGATAATCAACATGGGCAATGCCGACGACGACGCCCCTCCTGCCGCCGACATTGATTTCCTTCTGCGCATAATCGAGGGCAACCGCACAATACCTGTATTGCTCACCGATGATCAAGGGATGATAATAATGCACCGTAATTTCAATCTTCCCGAACCGGTCGATTCTCTCAATCCGCTCTACATATCGGAGGCAAACGAGGCATTTCTCAAGGAAAAACTGTCAAGTCTGCGCGGCACTTCCAATGTGATTCACATAATCCTGTCGCCCGGCAATTCACAGCATCTTTATTATGAGGACAGCCGCTTGCTGAAGATGCTCAATTATTACCCCTACGTCCAGTTGCTCGTGATGCTGATATTTGTGGGAGTCGTGTATTTTGCCGTTACATCCACTAAGAAAGCGGAACAGAACAAAGTGTGGGTGGGACTCTCCAAGGAGACAGCCCATCAACTCGGCACACCCATATCATCGCTCATGGCTTGGCTTGAACTGCTTGAGTCGATGGGAGTGGATAAGGAGATGGTGGGTGAGATGGACAAGGATGTGAAGCGATTGTCGACAATAGCCTCGCGATTTGGCAAAATAGGATCAAAGCCTCAGATGGAGCTCACCGATGTGAACCGTGTGGTGGTCGATGCGAGCGAATATATGGCTACACGCATCTCGCGTCGCATAAAATTGAGCGTGCAGGTATGCCCCGAAGCGATGGATGTGAATCTTAGCGACTCCCTGTTTCAATGGGTCATGGAAAATCTCATCAAGAATGCTGTCGATGCCATGGATGCCGAGGGTGCCATAACTGTAGTCACCAAAAAGGAGCGTGGTAATGCCGTGATAGAGGTGAGCGACACCGGAAAGGGATTGCCGAGAAAACGCTTTAAAACCGTGTTCAATCCGGGCTACACCACCAAAAAACGCGGCTGGGGGCTTGGGCTCGCTCTTGCCAAGCGCATAATCGAGCAGTACCACAATGGCAGCATCTATGTGTTGTCGTCCGAGGTGGGAGTGGGCACCACCTTCCGCATCGAGCTTCCCCTCGTCAACTAAAAAAGTCCAATCAGCCTCTTTGGGCTCATTGGACTCATTAGACTTATAGCTTTATTTCTCTTTACTTGATCACTTTGTCGGCTTCCACGCGTCCGTCGGCATATACGATGCGGCGTATGGTGATGCCGTTGGCGGGTTCAGGGATGCGGCGTCCGTCAAGCGAATAATATTCTATGGCGATCACCTCGTGAGAATTGTCGGCTTCTACATCCTTAATTCCTGCGGTAAATGCCGGATAATATTCGTTGACAGCATCAATGGCATCCTCATTCTGAGCCTTGACGATATGCTCAACGATTGAGTTCATGTAGACCTCGACATTTGTGTACCACTGTCTCTCGGTGTCAATGGTGTAGAGATTGCCGTCGGAAGCGTCATTGGGGTTCAAGCCGTTGGCTATCTCCCATTCATCAGGCATTCCGTCGCCGTCAGTGTCAAAACCGTCAGGACGTTTGTTGCTTTCAAAGTTATCTTCGGTATATCCATTTACATCGGCAACAATATCGATCAATCCCCATTTTCCTGTCACTGATCCTTTGTATTTTGCTGTGCCGGTCCTGACTTCTTCCATATATCTTACGTCCACATCATCGCGATACAATGATGCTCCGCTGTGTTCAATGACTTTGGTGTATGCGTTATCAGCAGTATGTGTTGTCACTTCTCCGGCAGGAGCAGGGGAATCCATTTTGATCCTCACGCACATTTCTCCTGCTGGGTTTGCTTTGTGCTCAACTCCGTCGCCATACATATTATTCACGTCTTTGGAGTATTTTTCTCCGTTTATGGTGAATACCCCCGAATCGTATGACACTCCGTTCCAGTCCCGGTTGGCTGTTTCCTTTCCCGCAGTGGTTAATGTTGTGTTTCCGGATATATAATAACGGCTTGTCATTCCATAATATTCCGGGTGCTTGCTGTCTGAGTTTCCGCTTGATGATACGGTTACAAGAGTCACGCGCTCCTGATTGCCGTTTCCGCTTGGACCGGCTTTGTAATAGTTATTCACCATATTTATCTGCCCGCCGCCGGGACCGCCGTAGCAAGTGCCCTGTGCATTGTACATCAGACAGTTTCTGAGGTCTACATTTTCAGCTTGAGCCGGATTTTCCCATTTGTAAGTGTCATACATCTTGTTGTTAGTGTATCCTGTCCAGCCGTAGCGTGCACCATTGAATCGAGGTCCGCGGTTTGTCACGTGTGCTATCAAATTGTGGTGGAAGCTGGCGAGCTTGCCTCCCCATATTCCTCCATATCCGTGTGCTCCTTTTGTGTGTCCGGCGTTTGTTAGACTTTCAGCGATAGTGCACCATTGCAGGGTGAAATTGTTATTGTCATAGAAAGAAGCTACTTCATCAGTGCTCCAACTTAGAGAACAATGGTCGAAAATCATTCCGGTTTTCTGGCGGTCCCAGATGGCATCTCCTCCATCAAACTCTTTGTCGGTGGTGGTATGTTCCTGTCCTCGACGTATACGCATGAATCTCACTATGATATTGTTGGCGCATCTGATGGTTTTGTAGCGTAGGGTTATGCCGGGATATGGTGCTGTCTGTCCCATGATTGTAGTGTTAGCTCCTATTGTGAGGTCTGATTCCAGTGGAATTACTCCGCTCACATCGAAGACAACAATCTTCTTTGACGAACCGTTGACTGCCGCACGGAGCGAGCCGGTACCGCTATCGTTGAGATTTGTCACGTGGATCACTTTTCCCCCACGTCCGCCGGTGGTGTAGCGTCCGTGTCCCTCAGCTCCGGGAAATGCTGGAGCCTGATCCTGGGCTGTGGCTGCAACTGAAATTGCAGAAGCTGCTATTAATGTGAAGAATTTTTTCATTTGCTTATGGCTGATATTTTAAGGCATATTGTCAGATAATAGTGCAAAGGTCGCAATTCACAGGCAGTTATCCAAATTTATTAACATCTAATTCATGAATTCCCTGTTCTAACACGAGGCAAATTTAAACCAATCATAACAACCCTCAAAGCTATGCAACAGCAATGCAGTTTAACCAACAAGTAGAATACCAACGCCGTCAGGAGAATATCGGTCATGCCGTGCGATGACATAGTAATTTAACCCACAAGGAGAATACCAACAAAGCCGTGCAACGGCTATGTAATTTAAGCTCCGCCACGAGGCGACAGCCGAGGTGCGGAGAAGATGCAAGCATGGAATGGGCATCGAAGATGTCCTACAACCTATCCGGAACATAATAAGTAAGCCCTGCCTTAACAATCAGCCGCTTATATTCATCATCATACGGCGTGGCAGCGTGATGTGTTTTCTGTGCTTCGATATATCTGTAAACGGCTTCTTTATGAACGTTTGAGATGCTGAAAGCACCATATTCCTTTTCCCATCCGTTGAATAACGGAAATAATCCTGATGATTTTGCCCATATTGATGATTTTGATTTTATCACTCTCATCAAATGTGATAAAGCCACGCTTTGATGTAGCACCAACAGTATGTGTATATGGTCATTGGTGCCATTTATGATTATAGGTCGGCAATTCTCTGATTTTATTTCAGAGGCGATGACTGCATATAAATGATGGAGATTCTCCTGATTCAACACAGGCTGCCTTCGATTGGTGGAGAAGACCACATGGAATAGTGAAGATACGTAACTCATTAGGATTGATTGATGATTTTTTCAAAGATAGATAATATCCGGATTGTATGCAAATTATTGTAGGACATCTTCGATGCCCATTCCATGCTTGCATCTTCTCCGCACCTCGGCTACGCCTCGTGGCGGAGCTTAAACTACATAGCCGTTCCACGGCTTTGATGAGAGATGTATCTGTCGTGTCTACGCTACATATCGGCTGTGCCTCGTGGTGGAGCTTGAACTACATAGCCGTTCCACGGCTTTGATGAGAGATGTATCTGTCGTGTCTACGCTACATATCGGCTGTGCCTCGTGGCGGAGCTTAAACTACATAGCCGTTGTACGGCATTTTAACTATCATAAAATAAAAACATAACGTCGGGTAAACAAATTTGTTTACCCGACGCTTTTTCGGTATGTTTTGCCGATTTATTCGTCGGCATCATCTTCGATTGAGAAGTCGTCCACATCCATGAATTCATCGTCATCGAGATCCATTTCCTGCTGTTTGGGTTCTTCGTCCTCCTCCTTTTCTTTCTTGTCGGCTTTGAGTTTCACCTTTTTCTTGGTGGTGTTGTCTGAAGATTCTGAATTTTTGAGGGCATCCATGATTTTTGCTTCCAGTTCGTCGGCAAGTTCAGGATTGTCGGCAATAACGCGTTTTGCGGCTACGCTGCCTTGTGCGAGTTTCTGACCGTCATAGCTGAACCATGAACCGCTCTTGCTTATAATGTCAAGTTCCACGCCGAGATCAAGAATCTCTCCGGCACGCGAGATGCCTTCGCCAAACATTATGTCAAATTCCGCACGCTTAAATGGAGGCGCCACTTTGTTTTTCACCACTTTCACCTTTGTGCGTTTTCCAAGCACATCATCTCCCTCCTTGATGGAGCTTGAAGGACGGATGTCGATTCGCACTGAGGCATAGAACTTGAGCGCATTGCCACCGGTGGTGGTTTCCGACGGTCCAAACATTACGCCGATTTTGTCGCGGAGCTGATTGATGAAGATACAGCAAGTATTGGTGCGGGAGATTGAGCCGGTGAGTTTACGCATGGCTTGCGACATGAGTCGTGCCTGAAGACCCACGTTGCGGTCACCCATATCGCCCTCTATTTCGCTTTTTGGGGTAAGCGCGGCGACTGAATCGACTACAATGATGTCGATTGCCGATGAGCGGATGAGCTGGTCGGCTATTTCGAGAGCCTGCTCTCCGTTGTCAGGTTGGGAAATCAGAAGGTTGTCGACATCTACACCGAGTTTCTGGGCGTAGAAGCGGTCAAACGCGTGTTCAGCGTCGATTATAGCCGCTGTGCCGCCTCGCTTCTGTGCTTCGGCTATGGCGTGAATGGCGAGTGTGGTTTTTCCCGATGATTCAGGACCGTAGATTTCAATGACTCTGCCACGGGGGAAACCTCCCACGCCGAGAGCATAGTTAAGACCTATTGAGCCGGTGGGAATCACCTCGACATCCTCTATTCTGTCGTCGCCGAGTTTCATCACAGCGCCTCTGCCGTAGCTTTTTTCAATCTTCGCCATGGCTTGTGCCAAAGCTTCTCTCTTTGCTGCTGCGGGATCGGCGGGATCGCCTTTTTTCACGGTAGCTTTCTTGGGTTTTTCCATATCTGTAGTTTTTTATGTTGTTCTGTTTTTATGTTTTATGCAAAGATAGGAAGGAAGTGGTGTAAGTCAATTGCCCGACGCTGTTAAAATACATTAAAGCATGGGCGGAACACGTAAATGAAGCGGAAAAAAACGAAAAGAGCCGCGTCGTAAAAACGACACAGCTCTTTCGCGGTGCGTACGGGACTCGAACCCGTGACCCCATGCGTGACAGGCATGTATTCTAACCAACTGAACTAACGCACCATTGATTATGAGTGCAAAGTTATACTATATCTGTCAAATTTCCAAATATCGGCATAATTATTTTTGCGATTATCCTTGAAAATTTCTTAAACCAGGCTCTTAATCCGGGCAATTTTCCAGAAACTCAACTTCTACTATACTGAGCTGATGTTTCTTTGACGGCTTGGTGTCCATCTCATTTGCGGGACCTCCGGCAAGCTCTTTTATGGCAAAAGCGTCTTTTTCTGTCACAGCTCCAACCTGGCGTATTGTGTAGCGGTCCGATTTTACAGCATTTTCAGGACGAATATGCACATATCCGAGACCCTTGGGAGTGTAGCCCCGCCATATCATTTGATCGCCGGCATACACTTCTATAGGATAGGAGCGCTTGCGCCATCCCGTCAGTTTAAGGGTGATGTCGCTGACTGCGGCGGGACGTTCGAGCGTAAAGGTTATCCATGAGTTTGACGGAACGCCGTCGGAGGTCCATGCTGAGTTTTCGTTGTCGTCATAAGCGTTTTTGACCATCTCTTGAGCCGATCCCGCTTCGGTCGATGCTATGTTGACCGTGTTCATGCGCTGCTTGTAGGAGGCTCCGGCAGGAGTGGGACCTTTGTCAAGATTTCCTTTCAGATCCATCGCCGGAATATATGTGCTGAGCCCGTTGACAACTTTCACCGGAACGGTATTCAGCGAAACGGATTCCGATGGCAGTCCGTCGGCTTTTGCCGTAACGGTGATTCTGCCCGCATCGGTGGTGCTGCGTATCAAGGCGCGATTGATGCCGCATTCCACCGGCAAGTCTTTGCTGAGGATATAATTGTTGTCGCCCTGTGCGATTCCGCCGAGCCATTCGGCAGGGCCGTCGAGTGTGAAGTTGATGATGCGGTTGTCAAGCGGACAGCGGCGCCCTTCTGAGTCGGTGACCTCAACCTGCACGAGTGCCATGTCGGCGCCGTCGGCATGGAAACCTGCGGGATTCTGAATAGTGGTAAGCCGCAATTGTGCCGGTTCGCCTGCGGTTTCTATTGAATATCGGCTTGCCTCTTTACCTGATGCGTCATAGCTTACCGCCTCAAGTTTGCCGGGGCGGAATGCCACGTTGTCAAACGTGAAAAGGAAATTATAGTCGCGTTTGCCGTGTCCCAGCGACTTGCCGTTGAGGAACAGCTCCACATCTTCTCCGTTTGACACCACGTAGACCGGCTTAACCGTATTGTCAGGATAGTTCCAATGACCTACGATGTAGGTGGCAGCGCCTGTATTGTCAACCCATGCGTCGCTCCACATCACTTGGTGAGCGAAGAATGCGTCTTTGGGTATGCGCATCGCGTCGGTCACTCCCGAACGGCGGTAATTCTCTTTTCCACGGTAGTGGGTGTTGGTGTCGGAGAATATGATCTTGGCGCCTCCGCTGCTGTTGCGGTCGCCGCTGCCGGGGCGTTCAAGCCAGTAGTCATACCAACGACGCACCATTTCCACGGCAAACTGATCCTGGTTGCGGTTGTATGCCGATGCGTCGGTGCCTTTATGAAGCGGTCCCTCTCCCTCCTTATGGAAAGGATAGGACTCTTCGTCCCAATATTTGCGGAGCGCTTCATCGCGGCAATACTCCATAGCCCACATGGGGTGTTTTTTCGAGCGGTTGATGTAGAGCATTTCGCCGCCATATTCGGCATCGTCCACGTCGAGCATCTCACGGCACCCTGCGGCGCGTCCGCCATGGGGGTCATATTTGTCGCGTATCGCTTTCATGGCAAGCATGTGATCGCGGCTTATGCGGAAATTGCCCGATTCGTAAAATAGGATGGAGGGATTGTTGCGGAAATATATTATTGCGTCGCGCATCACTTCCTCTCTCTGCTCCCACTGTCGGCCATCGCGGTCCTTCTCTGAGTCGCCGGCAGGCATAGCCTGAATGAGTCCCACGCGGTCGCATGACTCCACATCCTGCTTCCAGGGGGTCACGTGCATCCAGCGCACCACGTTGCCGCCTGATTCAACCATGAGCCCGTTGGAGTAATCGCTCAACCATGCGGGCACTGACAGCCCCACGGCAGGCCATTCATTTGAGGTGCGTTGTGCGTAACCGTGCATCATGATCACCCGGTCATTGAGCCATATTTTGCCGTCGCCGAACTTTGTTTTGCGGAAACCGGTGCGTGTGGTCACCTTGTCAATGCTCTTTCCTGTGCCGTCCACAAGCTCAGTGTCGACATCGTAGAGATATCCGTAGCCCCAGCTCCAGAAGTTGAGATTCTCCACCGGCGATGAAGCCCGCAGGGTGCCGGTGCTGTCGGGAAGAATAGTCACACTCTCGCCGGCGAATGATTTCAGTTGCTTGCCATCGGTGTCCTTGACGGTGACGCGATAGGAAAGCGTTATCGGCGATTTGGTCTCGTTCTTCACCTCCGATTCGGCATTGACCGTTGCCTTGCGACCCGGGATGTCGAAGTGGGTCGCATACACATACACGCCCGTTGTGTTGAGGTTGCTGTAAAGCGGAAGAGTCTGATACACCTCAGGTGTCACATGGAGCCACACGTTTTTAGGAATGCCGCCGTAGTTGGCGTTGAAATTCTTGTCGTTCCACTGGAATTTGGTGTTGGTGTCGCGTTCGCGGTAATCCCAGTCATTGTCTATACGCACGGCTATGACGTTGTCCCCCTTCTTTATATAAGGTGTCAAGTCAAAACCTACGGCGGTGATTCCGTTTTCATGGAACCCGAGCTTTTGACCGTTGAGATAGAAATCGGCGCCTTGACGCACCCCTTCAAATTCAATGAACACCTTGTTGCCGTTTACTGTGGGGATGCGGAAATGCTTCCTGTACCAGCACACGGTGTCGGTGAGCTGTTCTATCGACAGCTTGAATGCTTCTCCCTCATTAAATGCGTGAGGCAATGTCACACGATGCCAGCCACGATCGTCAAGACGGGGATTTTCGTTGCCGGGAACGTCGCCCACGGCTATTAGCCAGTCGCTGTTGAAATTATATTTTTCCCGTCCGGCATGGGCGGTGAGAGCGCTTGCTATACATAGCAGAATAGCAATGAGTTTTGACCGATATTTCATGATTATAGAATTTTGCAGCGGTAAAAATATGATAAATGATGTCAGAAGCACTGTATTTGCAAAGATACTTAAAAAAGGTGAATCATGCCTCATGATGACAATGGAAACTTTAAGCCTCGTCAGGTTGTTTATATCAATAAAAACTATTTGTGTTATGAATATGAAATTAGGAACCACAGCTCTCCATGTGACTTATTCCGATGTAGAGCTGAGAGAGAGGGTGCTCGGCTACATTGACCGCAGCAATGATGGAATTGGATTCAAAGATATATGCACTTATATCTTGACTGATGCAAGGGCGGAGAATAAACTGGATGCGCCTGAATCAAACGGATATGAGTGGGAAGCGCTCGACCGAAAGGATGTGCTGAGAATCGACCGCATATTGTGGCAGGCGATACTTGACGGCAAACTCATGATTGACTTTGATGCGTCAAACTATGATGCCGTCGACACCTATTTCGTGAAAATACTTGACAATGTATAATATGATATAATACTGAGATCATGCCGGATAGAAAGAAAATCATCATAATGGGAGCGACCTCCGGACTGGGGTTGCGTCTTGCCGAGGCTTATGCGTCGTTAGGTTGGAGAGTCGGGGTGGCTGGCAGGAAAGAGACTCCGATGAAAGCGCTTAAGCAGATGTTTCCGTCGCAAATTGAGTGGATGCGCATTGATGTGACTAAGCAGGATGCGCCCGATAAGCTCATGGCTTTGATAGCCAAGGTGGGCGGGATGGATGTGTATCTCCATGCTGCCGGAATAGGCTATGAAAATCCCGACGTTGACATAGCGAAAGATGTGGCGACTGTAGAAACCAATGGCGTGGGCTTTACAAGGATGGTGGACGCTGCTTACCGCTTTTTCAAAAAGATGAGCGAAAAGGGCGTGAAAGGGCAGCTTGCTGTTATATCATCGGTCGCCGGAACCAAAGGCATAGGGCGTCTTGCAAGCTATTCGGCTACTAAAAAATATCAGCAGACCTATATTCAGGCGCTTGAACAGCTCGCCAATGAAGAGAAAGTGAAAATATGCTTCACCGACATACGTCCCGGATGGGTGCGCACTCCATTGCTGGAGGCAAACAGGCTGTACCCAATGACCATGGAGATGGATGAAGCGGTGCCGTTGGTGATGAAAGCCATTGCTAAGCGTTCAAGAATTGCGGTGATCGATCGCCGTTGGGCGGTAGCCGTATTCTTCTGGAGGCTTATCCCGGGAAGATTGTGGGTGAAACTCCCCATAACGATATCACGTCCGGCAACTCCCGAGCAAACTGAAGAGGACAAAGTCCTGGCGGAAGCCACCGATTAAATAACTAATCCCCACTATTGAATAACTACTCCCCATTGGACTAATTGGACTAATTAGACTAATTAGACTAATGGGGATGATTATTGTGCGACATTATCGGCGGCGTCTCACTGAGCGTGTTGCCGATGATGATGACGATGTGCTCTTGGGTTGCTTGGCTTTCTTTACCTTGGTGGTCTTGGGCTTGGAAGCACGCTTGGCACGGGAAGAGGTGGCTCTTGTGTTGGTCACCTTTTCATCGCGGCTGGCGATGGTGTCGCCCGAGGCGAGACGTTCACGCTCCTCGCGTTGCGCTATGATCTCTTCGCGTGATGGAACCCACATCTTTTTCTCATAATTAACCAGATAGTTCTGGATGCTGTCCTGAGCCTTCTTCATCTCGTCGGGATCAGGATAGAGCTGCATCATCGAGCGGTTGCGCAGATTGCGGGTCTTGTAGATGTCGCCCTCATACAGTGCGAGCTGGAAAAAGTCGTCATAGTTGTATTGGGCGAGATTGTTGTCGTCGTCAATGAATATCGACTGTTGAATGAGATAAGGGCGCAGCGAACTCATCTTAACCCAGAACATAGGATATTTTATCGCTTCTCCGCCGAAATCGCCTGAACGGTGCAATACCGGGCACACTGCCTCGACGGTGGTGCGCATACGGTTGCTGCGCTTGTCAAGCTCCCATTTCTCAAGCAAGTAATAGCTCAACACCTCGTTGCACGGCACATCGCTCTCCTCGATGGCAAAACGCGGATTCTTTTCGGTGGAACCCTTGGCATCGGCGTAAAGGATGTGGAAACGGTCGAGCATATCGCGCACGTTGACTTTATACTGGTCGGTAAACACTTCTCTGCCATCGAGATACTCGTAAGCTGAAAGCTCGCCCGAGGCAAGAAGACGCATGATGATGCGGAAGAGGTTTTCCTGTCCCTCGCTCAATTCTTCGGGATAGTAAAGCGGAGCGTTTTTCACCTTGTCGAGGTCGAGCTGGCGATACACAATCTTCATCCACTGGGCATCGGCGTCGCTTTTGCCCGGTTCTTCAAAAAATTGCTGCATACGTTCCGTCACGTTGGCGCCGTTGCCTTCGTTTTTAGCGGCAACGGTTTCGCGGGTCCCTCGGCGCACTTCCGATGATGAGGAGCGGGAGGTTTGTTGTGCGTGGGCTGAACTCGTGATCACAATCGCGAGCGCTATCCCAAGAATATGTTGTAGATGCTTCATGACTGAAATATTATTATCGCCTTAGTTTACAATTACTTCCATTGGTGCGAGATCGCGTTCGATGCCATCGGGACCGAGGGCGCGGACACGCGAGATATAGAAACGCTTGCCTCGCGAGAGGCGGCGGAAGGAGTCTTTCTGTCGTTGAGAGAATTGACTGCCCTGCGACACTTCGGGAATGGCGTTGCCCATCGAGTCAAAGAACACAGTCTCAAAACTCAGCACTTTGTAGCTCACGTTGAGGAGGTCATCGTCAATCGCCGCCTCTATGCCGGGTGCGGCAAGGAGCAGCGTTTTGGCAAATGGTTTGGAGCCTTTATATCGTTCAGGGTTGCCCTTGGCGTCGTTAAACGATATATAAGGAGTGGGGTCAGGCAGTTTACGTACACGGAATGTGGTGGTGGCTACCGTCTGGGGGCGTCCGTCAATCGACGCGGTGACGGTCACTACCGCTTCAGCGCCTACCTTCGACGGGCGCGCAGTCCATGAATCGCCATTGCGGGTGAGAGTGCCGTTGGTCATTGTGGCTGACACTGATGAGGTGGGAACACCGGGCACCGATATGCTCATGGGGTTGTCAATGCCGGCATAGAGCACATTCATCATCGTAGCCGAAATGGTGGCGGTGGGTTCTATCACGGTGTAGCTTGAGGCAAAGTCATGGCGGGTGACGGTACCGTCGCCGTGAGGCACTTCAAGATAGCCTTTGTAGTCAAATGTTCCGGTGCTGCCGGCAACGGTCTCGAAAAGTCCGAGGTCATTGTCGAGCTGCTTGCCGTTGATGAATATGTGGGGGCGTTGGGTGGTGTCGACCGCCGCGAGGACGATATTTGCCGAATACTTGCTGCCGCGCATCACGTTGCGTGACTGGGGGATGACGAAGGCGTTAAGCTCGTTGACCCTCACATCGCCTGCATCGACGTTGGCGAGAAGTGTGGTCAGCGCCTCACCCTCGGCATAACGCAGGTCATTCTGCAATTTTGTGAGCAGGGTTATTGCCGCCACAACCGGTTTGTTGTCAAACATTGACTCCTCCCAAGGCTGTGCGGTCACGGTGCCGCTTTTCGTTGTCGGCGTTGTGGAGAGCGCTGTCCGGATATTGGCGCGTTTCACCGTGTCGGTCATTAGCCCGGAGATATAATCGCGGTAGGTGTCGACGCGTTGGCGCAAGTCCTTGCCACGTTTATTGGCAGGGTTGAGCATGATCACCGAGGCGACTTCAAGATTGTCCTGGTTGAGGATATTTGACACGTCGGCATCCTTGCCGTCGGCTTCGACTGCAATCATCCGCTTCAGTGAGTCGATGTGGGCATAGAGCGTGGCGGTGTTGCGACGCACTTCCGAAGCTTTGTCATACCACACACCACCCTTGCCGGGGTTCTGTTCGTTGAACGCCTCCAGCCGTCGATAGAGCACGTCGTTACGCTCGCTGACATTGTCATTGGAGCGCGACAGTCCGTTCTCAACCTGCTTGAATCCTTCCAGCACATCGCTCGACACATTCAGCGCAAGCATTGCCGTCAGGACGATATACATCAGGTTGATCATCTTCTGACGTGGCGACAGTCCGCGGGTGTTATTGCTTCCCATTGGTTTGCATCATATTGATTGTCATGGCATGAAGCATCTTCTCATACACTGCGTTGAGCTGCTGCATATAGCGAGCCATCTTTTCGGTCTCCTCGCAGTAGCGTTCGC
The DNA here is from genome assembly GCA_910589555.1 of uncultured Muribaculum sp. Taxonomy (GTDB): domain Bacteria; phylum Bacteroidota; class Bacteroidia; order Bacteroidales; family Muribaculaceae; genus Muribaculum. The sequence continues at coordinate 29,021 of CAJUTE010000017.1, forward strand.
TCATGGATGAGGATTTTTCATACATATCACGAATATCCTTGATTCCCTTGTTCACCTTGTCGATGGAGTCAAGCTGCGAGCTGACGCTCTTGAGCTGAATCTCATAGATGGTGTTAAGCCCGGCGATGTTGCGGTTGAGCGACTGCATCTCCTCCACATATCCGGTCGAGCTCTGGTTGATGTTGTCCGAGTTTTCGGTGATGGCGCGGTAAGACGCGAGCAGCACTTCCGAAACTTCGTTCAGAGCCTGGGTGGTCTGCCGCAGTTGGTCGAGCTGAGCCGACAATGCCGTCATCTGCAAGGCACACTCTTCGCTCGGCGTAGCTCCGTCAGGGATGACAGGCGCTGTCGAGGGCGCTGAAGATGCCGCTGCTGCCGTAGCCTGGGATGCGTTCTGTCCTGAGCCTGATATTACGATGCCGCCGTTGGCGCCGTTGAATTCAGGCCGGTCCTCCGGGTTCTTGGAAGAAAGCACCGGAAACACCTCTTCCCAATGATATTCACGGGGTGGACGGTCAAATGCCGTGAGGATGAACATGAGCACCTCGGTACCCATACCTATCGAGAGCAGCATATTGCCGCCAGGCAGGTGCAGGATTTTGAAAAGCGCTCCCCATATCACGATGGCGGCGCCTATGGAGTAGGCGAAATTGAAGAAGCGTTGTCCTTTTTCTCCTGACAGAAAACGCTCCACGCTATTTTTGTATCTTTTTATTTTACCCATTGCAGTATATTATTTTTTCTGACCTTTGGCAAAGCCTATTTGTGTTCTTACATTGCGGAATCCGATATAGCTGCGCTGTTCGTTCTGATATTCCCACATGCGGAGGTCGCTGCGCACATTGTGGGCGACATCCTTCCATGAACCGCCGCGCACTATCTTGTGCTTCATGCGGTAAGGATCTTCGATCGCCGCGTCATAGCGGTATTCCGGGTTGAGGTCGCTTGTGAGCTTGCTGATGCTCTCGGTGTAGGCGGTTGAGGTCCATTCGCTCACATTGCCAGCCATGTCGTAAAGACCGAAATCGTTGGGCGAATAAGTGCCCACGCGGGAGGTGATGATATGTCCGTCGCGCACGTAGTTGCCCTCGTCGGGCTTGAAGTTGGCATAGAAGCACCCCTTGTCCTCGGTGAGCGGCAGCTCGCCGTCCCAAGGATAGATGTTCTCGCTCTTTCCGGCACGGGCGGCATACTCCCACTCGGCTTCGGTGGGAAGACGGTAGGGCTCGATATACACGCCCTCTTTTCCAAGCGAGCGGCGCAGATAGTCGGTGCGCCAGTTGCTGAACGCGTTTGCCTGTTCCCAGCTCACACCCACCACGGGATAGTCATTGTAACCGCCGTGCGAGAAGTAAAGACGCACGTAAGGCTCATTGTAGGCGTTGTCAAAGTCATTGATCCACGCTGTGGTGTCGGGATAGATGTTGACTATGTAAGTGTTCACGAAGTCATAGTCGCCGGTGAGTCCGCGAGTGATGGTCTGGCGTATGATTTCACCCTCATCGTTGATGAATGCCGTGTCCTTGGAGATGATGGGATTCTCGGTGGGGGTGGGTTTGTCGGTGTTATATTCACGACGCAAGGGGTTCATGCGGTTCTTGCGCTTAGCCGCCTCGGTGTGGTTATATGTTTCGTAGCGGTAAGTCATCTGCTCAGGGTCGAGCTCCTTGACGCCGGTGATGGGGTTGATGCGGTACACGCTTTCGATGGCGCGCGCCTCGTCCTCGTTGGGGTTACGCCAAGGGATAGGCTTGCTCCAGTTCAGGAACGGACCGATGGGATTTCCTTCGCGGTCCTCTTCGATCTTGAATGCCTCGTTGCCGCCGTATGCCGGGTCGGCAAGACGCTCGCGGATGATGGAGTCGCGCACCCAGAACACGAATTGCTTATACTTGCTGTTGGTGATTTCGGTTTCATCCATCCAGAAGCCGTCGACCGATATTCCTCGGGCGTCAGCGCGAAGATTCCAGGCGCTGTCGGGCTTTGACGGCCCGGCTTTTATGGAGCCGCGGTCAATAAGCACCATGCCGTAGGGAGTGGGTTCAGCCCATGAGGTAGCGCCCACGCCGACAACTTCGCCGCCTGAGCTTCCTCTGCCGCCCACCGCGCATGATGATGCGAGCGAAGCGGTGAATATGATTATAAACAGATATTTAAAAAATTGTCTCATATCGGTTGTTACATTATGCGTATGCTCTTGTGTTTGTGCCTGTTTTTCTCCCCGAGGTCAAGTTTGAGGCGATAGCCTGCCCACACCTCGTGGCTGCCATTGCTGACGCGTGATATAGCCGACACCGGATAGTCGTAGCTGTAGCCGAGGAAAAAGTCTTTGTATTCAGCTCCGAGCACAAGCGACACTGCGTCCTTGTAGCGGTAACCGAGACCGGCGGTAAGAAATTTTTTGTACCGTGCCCTGACTGTGAATTCCGCGGTAGTGAAAGTGAAATCGGTTTTTACCAGCAGCGATGGCTGTATTTCAAATAACGTGTTTTTAACCGGAATATTGCCGTCGGCGAAAAAATAAGCGATTCTGCCGGCTTTGAATTCATATTCATTTTCTGTGCCCGATCCATCGGTCGACATGGTTATGGTGGGCTCGTTGACATGGGTCACTGAAATTCCGGCTCGGAAGTAGCGGTGGGTGTAGAAAGCGCCGAGCCCCAGGTCAAATGATGTGCCATGCACGTCGGTGGTGGGGATGCCGTCGTCGGTGCCCTCGTGAAAGTCATCGCCGTCGGGCAATATCACCTCCGAGCCCTTGAACGATTCGTCGAAGACGCCCGCCTGCAAGCCTATCGACAGCTCGCCTTTCCACAGTTTCAGTTTATAGGCGGCTTGGATGCCGAGGGTCATGTTTTTGTAAAGTCCCATGCTCTCCTGTTGCATGATAAGCCCCACGCCGAAGCGTTTTGACGCGATTTTGAGCGGCATTTCGGCGGCGGCGATAAACGTGACCGGGGCATTGGGGATGCCGGTCCATTGCATACGTGAGCCCGCGCGTATGCGCAGATAGTCGGTGGTGCCGATGGCGCCGGCGTTATAGTAGTTGGGGACTTCGTAATACTGCGTGAACTGGGCGTCGACCTGTGCCGCGGCTTGAAAGGCGGCAGTGGCGCAGAGGGCGGCGATCAGCAGTGATATCAGTCGGTAGTGCAGCTTCATTTATTCGAAATAGAAGGATAGCACCACCATCTGTGTGGTGGCTTTTTTTAACGAATTGGTGAATTTCATGCCGTCGGGGTCATCCTCGAAATCGGGACGTTCATGCTTGAGGATGTCCGAGAGCCCGAAGCAGAATTTTATCTCAGGACACAATTTGAAGTATGGCAGGTAGATGTCACATCCGAAACCGGCTGTGAGCATGAAATCGGTGCTCTTGAGACGCAGAAATTCGCGGGGACGTTTCTTTGACACGTCAAACACTCCCATCACACCCCCCACGAGATAGGGGCGCACATTGTGATAGCGGGTGGCGGAGAACTTCAAGTCGACAGGAATCACCACGTAATTGGACTTGATGTTCTGTTGCTGCCACGCGTCGTTGGTGGTGTCGTGCATCTTGACGACACGGTTGCCGAAATACATTCCCGGCGTGAAACGCACATTAAAATAATCATTTAGGCGAACGTCGAGCAGCCCGTTCACGCAGAATCCGGGTGAGAAATCGGGCTGCTCCATGAACCATGTTTCGCCATTGTCGGTAGTGAAACCGTTATGTGTGAATGAGAGGTCGAGGGTGTGCATTCCCACCGAAAAGCCCAGATGCCAACGCCGCAGATCGGCGTAAGGGCGATTGAGAAGCTTGTCGTTGCGTTGCTGTGCGGCTCCCGTGCCAGCGCAAGAGAGCAGCAAAAAGCAGCATAGCAAAATTTTATATGCACATTGGTTCAGATTCATCTCCTTAATAACGGCGCTGCGTGTGTCTTTATTGTTGAATAGTGGTGCCGTTTCGTGAAATTTTGCGCTTGCCTGTTGTCGTTCAAAAAGCTATATTTGCAGAAAAAATCATGCACATACGACCAACCGAATCACGTGATCTTGACCGCATTGATGAAATATTTGCTGCTGCAAAGCGATTTATGCGGCGATCGGGCAATCTGTTTCAGTGGAGCGGCACATATCCTGACCGGAATGCGGTGCTTGCCGATATGGAGCGCGGGGTGAGCTATGTGATGGAGAACGGCGAGGGGCTGCTGGTTGCAACTTTCGCCTTCATTCCCGGCGAGGAGCCCACTTATTGTGAAATCAAGGGCGCATGGTTGGATGACTCTCCCTATTGCACCATTCATCGCATCGCCTCCGACGGCAGCGAGCGAGGAGTGCTGAATAGGTGTCTCGACTGGTGCTTCACCCGCTGCGGCAACATAAGGATCGACACTCATGCCGACAACCGGGTGATGAAAAACGGTCTTATGGATTACGGATTCACCGAGTGCGGCATAATCCGCCTCACCGACGGCTCCGACCGCATCGCCTTCCAAAAGCATGTTAAGATTTAATTTTTTCGGTGCAGCATCTTATACTTATTGAATATTATTCGTCTATAAGTAAGTTAAAAATGTTTTGATTAGTATAAAAACAAGGCTTGTAATTTTGTATTATGCTGCAAAATCATTATGTTTGTGGAGCATAATGATTGATACGCATGAAATTCGTTGATAGAATAGATGAAGCTGCACGTTTGAAGGATGCTCTTTCGAGAGAGAGGTCCTCGTTAGTCGTCATGTATGGTCGTAGACGATTGGGTAAGTCAACGCTTATCAAAAGAGTATTGTCGGACAATGATGTTTATTTTCTCGCCGACCGTTCTGAAGCCCAACATCAGAGAATATTGCTCGCCAAAATGATAGCACAAGTGTTTCCGGATTTCGATAAGTTGACCTATCCGGATTGGGAATCTATGTTTCGTGCGGTCAATTATCGAACAGACAAGCGTTTTACTCTATGTTTGGATGAATTTCCTTATCTTGTGGCGCAATCTCCGGAACTGCCGTCTGTTCTGCAGAAACTTGTTGATGAGAAGCAACTGAAGTATAATCTTGTGCTTTGCGGTTCTTCTCAAAATATGATGTACGGGTTGTTCCTTGATTCTACAGCACCTCTCTATGGTCGTGCTGATGAGATAATGAGGTTAGCGCCGATACGTTTGCCGTATATTCAGGAGGCTTTGAGTCTTGATGCGATGGAGGCAATTGAAGAATATGCCGTATGGGGCGGTGTGCCGCGTTATTGGGAACTAAGAGAAAACAGGAGTTCACTTGATGATGCGCTGTGGCGCAATATCCTTTCTGTAAATGGCATTCTTTACGAAGAGCCTGTAAAACTGTTTCAGGATGATGTAAAGGATATTGTCAAGACTTCAACAATAATGTCATATATCGGTACCGGCGCAAATCGTCTTTCCGAGATTGCTGCACGATGCAATGAACCGGCAACTAATTTGTCACGACCATTGAAGAAGCTTGTGGATCTCGGATTCTTGGAAAAAGATGTTCCATTCGGGATTGATGAAAAGAATGCGAAAAAGAGTCTCTATAAGATAGCCGATCCGTTTATGGCATTCTACTATCAGTTTGTTGTTCCGAATCGCTCGTTCATTGAACTTGATCGTCGCCTGCCTATTGAACAGGCTTTGAACGCACATTTCTCGGAATATGTGAGTATGCAATGGGAAAAACTGTGCAGAGATGCTGTAACCGGTAATCTTGTCAATGGGGTAGTTTATGGTAAGGCAAAACGCTGGTGGGGTTCTGTTCTCAATGAGGATAAGAAGCCGGAACAAGTAGAATTTGATGTAATTGCCGAATCGCTTGATAAAAAGTATTTGCTGGTTGGTGAATGTAAATGGACAACAGGGGAGAATGGAAAACAGCTGACAGCTGAACTTCTCCGTAAGGCTAATCTGTTGCCATTTGCCCAAAATTACACTATCATTCCACTGCTGTTCCTTAAAAAGGAGCCGAAGGATGATATAGGTAATGCGATGTTTCCGGAGGATATTGTCAAGTTAATGAAATAAAGTTAAGGATATTAGGGTATGTGTGATAATCTTGTCTAAGAATGCGGATTTTTTTGTGAATAATTGAAATTTTTGTGAATTGATTGGAGGAAATTATTTAATTCTGTATCTTTGCAATAGTAAGTAACTATTTATATTTATAGCGATTATGAAATTTCATCTCTGTTCTGTAATGGCGGCTGCCGGATTGATTTCGGCAATGTCGGCTTGCAACACCGGAGGTACCAGAACCTTGGAATCTCCTGACGGTAATGTGAAAATTGAATTCAATCTCACCAAGCAGGGCGAACCCACCTATGATGCTATGTACAAAGGCAAAACAATAGTGGGTGAGTCAAAACTTGGCTTTGAGGCGCAAGGACTTCCTTCGCTCACCGAGGGCTTCAAGGTTGTGGGCATATCCATGGGCTCGGAGGATGAGACATGGGCGCCGGTGTGGGGCGAGTCTGACTCTATACGGAACAATTATAACTCCATGACCATCAAGATGCGCAAGAATGCCGACTCGGTGGAAGTGTTGATGGGGGTGGAATTCCGCGCCTATGATGACGGAATCGCTTTCCGATATGTATTTCCCGAGCAGGAAACCAAGCAATTTGTCATAACCGACGAGTTGTCGCAGTTTGCCATGACCGGCGACCACACCGCATGGTGGATCCCCGGCGACTACGATACACAGGAGTATGAATACGTGAAGTCGCCATTGAGCGAAATACGCAGCCTGAACACTGACGACAAGCTCGGCAACGTGTCGCAGACAGGTTTTTCTCCTACAGGTGTGCAGACCTCGCTCATGCTGAAGACTGCCGACAGCCTTTATCTTAACATCCATGAGGCGGCTCTTGTCGATTTTCCGGCAATGCACCTTAACCTCGATGATTCGACTATGGTGTTCACTTCGTGGTTGACTCCGTCGCCCGACGGCACCAAGGCTGTCATCAAGACTCCGTTCAAAACACCGTGGCGTGTGGTGATGGTATCTGACAAGGCTACCGACATTCTCGCTACCCAGATCATATACAACCTTAATGAGCCGTGTGCCATCGACGACACTTCATGGATCAAGCCTGTGAAATTCATGGGCGTGTGGTGGGAGATGATCACCGGAAAGAGCGAGTGGTCCTACACCAATGCCGAAAACTTTGACCTCGCCACATTTGACTATTCAAAAGCTAAACCTCACGGCAAGCATGGCGCCAACAACGAAAACGTGAAACGCTACATCGATTTCGCCGCCGAAAACGGCATGGACCAATTGCTGATCGAAGGCTGGAACGTGGGCTGGGAAGACTGGTTTGGCAAGGAGAAAGACTATGTGTTTGACTTCGTGACACCTTATCCCGATTTCGATATCGCGATGTTGAATGAGTACGCTCACTCCAAGGGCATAAAGCTCATGATGCATCATGAGACATCGGGCTCCATCCCCAACTATGAGCGCCACATGGACCGTGCCTATGACCTGATGAACCAATATGGCTACAATGCCGTGAAGAGCGGTTATGTAGGTCCTATTCTTCCCAAGGGAAGATATCACTACGGACAGGCTGAGGTCAACCACTATCTCGACGCTGTCAAGAAGGCTGCCGAGAAGAAAATAATGGTGGATGCCCACGAGGCTGTGCGCCCCACCGGACTTGCCCGCACCTATCCCAACCTGCTCGCCAACGAAAGCGCCATGGGAACGGAATATCAGTCCATGTCGCCGGGACACGTCACCATCCTGCCGTTTACCCGCCTGAAGGGCGGACCGATGGACTTCACTCCCGGTATCTTCAAGATGGATCTTAGCACATTTGCCCCCAATAACCATAATAAGAAACGTGCCACTATCGCCAATCAGCTCGCGCTTTATGTGACGATGTATTCACCGTTGCAGATGGCAGCCGACTTCCCCGAGCATTATGCCGAGAAAGCCGATGCCTTCCAATTCATCAAGGATGTGCCTGTCGACTGGAGCGAGAGTCATTATCTCGATGCCGAGCCGGGTGAATTCATCATCGTGGCACGTCGCCAGAAGAACGGCGACAGTTGGTATGTGGGTGGCGTCACCAATGAGAATGCCCGCGAAGTGACTGTGCCCCTGTCATTCCTCGCCCCCGACACGCAGTATGAGGCTACATTCTACACGGATGCCGCCGACACCGATTGCGACACCAACCCCGAGACCTACGTGATCAAGAAAGAGACCGTCACTTCCGCCTCGGCGCCGGTGATAAAGATGGCTCGCGGCGGCGGCTTCGCCATCTCCATCGTCCCCAAGAAATAATCATGTTGTAATAATTCGGCGCGGGGCTATGTCATCATCGGCATAGCCCCGCGTTTATATGTTACGTCAGGATTTGAAGGCCCGATACAGATGTTGCAGAACCTCTTTTATTAACGGAATTTGTGGGAGCGGCATAGCCGCGATGTTGTGGTAAACCCCGCACGAGCAACGCGAGTGTGGGGCTGCTTATCTCTGCCTATGAGCTTCGTAGAAGCGATGTAGTGATGATCAGTTAGTTAATGTTATATTGCATCTCCGAAGCACTCTTCCCTTTATGTTCTTTCTCCCCACACTCACTACGTTCGTGCGGGGTTTACCACAACGACGCACCTGCGGTGCTTACCGGTTCTTCTATTTAAAACTGGGGTTGAGCCAATTCAGGTGGGTTGGTTTGGGTGTTTTTTGGCGGATTTTTTGTTTTTTGGGGTGGATGTGATGTGTTGCGTCCTTACTTTTTGTTATATTTGGAGAAAATTGTGATTCAATGAGAAAGATAGTATTATTTTTTGCCGTGCTGGGCTTGGTGGTCCGGTGTTTCGGCGTGACAAACGGTGTTATTTCGACGACCACACGCGATGGTCGGCGGGTGGTGGTGAAAGCTGTTGACGGAAACATTTTCCGTGTGAGCAACATCGCTCCCGGAGAGAGTGAGAAGCGAACTCAGGCTGCGGTGCTTGCCGCCGATGATTTCCAAGGTGGCATGGCTTCCGATTCAATTAACATGGTGATTACGTTGCCGTCGGGAGTGTCGGCGGTGCTCGACAGGCGGTCGGGCTCGGTGTGTTTCATGGACTCCACCGGAAGATTGCTGACCGACAGCGGAGTGCGTGGCGGTGCCGAAGGCAAACGCTCGATTGAGCTGACTCCCACAGCGGCGGGCTCTTTCTACGGTGGAGGCGAACGCGGACACAGTTTCGACGTGCAAGGCGACACTCTGGTGATGTATAACCGTCAGAACTACGGCTATACCGAGGGTGATCCGCGCATCAGCCAGATGAATATCTGCGTTCCTGTATTTGTGAGCAAAATTGGCGGCTACAGTGTGCTTTTCGACGACTATGCCGCTGCGACTCTCGTGATGGGCGATCCCATTGTCTACACCTCTGAGAGCCGCCGTCCGGTGTCATATTATTTCATCTATGGCGAGGGGACTCTTGCCGGTGTCACCGAGGAATATTCGCGTCTCACAGGGCGGCAGAAGCTGCCTCCGTTCTGGGCGCTCGGCTATATCACATCCAAGTATGGCTACAAGACTGAGAGCGAGACACGCGGCGTGATCGACACTTTAAAGCGTGAGGGATACCCCGTGGATGGCGTGGTGCTCGACCTATACTGGTATGGCAAGGAGACCGACATGGGGCGCCTCGAATGGGACAAATCGCAATGGGGCGATCACCGCAAGATGCTCTCCGACCTCAAGAATCAGGGAGTGAACACGGTGATAATATCGCAGCCCTACGTCAATAAAATAGGCGCTATCGACAATTATAACGAGCTTGCATCGAAGGGTATGCTGACAAAGGATAAAAACGGAAAAATCAATGACGTGACCACTTGGGTGGGCGAAGCGGGAATGCTCGATGTGGCTAATCCCGACACTCGCCGCTGGCTTCGCGAGCGTTACCGCACACTCACCGATGAGGGGGTGACCGGCTGGTGGGGCGATCTTGGCGAGCCTGAGGTGCATCCCGAGACCATAGTACATGCCAATGGCGAAACGACACGCGAATATCACAACGTGTATGGCAACGTGTGGAGCTCCATCATCTACGACCTTTTCAACGATGAATACCCCGACACCCGATTGATGACCTTGATGCGCGGCGGCACAGCGGGCTTGCAGCGTTACAGCGTGTTTCCATGGTCTACCGATGTGTCGCGCTCGTGGGGAGGGCTTCAGCCGCAGGTCAAGATCATGCTCAATTCCGGACTGAGCGGATTCGGTTATATGTCGCACGATGTGGGCGGCTTCGCTATCGACGAGGCTAATCCCACCGATCCGGAGCTTTATGTGAGATGGTTGCAGTTGGGCACGTTCTCGCCGATTCTGCGCACACATTCACAACGATTTGCCGAGCCATACAAATATCCGGAGTACCGCGACATAATCCTTCCGCTGGTGAAGATGCGTTATGAATGGCTGCCCTATAATTACACGCTTGCCTACGAAAATGCCGTGAAGGGCTATCCGCTTGTGCGCCCGTTGAACTTCGAGAGCGTTGGCGCTACGCCCTACGATTCGATAGTCGACGAGTATATGTGGGGCTCGGAGGTGCTTGTGGCTCCGGTGCTTCAGCAGGGTGCCACTTCGCGTGAAGTGATTTTCCCCGAAGGCACGTGGATCGATTTCGCCGATCCGGCGGTGAGCTATCACGGTCCCGCAACGGTCAACTATGCCGCTCCGCTCGAAAGGTTGCCCCTGTTTGTGAAGAACGGCGCTTTCATTCCGCAAGCACCCTATGCGATGGAGAACACCGGCGATTATGATCCGTCGAGCTACACGGTGCTCTATTATCCGCGTGGCGATGTGAAGAGCAGCTACACACTCTATGAGGATGACCGCAGCTCCAATAATTCCATCGAGCAGGGCGATTATGCGTTGATACGCTTCACCGGCGATGCCTCTGGCAAGGATATAAAGGTGGCAATGGAGCTTACCGGCGATTATCCCGGCATGAATGGCAGCAAAGAGGTGGTTCTGGAGCTTCCCGGCATTCCTGCAAGCGAAATCGCATGGGTTAAAGTCGACGGAAATAAAACGGCAATAAGTGAAGAAATGTTAAAGATAAAAATAATTTTACAGGCTAATAGTGCTGTAAATGTGGAAATTAGGAAAAAGTGATGAAATTTTTCGCAAATAACGTGAACTATTTTATCGTGCTGATGTTTTAATAGTACATAGCAAAATTACTTTTTCCATTGCAAGAAATGTGATAATGATTGGTTTATTATCAAGTTGGGAGATACCGGGAGGCATCTCCCAACTTATTTTATGTAGGAATGCAACGAAATGTCAAAATAACAGATCTGAATAACTGTTGGGGGGTAGGCGGGTTGTTTTAAATGGAGTTAAAGGGATGAACATTGGCGGCGTGGGGAGTGTTGGGATTATGTATCAAATGTAAAAATATTGACCATGATTCAAGTAACTTATTTAGACCATAGCGGATTTGCAGTAACCACTGATAAGGCTATCCTTGTCTTTGATTATTATAAGGATCCTGCTCATGCGTTGCACAAAATTCTTGACAGCAACCGGGAGCTTCCGGTGCTGTTTTTCGTAAGTCATCATCATTCCGATCACTACGCGCCACAGATATATGACCTCGCCCAGGATCATAAGCGAGTTTATGTGCTGTCCAACGATGTTGACGGCGACCGCATTCCGTCGAAGGACAAGATGCAGATAGCCAACATGAGCGCGGGCGATGTCATAGATAATCTTCCGGGCGATGTAAGGGTCAAGGCTTTTGGCTCGACCGATGCCGGTGTAAGCTTCGCTGTGACGCTTGCCGACGGCAAGACCATTTTCCATGCGGGCGATCTCAATGACTGGCATTGGAAGGATGAGTCCACACAGGCTGAGATTGACAAGGCTGAACGACACTTCACCACTATCCTTAACCGTATAGCTGAGGAGGAGCGTGAATTTTATGTGGCGATGTTCCCTGTTGACGAGCGTCAGGGCTCTGATTTCAGTCGAGGCGCCACGCTGTTCACCGACAAGATCAAGGTGAGAAACTTTTTCCCGATGCATTTCGGCGGCGACTTCAAGGGCGCGTGCGACTTCGGCGCTTACATCAAGGATAAGGACACACGCTGTTTCTGCCTTAAATCGCCGGGTCACACGGTAGAGCTTGACGGATAGCGACAGCTCATGATAAAAAGAAACGGGAGCGACATCCATTGCGGGTGCCGCTCCTGCTGTTTGAGAACCTTATCATGATTGATTTCAGGTTCTGGAGATTGTGTGTGTTTTAGTATCAGTCGTCAATTCTTAAAAATTCGCCTGACCGGCTGAAATCGAGATCAAGTCCGTTGGAAAGCTCAACTTCATATTTGGACCTCTCGACACTTATCTTAACAATGTTGAGCCCTTTATAGTTTTTAGCCACATAGTCGCGGATAGGTTTCATGATCAAGGCTGCCGGCACTGCGTTGTGTCCGCAGTCGATTTCGGTCCATTTTCCGTCGCTGTCAAATTCGACTTCGGTGCCGTTTACGAGAATCACGTCATATTCGGTTCCGCCGAATGTGTGTTTCTCGATTTTAATGTGGCTCACTCCGGCTTTCGGGAAGTGTCGCGAAAGTGTTATCTGAGCCTCTTTGGGGAGGTCGGTCACATCGCGCGACACTTTGTCGCGCGCAGCCGATGCTACCGTAACCGTGGCTACGATTGCAAGAAGAGTTAATAGAAATTTCTTCATAGATATAAAAAATTAAATAAGTTTAGTACGGGAAGAATGGCCCTATTGGAGCAGGACGCATGGGCCTCATGGGTGGCATGGGGCGAGGAATGGGTCGGCTCACGGGAGGATTGCGGTAGTAGGGTCCGTAGCCGCCGAGCGGCACGGATATGCCTATGTTAGTTCCTATCGGTCCGTCGGTTCCGACATCCATTCCCCAGTAGCCGGTCATCACGTCGCATGACGACATTGCGGCTGCGATCATGACCGCCGCAACGGCAGGAATCAATGTGTGTGTCAATCTCTTTTTCATCTTGTTGATTATTAGAGAACCAATATAAAGTAATACGCTTTACGGGCATAAAAAGTTCTCTAACAGATGCAGCGGGGTCAGCGCGCGTTGAGCCGTCGGCGCATGACGAAGGAGGTGACCATCGAGGTGATCCATCCTATGAGGGCGGTGAGCAGGAACACGGCTATGAGGTCGGTGGCTTCGAGCCTTACGGGATAGGCGGTGATCGTCATCGCCTCGTGGTTGCCGCCGAGGGTGATGAATTCGCCCCATTGCTGTGCAAGACATAGGATTACGCCAAGTATTATTCCGGCGATGCCTCCGCATAATGATATGAGCCACCCTTCGACCACGAATATGCGTGATATCATATTCCGCGAGGCGCCGAGCGCATACAGAGTGTGTATGTTGGCATCCTTTTCGATTATCAGCATCGACAGTGTTGAGATGATGTTGAAGGAGGCGATGATGAGAATGAACGCCAGAAGGAAGAATGTGATCCACTTTTCGACTGAGATCATTTTGAATGACTCTTCCTGTTGCTCGATGGCATTTTTCACCACAAATCCCGGACCGATCGCCTCGATGACCGCTTTTTTCGCATGGTCAGGGTCGGTGGTGGTCTTTATTTCTATTGCGGTGGCTTGTGAGGTGTAGTCGAGGAGGCGTCGTGCCATGTCGAGCGGGATGATGACTATGTCGGTGTCAAATTCCGTTTGTTCAGCCTGAAACACTCCGCCCACGAGCAGTGAATCGCCACGGAACGAACTCATGGGGTTGGCGGTGTTGATGCGTCCCATGCGTCGCGGCACGTAGATGTTCATGCGGTCGATGAATCCGGGACGTGCGGCAAGCTCGATGGCGGCGCCGACGCTAAGCGTGGCGAAAGAGCCGAGCACCGGATCGGAGAGCATGAAGCTTCCGTCCTCCTTCACGATGCTGTCAATGAGGGTGATGCGCGCATAGTCGGGGGTGACCCCTTTGAGAGTCACCGGCATCTGGCGGTTGTTGTATATGGCGAGTCCGTGCTCCTCGATGACAGGCGCGGCGATTTCCACATCACTGAGTGAGTTGAGGATGCCGCACATTGAGTCGGCATCCTGAATCGTTTTGCCTGCAAGGCTTTCTATGCGCAGGTCGGGCGAAAGTATCGACAGCCGGTCGGCAGCCACGTCGGTGAATCCGTTGAACACGGACAGCACGCACACTATCGCCATAGTCGCGACGGCTACGCCGATAACCGAAATGCCTGATATGATGTTGACTGCGTTGTGGGTTTTCTTGGAGAAAAGGTAGCGCAGCGCTATTCGGAGTGTCAGCATCGATGGTGAGCTTTATTCCGCAGCGGAAGAATCGGGATGCTCGGTTTTGTCTTTAGCAAGAAGATTGTCGATATTTTCGAGATAGTCGAGTGAATCGTCGAGGAAGAAGCTCAATTCCGGAGTTTTGCGGAGCTGATAGCGCACTTTCTGCGCGAGGTCGTAGCGCACGGTTTTGGCGCTCTTGTTGATGCTGTCGAGGAGCTCCTGTCCCTTGTCGGAAGGGAACACTGACAGATACACGCGAGCGGTGCTCAGGTCGGGCGACACGCGCACGGCGCTCACTGAAATAAGCACTCCGTGGGTCTTGGCGGTTTGCTGACGGAATATTTCACTAAGCTCCTTCTGGAGGAGACGGGATATTTTAGCTTGACGGGTAGTTTCCATAATTTTGGTTATTTTGATTATATATTGTATATAGTAAACGCTTAAATCTCTACAAAGTTAAGAAAAAAACAACCTCCACAGGGTGTGGAGGGACAAAAAAGGGGTAAATCCGGCTTGTAATTGATATAATTTTGCAAGAAAAACGATGACAATGAATACTAATGCTATGAAAAACAGTGTGATTAAATTCGAGTGCTCCTTGCCGAAGTGGGGCGACAGCAGCGTAGAGGTGAAAAATCTCAGGCAATCGGGTGCCGGTCTGATACCCTCGGGGATTCCGGCTGTAGAGTGCAAGGCTCATGGCGACAGGATGATAGGCGCGGTGTGGGGTTCCGTGATGTTTCTTGACGGGCGGCGTGTGCTGTGGATGAATGGCGAGGGGGCGCCCGAGGTTGCCGGAGTTCTTCCGGGCGATTACCGCTGTCATGTGGCATCGGACGACGGTGTGCTTTTCATGACCGATTGCGGGGCATGGCGGCTGAAACGCGGTTCGGCGGGTGAATGGCTTGTTGACGACTACACGGCAAGCTATCCGAAAATCAGGATCGGGGTGTATGGAGTCAGGGAGTTTTTTGCATCCACGGCGTCACGCGAACTTTCGGGCGAGTACCGTCATTGGGCGGGACCGCTTGAAGAGCGTGACACACGCCGCGCCACTTCCGATATTCTCGCGGCTTACTCACGAGCTGTGAGCCTTGGGCTTGCCTCGGGTTACTACACTCAGCCTGTAGCCGTGTGGTACCGGTTGCTGGGCAGCCGCGGTGAGGTGCTTTACCGGTCAGAGCCTGTGGTGGTTTCCGACGGCGGTTATCGAGGGGAAGATGCCTGGTGGGGCGATGTGGGGCTTTCGGGAGGTGTGTATCGCGATCTTGGCGCCGTGCAGGTGAAACTGCGCGGATTCGCTCTCGGGTATGAGGCTGACGCAGCTTCAGGCATGGCAAAGAGCGTAGCCTCCGCTGAGATTTATGTGTCGCCGCTGATTGATCCGGTAGATTATGCCGGAGAGGTCGCGGCAGTGTTTGGCGCTCACGACGCCACATCGGCGCGGCTTGGATTCAGGTTGCCGCTGTTGGCGGGACTTGAAGAGCGCGCCCGCCGTTTGCTCGACCGTCTTGATGCTGTGGGCAAGCGTGTGGCTGTGGTTCAAAACCCATTTTCGGGCACCGGCGGCGGGATGACTCTCTTGGACGGCTGTGCTGTCATTGACCCGGCAAAGGAGTCGGCGGCACTGAGCGCGGCATTGCGTAAAAGCGTGGCGGCTGAGCGGAGCCTGATTGCCGAGATCACCCAGCCCCACCGTTTCAGCGCCGGAGTGGCAGGAGTGTGTTCCGACATGGTTGTGTGGGGTGATCTCAAGCCGTTGTCGGCGCTTCCGGCGGGAGTGTGGGTGAATCGGGCTGACAGCTTGAACTCCTCGGGCTGGAGTTCGGTGACGAGGGTCACGATCGATGGCGACGGCGAGGAGGAGATCCTTTCGTTGACAGAGAGCGGCAGCTCCGATGCCCCTGCATCGCTGGGTCCGGTGGTGGGGTATTGCGACCCTCGAGCCAAGCGCATTCAGGTGGTTGTCACTTACAGCGACGGCACACGCCGTGGTGTCGACCTTCAGCTTACTCCCACCCCCGACGGAAGCGGCGCCTTCTACGTGTCGGCGCATCTTGCTCCGGTGGCTCTTGCCGAAGGTGTTCAGGCGCTTTCTCCGGTGACTGTGAGACGCAAGACGGAATATAGCGGCGGTTTAGCCGTAGCCTTGACCGGAAATGAGCTTGTGCCGGTGGCTACCGCCGTGGTAAGCTCCGGACAGATCAAGGCGATAACTGAGTCCACGCGTTACGGCAACTCACTGGATATGGGGCGCCGGCATATCGCGGTTTTCACCACCGGGGGGATCCATGTGGCGGGCGTAAATCCTGACCGTGGGGCGATATCGTGTCATTGCATAGACGCCGCCGGAGTGGAGCGTGGGGAAGCTGTAGCCGCAAGCAGTGCCGGCATCTATGCGGCATCGGCAGGACGCCTTCTGCTTGTGGATGGCAGCCGTGTGAAGATTGTGGCTCGCGGATGTGACTTCACCGCTTTGGGCTATTCGGGGCGCTACGGCGAGTTGCTGTGTCTCGACGCTGCCGGGCGGCTGTGGGCGGTGGATGAGGATGGGCGCGTGGCTCAACGGGAATTGCCGCAGAGGGCTGCAAGGCTGTGCTGCCGCGGTTGCCGGGTGTGGGTCATCGGCGAGAGCGATGTCTATGACCTCGACCGCGAGGAGGAGGGTGCCGTGGCGATGAGATATAGCCGTATCATGCGCCGAAGCGGGGTGAGAGGGTTGCCTCCGGTGAGCCGCGCCGTGTGGTTGATGAGCTGCGCGGAGTATCGCGGCACACTGACGGTGAAGAGCAGCAACACCGGCATAGATGAGGTGACTGTAGCGGCTTTCCGCGTGAATGGCAGAATAAACCTGCCGCCTCATACCCCGATGCTCGCTTGCCGCTACCGGTGTGTGCGTGTCACGATCGAGGGTGAGATGTCGACTGATGGAGTTATCAACGAAATAATCATGGAATGATGAAGGAAATAATAGCAGAAAATGCGCGCCGCAAGCTGATGATGCGCGGGCTTTATAATCCGATAAAGGGTGATGGATGCTGTGGCAAGCGTGTGGCGGTGACAGCGCCCGACGGCGCGGTGGTGAGGGTGCCGGTAGAGATGACGCGTGATGCCGATTATGCCGGAGCGCAACGGGATTTCAACGCGTGGGAGCGTCTGCGCTGCCGGCATGACTTTGAATTCTGGGCGGCACGATGTGTGACCGTCCGCGACAAGCGCACGGGAGCCTTTGTGAAGTTAGTGTTGAACCGCCCGCAACGACGGCTTGTAAAAGTTATGGAGGAGCAGCGGCGCGCCGGGGAGCCGGTGAGGGTGATACTGCTGAAGGCGCGCCAATGGGGCGGCAGCACGGTGACACAGATGTATATGGCGTGGATGCAGACCACGCGGCGGCATAACTGGCACTCGCTGGTGTGTGCTCATGTGAAGGACACGGCGGCAGGAATACGCGGGATGTATGCCGAGATGCTGCGTAATTATCCCGAGGAGCTGTGGGAGGGGGACGCGGCGCCGGGATTTGCGGGGTTTGAGCGGACACAGAACACGCGTGTCATCGAGGGGCGAGGGTGCAGGGTGACACTCGGGTCAAGCGAGCGTCAGGAGGCTGTGAGGGGCTTTGATTTCGCTATGGCTCATCTGAGTGAGGTGGCGTTCTGGAACAGCTCGGCAATGCGTTCGCCCGATGAGTTTATCGGCGCCATCTGCGGCAGCATTCTTCGTGAGCCTGACACGCTGATAGTGCTTGAGAGTACCGCCAACGGCGTGGGTAATTATTTTCACAGCGAGTGGCTGCGTTCATGCCGTGGGGAGAGCGACAAGACGGCGGTGTTTGTGCCGTGGTATGAGATTGAGCTTTACAGCGCGGAGGTCGCCGATGCCGAGAAGCTGTGGAGGTCGCTGAGCGACTATGAACGGAGGTTGTGGGACAAGCATGGCTGCACGCTTGAGCAGATTCAGTGGTATCGCGACAAGCTGCGTGAGTATGGCAGCGCGGAGCGGATGGCGGCTGAGTATCCCACTGATGATGTGGAGGCATTTGCCAACACGGGCACCGGAGTTTTCTCGCTTGAAAAGATTGGTGAGCTGAGGCGTGGATGCGAGGCTCCGGCTATGTGCGGGGAGCTGCGGGGAAACTTCTTGCGCGGAATAGGAGCGATGGAGGGGATAAAATTTGTGGAGGATTGCCACGGTAAGCTGAAGGTGTGGCGCGTGCCTGAGGGGTGTTGCGGCAGCGGACGCTATGTGGTGGCGGTGGATATAGGCGGACGGTCGGCACGGAGCGATTTCTCGGTGATAAGCGTGCTTGACCGGATGGGCGAGTCGGGGATGCCTGAGGTGGTGGCTCAGTGGCGCGGTCATATCGACCATGACCTGCTTGCGTGGAAGTCGGCTACGATAGGGGCGTGGTATGATGATGCGCTTCTGGTGATTGAGAGCAACACGCTTGACTCCCATAACACTGAGGGTGACCACTCAATGCTATTAACTTAAGATTTTCATTTGAGACTTTTGCAAAAATGAAGATATG
>CAJUTE010000018.1 GCA_910589555.1 uncultured Muribaculum sp.
TCAGAGCATCGTCCACTTTCAATCCTGACAACTTTCCATCGTCATGTGCCCCGATAATGAGATAGCCGTTTTTACGAGAGTTGGGCATATCGTTGGCAAACGCACAAATAGCCTCACAGAACTTGTCCATGTTGCCGGTGCTGATTGTGCGCTCAACCCGATAGGTCTCGGTTGATGTCAGCAATTCCAAAACTTCATCTTTTGTTATCATATCGAGGCTATTATATACGCAAAATTACGAAATTATTTTGAGATGTGCACTATATCAGAGCAGTAGGAACGTGATAATTTGTATGCGTCTGTATTTATAGGCATAGAAGACGTTGAACACATTCTTGCCGAATACGAGAAGCAATAATACCAGCGGTAGAAGCCGACTCAAAATAGGGATGTTAACCGTGCCGAATGTTATTTCTTGGGGGTGAACTTGAGGAGGAGCACTTGGCGGCGCAGGTCGCAACTGCGGGTGCGGAAATGCTTCAGGAGGTAGAAGTCGTATTTTGAGGCATTTTCGGGCAGGTATGTTTTGCCATCGTCCACGGTGATGATCATGTAGCCGGAGTCGCCCTCAGGAGCGGTGGCGATGCTCTTTAGGCGGTCGTCAAGGTAGTAGTTCACGCCGTAGAAGCGGGTGTTATAGTCCGCGGTGTAGGCATAGAGGTTTCCTTCAGGTTGCAGTTCGGCAAGAGCGGTGGCTATGCGTTTGTCGCTCTTGGTGTTGAGCACCGTCGGCTGGTAGACTCCGGCAAATGCCCAGTAGAGTGTTACAGTCACGGCAATGCACCATCCGAGAGCGCTGTAGCCCGACATACGGCGAAGTTTTATGAAAAATATAATCGCCAATACAACCGGTATTTCGGCTATTATCCACTTGATAAAGGGGAAATGCTGAGATAGGGCAGTGACGTAAAGCGCATTTTCAAGAGCGTGTTTTCCCGAAAGGCGGCTGTAGGGGAAATCTCCGCATTGCAGCAACAAGAACACCCCGAAAAGCAGTATCGCTGCCACGCATATTACGGATGAATATACCTTAATGGTGCGTTTTGATACATTGGCAAGATACTGGATGTAGCCGGCGATGAAAAATGCCGTGAACGGATACATGGGCAGCAGATACACGCTGCGCTTACTTGCCGGAATGCAATAGAACAGGAAGATAGCCACGGCTGCCACAAGCGACAGCATGGTCACCGGCTCAAGACGGAAGAACGACTTGATGAACCCGTCGGCAGGCTTGTGAAACCGGTAGTGACGGAACACCACCGCCAGTGAAAACAATAGCAGCAATGTGTAGGGGAGGAATCCCGCTACAAGTGTCATCACATTGTAGTGCCACGGATTGACGTGCGACTCATAGCTCATGTTGCCGGTCATGCGTCCCACGTTTTCCTCCATCATGAGTTCGCGGAACTGTTCTCCGCCCTGTTGGAATGCGGCTGCATACCACGCCGCCGGTATCAGGCACGAAACGATTGCCCACAATGTGAGCAGCCCGAGGACTTTCCAGAAGCGTTCACCACGCAGCAGCATGAACAGCCCCATCACGCCGCACGGCAGCGCCACGCCCACCGGACCTTTGGTGAGAAATGCTCCGGTCATCATGAGTATCGCCACTAAGGGTATTCCTTTCATGCCGCGTTCCCAATAGGCGTATAACGAGTAGATGGCTCCCACGGTGAACAGGGTGAGCAGCATATCCACGCGGCAGGCAAACCCCGCACGATACACCTCAAATGATGTGAGCAGCAGAAATGCCGTCAACAGCGCTCTGCCTTTGCCGGCACGTTTCACATAGAACATGAAAGTCCACATCACCAGTGCTATCAACGCGATTGCCGACGGGAGGCGCGACGTGTATTCAGTCACGTGTCCCCACGGAAGCGACACTGCCGCTATGCACCAAGCCATGAACGGCGGCTTGTAGGGAATCATGTCGCCATTGCTTATCGGTAGAATCCAGTTGCCTGATTGAAGCATGGATACGGCTACAATAGCCTCGCGTGGTTCTCCTTTGGAATAGAAGAGCGCCTCGCCTAAAAAGGGTAGCAAGGTGAGCGATGAGATGATCAGTAGCAGCAGAAACGCGTATTTAGTTTTCATCGTAGAGTGGATTTTCGTTATTGTAATGTGCAAATTTAATTGATTTACCGGCGTTGCCGCAACGATAAGTCAAGTTTTTTGCGTAAGTTTGCAAAAAACTTACTAATCTTATACCTAAAATAGCAGTGAAGAAATTAGCTCTTATCTCGTGTGGAATGCTTTTCGCACTATCGGCTGTTGCCCAGCAATGGCCTGCGGTGAAACAGGAAGCCCGTCCGGGCGCCCGTTGGTGGTGGATGGGATCGGCGGTCGATTCAGCCAATCTCAGATATAACATCGGCGAGTATGCCAAAGCCGGACTTGGCTCGGTGGAGATAACCCCCATCTATGGAGTGCAAGGCAATGACGCCAATGAGATTCCGTTTTTGTCGGATGCCTGGATGGATGCCTTGCGTGTGGTTCAGGCTGAAGCCGCTGCCGATGGAATGCTTGTTGATATGAATCAAGGCACAGGTTGGCCTTTTGGCGGTCCGGAAGTGCCCATCGAGGACGCAGCCTGCAAGGCTATATTCCTTGTCGACACTGTTGCGGCAGGTGAAGCTCCCGTGAAAGGTGTAGGTCCTAAAGAGGAGGATATCGCCAAGCTGATAGCCACGTCGAGACGCACACTTCCATCGGGCGAGGATGAGGTGATAAGAGTGTTTGAAAGCCGCACCCGCCAGAAGGTGAAACGTGCCGCTCCCGGAGGAGAGGGTTACGTGATTGACCACTTTGACCGCAATGTGGTGAAGAAATATCTTGATAAATTCGGACAGGCGTTTGATTCGCGTCATGCTGCCTATCCCCACAATTTTTTCAATGACAGCTATGAGGTCTACGGAGCCAACTGGACCCCCACGCTTTTTGCTGAATTTGAGCGCCGTCGTGGCTACAAACTTCAGGACAAGCTTCCTGAATTGCTCGGGCTGGTGGATGACGGCAATGCCGCGTTGAGCGACTACCGCGAGACGCTTGCCGATATGCTTCTTGAAAACTTTACCGAGCAATGGACGCAGTGGGCTCACGAGAAAGGATCACAGACCCGTAATCAGGCTCATGGCTCGCCTGCAAATCTGATTGACCTCTATGCCGCTGTCGATGTCCCTGAAATAGAAGGATTCGGACTGTCGGACTTCGGAATAAAGGGTCTGCGCACCGATGAGGGATTCACTCGCCCCAATGACAGCGATGTGTCGATGTTGAAGTATGCGTCGTCGGCAGCCCACATCACCGGCAAGCCGTTCACATCGAGCGAGACCTTCACTTGGCTCACTGAGCACTTCCGCACCTCGCTGTCGCAGATGAAGCCCGACATCGACTTGATGTTCACCTGCGGTGTGAACCACATGTTCTATCACGGCACTACCTACTCTCCGCGTGAGGATGCCTGGCCGGGATGGAAATTCTACGCATCGGTCGACATGAGCCCCACCAATACGATATGGCGCGACGCTCCTGCTCTGAATGAGTATATCACACGCTGCCAGAGCTTCCTTCAGATGGGAAATCCCGACAATGACTATCTGGTGTATCTCCCTGTGCGCGATATGTGGCGTGAACGTCTTTCCAACAGCACCAAAGGCTTGTTCCTCACATTTGACATACATGGCATGAAGAAAAAGGCTCCGGGATTCATTAAAAGCATCCTTGAGATCGACAGCCTCGGATTTGACTGCGACTATATAAGCGACAAGTATCTCATGACCACCGAATTCAAGGACGGAATGCTCACCACTGCAGCAGGAACACGTTACCGTGGACTCATCATTCCCGGCAGCGGCAAGCTGACTCCGGCTCTTCAGGCTCATATTGATTCATTGAAGGCTCAGGGCGCGACAATCATAATGGGCGTGGATAAAAACGCCATAAAAGCCGGTGCTAAATCGGAACCGGCACGAACTGATCTCAAGTTGCGTGCCATACGTCGCAGCAATGACGGAGGACACCACTATTTCATCGCCAACCTCACTCCCGATGATGTGAGCAAAGCCGTGCCTCTTGCCGTGGATTTTGTCGATGCCGCATGGTTTGATCCTATGACCGGAGATATTTACGCAGCCGAGGTGGCTGATGGAAAAATCATGATGGATTTCCGTTCGGGAGAGTCGCGTATTCTTCAGACGTATGACCACAAGCTCAATCTTCCCAAGCGTTTCAGCCATGTGTCGCGTCCCGACACTATCAATCTGTCGGATCGTGAATGGAAATTGTCATTCACTGAATCAGTTCCCGATGTCAAGCGCAGTTTCAAGCTCAACGGGCTGAAACCCTGGACGCAGCTTGGCGACAAAGAGCTTAATGATCTTGCCGGAACAGGAATCTATACCACCACGTTCAATATGGATAAAAAGCAGCTGGACGGTGATTGGAGCATTGACCTCGGAGATGTGCGTGAGAGTGCCCGGGTGTATCTCAACGGCAAATATCTCGGCTGTGCGTGGGCGGTGCCATTCACCATCAGTTGTGGCGACGCTCTCAAGAAGGGTAAGAATGAACTTCGCATTGAAGTCACTAACCTTCCTGCCAACCGTATCGCGGCTCTTGACCGCGCCGGTGTGAAATGGCGCAAATTCAAAGAGATAAATCTCGTGGGTATCGGCTACAAGAAGGGCGATTACTCAGGATGGGACACCGTTGCCGGTGGTCTCAACTCGACAGTGAAACTGGTGCGTCACTAAAGCGGATACAATCTTATACACAAGTAATGGCATTCAGAAATGAGTGCCATTACTTGTTTTGGACATAAAAAAACATCCCCTGCCTTTGAGTTCTACAAAGAAGGGGATGCCTGTCTTAAGAAAAATTTAACGAGTTAATTGGGTTGATATTAAATGAAGTTGTTGGCTTAATTCTTCGAGTGATTGTGATAGTGTGTGCAATTCGGCATTGGTAAATGAAGCCGGCTTGCCATTGACAGTTGATTTGTTAAGACGTTGATACAGCCATGTGCGATCTTTATTGAAATAATGCTTGGCAATATATGAAAGATTCAAAGCATCAGCCATATCGCCAAGATGCTCTTTTACGCTAATGTCAGGGCGCTTCCTGCGGCTTATGGATTCTGTCAGATATTTCCCTGCCTCTCTCTTTTCCTCCGGAGTTTCGGCGAGAGCGAATGCTTTAGACATCAAACTGTCTGTGACATTTGGAGCCAAATCGGGTTGTGAGGCGATTGAGTCAAGCAAATTTTTAAATTCAGGCTTCATATATGATAATAGTATTTTAAATCAAAAAAAGTCTTAAGAAATTAGATGAGTCATTGAAAGAAGTTCTCCGCAATAAAGCGGAGAACCAAGACTGTCACTTCTCTAAAAGTAAAATTGCGGCATACTCTCTGATGAGGCGCTCCACAATTTCCAAGAAGTCCGATTCGGAAAGCCACCCTTCTTCAAGAAGGCTTTTCTCATATCGGAGATAGAATCTCATCTCATTGAGAATTTCTATCCGGTCATTTAAACCTTTCAATGAACTCATTTGTCTTTCTTAAGACATTGCAAATGTAATAATCAAAAGATTATTATGCAAGTTTTCGCATGAAAAATTTCAAAAAAACTGAATTAATCCTTCTTTTTAATTTTTTTGAACGCTCAAGACGTGAGAATATTTCGAAAATATTTAAGGTGGCAATTTTCAAATAAATTTGGTTTTGAGCCCTACTTATTTGTATCTTTGCAACAATGTAAATTTTAAAGAATTCTTTTCTTATGGCACAAAAACCGTTTGTATATCAAGAGATGTTCCCGATGTCGGCTGACACTACGGAATACTACCACTTGACCTCCGATTATGTGAAGGTTGAGAACTGGAACGGCAACGAGATGCTTGTTGTTGAGCCGGAGGCTCTGCGAGTGCTTGCCCGTCAGGCAACTCATGACAATGCATTCATGCTGCGTCGTGAACATAACGCCATGGTGGCAAAAATACTTCATGACCCTGAAGCAAGTGAAAATGATAAGTTTGTGGCGCTCACCATGCTCCGCAACGCTGAGATTGCCGCAAAGGGTCAGCTTCCGTTCTGTCAGGATACCGGTACAGCGATCGTTATCGGAAAGAAGGGTCAGAATGTGTTTACCGGCGGTGGCGATGAAAAAGAACTCTACCACGGGGTATACGACACTTATACTGAAAATAATCTGCGCTACTCACAGAATGCGCCGTTGAATATGTATGACGAGGTCAATACCGGCTGCAATCTTCCCGCACAGGTCGACCTTTATGCCGTGGATGGCAATGAATATAAATTCCTGTTCGTAGCCAAGGGTGGCGGCTCGGCAAACAAGACCTATCTCTATCAGGAGACCAAGGCTCTGTTGAACCCCGAGAAGTTGGTGCCGTTCCTCGTTGAGAAAATGAAGTCTCTTGGCACCGCTGCTTGTCCTCCTTACCACATCGCTTTTGTGATTGGCGGCACATCGGCTGAGATGAATCTCGCCACTGTCAAGAAGGCGTCAGTGAAGTATTATGACAATCTTCCCACTTCAGGCAATGAATACGGACGCGCTTTCCGCGATGTGGAACTTGAGCAGACATTGCTGAAAGAGGCTCAGAAGATAGGTCTCGGCGCTCAGTTCGGTGGAAAGTATTTCGCTCATGACATCAGGGTGATACGTTTGCCGCGTCACGGCGCGTCATGTCCCGTGGGTCTTGGCGTAAGCTGTTCTGCCGACCGTAATGTGAAGGCTAAAATCAATAAGGATGGTCTTTGGATTGAGAAGCTCGACACCAATCCCGGTGAGTTGATTCCCGAAGAACTCCGCAACCAGGGCGAGGGAAATGCGGTTAAGATCGATCTTAACCGTCCGATGCCTGAGATTCTTGCCGAATTGACCAAATATCCCGTATCGACCCGTCTGTCGCTCAACGGCACCATCATAGTGGGTCGTGACATCGCTCATGCCAAGATCAAGGAGCGTCTTGATGCCGGCGAGCCTATGCCCGACTATCTGAAGGATCACCCCATCTATTATGCAGGTCCTGCCAAGACTCCGCAAGGAATGCCTTCAGGCTCGTTCGGTCCCACTACTGCCGGACGTATGGACTCTTACGTTGACCAGTTCCAGGCTGCCGGAGGATCAATGGTGATGATTGCCAAGGGCAACCGCAGCAAGCAGGTGACCGATGCTTGCCACAAGCACGGCGGTTTCTATTTGGGCAGCATCGGCGGTCCTGCCGCAATTCTTGCCGCTAACAGCATCAAGAAGGTGGAATGCCTTGAATACCCGGAACTCGGAATGGAGGCTATCTGGAAAATCGAAGTGGAAAACTTCCCCGCATTCATTCTCGTTGATGACAAGGGCAACGATTTCTTCACCCAGATTGCAGAGCGTTGCCAGGGTTGTCCGATAGCTAAATAAACGATCTATAACAATCATCTTTATAACGCGGCTGTGTTGGTTTTTCGACACGGCCGCGTTAATATTTACGGCGGGCTAAACTTTAATAGCTGAACAGTTGTTTGAATTAGAAACCAGAATTCAAAAAAACGTAAAGTTATGAGTACAACAAAAAGTGTGAAGGGCACAAAGACCGAACAGTATTTGGTTAACTCTTTTGCAGCGGAAACACAGGCTTATGCACGTTACACATTCTATGCACAACAGGCTGATAAAGAATTGTATTTCCCGATAGGTGTGATTTTCCGTGAAACTGCCGCCAATGAACTCCGTCATGCCAAGGTGTTCTTGAAATTCCTCCCCGATGTAGAGGCTACCTGCAATGGCGGCGTAGATGCCGGATTCCTCGGCGACACAGCTTCCAATCTTGCTGTAGCAATCAAGGAAGAGTCGGTCGACGGTTATGAATATTACGAAGAAGCGGCTAAGGTGGCAACTTCTGAAGGATTTGATGACATTGCAAGCCATTTCCTTGCTATCGCAGCTGTGGAAAAATTCCACCACGATCGTTTCCAGCGCTATTTGAAGCAAGTTAAGGATGGTACCGTATGGAAACGCGACACACCTATCAACTGGCAGTGTCTTGTGTGCGGTTATGTGCACTACGGCACCGAGCCACCCGCAAAATGTCCCGGTTGCGATCATCCCTACCAGCATTATATGGCTATGGACGACAAGTAGTCTGCCGTTCATCGTTTCAGTGATAAAACAACAGGAGGCTGCGCTATTTAATGGCGCAGCCTCCTCGTGTTTATTGAATCATCAATTGGGTTTTATAGGAGAGCTTCAATCTGTTGCTTGAGTTTGGGGTCGGAGGGGCGTTTTGCATAGGAATCGATGATTTTTCCCTCCTTGTCGATAAGCATTATTCGTGGCACCTTGTTTATTTGCAGCTTTGGCAGAAGGTCAGAATTGAACCCATCGGGAAGATTGAGTCCGAGCACACGTGAGTCGGCAGGTTTGGCTTTCATCACTTTCTTCCATTCGGCAATAAGTTCATCGCCTGTGTCAAGTGATACGGAAATGAATTGCACATCTTTGCCATCCAGCTCCTTGGCGAGCTTTTCGAAATACGGCACTTCAGCTTTGCAGGGGATGCATCCGGTGTACCAGAAATCGATTACCGTGAGCTTGCCCTTGAAATCTGAGATGGAATATTCTTTGCCGGAAAGAGTGTTTGCCGTAAATTCAGGTATCTGCTTGCCGCGAGCCACCGGGGTTTCAAGTTCACGCAGTTTGGCGCATGAATCGACAAGTGCCGACAGTGCGGCTGTGTCTGCCGGGATGATCATGGGTCTTATTTTCTCAACCTGATTTGTGAAGTCATTGGTGTATCCGCTTTTCAGCACCAGATCAAGCAAGCGTATGAGATACTTTGATTTTAAATTGCCGTCATCAATCCTGTCGGCATAAATGCTCATGTAGTTTTCGTTGTCTACCGGGATAAATGCGTGTGACTCCATCTGAGAGAGCGCCCCGTTGACGATTTCAAACCACTTCGGTTGCGACAGCAGTTTCGGATTGTTGAACCGCAATGAATCCAGAAAGTCATAGTAATTTTCGGAAAGAGAGCTTTTCGAGGATCCGAAAAGATTGTCAAGACGAGGCCCGTTAAGCCTTTGGTTGAGGAATGTCTGTAGATAATACAGTTTATGGGTGTCTATGAAGTCCCTGTCAAGCCCCGATTCTTCAAGCATTTGCGACAGACGCGCCACTTCGGCTGTCTGATAGTCCACCCATTTCGGTGAATATATCTCGATTGAGTCGGGTGTGCGGCACAGATAGCGGTTGGCATTGGCAAATTCATTTTCAGCGCTTAAGTCGCCGGTGATTGTGATGCCGCTGTCATTGACCTCGATATTGGTGGTTGAGCCCGGAGCTACGTAGACTGTTTTCTGGGCGTTTCCTCCCATGATAGAGTAGTACGCCGGAATGTCGATGTCGAGAGTTAACGTAGTGTCGGCGGTTTCGATCTGATTGTAGCCAAGACTGTTTTCCGGTTGGAAATACACTTTTGGCTGATTGCTTTTTATGGTGACCGTGGTGGTTTTCATCTCTTGAGAACCACAGGCAGTCAGAGCGATTGACAATAAAATAAGTTGAAATTTCATAAGTGTCACTTGCTATTTTGGATTAACTTGCTGGTTTGCATTGCTTTCAGAGGGAACGGATAAGTGAGCAGGTGAGAGTCAGGACCTATGCTGTAGGTGGTGCCGTTTATCTCCTTGGTGACTGTCTCGTTGAACTCGACGCAGAAGCGGCGCATGTCAAAAAATCCGTTGCAGGTGAGAAACAGTTCGCGTTTGCGTTCCTCTCTCACATGACGCAGCGCCTCTTCGTCGGTGCTTGCCGTGAGACGGGTATATTTCCCGGCTATGAGCCTGTGAGAACGCAGAGTGTCGAGATACTGCATGGCAAGCGCTATGTTCTGCGGTCCGCCTTTGCGGGCGTAGCACTCGGCAAGCATCAGGTAGACCTCCGATAGGCGCATTCCGCCCGGATTCCAGCGTATGCTCAGTGTTGCAAATTCACGGTCACCTTCCGGTGCGGTGTCATGAGTGCGGTTGTATCTTATGCAGCAACGGTAGCGCATATCGGCGTTCTGTTCAAAGAGATCGAGCACACGTTTTGTCACATACATCGAGTAGGGGTCGGTGTAGGTGGTGCCGAATTGATACAGCAGGTTTTCGGCTCCGTCATAATTGTATGTGATGGCGTTTTTCCAGATATTTTCAATCGTGGGGTTGATGTAGCCGTATCTCGGATCATCTATAGCCATGTCGATGCCGTAGGCGTTCAGCAGCATCGGGCCATAGCGGTTATACTCAGCGTTCATGTCCCACAGTTGATGGCCGCCTGCCGCAGCTTCATCGAGCGCATCCCGGCAAGCCGCTATGCACTCGTCGATCTCCCTCATGAAAAGATGTACCTTGGCTTTAAGGGCATATCCGAATGTGCGGTCGGGGCGGAAACTGTTGATAGCCTTGTGGGGCAGTGTGGGGATAGCGTCAACGAGGTCCTGCTTTATGAAGCGGTAGGTGTAAGCCACGCTCTGCTGGATACCTTCATCCTCAATGCTCTCAAACATTTTCTCGCGCACTATCACGCCCGGTTCGCTTTCGGCGGTGGCGGGATTATATGGGCGGGCAAATGTGTTGACGAGGAAGAAGTAATTGTAAGCTCTCATCGCTTTCGCCTGAGCCATGGCGAGTTCTTTCTCGCTTTCTGGACCGTCGGCTTTGTCGATATTGGAGATTATGGCATTGTAGTTGGTGATGCGGCTGTAGCAGTTGTTATAAAGTTCGCTGTCGATGGTGTAGGAGCAACGGTCGACCGACTCATCCCAGAAGTATGCAGCCGAACGCAACGGCACCGTGTAACGCTCAAGGTCGCCGAGTATGTACCACGACGCTTCGTCACACATGGTCCAGCTGTTGCTGTGATCATAGTTGGGTGAGATCTCTTCGAGAAGTCCCAGATAGTCGGTGGTAGTAGTGAGCTGGGTTCTGCCCTTAGGCTCTATGTCGAGATAGCTGTCGCATGATGATAGCACGCCGGCAGCGGCGAGCAGGATGCTTATATATGATAATTTCAAGTTCATATTCTGTAGTGCTGTGAGATTAGAGATTGATGTTCACGCCGAATATATAGGTGGGCTTTGTGGTGCCTGAATTTGTGAGCGATGAGCGTGTGCCCGTATTGGCGTTGAACGCCTCAGGATCGATGTCATACTTGTTGGCTGTCCAGCGGCAGAGATTGTCTACCTGGAAACGCAAGGTGGCGCCTTTGAGGAATTTTGTGCGGGTCAACAGCTTTTTGGGGAAAGTGTAGGACACGCCCACATTGCGCAGTTTTGCGAATGACGCGCTGCAAGTGTTGACGTCGGCATACTTCCACTGGTAGTTGCTTTCGCCGGTGTCGTCGTGCAAGCCTATCGCCGGGATGCGTGTGTTGGTGTTGTCGGGAGTCCATCGGTCGGCGATGTCCTTATGAACGGCTCCGCTCGCGATTTTTTCAGCAGAGTCATAGAGGGTGGGCACATCGCGGCGCAATGAGTGTCCGGTGTAATATACAATCTTGGCAAATACGTTGAGCCCTTTCCAGCGCAGATCGAGGTTGAGGGCGCCGTTCCATTTTGGGGTGAGCTGTCCCACACACACCACGGCACCGACATTGCGCACTGACTTAACCGAGGATATCTCTCCGTTTTCGTCATAAACCGACGGGCGGCCGGTGTCGGTCAGTCCCGCATATTTGTAGGCATAGAGCGAGTTGTAGGTGTCGCCTATACGGTAGTTGGACCCGGGTTCACGCATCATGTCGAGCGCGTCGGTGGGCTCATAGTCCACTTTCTCAATGCGGTTGCTGTTGTATGCCGCCGATAATGATGTGGTGAACACAAGGTCGCGGGTGCTTATCCAGTCGTATGACAGGTTGAGCTCCACACCGGTGTTCTTCATCTCGCCGTTGTTGGCGCGAGCCATACCGTTGAATCCCAGCGACGGGTCGATGCGCTTGTTCACGAGCAGGTCCGAGCTGTACTTGCGGTAAGCGTCAATGCTACCCGACAGGCGGTTGAACAGGCGGAAGTCCACACCGGCGTTGAAGGTGGAGGTGCGTTCCCAACGCAGCGAGCTGTTGGGGGGCGTGAGAATCATGCTTATCTGCTGGCTTGTGTAGAGCGATGTGCCGAATGCCGCGAGCAGGTAGGGCGATGATGACTGGTCGACGTTTCCGGTGATACCGTAGGTGGCGCGGAGCTTCAATGTGTTGATCCATGAAAAATCTTTCATGAACTCTTCGTTGGAGATGTTCCAGCTTCCTCCCACCGACCATAACGGGCGGTAGCGGTATTTTGGATCGGAGCCGAAGAGGTCGGCTTGCTCGACTCTCACGCTTGCATTCAAGGCATAACGGGCGTCATAGATGTAGCCGAGGTTGAAGTATGCCGACACATAGCGGTGCTTGATGTCGGAGAGCGAGAGATTTTCCGATCGGCGGCGAGGGGTGGAATAGAGTTGTCCCACCACGCCGTTGGTGGAGAGGGTTTTCCAGTCGACCTGAGTATAGGTGAGCTTCTGGTCGTCATATCCGAATCGTTCGCCTGAATGGCTTTCTGAATGATCTTGTCTTATCTCGCCTCCGAGAAGGGCGGTCACGTCATGTTTTTCGGCAAAAGTCTTTTTATAGTTGGCTTGGGCGCGAAGGTTGTAGTAGTCGTAAGAGGCGTTGTACATATACAGTCTGCCCCCTTGCGGAATGTTGTAGACGAGGTTGCCGTTGGAGCCGGTCGATGCAAATTCGTTGACCATGGAGCGCATCATGTAGGAATCGGCTTCGTCATACTCTTTTCCGTCGAGCTTGCGCTTCTCATACTGGAATTTCACTTCAAAGTCAAGATCACGTGTTATGTCGAAACCTGCCTGGATGAAGTATTTCATGTAAAGATTGTCGGTCTTGTACATATTGTTACGGGATTCCTCGATGGCGTTGTAGCCCATGTGCTGCAAGCCCGGAGTGCTTCCCACCTCCTCGGCGAGGAGCTGATTGTAGGGGTAGCGGTAGGAGAGGGTTCCGTCGGCATTGTAAAGAGCGTCGTATGCCATCGCGTCGGTCTCACCCATGTATGATGCCTGCGAGTAGGCGGCGCGGTTGAATGATATGTCGGCTCCGAGGGTGAGGTTGAACCACTTGGTTATCTTCAGGTCGTTCTTGAGGTAGAGCGACAGGCGGTCGTCACTGTCATGCTTGTTGTAAAGACCGAGTTTGCGATAGCGTGCGGCAGCATAGAATCCGTAATTGTCGCCACCCTTGGATATTGACAGATTATAATCCTGGGTGAGGCTGTTGCGCAGCAGATGGTCGCGGTATTCGCGGCGATAATCGTTGCGGCGCAGGGCGTTGAGCCCTTCGGTCACGTCGCGTTCGCTGATTTCGTTTTTCGACAGGCGGTAATATAGCATATCCACCTGGTTCATGTATTTGGCGTTGTTCTTGCCGGTGAGGGTCGAGAAGTAAGCCGACGGGTTCTGGATATAGTCGGGATTGGTGGTGAGAAATTCGCTCTGGAAGTCGATGATATCGCTTGTTGAGGCATATTTCTGGTAGTCGAGCGAAGGCACCGGATTGAGGTAGAAGCTTGCCGAGGCATTGGTGTCAAGGCGTGAATCGTTGCCGTTTTTAGTGGTTACGACAATCACGCCGTTGGATGCTCTCACACCGTAAAGTGAGGTGGCTGCGGCATCCTTCAGCACAGTCACGCTCGCGATGATGTCGGGGTTGATGTCATTGAGCGTGGTTCCGGTGGCGGGTTGTCCGTCGATCACCAGCAGTGGAGTGCTGTCGATGGAGAATGACGATGTTCCGCGTATGCTCATCTGATTGTTGTACATCGTGAGTCCCGGGGTTATACCTTCGAGCTTTGAGCTGAGGTTGGGCGCCTGGATTTTTCCTATCTTCTCTTTGTTGATCACGATTGCCGAGCCTGTGGAGCGTTCACGGGATATGGTCTGGAATCCCGACACAATCACTTCGTCGAGCACATTGGCGTCGGGCTGGAGAGTTATCGTCACGTTTTCGCCCGGCTTAACGGTGTACTCCGCCGGTTTCATGCCGATGTAGCTTACCGACAGCGTGATTTTTCTTCCTTCGGGAACCGATAGCGAGAATGCTCCGTCGAGATCCGAGCTTGTGCCTATCGATGTGCCTTTTACCATAACGGTGGCTCCCATGACCGGTTCTCCCTGGTCATCGACAATCTGTCCTTTTACCGAGGCGCTTGCCGGTGCGGCTGCATGACGCGGTGCTGCGGCGTCAGAAACACTTGCATAGCCTATTGCCGGCAGCAACAATGAGCACGCTGTGATGGCGATGCCCTTGATATTGTGAATGGTGATATGCATGGTTTATAAGATGATTTTTCGTGTTATGCGATTGTTATTGTTGGTGGTGGCTTGGAGGATATAGGCGCCGTGGCTGAGTGCCGATGTGTCGATTGAGGCATTGTCGCCGCAATTGTTGAGGTTGACGACGGTTCTGCCGCTTATATCGCACAGAATCACTTGCCGGAGTCCGCTTTCCGAACTGATTTTGATGCTTCCCTGTGCCACGGCGAGCTCTATGGAAGTATCGTTCTCTATTGACACGATTGACGATAAGGCATCCTTTCCGAATGTCACATCGTCGCCGCTCACTTTAACCGCAGCCTGATACGGAGTGCTGTAACGGCTTTTCATCGAGTGCCAGCTGTCATCGCCCTCAAGGCGGTAGTGGAAGCTTACAGTGTAGGTGCCGTCGGCAAGTGATGAGGGGATGTATAGAGTTACGGGGGTGTTGTCACCGGCGGCTATCTCGCCCGACCACTTGGTGCTTATGGGTGTTATTTCTCCACCGGTTTCGATGGTGGCGTATATTTCGCCCTTGAACTTGTAATGCCCGAGATTCAAGCAGTAGAATATGAATCCTGATTTATCGGCTTTGCCTGAATAGGTGTTTTCATCAGAGTATACCTCGGTCTTGGATGTGAACACGTTCAGGCTGTATATTCCGGCGAGATGTTTGGTCTGCGGCACGCTTCCGGCAGCATCGGCTGGCATAATTCCGCATTCAGCCACCTGCTCACCTGTGTAGTCCTGAATGCCGTCGCCGCTTGTGGGGGTCAGAGCCGACAGTGCGAAATAGCCGTTGCTCATGCCGCCCCATCCCCAGTTGAAATGAAACATACCGTTGCCGTCATATCCGTCGCACACGAATGCATGACCTCCCGATTTCGAGCTGCGTCCGTCATATAGTATCGGGCGGTTAGCCGACAGTTCGGCAACAAGCAGCTTCATCCATTCATCGGCATGGATGTAGGCTCTTTCGTAGCGGTGTATGTTGGGTGAGTAGTTGAATGTCTTGATAAGGGCGAATGCCGCATCGTTGAGATAGGCTATGCTTGTCGATGGTGAATATTGCATCTTCATGGCATGACCCACTTGAAGCATAAGTTCGGCAACGGCATCGCATTCCTGTGTGCTTACCGGAATCGGGTTTCGTCCGGTGATGTTTGTCCAGTTGAAATCTCCGCGCGAGGTGAAATCCATCATGCGCTCCACTTTCTGTTTTGGATCGGTGTAGGTGATTGTTCCTGTTCCTTTCAGAGGATACTGGTGAAAGTTCATTATTTGCGCAGAAGCGGTTGCCAGGCATCCTGTGAGGCATTTTTTGCCTGATGATGCGTCAGTAGGACAACTGTTGTTGAATGGAGCTTCCTGGCTCCATGTAGTCTTTATGAGAGGGGCTATTATTTCTTTCGGGTATTCGGTTTCCGTGGTCGCTGTCGCAAGCGATGTGCCGGCTACGGAGTTTATCTCCGTGGCATATTGATCGAGCCATTGGCGGCACGGTTCGGGAATCAATGATGAGTCGAAGGAGCCTTCAAGACTGTAGGCGAGCACCGTTTTGGCGCGGTCGTCGCCGGCTATGATTATGAATCCTCCTTCCGTCAGGTTGAAAATGTGGTAGGGGGCGTCGTAGCCTTCCGCTCTTGATTGCTGTAAGTTTTCAAGGTAAGTGGCATTCAAGGTTGTATGTATGCCTCGGGATTGCAGAAACTCCTCGGCAATGCGGCAGGCTCCGTTTTCATCGATGGTTTTTCCATTGACTGTTGCCACTGCTGCAAATAATGTGATAAATGTGATAATCCGCTGCATAAACACGCACACTTAAAAGATGAGTGATTTTGGGGTATGGTCAATAATTCACCGGCTGAAACTGTGTGCCGGTAAAGGTAGTTTTGTCAAGTGAACCGGACACAGCCGTTATTTGCGGGCTGTGTCCGGTTATTTTGGTTAGGGATAAAACGCGATTACTCTACGACCACCTTTGCCGAAGCAGAGCGGTTGGCGCCATAGACAACGATGAGGTAGATGCCAGAGGGAACATCGAGAGTGATCACCTGCGATTCGGTTCCGGCTGCTACGGCAGTCTCGGCTACCTTGCGGGCGTTCATGTCGTAAGCCACAACCTTGGCGCCGCCTGCGAGGAGCACGTTGTTGATCGAGAAGCTCTTTCCGCCGAGTGCCACGATCTCAACAGTGTTATTGTCATTGCCCACGTTGTTGATGCCACCGGTGGCGTTACCTTTGACTACCTTAAGATAAGGAGCGCCTTCTTCGAGCTTGGTGAATACGTCAGACTGAACTGCAACGAGGTCGCCCTTGGCAAGAGTCTTTACGATCATTGCATCCTTGTCGCCAACGATTGCGGTTTCACCCTCGCTGAAGTCGCAAGAGAGCTTGTTGCCGAAAGGAGATGTGTCAGCATCGCCTCTCACTATTTTACCGATATTCAACTCCGAGCCCTTTGCTGCATGGTTGATGAAGGTGTATTCGCCATCTTCGGGTGCTTCAAATACCTTGTCGACAGTCCAATAAGCGTTGGGATAAGTGGTTTCTTCGTTAAGACCCAATTTAGGTCCGCGGCTGAGGTTTGCACCGCAGTTGAATGTACCCATAGCATTAGGAGCAAGGATGAATTCCGCCTCGGCAGTTGCTGCTGCTGATACAGTGATTCCTACAATATTCGTACCTGCCTTATTGTAAGCGGGCAAAATTGCAGAACCTTCATTGATTCCGCCGGGGCATTCCTGATGTTTTACGACAATCTTTTCAACATCCATTACGGGCATATTGAAGAATGAAGCAGTGATATTTGATGGATATGCGAAATTACACTTATACCATACGGTAGTGCCGGGAGCCTGTTTTTTGTACAGGTTCATCTCGTTTGCCGGAATTTCAATCGGATAGTATTCCGCACCTTTTTCGCTATCATCACGAAATTCCAAGCCTGATAACATCACAGGGGCAGTTGATCCGGGAACAAGTTTGAAGAGATATTCTTTTCCCGATTCAACTACATAAACTCCGGTTGAGTTTTTGGGAGCCTCCATAGTTCCATCGGCACATTGGAATACCTGATATTCACCGGATGGTGGCATTGAAGGATATAGTGCGGGACGACCGTTCTGAGTTGTCACTTTGAATTTAAACCAGACTTCAGTCTTGTTATCTACCAATGATTGATCAGGAGACCAGAATCCCGGGAAGTCAACAGCCGTTTCGGGCGAGGTGCCGTAGTCAGCCGCATTTGCAGTCATAGCTACTGCAAGTGTTGAGAGGAGTAAAAATTTTTTCATGTCTAACTTGTATTTATTAATGATTGGATTACACAAAGCAAAAAAACTTTAAGGCTGAATAATACATCGATTACAAAAATACATAATTTTATTTATAAATATACAATATTTTACGGGATTTAACTTATCTTTTTTCAAATATTTGGAAATTTGCTCGTTCAATCATTAAAAATGCCTTATTTTGTGTGAATGGTGTATATTGTCGAATGCGCCTTGGTTGATTTTTCCGGACACAATGCAGTAAGGCTAATAAGCCTCATTTGACTCATTAGCCTTATCGCGTCAATATTGAATTGATTGTGGATTATTTGCAGCAGGGAATTTTTTTGATGCGGTTTTCGTGTCTGCCGCCTTCAAAGGGGGTGTTGAGGAATTCGTCGACGATGGCGAGTGCCAGTGTGGGTTCGATGAATCGTGCGGGCAGCACAAGCACATTGGCGTTGTTGTGGGCGCGTGCAAGACGTGCAAGCTCCACATTCCAGCACAGAGCCGCACGTATGCCCTGATGCTTGTTCAGGGTCATGGCGATGCCGTTGCCGCTGCCGCATATAGCTATTCCCGGATAGTTAACGCCGCGTTCGATGGCTTCGGCGCAGGGGTGGGCGAAATCGGCGTAGTCGCAACTGTCGGCACTGTGAGTGCCGAAGTCATTACACTCTATCCCTTGCGACAGAAGATAGCCTTCGATTATACCTTTCAGTTCATAGCCTGCATGATCGCTGCAGGTGGCGATTTTCTTTCCTTCTTCGATGATTGACATGGCAAATATGGTATTGTGTATGGTTAGAATTTCTGCATATCAACGAGCCGCTTATAGTAGCCGTTTTTGGCGATCAACTCGTCATGGGTGCCGGCTTCCACGATTTTTCCTTCATTCATTACGCATATCATGTCGGCATTTTTGATGGTCGACAGGCGGTGGGCTATCACGATTGTGGTGCGGTCCTTCATGAGTCGGTCGAGTGCCGTCTGCACGAGCTTCTCATTCTGGCTGTCGAGCGCCGAGGTTGCCTCGTCGAGAATGAGTATGGGCGGATTCTTCAGGATGGCGCGGGCTATGGAGAGACGTTGGCGCTGTCCTCCCGAGAGCCGGCATCCGCGGTCGCCTATGCAGGTGTCATAGCCATGTTCCGATTCGATGATGAATTCGTGGGCATTGGCTATCTTTGCCGCTTCCTCCACCTGCTCCTTGGTGGCATTGTCGACGCCGAAAGTGATATTGTTGTAGAAGGTGTCGTTGAACAGGATAGCCTCCTGATTCACATTGCCCATGAAGCTGCGCAGCTCATGCACTTTAAGGTCGCGTATGTCGATGCCGTCGACAAGAATCTGCCCCTTGTCGATGTCGTAGAATCGAGGCAGGAGGTCGGCGAGTGTCGATTTGCCCGATCCGCTCTGTCCCACGATAGCCACGGTCGCTCCTGCGGGGATCTTCAACGACACGTCGTCCACCACCGGTTTCTCACCGTAGGCAAATGTCACGTCGCGATATTCGATGTCGCCCTTAAGGTGGTCGATGTGCTGTGGCTTGGCGGGATCCTTGATGGGATTGTCGGTATTGAGGATTTTATCCACGCGTTCCATTGAGGCAAGTCCTTTCTGGATGGCATATACTGCCTTGGAAAGCTCCTTGGCGGGATTGATGATGCTGTAGAATATCACCATGTAGTAGATGAACGACGGGGCGGTGATCGATGAGGTGCCCATGATGATGAGCGTGCCTCCAAACCATAGCACGATCGCGATGGTGAGAGTGCCGAGGAACTCGCTCATGGGGTGAGCGAGCGACTGGCGGCGTGCTATGCGGTTGCTGATGTTGAAAAACACCTGGTTTTCGCGGCGGAAACGGTTTCTGACTTTCCCCTCGGCATTGAATGCCTTGATGATGCGCAGCCCTCCGAGGGTCTCCTCGATGTTGGACATGAGCACGCCCCACTGGTTCTGACCTTCGAGCGACTTGCGTTTCAGTCTTTTTCCGATGCGTCCCATCACTACTCCGGCAAGCGGCAGAAGAATGAGCACAAACACGGTGAGCTGCCATGAGATGACCACCATCATCACGAGGCACACGATGATCATGATGGGGTTCTTGAAAAACATATCGAGCGACGACATAATCGAATTCTCGATTTCAGCCACGTCGCCGGTCATACGCGCCATCACATCGCCTTTGCGGGCTTCGGTGAAGAACGAGATGGGAAGGTTCAGAATCTTGTCATACATATAGTTGCGTATGTCGCGCACTATTCCTGAACGCATGGGGATGATGAAGTAGGAACTGAGGTAGGTGACTCCGGTTTTCAGTCCGGTCATCACCACGAGCAGAGCGGCGAGCCCGGCAAGGGCGCCCGATGGTCCCCAGTCGGCTATCATCAGCTGAGTGTAGTAATAGAAGTTGTTTATCACCACATCCTTCAGCGATCCGGCATCCATAGGCATATAATCATAGTGCCCCTCTTTTATGCCGAAAAGCATCTCCAGGATGGGGATTATAACCGCAAAAGAGAACAGAGTCAGAAATGCGGCGAGTATGTTGAAGATTATGTTGAGCGCGAGGTTCTTTTTATAAGGCGGGACGAAGCGCTTGATAATCTTGAAAAATTCTTTCATATAAATACTTTTTTATGCAAGCCTAAACCGTTACAACGTGATAATAAATCCGGGTATTACGGACCATGGCAAATAATACTGTTGCAAAATTAGCAAAATTCGGGTAGCTCCAAGCAATCATAATGCAACAATTCTTTATATTGGTGTAAAGTTTTTTCGTAACTTTGTCAATCATGGCAATTCCGGATGAAGGGAAACGGACTGAAAATAGTAAGAATCATTGTGTCGTTGGCGGTGTTTTTCGCCACCACGCTGCTGTGGGTGTGTTACGGACCTGCTGTGGCGCGCTATATGGCATGGGCTACAAAAATCCAGATTTTCCCTATGGCTATGGCGCTTTCGGTGACCATGGCGGCGTTCTGGGTGCTTGCCGCATGGCTCTTTGGGCGCATCTACTGTTCGTCGGTGTGTCCGCTTGGCACATGGTTTGACATAGTTGGCGCCGTGGGGCGGCACAGCCGCAAGGGCACGCTGCGTGACTATCATTATTCTCCGGCGCTCAACCGCTGGCGTTATGGCTCGTTGCTTTTGGTGCTCGCCTGCTTTATAGGCGAGGTCACTATCGTCCCTGCCCTGGTTGACCCCTACAGCATCTACGGGCAGGCGGCGGTCAACCTGATGAAGCCGTGCTGGGGATATGCCTGCAATCTCATTTCGCGTCTTGGCGAGATGACGGGACTTTGGCATTTCGGGCAGGTGAGGATCATAACCGCCGGAGTGTTCTACACGGCGCTCTCGGGGGCGATTCTACTGTCGGTGAGTATTCCGGCATGGCTGTACGGCAGGACCTACTGCAACTCGATATGCCCCATCGGCACTGTATTAGGGATGTGCAGCCGACAGTCGCTGTGGCACATTGATATCGACACCGATGTATGCACCAATTGCCGCAAGTGTGAGCACGTGTGCAAGGCATCGTGCATAAATATGGATGACCACGTGGTCGACGGCTCGCGCTGCGTGAACTGCTTTGACTGTCTTGCCGTGTGTCCCGACGATGCGATATTCTATCGTATAACCCGCAAGCAGCTGTCGTTGCCGATGATGCAGCGCATAAATCCTCCCGGAGTGAATGCCACGGCTTCGTGCGCCTCGGCTGAAACAACCTCTTATAATCCGACTAAACAGAACGACAATGAAACAATATCTTGACCTCTTGCGCCATGTAAAGGAGAATGGCGTGCAAAAAAGCGACCGCACCGGAACAGGCACACGCAGTGTGTTTGGCTATCAGATGCGGTTTAATATCGATGACGGATTCCCGTTGCTGACTACAAAGAAACTGCATCTCAAGTCGATCATTTACGAGCTGTTGTGGTTCCTGAAGGGCGACACCAACGTGCATTATCTACAGGAAAACGGGGTTAGGATATGGAACGAATGGGCTGATCCCGACGGTTCGGTGGGTCACATCTATGGCTATCAGTGGCGTTCATGGCCTGATTACAAGGGCGGGCACATCGACCAGATAGCCGAGGTGATAAAGACCATAAAGGAGAATCCCGATTCGCGCCGCATTCTGGTGAGCGCGTGGAATGTAGCCGATCTTGACAACATGAATCTGCCCCCGTGCCATCTGCTGTTCCAGTTTTATGTAGCCGACGGACGTCTGAGCCTTCAGCTATATCAGCGTTCGGCTGATACGTTTTTGGGTGTTCCGTTCAACATCGCTTCCTATGCATTGCTGCTGATGATGGTGGCTCAGGTGACAGGATTGAAAGCCGGGGACTTTATCCACACACTCGGCGACGCCCACATCTATAATGACCATATCGAGCAGGTGGATTTGCAGCTTACGCGTGATCCGCGTCCGCTTCCGCGCATGAAGCTCAATCCCGACGTGAAGTCGATATTTGACTTTAAGTATGAGGATTTCACGCTTGAGGATTATGATCCGCATCCCCACATCAAAGCCAAGGTGTCGGTATGAGCGCTACGGTTTCGATTATAGTTGCCATGACTCCGTCGGGAGCCATAGGGCGTAACGGGGATCTGCTATATCATATAAGCGCCGACCTGAAGCGCTTCAAGGCGGTGACAATGGGCAAGCCGGTGGTGATGGGGCGAAAGACTTTTGAATCGCTCCCCGGCGGCGCTTTGCCCGGGCGCAGAAATATTGTCATAACCCGCAACAAGGGGTATGAGGCTCCGGGAGTAGAGGTTGCCGGCTCGCTTGACGAGGCGCTTGCCATGACCGCGGAGGTTGAGGAGGTGATGATAATAGGCGGCGCCGAGATCTACAGAATGGCTTCGGCGGTGGCACAACGGGTGTATCTGACTCTTATCGAATCGGAGGTTGCCGACGCTGACACTTTTATCTCCCCGTTTGATAAAGAAACGTGGGCGATCATTGAGGAATCTGACCCCATGACCGACCCACGTTCAGGTGTGGTGTATAGATTTTTGAATCTTCAACGTCGTTGACGTGTGATCATCATTCGATATAGCCGAAAGAGCGCAGCTTGTTCTCACGGTTGCGCCAGTCTTTCTCGACCTTGACAAAGAGTTCGAGATACACGTGCTTGTCGAAGAATTTCTCAATGTCTTTTCGGGCTTCGGTGCCTATTTTCTTCAGCATGCTGCCCCCTTTTCCGATGATGATGCCTTTCTGGGAATCGCGTTCCACGTAGATCACTGTCATGATGTGGATGCTGTCCTCTTTCTCGTCAAATTTTTCGACAACCACCTCCACTGAATAGGGCACCTCCTTGTCGAGATGAAGCAACAGCTTTTCGCGGATTATTTCGGTCACGAAGAAACGAGCCGGTTTGTCGGTCAACGCGTCTTTGCCGAAATATGGAGGAGCTACCGGCAGAAGCTCGATGATGCGGTTCATGAGCACATTCACGTTGAATCCGAGTTTTGCCGAGGTGGGAAGGATTTCGGCGTTGGGGAGCAGTTTGTGCCAGCGGTCCACTATCTCGTTCAGCTCATCGTTGCCCTTCAGCAGGTCAACTTTGTTGATCACCAACAGCACAGGCACTTTCTCTTTTGCCACTTTTTCAAGGAAGTCGGCATTTTTGGTGGGATCCTCGACCACGTCGGTCACATAAAGGAGCACGTCGGCATCGGTCAACGCTCCTTCCGAGAATTCGCGCATCGCTTCCTGCATCTTATAGTTTGGTTTCAGCACACCGGGGGTGTCAGAGAATACGATCTGATAGTCGTCGGTGTTCACTATGCCGGTTATGCGGTGGCGCGTGGTCTGGGCTTTTGAGGTAATGATACTGATGCGTTCGCCGACCAAGTCGTTCATCAATGTGGACTTGCCGACGTTAGGATTGCCAACGATGTTGACAAACCCTGATTTATGATTTTCGTTCATACACTTGAATTTTTTTTCGGTTTCTAAATATACATATATAAGTATAACAAAGCAGATCGGGAAAATATTGCACCGTCATAAAATTACTACGGGCGAGTCTCCCGACCCACCCGTAATAATTAACCTTAAATCTAATACCATGAAAAACACAGTGCAAATATAGTAATTATAACTACTAAACACGGGGGATGGTAAATGGTTCGGGAAAAACGTAAGTTTAACATTAGTTAACATTGTTTGTCGCCCATTCTGAGTAATTTTACATTCAAAATAAAAAATCTAATTCAATGAGAATAAAAATATTGGTAGTAGATGACGAGGAAGCTCTTGGCGAAATATTGAAATATAACCTTGAACTTGACGGCTATGAGGTGGATACTGCTCTTTCGGCAGAGGAAGCGCTGACCATGGATCTGTCAAGCTATTCCCTTTTCATTCTTGACATAATGATGGACCAGCTTAGCGGATTTGACTTCGCGAAGCAGTTGAAGAATAACACAGCGACCGAGAATACG
Organism: uncultured Muribaculum sp.; assembly: GCA_910589555.1. Lineage (GTDB taxonomy): Bacteria > Bacteroidota > Bacteroidia > Bacteroidales > Muribaculaceae > Muribaculum. The sequence continues at coordinate 24,103 of CAJUTE010000018.1, forward strand.
CCTATCATATTCTGCTCGGCTCTCAATGGCGAGGACGACACGGTGATGGGGCTTAACCTCGGAGGCGATGACTATATCACCAAACCGTTTGTGATAAGCGAGGTGCTTGCCCGTGTTCGCGCGGTGTTGCGTCGCAGCCACGTTTCCCAGCAGTATGCCTACAACCTGTCGAAAGGTATCCAGGAGCCCGATATCGTGTTCAAGACATTGCGCGTGGACCGCAATGAGAAGACCTGCTATCTGAACGGCGAGCCTGTGACATTGACAAAGACTGAGTTTGAGATACTTATGTTCTTCCTCACTCACCGAGGCAGGATTTATTCTCGTGAGGAGATTATACGCGAGGTGTGGCCGGAGGATGTGGTCGTGTCTAATCGCACCATTGATACCAATATCACCCGTCTTCGTAAAAAGATAGAGCCTTACGGGAATAATATCATCACTCGTTTAGGTTTCGGTTATGGTTTTAAGGAGACGGTTTAGCTACTGGGGCAGGCTGTTTCTTCCGCTCGTTGTGTTTTTGTGGGGATTGATTGCCGTTCAGGCATATTCCCGCTACAATAGTGAGAAGGAATTCCGCACCGAGCAATTGGCTAATGACCTTGAGCTGATCAACGCCCGCATCATAGACGCTTACGAGAATGACGTAGAGCTTGAGCCGTTTATCAGGTTCATCGAAAATTATTATGACGACACCGAGCTCAATGGTGTGCGCATATCGATTTACGATGACAATGACAGCTTGATGTTCAGCAGCGGTGTGCCTATACCTATTTATACAGACTCTGACACGGTGCCGGAATTTGCCGAGGCGGTGGCGAGCGGTCATGGAACAGCGTTGCGCCATAGTTCGATAGTCGACAAATTCTATTTCTTTGACGTGCGCCGCAGTGACGATGGCAAGATTTACGTGCACACAGCGATGCCTTATACCGAGGCGCTGTTGAAGTCGGTCACTGTCGATAGCGGAATGTGGAATGTGTTGCTGCTGATGGCTACGGTTGCAACTATGTTCTTGTTCTTTTTCACACGCTATCTTGCTAAAAACGTGAAGTTGCTCCATGCATTTGCTGTTAAAGCGGCAAACGGTGACGAGATTGACGAGACTGTGCCTTTTTCAAAGGATGAGCTTGGCGACGTGTCACGCAAAATCGTGTCGCTTTACCGAGATAAAGCTGAAGCTAATGAGCGTTCGGAACGCGAGCATCGTCTTGCCTTGAAAATCAACGAGGAGAAGATGAGGATGACCAAGCAGCTCACCAACAATATAAATCACGAGCTTAAGACGCCGGTGGGTGTGATAAAGGGTTATCTTGACACTCTTGCCGAGCATCCTGAGATGGATGAGGTGGCGCGCAAGCGTTTTCTTGACAAAGCGCGTGAGCACATGGACCGCCTGTGTTCCATGCTCAACGACCTGTCGTCGATGACGCGTCTTGAAGATGGCGGCGCCGGTGTGATGAGGGAAAAGGTGGACTTCAGCGAGCTGGTACAGAATCTGTCGATGGAGCTAAAGAATATACAGTTGAACAATGGTGTTCAATTCGTCTACAATCTTCCTCCCGGTTGTTTTGTGCTTGGCAACTATAACCTGCTTTACGCCATGATCATCAATCTGGTGCGTAACGCCGATTTCCATAGCCACGGCACCGAGTGCGGGATAAAGCTCCTGTCGGAAAACAATCGTGAGTACCGCTTTTCATTTTATGACAATGGCACCGGTGTGGGTGAAGAGCATCTGCCGCATCTTTTCGAACGCTTTTACCGCATCGATAAAGGACGCTCGCGTAAAGTGGGCGGAACAGGATTGGGACTGCCCATCGTGAAGAATACCATCAATGTAATGGGAGGCACCATCAATGTTAAAAACCGTGCCGAAGGCGGTCTTGAATTTGTGTTTACCTTGCCTAAATGGAAAGAAAACGAGGCAAATAAGCCGAGCATCTGAAATATTATTCAAATTGGAATAACGCTGTAATCGCTTTGTAATACCGAAGTGCTATCTTTGCATTGTAAAATTAACCGACGGGTTAATTGAAGATATCACAATCAATATCACAAAACGCAGTATTTGCAAGGTTTATAGTAATTTTTTTGAATAATATATGTGGGCTCGGCCTTTCTTGAAAAGCGAGGCGCCGATTTCTCGGAAAGAGTGGGTAGACATCGAGAAGATAAAAACCATTACCACAGAAAACATATTATTTCTATCAAAAGGCTCCCAATCGGGAGCCTTTCCTATTTTGTATGACGGGCATGTCATGCATCTGTGGTGAAAGTCCACAAGGGACGTAGTTGCCGACGAACCCCATAGCGACTCGCAAGTTTCAAGGGGCGACCCTTGGGAGAGAAGAAGCGATAGCGAAATCGTGGCTTAACGGACAGAAATCCGATACCAAGGCGTATCAAGCGGACAAGATGGCAAAAGACATTAAAGTTCCCAAAGGCAACCGTACCCTTGATACATAGATGAATCTTTCAGATTCAATTATTTTTTTTCGCCTTTTTCCGAGGGTCTCGCTTCGCTCGGCCCTCGGCTACCGATTGATGAATCCTTACGGATTCGACATGCATTGAACACATCCATTAATTGCGCCATTATTAATTGCACCATTATTAATTGCGCCATTATTAATTGCGCCACATTATTGATTGCGCCATTATTAATTGCTCCACATTATTAATTGCGCCATTATTGATTGCACCATTATTGATTGCGCCATTATTGATTGCACCATTATTAATTGCGCCACATTATTGATTGCACCATTATTGATTGCGTCACATTATTGATTGCCGCCATTATTAATTGCGCCATTATTAATTGCGCCATTATTAATTGCGCCATTATTAATTGCACCACATTATTGATTGCCGCCATCATTAATTGCATCATTATTGCTTACGCCATTATTAATTGCTTCACCATTCCGGGGGGATTACAACCATTCTCGGGGTGTGGGTTGCTTACAAAAGTGTTAAAATTTGTGGTTATTTGCGTAAATTTGTTGTTTTATACGGAATTTTGCATAACTTTGCAATCAATTGCGCGTAGAGATGCGTAATGTGGCTTATATGATAAGCCGTGATTGAAATAATAAATTATTCTTTTCCATACAGACTTTAATAATGTATGGGGGGGGGGTAATTTACTGATAAATAGTAATTTAATCTTCGACCCTATACTTTTTAATTAAAATAGTTTGTATGAAAAAAGTAATCATGTTTCTACTCGCGCTTGTAGTGGTGGCAACAGCATCGGCTCAGATGTGCACGGTCACCGGTACAGTGCTGAACGCCGATGACGGCGAGCCTCTTGTAGGGGCTTCGGTCCTCCCGGTGGGAGGAGGCAATGGTATTGCCACCGACGTCGATGGAAAGTTTTCAATTAAAGTACCTCAATCGGTAAAGTCACTCCGCGTAAGCTACGTGGGCATGGTGACTCAGGAAGTTCCTGTGACCGATGCTCCCATGACTATCAGCCTCACCACCGGCAATAAGCTCGAAGAGGTGATGGTGGTCGCTTTCGGTACCACCACCAAGCAGGCATTTACCGGTGCCGCCGCCGTGGTCGACGCTGAGGAGCTTTCAAAACACATTACTACCAACGTGGCTGACGCTCTGGTGGGATCGGTTCCCGGTTTCCAGATGCGTTCAGGCTCAGGTGCTCCGGGTTCCGGTTCGGGAGAAATCAGCATCCGTGGTATCTCATCTCTTTACTCCAACACCGAGCCTCTCGTGATTGTGGACGGCGCTCCCTACGAGGCAAGCCTTTCCAACATTCCACAGAGCGACATCGAGTCAATCTCAGTGCTCAAGGACGCCGCTTCGGCAGCTCTTTACGGTGCCCGTGGCGCGGGTGGTGTGATCATCGTCACAACCAAGCGCGGCAAAACCAAGGAAGCCGTGGTGAGCGTGGATGCGAAGTGGGGTGTAAACTCACGCGCCATCCAGCAGTATGACGTGATCAAGTCTCCGGCTAAATACTATGAGACTTACTACGATATGCTCTACAACTTCAATCTTTACGGTCAGGGTATGTCGGCAGCCGCAGCCAATGCCGCCGCTAACCAGCAGATGTTCGGTTCAGGCAGCTGGCCCGGTCTCGGTTATAACGTGTTCACCGTTCCCACCGGCGAGAATCTTATAGGTCTTGACGGCAAAATCAACCCCAACGCCACTCTCGGTCGTGAAATCGACGGTCCCAACGGACAGAAGATGTGGCTCCAGCCCGACGACTGGGACAAGGAGGCTTATCACAACTCATTCCGTCAGGAGTACAGCGTGAGCGTCAATGGCGGAACCGACCGCGCTTCCTACTACACCAGCGTCAACTATCTTGACGACGAGGGTGTCATGGACCACTCATCATTCGAGCGTCTTTCAGCCCGCGTGCGTGCCGACTATCAGGCTAAGAAGTGGCTTAAGCTCGGCGCCAACATCGGCTACGTTCACTCCAAGCAGGTGTCAGTGCCTAACTTCGGTACCGCACTCAACTCGACCAACATCATGTACTTCACCTCGGTGATGGCTCCTATCTATCCGGTGTATCTTCGCGGTGTCGATGAGAACGGCAAGCCCTATATCATGCGCAATGAGGCAGGCGAAAAGCGCTACGACTACGGTGTAGCCGGTACCAACTACGGTCTTGCGCGTCCGTTCGTTGCAAACGCCAACCCGCTCGGTACTAACAACTACGATGACACTCACAATATCGGCAACCAGTTGAACGCCACTTTGACAGCCGACATCAATATCACCGACTATCTTAAGTTCTCGGCTCAGAGCTCTTTGACATGGGGTAACACCATGTATTCAAGCTACGGCTCAATCTACAATCCCAACAAGTCGTCGATCAACGGTGACATCACCAAATACCAGCAGAATGCAACCCGCACCAACAACGTGCAGACCCTTTCATTCTTCAAGAACTTCGGCAAAAACGGCGAGCACTATGTGAATGTAATGGCAGGTCACGAATACTATCGCACCAACAGCCGTTACCTCACCGCTACAGCTCAGGGAGGATTCTCCCCCGACATCCAGGAGATCTACGCTTTTGCCAAGAAGTCATCATCTTCTTCACGCGCCATGAACTACAACGTGGAGGGTTACTTCGGAAGCGCTCAGTATAACTATCAGGAAAAATACTTCGCATCGGCATCCTATCGTCTTGACGGATCGTCATTCTTCGGCAAGGGACACCGTTGGGGTAGCTTCTGGTCAATCGGCGGCGCATGGCTCATCTCCAAGGAGGAGTTCATGAAGCCCTATTCATGGATCGATATGTTGAAACTTAAGGTTTCTATCGGTCAGCAGGGTAACGACGGTGTGGGCTATGACGACCACTCTTATCTTCCCAACTACTTCTACTGGACCGACCTCTATCAGTTGACTCCTTCAGGCGAATACACTATGTCGCCCACCTTCTATAATATCGGTAACCGCGACATCACCTGGGAAACTACCACCAACTTCAATGTGGGCGCCGAGTTCGGATTCTTCAACAACCGTCTTTCCGGTAACATCGACTTCTACGTGAAGCGTGTGAGCGACCTCCTCTTCTGGATGTCAGTGCCTGAATCGGCAGGTGCCCGCGGTTACTATGGCAACATGGGTACCATCCGCAACCAAGGTTTCGAGTTGACACTCTCTGGTCATGTGATCCGCACCCGCGACTTCGAATGGCAGCTCAGCGGCAACATCTCTCACAACGTGACCAAGATTGTTGATCTTCCCAAGGCTAAGACCGGCGAAAACGGCGGTTTCTATGAAGACAGCAAGTGGTTCCAGGAGGGCAAGCCCCTTTACAACTATATGACTCTTGCCTACGCAGGTGTCAACGAACATGGCGAGGCTCTCTACTACTATGACCCCAACCTGATTGTCGACGGAGCGATGAACACCTCCAAGCCGGGTAAGATCAAGTCAAAAGACTATGTGACCACCACTCCTGGTAATGCGTCACGCTACACCGTGGGTTCAATCCTTCCGAAAGTGTTCGGCGGTTTCAGCACCTACGTGCGCATCAAGGATTTCGACTTGACCGCAACATTTGACTATCAGATAGGCGGTAAGGTTTACGACAGCCAGTATGCTATGTTGATGACCGTTCCTTCAGGATCAAATGACGCAGGACACGCCATCCACAAGGATGTCCTCAAGTCATGGAGCCCCAACAACACCAACTCCGACATTCCCGCATGGATCTATGGTCAGGGCAACAGCGATGCCAACACCGCATCTGACCGCTGGCTCACCAACGCAAGCTATCTCAACTTCCAGTCATTTACCGTGGGCTACACCTTGCCCAAGGGCTTGATTCCTGACATCACCAAGCTTCGCTTCTATGTAGCCGGAGAGAACCTCTGCTTCTGGTCGGCACGCAAGGGATTTGACCCCCGCTACTCATTCCAGGAAAATGAGACTGTAGGCGTTTATTCACCCGTGCGCAACATCTCAGGCGGTGTGCAAGTAACATTCTAACCAATTAAAAAAGAATCATTCAATGAACAAAATATTTTCATCAATACTTGTCGGTGCGGCATCGATGATGCTTTTCACCGGCTGTCTTGAGGAGTTTGAGCCGGAAGCAAGCTTCGTGACCGGCGATCAGGCTGCGAATGCTCCGGGTTCATACGATACATTTGTGGGAGGTCTCACCTCTTCGCTTTCCGGAAGCTTCCTTTACAGCTCTTCCAATGAATATCCGTGGGACTTCGGTTACTCCACTTTCTACTTGATGCGCGATGTGCAGGGACAGGACTTGGTGCTTGAATATGACGGCAGCTGGTACTCTACCTGGTATCAGTGCGGACGCGCCCTTGCCCCTATCTATCGTGATTGCCAGATACCCTGGACTTTCTACTATTCATGGATCAAGAACTGCAACAACGTGATTTCGCTTGCAGGACCTCAGCCCGCTGACGATAAGAAAGTGGGTGCCGGTATCGCCCATGTGATGCGCGCGCTTTTCTACAGCGAACTCGCACAGATGTTTGCTCAGAAGACTTACGGCGCTGACCTTGACGCGATCACTGTGCCCATCGTAACGGAGTCAACCTCAATCGCAGACCTTGCCAACAATCCCCGCGCTACCAACAAGGATATGTGGGCGTTCATCGTAGGCGACCTTGACAAGGCTGAGACTTATCTTCAGGGTTATACCCGTCCTGACAAATATACCCCCGACCTCTCGGTGGTTTATGGAATGAAGGCACGCGCTTATCTGGTGATGCAGGACTGGGGGAATGCCGAGAAGTATGCCAAGCTCGCTCAGGCAGGCTATTCCGCTCTTGACAATGACTATTACACCAGCCGCGACAACGGCTTTAACAGCGCCAACAACTCTTCATGGATGTTTGCCACCCGCTTCAAATCAGATGACAAGAACATCCTGAACAATGACGGTGACTCAAGCTGGGCAAGCCAGATGTGTCTTGAAATGAGCTATGAGCCGTTGACTGCCGGTTACGCTTCCAACTATGGCGACCCGAAATATATCGACCGCCACTTGTATGAGACAATCCCGGCGACCGACATCCGCAAGAAGTGCTTCGTGGACTTCGCTGTCGATGATGCCCAGACCGAGGCTGACGCGATCGCGATATTCAGCAACTATTCCGATTTCCCCGAGCGCCTGTTGTATACCGCTTACGAGCAGGGCAACGTGAACTCAGGCGGTGGTCTTGCCTGCAAGTTCCGTGTTGCCGGCGGAGCCGCAGGACGCAACAATCAGTACATAGGTTTTGTGGTCGATGTTCCGATGATGCGTGTCGAGGAGATGATGCTTATCGAGGCTGAGGCTGCCGGAATGCAGGACGAGGGCAGAGGTCAGGCATTGCTTACCACTTTCGCCCAGTTGCGTGACCCCAACTATGTATATGGCACCCACAACGAGGCTTACAACAACACCTCAACTTCCAAGTTCCAGAACGAAGTGTGGTGGCAGCGCCGCGTGGAGCTTTGGGGCGAAGGTTTCGCGACTTTCGACATCAAGCGTCTGCAGAAGGGTATAATCCGCAGCTATGCCGGAACCAACCACATCGACGGTTTCCAGTGGAACACCACCACTCCTCCCGACTGGATGAACTGGTGTATCGTGCAGACCGAGACCAACTACAACTCGGCTTGCGTGAACAACCCCACTCCGATCGCTCCTGACGGAAACTCACCCGAGTATGCATGGTAATAAATGTCAAACTATCAATTAAGACACAATGAATAAAGCAAAATATCTATTGGGGCTTTTCGCCGGCATGGCAATGGTGATGACCTCATGCTCGGCTGACGAGGGCACCGAACCGGGTTCCGACTCAAAACCGGTGGTGACAATCTACTCCTACGAGCCGACATCGGACTATAATGCCGACAATGACGTGACAGTGCGTTTCGTGCCCAACAACAAGGTTGAGGAGATCTATTATCTGAATGAACCGGCAGCCGACGTCACCGCTTTTATCGAAGCTAACGGTGAAGAGGCATACGCTCAGCGTGTGATCGACAACGGTACCAAGGCTACTGTCGTTGAAGGCGGATATGCCGATGTCACATTGACCGATATGTTTGGTCTCTACACCATCTCGGCTGTAGGCGTGAAGGGGGGCAAGCACAATCTCAGCACAATCTCGTTCCTGGGTCTTCAGTGGGAACGCGTGGTCGAAGGTGTGTATTACTTCGGTATCCCCGAAACGCTGCGCAACAATCTCGGTTGCCCGGCATCTAATCTCACCGAGCTTCAGGTGTGCACGACCGATCCCACCCTGTATCGTTTCAAGGATGTATATGGTTCAGGCTATTCGCTGAAAATCAACCTTATCGATCAGGTAGGCGAGGATCAGGACGGCAAGTACACATTCTTCCGCGTGAATCGCCAGAACACTCCGTTCACCTTCGGACAACACGGCACCGTGTTCGTTCAGGACGTGGGTGTATGGCAGGGCAACTCAGCTTTCGTGACCGAGGGTGGCTATGAGAGCGGAATGTATGAGGACTACAGTTGCTTCGTGTTGCTCAACTGGTCGGTGGCTGCAGGAAATCTTGCAAGTCCGGGCTATTTCTACGACAACTTCGTCCCCAATCAGCAATAAAGAAAATAACATACACAACTTTTAAATACTTTAAGGGCGATGCTCTCCGTGAGGAGCGCATCGCTCGCCTTTTTGTAATGGGAAATTGGGAAATTATTTAGCCGTTGTACGGCAATAAGTCCATGTACGGAAAATATAGGTAATTCCAAAAAGATGAGGGGAATGTTGCAAAGGCGTTTTTTTTTGCGTAAGTTTGCATTTAATAAATTGCAAAAAATGAGGAAACTTATCATACTGCCTGTAGCCATGTTGACGGCATTGTCGGGCGTGTCGCAAATTAATTCGCCAAAGCCCGACGGAAGCTTGCTTAGAGGCGAACTGATGTTGCTTGACAAAACTTATTACGGAACTATTGACCAAATATCAAATGTCAGCCCGGGAGAGTTCTCCGGCACAGAACGTGAGCGTGCCGCGATAGCGCTTGCATCGGGATATATGCTTTCCGGAAATCTTCGTGAGGCAAGACGTCTGTTTGAGGAGTTTGTGGATCAATTCCCCATCTCTCCCGCCTGCATCACCGCCCGCATGGGTGTTGCCGACTGCGATTTCTATGAAGGGAATTACCGCAAGGCTCTTAAGGCTTATCGCGACATCAACAGCGGCTCGCTTAATCTGTCGGCGGCAGAGGATTACACTTACCGCACCTCATTCTGCCATCTTATGCTTGGCGATTTTGATGAGGCCGACTCCGGCTTTGAGTCGTTGACCTATGTTCCGCGTTATCGTTCGGCGGCATTGTTTTACCAAGGTTACATAAGCTATGCCCAAGGCTCTTATGCCAAGGCTAAGAGATTTTTCAGTGAAGTCGACGAGAGCTGTCCTCCCGGCAATATGGCTCCTTACTACCTTGCTCAGATAGCTTATATCGACGGTGACTACCGCAAGGCTCTGTCAATGTCGCGCGAGCATATCGATGACATAAAGGAGTATAGACCTGAGTTGAGGCGTATAGCCGGCGAGTCGCTATATAATCTCGGCGAGGAGCGTCAAGCCATAGACTACCTTAACCAATACATCTCGGAGACTTCCGATCCTCAGTTGTCGGCACTTTACATTCTTGGAGTAAGCTACTATAAAGAGGGCAATTATGCCAAGGCTATCGAGACTCTCGGAAAGGTCACCTCGTCCAACGACGCGATGGGGCAATCGGCTTACCTTTACATAGGGCAGAGCTACCTTAAGGAGGGTAATGCCAATGCGGCTCTTCTCGCTCTCGAAAAGGCTTATCGCATGGACTTTGACCGCAATGTGAGTGAGACCGCGTTTTTCAACTATGCGGTGGCGCGCAGCGAGGGGGGAAGAACGCCATTTGGCAGCTCGGTAGACATGTTTGAATACTTCCTTAAAAAATATCCCAACTCGCGTTATGCTCCTGAGGTTCAGGAATATCTTGTCACCGGTTATATGACCGACGACAACTATGAGAAAGCTCTCGCCTCGATTCAGAAGATACGCCGTCCGTCGGCAGGAATTTTGAAAGCCAAACAGAGGGTGCTCTACACTCTTGGCTCAAGGGACCTCGCTTCGGGGAAGGCTTCATTGGCTCTCGAACGCTTTAAAGAAGCTCGTTCAATACCGGGCGGCGATAAAACCATAGCTGCCGAAAGCAATCTGTGGATAGGCGACTGCTATTACCGTCTTGGCAAATATGCCGAGGCGTCACGCGCATTGAATGACTACATCAAAGCGGCAGGCACTTCATCGCCCAACAGGATCCTTGCCTATTATGATTTAGGCTACAGCCGGTTTGCGGAAAAGAAATACGATGCCGCACGCAAGGATTTCGAGCGAGTGACAGCTGCTCCCGGCAATATCGGGGAGGCGCTTGTAGCCGATGCCTACAACCGTATCGGCGACTGCTATTACTATATGTCGCAGTTCGGAAAGGCTGAACAGAGTTATGAGAAATCCTATTCCCTGAATCCCGCCACAGGCGACTATGCCCTGTATCAGAAAGCTATGATGAAAGGGCTGGGAAGAGATTATAATGGAAAGATACGTCTTCTTGATGAAATGACTGCCGCTTACCCTACATCAGGCTTGCTCCCGGCTGCGTTGCTTGAGAAGGCTGAAAGCTATGTGTCGCTTGGCAGAAGCGGCGATGCCGTCAATCTCTATCGTGAGCTGGTTAAGAAATATCCCACCACATCGCAGGGACGCAACGGTTACATCCAGCTCGCGGTGACCCTGCATGGACAGGGGAAGACCGGAGAGGCTATCGACACGTATAAAAAGGTCATCAGGACCTATCCCACGAGTGAGGAGGCGAGAGTGGCTTCTGACGACTTGAAACGCATACTTGCCGATGCCGGACGTTTGAACGAATATACATCGTTTATAGCCTCGGTTCCCAATGCTCCTAAATTTGAGATTTCGGAGATGGACGGACTCACATTCCAGGCTGCCGAGAAGGCATATCTGCTCGACAACACCAGCACCCGCCGCCTCAAAGACTACATATCGCAATATCCCGGCGGCAGGCATGAGGCTCAGGCGTTGAACTACTTGAGCGAAGCTTCGATGGCTGCCGGCAATGAAGCCGAAGCATTGAAATACTCTACTCGCATAGTCGAAAAATATCCTGACAGTGACGCGGTCGAGGATGCGCTTGCCGTGAAAGGAACAGTCGAATATAATTCAGGCAACGGAGAGAAGGCGCTGTCCACTTTCCGCCAGCTTGAGCAGCGCGCGTCGGTGACACGCAATATCGTGACGGCGCGTCTCGGCATCATGAGAGTGTCAAGCGACCTTGGTAAATATAAGGATGTGATAAATGCCGCCGACCGTCTGCTGGCTTCTGAATCGCTCCCCTCCTCAAGCCGCAGCGAGGTCATATATTCACGCGCTCTCGCTCTTTCCAAGACCGGACATGGTGCGGATGCCGCCAAGGAGTGGGAGTCACTTGCCAAGAATACCGACGATCTCTACGGAGCAAAATCGGCATACTATCTGGGGCAATACTACTTCGATGCCGGGCAGACTAAGAAGGCGCGCAGCGTGACCGAAAAACTTATCGACTCAAATACACCCCACTCTTATTGGCTTGCCAGGGGCTACATATTGCTCAGCGACATTTACAAAAAGCAGGGCAATGATTTCGAAGCGCGTGAATACCTCAAGAGTCTTAAGGAGAATTATCCGGGCAAAGAGAGCGATATATTCATGATGATTGACAAGCGTCTTAATAAGTAAAAATTGAAAGTGATGGAATTTATCAAATATACTTTTGCAGCACTGGCGGCGTTTGTCGGCATGAGTGCCATGGCTCAGGATTTAACAAAAGAGATTACCGTAGAGAAGGATATCATACCCATAGAGCGTGAAGCGTCGCGCATCGACCGGTTGCCGCAGCTTAGACTGCCTGCCGTGTCGATGAAAAAACTGTCATGGAGCGACCGTGCGGTGTCGGCTCCTGTGACGGCGTCGCTCGCCACCCTCGCTCCTGCATCCTATCTTTCAAGCATGGAGCGTCCCGAACACAAGGGATACGTTTATGCCGGATATTTCCCTGCTCTTCAAGCTGAAGTTTCGGCGGGCTATCGCTTTGTTGACAATGAAAATACCATTGCCGGCGCATGGCTTCAGTATGACGGCAGTCAGTACAAGCAACGCAATATAGCCGACAATAAGCTTGATTACCGTGACCACACCGCTAAAATAGGGGTGGATGGGGCTCAGAAATTTGATTATGCCGGTACGCTGTCGGCTCGGCTGAACTATATGTTTTCATCATTCAATTACCCTACTGTTTATGAAAAAGGGTTCTCGCAGAATGTGAACAACGTGGATTTCGGCATGGCATGGCGGTCGGAACCGGGACGCTTTGAATACTATGCGGCTCTTGACTACGGCTATTTCAAATTCGGCAAACCTGATGTCGATTTCACCAAGGCGATGTCGGAAAATTACGGCGACTTCTCTTTGGGCGGCAGATTTGCTCTTGGCGCGGCGACTCACATCGGCGCGGATGTCAATGTGGAGTTCGTCAACGATTCGGAAGCTGAGGCGTTCGGATTGAGATCCACTGCCGCCAATCTATGCGTCACGCCCTATTTCAAGGCTTCAGGCGCGAAATACAATGTCAAGATAGGTGTCAATGTGGGACACGCTTTCAATCGTGGCACCTCCACTTATGTGGCGCCTGATGTGAAACTGGAATGGATGCCCGCGTCGCAATTCACTGTGTATGTAGGTGCCGACGGTGGCGCCCGGCTCAACACGGCGGCGATGCTATTTGGCGAAAACCATCTGATAAACCCGTCGCAAAGTTATGAGACCACCCGTAAGAAAATCGGTGTCGACGGCGGCTTCCTGATCGGTCCGTTTGCCGGCGCGTCGATAAAGGCATGGGGTTCCTATGCCACCTTCTCGCGCCAGCTCATGCCGGAGCTTTGCGAGAATGACCGCGGTGAATATACCGGCGTGTACATGGCTTCTTATGACTTTAAAAGCATCAATTACGGCATCATGTTCAGCTATGAATATCGCGACATAGCAAAAGGATATGTCAGCTACGAGGGTGCCCCCCGTTCTTACGACGAAGGGTATGCTGCGTGGCGCGACCGTGCCAAGAGCGTGTTAGGCGCCGGAGTGTCAGTGTCGCCACTAAAGGCTCTCGACATAACTCTCGATTACCGCTTGCGCAGCGGGCGTGCCGTGTATATAGCGGGCGATCCGCTTGTGGGTCCTTTCGAGGGGGGATACACGGCTGTTAAGCTTGGCAATGTCAGCTCACTCGACCTTGGTGCCACCTATCGTTTCAATGACCGCTTCAATGTGTGGGCGCGTGGTGAGAATCTTCTCGGTTCTCGCTGGCAAGAGAATTTCCTGTTGCCCTGCAAAGGGGTTACCGGACTTGTGGGAATAGGCTATAAGTTCTGAACTCGTAGCCTTGCCCCTCCCGAAAATCAATTACCATAATTCAAGAAAACACTATTTATGAAAATTGCCGGATTTATTATTGGATTTGCCTTGGCGGGAACTTTGACCGTTGCCGGTGTAAATCCTGTCATTCCCCGAGATGAGGCGATGGAGCGTCGCATCGATGAAATGCTTAAGAAGATGACGCTCGAGGAGAAAATTGGTCAGATGGCACAGCTGGAAGTTGTGACATTGGGATGTGATTATACGGAAAAGAATCCCAATCTGAAGCTTTCCGGCGAACGCCTTGACGATGTTATCGGCACCCACAAGGTGGGCTCTATACTGAATGTGCCCAAAATCGCACTCACCGCTCCGCAATGGTGTGAAGTGATTGAGCAGATACAGGATTATTCGATGAAAACCCTTCAGATACCATGTATCTACGGTCTTGACATGAATCATGGCGCGAGCTATGTGCTTGGCGCCACGCTGTTTCCGCAGAATATCAATATGGGCGCCACGTTCAATAGGGAGCTTGCGCGCCGCGGCGGCGAGATAACCGCTTATGAGACCCGTGCCAGCGACGTGCCCTGGACTTTCAATCCCACTGTCGACCTGAGCCGCGATCCGCGTTGGCCGCGAGTGTGGGAGAACTATGGCGAGGATGCCTTTCTTAACAGTGAGCTCGGCACCGCTACGGTGCTGGGAATGCAGGGCGATGATCCCAACCGCATTGACCGCTATCACATAGCTGCCAACCTCAAGCATTTCATGGGCTACGGAGCGCCGGTGAGCGGACGTGACCGCACCCACTCGTCGATAGGCGAGCAGGAGATGCGCGAAAAGCATTTCGCTCCTTATCTTGCCGGTATCAAGAACGGCTACGCGCTGTCGATCATGGTCAACTCCACCACCAATAATGGCGTGCCGTTTCATGCCAATGCCAAGTATCTTACCACATGGCTTAAAGAACAGCTCAATTGGGACGGACTTATTGTGACCGACTGGTCGGACATAAACAATCTGTATACCCGCGAGGGTGTCGCCGCCAACAAGAAGGAGGCGATCAAGATGGCGATAAACGCCGGCATCGACATGGCGATGGAGCCTTATAAAACCGATTACTGCACGTTGATGAAGGAGTTGGTGGATGAAGGAGAGATCCCCATGAGCCGCATTGACGATGCGTGTGCCCGCGTGCTCCGCATGAAGATGCGTCTGGGGCTGTTTGAAACGCCTAACACCAACTATGCCGATTATCCGCTGTTCGCGTCCAAAGAGTTTGCCGATGCATCGCTTGATGCTGCCGAGCAGTCGATGGTGCTGTTGAAGAATGAAGGTGGCATACTGCCCTTGCGCAAGGGAACACGCATTCTCCTCACCGGCCCTAACGCCAATTCGATGCGAACCCTCAATGGCGGATGGACCTACACATGGCAGGGGCATCTTACCGACCGCCTCGGTGCTCAATACAACACTATCTACGAGTCGCTTTGCAATAAGTTTGGCTCAGAAAACATCAACTATGAGCCTGCGGTCACTTATTTATCTACGGGCGACTGGCAGTTTGACTCAATCGTTGGCATTGACAGTGCGGTTGCCGCCGCTGCCGATGTCGATGTGATCGTCGCTTGTGTGGGCGAGAACAGTTATTGCGAGACTCCGGGTAATATAAATGACCTTGCCCTTTCGCCAAATCAGATCAAGCTCGTGAAAGAGCTTGAAGCCACCGGTAAGCCGGTGGTGCTCATTCTTAACGAGGGGCGTCCGCGCATCATCAATGGAATTGTGGATGGTGCCAAGGCGATTGTCGATATCATGCTGCCTTCCAATTACGGAGGCGACGCTCTTGCCAATCTTCTTGCCGGTGACGCAAATTTCAGCGGCAAGCTGCCGTTCACCTATCCCAAGCATAGCGCCTCGCTCAAGACTTACGACTACAAGAAAGGCGAGAGTGCCAAGACCATGTCGGGAGCCTATAATTACAATGCTGTCGTGGATGTGCAGTGGATTTTCGGATATGGCTTGAGCTACACCACATTTGAATACTCCAATCTGCGTGTCGACAAGACTGAATTCAAGTCGGGCGATATGCTCAACTTTGAGGTCGATGTCACCAATACCGGCAAGGTGGAGGGCATGGAGAGCGTGCTCCTGTTCTCGTCTGATCTGGTAGCGACCACATCGCCTGATATACGTCGCCTGCGTCAGTTTGACAAGATTTCGCTTAAGCCGGGAGAGACCCGCACTGTCAAGCTCACGGTTGCTGCCGATGATCTCGCTTATGTGGGATATGATGAAAAATGGATTCTTGAAAAAGGCGATTTTATAATCCAAGTGGGGGATAAAACTGTTGGAATTACTGCGACAGAAACTAAAAAGTGGGACACCCCCAATCGTGAATAATTAAAGAAGTAACTTACTTAACACAAAAAAACATAACTATGGCAACACTATCCATTATCAAGAACGACCCGTGGCTCGAACCATACGCCGACGCTATCGAGGGACGACATCGTGATGCAGTCAACAAAGAGAAAGAATTGACTGCCGCCGACGGTTCGTTGAAGGCATTTGCCAATGCCTATAATTATTTCGGACTTCACCGCACCGACTCGGGATGGGTGTTCCGCGAGTGGGCTCCAAACGCCACAGGCATCACCCTTGTGGGTGATTTCTCGAAGTGGAAAGAATATCGGAAATATGCCCTGAAACCGGTGGGCAACGGTGTGTGGGAAATAAAGCTCAAGCCCGATGCCATCCATCACGGCGATCTATATAAGATGATTGTGAGTTGGGAAGGGGGTGCCGGTATGCGCATTCCGGCATACGCTACACGTGTGGTGCAGGATGAGGAAACCAAGATATTCTCTGCTCAGGTGTGGGCTCCGGAAACTCCATATAAATGGAAAGTGAAACGCTTTGTACCCGATACCAAGCCTCTGCTCATCTACGAATGCCACATTGGCATGGCGCAGGAGCGTGAGGGTGTGGGCACCTACACCGAGTTCAAGGATAAGGTGCTTCCCCGCATTAAAGCCGACGGATACAACACCATACAGATTATGGCTATCCAGGAACATCCTTACTATGGATCATTCGGCTATCATGTGTCGAGCTTCTATGCGGCGTCGAGCCGTTTCGGAACTCCCGAGGAGCTTAAGGCGCTGATTGATGCCGCTCATGAGATGGGCATAGCCGTGATCATGGACATCGTTCATTCCCATGCCGTTAAAAATGAGGTGGAAGGTCTCGGACGCCTTGACGGAAGCTACAATCAGTATTTCTATGGCGACGGTCGTCGTGAGCATCCTGCATGGGATTCGCTCTGTTTTGACTATGGAAAGAATGAAGTGATACATTTCCTCCTGTCCAACTGCAAATTCTGGCTCGATGAGTACAAGTTTGATGGATTTCGTTTCGACGGTGTGACATCGATGCTCTATTATAACCACGGGCTCGGGCAGGCATTCGGCTCCTATGGCGACTACTACAACGGTGGTCAGGACACCAATGCCATCACTTATCTCACCCTTGCCAACAAACTCATCCATGAGGTGAACCGCAAGGCTATCACCATTGCCGAGGAGATGAGCGGTATGCCGGGACTTGCTGCGCCGTTCAAGGCAGGCGGCATCGGGTTTGACTACCGCATGGCTATGGGTGTGCCCGACTACTGGATCAAGATGCTGAAAGAGAAAAAGGATGAGGACTGGCACCCGACTTCAATATATTGGGAACTTACCAACCGCCGTGCCGATGAAAAGACCATAAGCTATGTGGAAAGTCATGACCAGGCGTTGGTGGGCGACAAGACTGTTATATTCCGGTTGATCGACGACCAGATGTACTGGCACATGATGAAAGGCGATGACAATGCCGCTGTCAACCGTGGCATAGCCATGCACAAGATGATACGCCTTGTCACTCTCGCCACTATCAACGGCGGATACCTCAACTTCATGGGCAATGAGTTCGGACATCCCGAGTGGATTGACTTCCCGCGAGAAGGCAATGGCTGGAGCTACAAGTACGCGCGTCGCCAGTGGGATCTCGTCGACCGCAAGGAGCTGCGCTATTGCGAGCTTAACGCGTTTGACAATGCCATGATCGAGCTGGTGAGCGACGTGTACGACTTTCAGGCGCTCCCTGTGGTGAAGCTCTGGGACAAGGATTCCGACCAGGTGCTTGCCTTCATGCGCGGCGACTTGATATTTGTGTTCAACTGGGCACCCTTTGAGAGCTATCAGGACTACGGATTTCTCGCTCCGGCAGGAGAATATGAGGTGGTATTGTCGAGCGACGATCCCGAGTTCGGCGGCTTCGGCAACATCGACGACTCCGTCCACCACTTCACCACTCCCGATCCTCTCTACGATGACCAAGGCAAAGGCTGGCTGAAGCTCTACCTCCCCGCCCGCACCTGCCAAGTGCTCCGCTACGTCCGCAAAAAATAATTCGGCACAGTATAAAGTATAAAACCGACACGCCTGCCACATCCGTGGCAGGCGTGTCGTTCATTAAGATGTGGTTATTTCTTTTCGATGAGGGGCTATTCCACAATTACTTTAACAGTTGTGGCACCTGTTTTTACCGCATATATTCCTGATGGAAGCGGGATGCAGTTTTCGATACCTTCATATACTTTTGCTCCCGTCATGTTGAAAATCGAAATAACAGATGAGCTTCCTGAGATAGTGATCACTCCTTTTCCCGGAGTGACGGTTATTTTTTCAGTTTCAATGTCGTCAATTGAGGCTTCACCGTCGGGGGTTATTGAATAAGTGTATGTCACGTCGGTCTCAAATGTGCGTTCTCCCGTGAATTTTACAGGAATGGTTACAGTGTGCTGTCCCAAAGTCAGCCTGTCAAACACATAATCTGTCGAAACTTCATATCCCGGGATGTTGCTTTCGATTTTGAGATTCCCGGTCGCGGCATCCTCGAGCGAGTATGTCAACTCTTTCAACATCGGTTGCGGTGTGGGTTTCCACAGTTTGTATGCTTCCACATCGGGGACATACACGTCGGGAGGTGTGAGACCCTCCTTGTATTGGTATTCTTTGTCTTTTAGGTTCCAGACATATTCTCCGATATAGCCTTCTTCGGCATCCGGTGTAGCCTTTGCGATAATCACCTGCTCTAACGGGCATCTCATAAATGATCTTGTGCCGAAACTTACCCCTGTTTTAGGGATAAACAGGCGTTTTATTGCTGTGCCGGTGAAAATATGTGCACCCATGTTGACATCCTTAAGTTCGTCAAATTCAATCTCAGCAAGATTAGAACAACTGCCGAAAGCATAATCGTGTATTTGTAATCCATCGCATAATGTAATTGAAGTAATATTGGAGAAATATGAATTAGTTGAAGGTATAAATTCATCATAGTTGTAGGAAGGGCGTTGAGATGCATCCGGGTCATACATATAGCCCTTAAATTTGAAAAAGAAGAATGAGCCTATGCTTTTAATGCCTTCTTCGATTACGACTGAGTTTATTTTTGTTGAATATGAATAAAATCCGGGATTGAATCCTCCTGAAGGGTGGCTATTCAATGTTTCGCCTTCACCATATATAGTTAAAACACCATCATCAGTGAGAGTCCAAAGTGCTTTTTGTCCATCAAAATAGAGGTGGCTGCCACACACACCTTTAGAAGCCGCAGACAGATTTAAGGCAGTAAAAAGGATTGAAAACAATAAGATAGCACGCTTAATCATAACAGGAGGTATTAATAGGTTAATTTTGCGAAAATAAGTTATAATCGTCAATAAATCACATAATTAGTAGTTAATAAACTATAAATATGAAAACAAACAGTCCGAATTAAGGATTTTAACAAATGAAATGTTAATTATAATCTGAAAATTATGAAGAAGCGAATCGTGATTAATCAAAACATTGACGTTGAGACTTATATGCTCGATGATGATATGGTGCTAATTATACCGAATGGGCTTGAAATTAAAACTAAGAAATTAATTTGTGGAACAAATTCTGAAATATATCTTGATAAATCGGTATTAACGGTAGAAAGTCTGGTGGCAAGCGATGGTTTCCTTATGTCTGGTTGTGGAGATGTTACGGTTTTAAAAGAATTTACTTGCGGTAAAAAATCATTTTTAAAACTGGATGATATATCGCTCATGCTTGATGGTGCAAGTTTGAATCTCGGTGAAGAGAATGTTGTAAGCCTTGATAATTACCCGATTGAGGGTGGAAAAATTCATGGTGATATTAAATCAACAAGCAGGATTGTCGCTTCACGTAAAAGAATATTCAAGAATGTCAAGGTATCGGGAGCATGGAAAATCGAAAAGGCTTATCCTGAATGGTTTGCTGAACTGGATTCCGACAATTGGGCTTTGGCAATAAATCAAGCATTCGGGCTTTCCGGTGTAGTGAGCCTTGATAGTAGAACATACCGAATTACGGAAACAATATGGGTTCCGGCAAACGGACAATTGATCGGGACTTTTTCAGGGGAGCATGACGGAGACTTCGGAACTATATTGCTCACCTCTGAAATTGACACTGACAGCAATGGTACGCCTCGATTTAATTTTTCAGAGAATTATGTTATCATGGCAAATCTGAAAAAGGACGTTTTTGAAAATAGCGGTGCCATTGAAGCCATTGATCAATATTCTCCGATTGGTGTAAGGATAGCAAATATACTTTTAGATAATCGATTGAAAAGCTACCCTCAGGAGTTGTCAACATATCCAAAAGCACCGTTGTATGGAGTATTGGTTGCGTTTAAAGCCGAGTTTGAGAAAATAAGAGCAAAATCTTTTGTCACAGTAATACGATGGGATAAAGATTATTATACTGATATGAAGAAAATCACGAGATGTAATTTCGATGATATGAGAATCTCAGATAAGGAGAGAGATTATATTGTGGATTTCGGAGGTCTTGGCGATGCTCTGATATTTGAAGGAAACGCCATGCATGGCGGAGGAAGCAACAAAGGCATACTTTTGGAATCGTGCTATTCAGGTTTTGTGAATGCCAATGTCATAAATGCCGATGTTAAAATCCGTTATTCCAAAGGAGTGACATTTTCCAATAATCACATGGAGCGAGGTGTTCAGATTGTTATTGATCAGTCGGAGGTCACTATATCAAATAATTTCATCGAGAAAGGCTTGCGACCGAGCGTGGTTATAAAATCGGGATTCTGGAGGAACCAGTCGGTGGTAAATATGAATTCCAACCAATATGCCTATTATTCCAAGCAAAGAGAACTTTATGGAGGTGATGGAAATTCTTTAGAAAAAATTTGTGATTATGATATAATGTTGACTGGCGGTAAAGAGGTGCAATCGAGTTCAGTTAATTATAGTGCACCGGACTGTATTGTGAATATATCAAATGAACTGAGATATTGGCTATCACCTGATTCACCAGGCAATAATTTTACTACCGGCATTGCGTTGGCATTGAGTGATGATGCAGGAGAAACTTTTTATAGTGCAGATGCCTATAACAATGTGAGTGAGATTTATTCCCGACAGTCGACTTTGACTGTTTCCAATGGGGAAATGAAGCTGACATATCCACCTGTAACGATAAAGGATTGGGGTGGAGCGTGCGTTTATCTTCAAGGTTCGGTTGAGTGGAGCGATTGGTTTGCAGAAGACGGGCACTATTATTACTATTATCAAATAATATTGAACTACAGCCGCCGCTGGGTGCCAAAAATGCCGATGCAATTGATGGGTGAGATTGACGTTAAATCAGAATGCGTGTATTTTATATTGGGAGGATCTACAGCATTAGGTAATTCGGTGATGGTTAGGATGATTCGTTGTAGAGGTTCCGAATTTGGTGAGGCGGCATGCGCTGATGTACCATTAATAAATGCACATACGTTCTATGATAACGGATATACTGTAGGCGGGTATAAATGGCATAAGGTCGATAATTTCAGCAGTGCGGTATTTAACGGGACGCAAGTGCCGGTATCCGGTTTCACATTGATAGGAGACTCTGTTATAAAGGAATAATAACTTGATGCATCACGGATATAAACACATCCGCCCGCACCTGCCAGGTGCTCCGCTACGTCCGCAAAAAGTAATCACTGCATCATACCAAAATACGCCTGACTCCTTTCGGAGCCGGGCGTATTTTTTGCACAAAAAAATCATAGGGTGGGATAAAAAGTGGGTAAATCCCCTCAAGCCGTATACTACCTTTGTGACAAAACAAATTATCACGAGAATGAAAACACGCCGTATCCACCTGCGATTGAGAGTCCCGTCACGGTT
>CAJUTE010000019.1 GCA_910589555.1 uncultured Muribaculum sp.
TCCCTACACCGGGAGGTCCCCACAGGATGAATGAGGCGACATTGCCCGATTCTATCATGCGTCGAAGTATTGAATCCTGCCCCACGAGATGCTTCTGTCCGATATACTCGGAGATGCTGCTGGGGCGTAGTCGTTCTGCCAGTGGTGCGTGCATATTGGATGAGATAATTGTCTTTTTAAATGCAAATATAACAAATCGAAAGTGCAGAAACTGGAAAATTCTTGTTAATAGTGTTTAATATGTGAAATTATCATTAGCAAATTGCAAAAATTTTGTTTAACTTTACTCGCTGAATAATTCTGAAGGGTTGGATAAATTCTAACCGAGGTTTATGCGAACTATTAATGACGCAGAATGTTACTTAAATAAAGGAGGTCAAAAAACAGTTTGAAAAATTGACCGGATTTTATTTAAGAATATTTAAAACTTTTTAGTTATGAGCAACGAAGGCAACAAAAACAACGGATCTCAGGCAGCACGTACCATATTTGGTATATTCATGATTGTCATTTATGTGGGAATGGGTGTGCTGTTGTTGATTAATTTCTTTAAGTGGGAGAGCGGTCCATGGGAATGGCTCAGATGGACAGGCGGTATCCTGTTTATTGTCTACGGCTTGTGGCGCGCTTACCGTCAGTTTAAAGGCATAGACCGGAATATCGGAGATATGGATTGACATCCTTGGCTTCGGAATAAAAATTCAGTAGAACAACGATAAGATAATACGATGAAAATAATGATAAAGGCGGTTGCCGCACTTTTGGTCCTCTCAGGAGCGCTTTCTTTGGGAAGCTGCCGCAAGGATCCTACCAACACGAGCACTTCAGGGCTGTCGACCATCGTGTGTGACGCAAGTTTCCAGAATATAATGGATCAGGAGATCGATGTGTTTGAGTATACCACAAAAGGGCGTGCCAACATCATCCCTTACTATGTGTCGGAAAAGGCGTGTGTGGACTCCCTCCTCGACTTCAAGACCAAAACCATTGTCATTCCTCGTGAGCTGAACCAGAAAGAGATCGACTATCTCAAGGGGCATAAGAAGCTTGTGAGAACCAACCGCATAGCTGTTGATGCCATCGCTCTTATCGTGAACAAGGATAACCCTATAGAGATGTTGAGCATCAGCGAGATCGCCGACATCCTTTCGGGTCGCGTGACGCAATGGAACGAACTGTCGCCCAACAAGCTTGGCGAAATCCAAGTGGTGTTTGACGATGAAGGATCAAGCACCGTGCAGTATATGCGTGACTCGTTGCTCCACGGAGGCAAGTTTGGCGATAACGTCTATGCCCAGCACTCCAATCTTGAAGTGTTCTCCCAGGTGCAGAACCGCAAGGGGGCTATAGGCATCATCGGCGTGAGCTGGATAAGCTCTGATATGCGCACACGCGATCTTCCTCGTGAGGAACGCATCAAGACCCTGAGCGAAAACGATACCACCGTGGCTGATTTTGACCCTGCGGTGAAGGTGCTTAAGGTGCATCGTGATGATGACATACACGCCTATAAACCCTATCAGGCATATATATATGAGGGCAATTATCCGCTCTACCGTTCGATATATATGATCAGCACAGGGGTGAACGGCAGTCTGTCACACGGTTTCTTCTCTTTTGTGACAGGAACCATCGGACAAAAGATAATACAGCGCACCGGCATACTTCCGGCTCGTGTTCAGCCAAGAATGGTGAACTTATATTGACGAATAAATAACATTATAAACCAAATAACAAAACAGATTTTTAACCGACATGAAATTTAAACTTTTGATGTCCCTTCTCGTAGCCGGAGCACTAAGCGCATCGGCTCAGGGTTACAAGGATGGAGTTGAATACTTCAAGGCCGATCAGTTTGAGAATGCCAAGGAGCTCTTGGAACGTAACCTTAACGATGCTTCCACTGATAAGGCTGAAGCTTACTATTATCTTGGAGCCATTGCCGTAAAGGATAAGGATTACGCTGCTGCCAAATCCGATTTTGAAAAAGGTCTTCAGGCAAATCCTCAGAACCCTTATAATAAGGTGGGACTTGGCGAACTTGAGCTTATCAACGGAAACGTGAAGGCTGCCGAACAGCTTTTTGATGAAGCTAAGAAGATGAATAAGAAGGATGCCGGCGTGATGGTGGCTATCGGTCGCGCTTATTTCAATGCTGATCCTGTGAAGTATGCAAAGGAGATCACCAAGTATGACGAGCAGGCTATGAAGGCTGACAAGAAGAACCCCGCTATCTTCATCCTTCGCGGTGACCGCAAGGCTGCTGAAGAGGCTTGGGGCGACGCTGCCGCTAACTATGAGAATGCTATCCTTTATTCTAAGGAGCAGCCTGCTGCCTACGTGAAGTATGCCAACGCTTACTTCAACGTGAACCCCGATTTCGCAATCGATAAGCTTAACGAGCTTCTTACCATCACCCCCAATTCGGCTCTCGGTCAGCGTGAACTTGCTGAAAAGTACTATCAGAACGACCAGTGGTCAAAGGCTGCTGCCGCTTATGGTGACTATATCAAGAACCCCAACCACTTCGTAGAGGATGAGGTGCGTTACTCAGTGCTTCTTTACTACGGTCAGCACTATGACGAGAGCTTGGCTCTTGCCAACAAGCTTCTCGCTTCCGACCCGCAGAACTTCCAGTTGCAGCGTATCGCATTCCTCGATATGGCAGCGTTGAAGGATTTTGCAGCCGCTGAAAATCAGGCTCACAAGTTCTTCGCCATGGATAATACCAAGAATAAGTTCACTTCCAACGACTATTCTACTTACGCCGAAGTTCTTCAAGAACTTGGCAAGGACTCTCTCGCCATCTTTGAATATGAGAAGGCTATTGAAGTAAATCCTGACAAGCTAGACCTTTACAAGTCGCTCAGTGCTGCTTATTCAGGTGCAAAGAACTACAAGAAAGCTCTTGAGGTGTTCAAGGCATTCATTGATAAGGGTGATTATGTGACCAACGACCTCGTGACCCTCGCCAACCGTTATCAGAACGTGGCTGCAACTTCTGAGGATGATTCTCCTGAAAAGTTGGATGCTATCAACAATGCCATCGCCACTCTCGACAAGGTTATCGAAAAGGTTCCCGGCAATCCTATTCCCGTGCGTAACAAAGCTCGTATCTTCCTCGTGAAGAACGGCAGCAAGCCCTCTCAGGAAATGGCCGACGCCTACATGGAAGTTGTGAAATTGCTCGATGCCGATCCCGAAAACAAGACCAAGCGTTCAGATATGTACAGCGAGGCTTTCACTCAGATTGCATCATTCTACGTTTCAGAAAAGAATATGGCAGAGGCTAAGGCATACTACGAAAAATTGTATGAACTTGATCCTACCAACCAAGCTCTTCGCGACTACATCGACAAAATGAAGATCGACTAATCTTCTTTGATTGATATAAAAAAATAGGCACGGAATCTCCGTGCCTATTTTTGTTCGTGTGGTGTCAGTCGTCCATTTTGACGCCTTTGAAGGTGCCTAACAGGTCGAATTTCAGTTCCACATCGTCGGAAAGTGTGATTTCGTAGCCGAAACTTTTCTTCTCGATTTTCACTATTTTCACCGAGTCAAATTTCTTGGCGACATAGTTTCGGATTGCCTTAGGAATAAGCCCTTGGGGCACCGCGCGGTTTTTGCAATCTACCGAAGTCCATTTTCCGGCGTTGTTGAACTCAATTTTGGTGCCGTTTACAAGCCTCACGTCGTAATCGGTCTTTTTAAGCAGGTGCTTGTCCACTTTTATCATACCCACTTTGGCTTTAGGGAAATATTCTTTAAGCATTTCCTGAGCGGTTTGTGGCAGATTATCTCGATTTATGGTGTACTTGTCGGCATAAATCAGACCTATGCCCATCATGAGGGCTACAAAGCAAATAATGAATCTTTTCATATAAAAATCAGATGTTTTAAAGTTCATTATATTAACATCTGAAAGGTGATGAAAGGTCGTTTCGGCTTCAATATTCATCGACATCGGGAGTAATATTTTGTAGGGAGATGATTGCGGGACATCGATTTATGGCTAAATTTGTAGAAAAATAAAAGAAGACTGATATATGATTGACTATATAAGGGGCGAACTTGCCGACTTGACGCCGGCTTATGCGGTGGTCGAAGCTGCCGGAGTAGGATATGAATTGAACATATCATTGACTGCTTATGCGGCGTTGGAGGGCATGAAACAGGTGAAATTGCTCGTTCATGAGGTGATTCGTGAGGATGCCCATGTGCTTTTCGGATTTCTTGAGGAGAGGGAGCGTTCGATGTTCCGGGCATTGATCGGAGTGTCGGGGGTCGGTGCCAACACCGCGCGGGTCATCCTGTCGTCGATTCCGGTTGCCGAACTGGAGCAGGTGATTGTGTCGGGAGATTATCAGCGGCTTAAAAATGTGAAAGGAATAGGGTTAAAAACCGCTCAAAGGGTGATTGTAGACTTGAAAGATAAAATAAAAGCCGGAGATGATTCGTTAATAATTCAGCCGGTGCAAACATCTGACGCATACGAAGAAGCGCTTGCCGCATTATTGATGCTCGGATTTGCTCGTCAACAGTCGCAGAAGGTGCTGAAAAAGATATTTGATGCTACCCCTGCCATTAAAGTGGAAGTGGCAATAAAACAAGCTCTTTCAATGCTTTAGAGATTCTGCGGCATATTTGTTTTGGTCTCCGTGCAATGTAATCGTCCGGAGACACGCTGAATATGAAGCATAGGTGGAAAAAGATAATGGCTTTTGCTGCGGGGCTTGGCTTTCTGCTGGGGTCCGCCAATGGTGTGCTCATGCGCGCCAATCCCAACCAACCTGATCCTTCTCCGCTCATGCCGCCGCCACCGCCACCTCCATCGCCGGTGGTGGTCGTCCCCGATTCATCGGCGACACGGTTTCCCGTGAGCCCGACTTTCCCGCCCAATTATGAGTCGCTGGCTAAGGGTGAGCTGGCACTTGACCTTGCCGATCCTTCCAATGTGAGGACTGAGGCGGAATACGATCCTTCGACAGGATGCTATATAATCTATACCAAGGTGGGCGATCATGAGGTCGCCACGCCGTTCATCCTCACTGCCGAGCAATATAACAACATGGAGATGCGGCGGTCGATGCTCTCTTACTTCAACCGCCGCAATTCCGAGCTGGTGGAGGGTAAGAAGGACAAGGAGCCTTTCGACGTGCTCGACATGAATTTTGCCCTCGGACCTCTTGAGAAAATATTCGGTCCCGGAGGTGTGCAGTTGAAAACCCAGGGATCGGTCCAGATTTCCACCGGAATAAAGACCAATAAGACCGACAATCCCGCCCTTTCTCTCACATCGCGCCGCAAGACCTATTTCGATTTCGACCAAAAAATCCAGGCTACAGTCAACGCCACTGTCGGCGACCGCATGAAGTTCTCCATGAACTACAATACCGATGCCACTTTTGACTTTGACTCGAAAAATATCAAACTCCAGTATGAAGGCAAGGAGGATGACATTGTCAAGAATATCGAGGCGGGTAATGTGAGTATGACCACCGGTTCCTCTCTCATAAGGGGCGGTACGGCGCTGTTCGGTATAAAGTCACAATTGCAATTCGGCAAATTGACTGCCACCGCTTTAGTGTCGCAGCAGAACAGCGAGTCGCAGAGCATCAACACCAAGGGTGGAGTGCAATTGACCAAGTTCAGCATCGATGCCGACAAGTATGACGAGAACCGTCATTACTTTCTTGCTCATTTCTTCCGTGACAATTATGATCAGTTCGCGTCCAAGCTCCCATTCGTGAGTTCAGGGGTGAACATCACTCGAATTGAGGTGTGGGTCACCAACAAGAGCGGCAATTATAACCAGTCGCGAAACATCGTGTCGTTCATGGATATCGGCGAAAACCGTGTGCTGGGCAATGACCATTGGATCGCCAATCAGGCGCTATCCAACCCGGCAAACAGCTCCAATAATCTACTCAGCGTGATAAAGACCGAATATCCCGGAGCACGTAACATCAACACCGTGACCCAGGCGCTTGAGCCGTTGTCGGCTTACGGCATAGAGGGTGGTCAGGACTATGAGAAGGTGGAGAGCGCCCGCTTGTTGCAGCCGTCGGAATACACCCTTAATTCGACATTAGGCTATATTTCGGTGAAGTCGGCTCTACGTGCCGATGAGGTGCTTGCCGTTGCCTACGAATACACTTATCACGGGCAGATATATCAGGTGGGCGAATTTTCATCGGATATAACTGTGAGCGATCAGGCGCTATTTGTGAAGATGCTCAAGAGCACCACTACCACGCCTAAATTGCCCATGTGGGACCTCATGATGAAGAATGTCTATTCGCTTGGCGCCTATCAGGTGCAGAAGGCTAATTTCAAGATGAACATCAAGTATCTGAGCGATACTACCGGCATTCAGATCAACTATATCCCTGTCCCGGGCATAAGCGACCAGCCACTTTTGCAGGTCATGAATCTTGACCGTCTTGACTCCAACGAGGCTTCCAACCCCGACGGATTTTTTGACTTCCTCGAAGGCTACACTATACAATCGTCCAACGGAAAGATTATATTTCCTGTGGTTGAGCCGTTTGGCTCGCATCTTGCCGCGAAAATCGGCAATCCGGCAATCGCCGAGAAATACGTGTATCAGGAGCTGTATGACTCGACGCTGGTGGTTGCACGACAGTTTGCCGACAAAAACAAGTTTGTCCTGACCGGAGAATACCAGGCGTCGGCAGGCTCGCAGATCAGGCTCAATGCCATGAATGTGCCGCGAGGATCGGTCGTGGTCATGGCGGGCGGCGTGCGACTTGTTGAAAACAGCGACTACACCGTCGACTATTCGATGGGCATTGTGACCATCACCAATCAGAGCATCATCGACTCGGGACAGAGCATAAGCGTGACTCTTGAAAATCAGTCATTGTTCAGCACTCAGCGTAAGACTCTTCTTGGGCTTGACCTCAATTATCGTTTCAACAATGATTTCAATATCGGAGCCACGATAATGCACTTCTCGGAAAAAGCTCTCACCGAAAAGGTGAACATCGGCGATGAGGTGATCAATAACACTATATGGGGGTTGAATTTCGCTTATAACACCCGGTTCATGTGGCTCACCAATCTTCTCAACAAGATTCCTACGGTCAATGCCACGCAGCCATCCACATTGAGTGTGCAGGGCGAGTTTGCTCAGCTTGTGCCTCACAAGCAGAAGTCGGGCTCCAACAAGGGCAGTTCTTATGTGGATGACTTCGAGTCTACTCAAACCGGTATCGATCTGAGGTCGCCTTACGCATGGACTCTCGCCTCCACTCCATACGAGGGTGGCAATAACGCCCTTTTCCCAGAAGCGGGGCTGTCAAATAATGTGGACTACGGTAAAAACCGTGCATTGCTGGCGTGGTACTATATTGACCGTATGTTCACTCAGCGCAACTCTTCGCTTGCCCCGGGCTATATAAGTTCCGACCTCAAGCAGCTGTCCAATCCTTACGTGCGCGAGGTTAAGGTGACCGAAATCTTCCCCGACCGAGATCTTGGATATGGTGAAACTGACCTTGTGCAGACTCTCAACCTCTCTTATTATCCCACTGAGCGCGGTCCCTATAATCTCGATGCGGTGAATATCGACGATCAAGGGGCGTTGCTCTATCCCGAGAAGCGTTGGGGTGGCATAATGAGAAAGATGGACAACACCAATTTTGAACAAGCCAATATCGAGTATGTGCAATTTTGGATGATGAACCCGTTCCTCGACCCTGAGAACCCTAATCTTGAAGGTGGCGACCTGTATCTTAACTTCGGCGAAATCAGCGAGGATATTCTGAAGGATGGATTGAAATCTTATGAAAACGGCATCCCGTTTGACGGCAACAATCAATTCCTCACCGAAACCGTGTGGGGTAGGGTGTCGCAGCAAAATTCCTTAACCTACGCGTTCGACAACAATGCAAGTTCTCGACTCGTGCAGGACGTGGGTCTTGACGGATTGATAAACGCCGAGGAATTCAATTTCTCATCTTATTCCAATTATCTTGACCAATTGCGCTCCAAGTTGTCGCCTGCGGCGATTGAGAGGATGCAGGGTGATCAATTTTCGGCGTTCAACGACCCCGCCGGCGATAATTACCACTTCTATCGCGGTCGCGACTATGACGAAGAGCGTCTTGGCATTCTTGACCGTTACAAGCATTACAATGGCGTGGAGGGCAACTCGCTGTCGCCAAGCGATGCTCCGGAACCGCTCTATCAGTCGGCGCGCACTTCGCCCGATGTCGAGGATATAAACCAGGACAATACGCTCAACGAGTATGAGCGCTATTTCCAGTACAAGGTGTCGATACGCCCCGAGGATCTTGTGGTGGGCAAGAATTACATCACCGACAAGCAGGTGTCATTGGTGCGCACTCGTGACGGCAATGACCAGACCGTAGAGTGGTATCAGTTCAAGATTCCCTTGAGCGATTACGAAAGAGTGGTGGGCTCGATCAACGATTTCTCCACCATCCGTTTTGCCCGTATGTTCATGACCGGATTCAAGGCGGTGACCCATCTGCGTTTTGCCACACTGGAGCTTGTGAGAGGCGAATGGCGCCCCTATGATTTCAATCTCAACAGCCGTGGCGACACTCCTGCCGAGGGTGAACTTGATATTTCAGTTGTGAACATCGAGGAGAATGCCGGACGCGAGCCGGTCAACTACGTGCTCCCTCCGGGCGTGTCGCGTATCACCGATCCTGGACAGTCGCAGATCACTCAGCTCAACGAGCAGTCGATGTCATTGAAAGTGACCGGGCTGCAGGCGGGTGATGCGAGAGGTGTGTATCGCAACACGTCACATGATTTGCGCAACTATAAGCGTATGCAGATGTGGGTTCACGCCGAGAGTCTTATTGACGACGTGACCAATCTGAGATCGGGCGAGCTGTCGCTGTTCATCCGTCTCGGATCGGACATAAAGAACAACTATTATGAATATGAGATTCCGTTGTCGCTCACTCCCCACATAACTTCGGCAAACAAATATCCCGACAACAGCGAGGGGCGTTATAAGGTGTGGCCGCTGGACAACCGCATGGATTTTGCTTTGCAGAATCTCGTGTCGCTGAAAAAAGAGCGTAACAGGGCAAAGAACCAGGAAAACAGCACTGTGAGCTTCACCACGCTCTACACCGGGCGTGATCCCGATAATGAGAGGAACCGCATGGCGGTCATGGGCAATCCATCGTTGAGCGATGTGCGCGTGATGCTTATCGGAGTGCGTAATAACGCCCGTGCGGTGCGTGACGGTATTGTGTGGGTCAATGAATTGAAAGTCACCGACTTCGACGAGAGCGGCGGTTGGGCGGCGAAGGGAAATGTGAACCTCGGGATGTCTGACATTGCCACGCTGAATTTCGGGGCTCATATCGAGACCGCGGGATTCGGAGGTGTGGATCAGCCGCTTAATGCCCGTCGCATGGATGACTACAGCCAGTACAATTTCGCCGTGCAGGCTGATCTTGGTAGATTTGTGCCTGAGAAGGTGAAGTTGCGCGCGCCCATCTATTATTCGATTACCAAGGAGAAGGTTTCGCCCAAGTATAATCCTCTTGATCAGGATGTGCTTTTGAAAGATGCTCTTGATGATGCCTCGTCTAAATCCGAGCGTGACTCCATCATGAACTACGCCGTGGAGCGTTCGACGGTGCAGAGTTTCAGTATCTCGGGGTTGAAGTTTGATGTGCAGAGCGCCTCGCCGAAGCCGTGGGATCCGGCAAACTTCACGTTCAATTTCTCTTTCAACAAGCGCAGGGAGATGGATCCCACCACTGAGTATGAGAACACCAATGACTATCGCGGATCATTGCAATACTCGTGGACACCTTATCTGAAGGGGCTCAAGCCGTTTGCCAAGATTAAATCCAAGAATAAGAATGCCCGGTTCCTGAAGGAGTGGGAATTGAATTATCTGCCATCCAATATCTCGTTCCTCACGACCATGTCAAGATATTACTACGAGCAGCAGACTCGCAGCGAGGTCGATCAGATGTTCAAGCTGCCGGTGTCGGTGTCCAAGAATTTCCTTTGGGACCGTCAGCTCAACATCTCATGGAATCTTACGAAGACTCTCAACCTTTCCTTCACCTCCAATACTTCGGCGAGAATCGAGGAGCCGATAGGCGCGGTAAACAAGAAACTTTTCCCTGACCGCTACAAGGAGTGGAAAGACACCGTGATAAAGAGTATACTGCACTTGGGAACCCCCTGGGCGTATAATCAGAATTTCGTGGCTACTTATCGCGCTCCGTTCTCTCGCATTCCGGTCATTGACTTCCTGTCAGGGTCGGTAAGCTACAATGCCACATATAATTGGGACCGTGGCACGGAGATTGAAGGCGTGAAGACCGGAAATACCATACGCAATCAAGGTTCATGGAATTATGACGGACGCATCAATTTCGAGGGGCTGTATAATAAATTCCCTTATCTTAAGAAGGTGAACCAACGCTTTTCTGCCACACGGCGTAAGACGGTTCCTGTCAAAGCGAGGAAATTTGAACGCACGTTTAAGCTGTCGCCTGATACTTCGACGGTGATTGTCCACAACCTGAAGACTAAGAAAGTGAAGGTTAGCGCCACCACTACCGATGGAAAACCCTTCCCGGTGAAATCACGTGTGAAGGACAATAATTCGGTCGAGATTCTCACCCAAGCCGACAAGAATATCAAATTCTCGATTGTCGAGCAGCTTAAGGGGGAGAATGATGTGTGGGATGAGATTGCACAGCACGCCACCCGATTCGGAATGATGGTGCGTAACGCTAATGTGAGGGTGCGCACGTCGCGTTCGTTGTCTTTGCCGTTGTTTGAGCCTAATATCGGCGATGTCTTCGGACAGAACAACAGTCATGGACCGTTGGCGCCGGGACTGGATTTCGCGTTCGGTTTCACCGGCGAGGGTTATGTGTCGAAAGCTAAGGAACGCGGATGGCTTCTGGTGGACGACGGACAGACATCACCCGCGATTTTCTCTCGCACCAATGAATTTAACTTTGAACTTGACCTTGAACCGATAAGGGGGCTTAAGATCAAACTTACCACCAACCGCACTGATAACCGCACCAATCAGATGCAGTTCATGTATGACGATATGCCCATCACCCGCACCGGCAGCTATACCAAGACCCACGTTGCGATAGCCACGGCATTGCGTACCGCCAAGGCTGAAAACGGCTATCAGAGCGATGCTTTCGACCAGTTCCTGAAAAACATCCCCATCGTTGCCGAGCGCATTGAACGCAAGTATCATGGCACACGCTATCCCATGGGTGGATTTATGAAGGATAATCCTAATGCCGGGCGTGAGTTTGACCCGGCGATAGGCGGAGTGAACCGTGCCGGCAGCGATGTGCTCATTCCCGCTTTCCTTGCGGCTTATACCGGCACTGACGCGTCAAAGATATATCTTTCGCCCTTCCCGTCGCTATCGTCGGTGTTGCCCAACTGGCGTGTCACCTACGACGGACTGATCCGCATAGGAGGACTCAGCAAGCATTTCAAGGCTATCACCTTGACCCATGCTTATCAATGTACCTATTCCGTGGGCTCCTACTCGTCCTATCTGAATTGGATGGGTGTCGACGGAAACCTTGGATTCACTCTTGACGAACTTTCCGGAGAGCCTGTGCCGTCATCACCTTATAATATATCATCGGTAGCGATCACCGAGCGTTTCGCTCCGCTCATCGGTGTGGCGGTTACATTGAAAAATGACTTGAAATTTAATGCCGAGTATCGCGACAGCCGCACGTTGACCTTGAATTCTGATGCCGGACAGCTCGTGGAGGCGCAGACAAAGAATATAACCGTGGGCGTGGGCTACAAGATAGTAGGTTTCAACACGGTGTTGAAGATGAAAGGCTCGGGACGAGGCATAAGCAATGACCTTACGGTAAATGCCGACTTCTCGGTGCAGCAGAGCCAGGCGCTGATTCGCCGCATTGAGTCCAATTATGCTCAGGCGACTTCGGGCACACGCTCGCTGTCGATCAATTTCTCGGCTAACTATGTGATGAGCCGTCGCGTCACCTTAGGAGCCTTCTTTGACCATCAGGTCAACACGCCGCTTATATCATCAAGCGCTTTCCCCACCACCAACAGCAGCTACGGCATAACCTTCAATCTAAGCCTCTCACGCTGACCTTCCCCGCTGAACGCCCCACCACGAATCCCTGCTTAATGGCTAAACGTCTGAAAGGCAATGCTTATGTATGCTCGGGTGTAGGGAGCCGCAGGCGACCTGTGCCTGGGTAGCACCCCCGATGATCATCTCTGCGAAGAGATGCCCTAACACTCTAAGTTTTCTCTTGGTAGAGTGTCAATAGTGCGTAAATGTACGATTATGGCGTTAAAATGCTTAATAAAAGTTAAAATAGGGGGGGGGTAGTTAATGATTATTAAAATATTTTGTCGTACATTTGCACAATGCTTGTTAAATCCACTTGTGAAAACATTGGGATTTTGACATTTTTACTTATTAATTTACACATTTCAATCAAAAAGTATGAGAAAGTTGTTAGCCTTATGTGTAGCGTTCTTTGCTATACTTTGTGCTCAAGCTCAAAATCAGAGCAGAGTGGTTACCGGTCAGGTAATATCTGCTGCCGATGGAGAGCCGCTCGTAGGAGCTACGGTAGTGCCTTTTGGAGAAGGTAACGGCACAGCGACCGACGCTGACGGTAAATTCAGCCTTTCAGTATCAAACAATCTTAGAGAGATCCAGGTATCTTACGTGGGTATGATCACTAAGCGTGCGGAAATCACCCCGGGATTCATGACCATATCTCTTGAAAGTTCCGACCAACAGCTTGAAGAAGTAATGGTGGTTGCCTACGGTACTGCCAAGAAGTCATCCTTTACCGGAGCAGCTTCCACTATTTCATCTTCAACCATCGAAAAACTGCAGGTGTCCAATGTCAGCAAGGCTCTTGAAGGCGCCGCTCCCGGTGTGCAGGTAGCAATGCAGTCAGGACAGCCAGGTACAAGCGCCACTATCCGTATACGTGGTATCGGTTCTATCAACTCAAGCTCCGATCCTCTTTACGTGGTCGACGGTATGCCTTACGACGGCAACATTTCGGCTATCAACTCTGCCGATATTGAATCTATCAGCGTGTTGAAGGATGCTGCTTCAACTGCTCTTTACGGTTCGCGCGCTGCAAACGGTGTGATCGTGATCACCACCAAGAAGGGCGCCGCTCAGAAGAACCGCGTGACTCTTGAAGCGCGTGTCGGTGTGAACTCCCGTGGTATTCCCGAATATGACATCATGACCAGCCCGGGTCAGTATATGACCACATGGTGGGGTATGCTTAAGAACAAGCTTGGAACCCCCGAGCAGGCAACCGCTGAACTCTTCTCAACCCTTGGCTACAATCCTTTCGACTGCGACAACGACAAGATTGTGGACGTAAACGGCAACTTGACTGACGCCCGCCTTCTTTGGACTGACAATTGGGCTGACGAAGCGATCAAGAATGGTCTTCGCCAGGAATACAACCTCACTGTGCAGGGTGGTAACGACCGTGGTTCTCACTTCCTCTCTTTAGGATACTTGAACGACGAGGGTATCATCAAGAACTCTGACTTCACTCGTTTCTCTTTGCGCGCAAGCGGCGACTACGACGTGAACCGCTATCTCTCAATCAATGGTAACATCGCATATTCTCGCGGTGAGCAGAATCAGTTGAACATCTCTTCTTTGAGCAACTACACCAATACATTCATGTTCACTCAGTATATAGCGCCTATCTACCCGGTATACGGTTACAACCGCCTTGGCGAGCGTCAGTACAACGAGGACGGCTCTCCCATATATGACTTCGGTGACGGTACTTTCGGAACACGTGCCTACGCATCCAACCAGAATGTTGTGGCAAGTGACAAGGCTAACCAGAACCGCTACATCACCGACAACCTCAGCAGCCGTTTCGGCGTGAACCTCAACATCTGGGATGGATTGAAGTTCAATGTCAACATGGGTTATGACGTGACCAACACCATGCGCGACACATTCCAGACTCCTTCATTCGGCGACGCACAGCAGTCTGGCGGTCGTGCCTACAAGTATCGTTATCGCAACGAAACTTACACTGTCAACGAGTTGCTTACCTACAACAAGACTTTCAATAAGAAGCACAGCGTGGATGTTCTTGCAGGTCATGAGAACTACAAGATGAAATACAATTATCTGCGCAATGCCAAGACCAATTTCTATGATCCCACTGTCCCCGAATTTGACAATGCCATCACCATGGAGGACATGAGCTCATTCACCGAAGATTATGCCGTTGAATCTTGGTTCGGCCGCGTGAACTACGGTTACGATGAAAAATATTATGTGTCAGCTTCAGTGCGTGGCGACGGTTCTTCTCGTTTCGCAGAAGGCAACAAATGGGGTACATTCTGGTCGGTCGGCGCTTCATGGCGTTTCTCTAAGGAAGAGTTCATGAAGGGTGTGAACTGGCTTGACAATGCTTCACTCCGCTTGAGCTACGGTAGCGTGGGTAACGACGACGTGTACTATCCCGGTACCACCAGCAGCAACTACTATCCTGCAAAAACTCAATTCCAGGTGATGAACTCTGACGGCAGCTTCGCTCTTTCAAGATTCTATCAGGGCAACAAGGACCTCACTTGGGAGACTTCCTATAACTTCAACGTGGGCTTAAGCGCTCTTCTTCTCAACAATCTTTTGAATGTTGACGTGGAATACTTCCACAAGCGCACTAAAGATATGCTCTACAATGTGCCGCAGCCCCCGTCCTCAGGTGTAAGCTACATTTCTGAAAATGCTCTCACCATGATCAACCGCGGTGTTGAATTCACTTTGACAGTAAATCTTCCCATGCCCCGCGACTTCACTTGGAGCTGGACATTCACCGGAACTCACTACAAGAACAAAGTCACCGACATTCCTGCCGACAAGCGTGAAGACGGTATCACTCATGACGCATATTACAACATCCGCGAAGGCCGCAGCGTGTGGGACTTCTACTATTACAAGTATGCAGGTCTTGACGATAACGGACACTCTACCTGGTACAAGGACGTGAAAGATGAGGACGGCAATGTGACCGGACGCGAGACCACTACCGACTATTCTACAGCTACCAAGTACTACATCGGCACCGCTCTTCCCGACTTCCAGGGTGGTATCACTACCAATTTCGGTTGGAAAGGCATCGACTTCTCTATCGCTATGAACTATCAGCTCGGTGGAAAAATTTATGACGCGATGTATGCCAACCTCATGCATGGCGGAAGCAACGCCGGTACTAACTGGCACAAGGACATCCTCAAGGCTTGGACTCCTGAAAACACCAACACCGATGTGCCTATCCTCGACGGCGACCAGAATGCCAACACATTCTCTGACCGCTTCCTTATCGGCGCTGATTTCTTCAACATCCGCAACATCACTCTCGGCTACACTTTCCCCAACGACTGGATGAGAAAGGCTTCAATCGAGAAAGCGCGTGTATATGTTGCTGCCGACAATGTGGCTCTGTGGTCAAAGCGCAAAGGTCTTGACCCCCGTCAGTACATCTACGGTCAGTCACAGGCTAACTACTCAGCGATCCGCACAGTGTCATTCGGTCTTTCTTTAACTTTCTAAACAAAAGATTCTCATGAAATCCAATAACATATTATTCAAAGGTATTGTCATGAGCACGGCTCTCTTTGCCGCATCATGCTCTGACAGCTATCTAAATACAGAGCCATCTCAGTTCCTGGATGAAGACGCTGTATCCGAAGCTCTCCAGGATCCGACCAAGGTGCAGGCTCTTATCACCGGAGCTTACATGAACTTCTATAACGGTGGTGACTACCACACCCGTCATGACGATTTCGGCTATCCCGCAATCGTTATCACCACCGACCTCCTTTGCGAGGATGTGGCTTATCACCGCGACCAGCATTTCTTCTGCTATGACTATCAGCTTGACAACCGTCTCGGCAACTATGCCCGCACAGTGTCAATGTGGCGTCAGCTCTACCAGGTGATCGACAATACCAACGATATCATCGAGATGTTGAAGCCCACCGATAGCCGTCCCGCTCCCGAAGGACAGTTGAAGTCAATGCTCGGACAGGCTTACGGTCTTCGCGCTTACTGCTATTTCTGGCTTGTCAACCTGTGGCAGCAGCCGTTGAGCGTTGGCGCCAACCAGCTCGGTGTGCCTTTGAAGACTGAGGATGTGTATCGTCCCGAACGCGTTCCCGTAGGCGAGATATATGACCAGATCGTTTCCGACCTTGAAAATGGCTATGGCTATCTTAAAGGTGCAGGCTTGAGCAACAAGGGCAACCTTTCTGAATACTCAGTTGCGGCAATCTATGCCAACGTGCTTATGTTCAAGGGCGATTATGCCAACGCTGCAAAGTATGCCGAAGAGGCTATAAAGGGTGGATCACTCAACTCAAAAGCCGAGATGCTCAGCGGATTCAATTCGCTTGATATGTCAGAGGTGATTTGGGGATACTCAGTAAATGGCGAAACCACCGGTTACTATGCATCATTCTTCTCTCACATGGACTCTTACTTCATCGGCTACGGCGGTCAGGTAGGTTTCCGCAAGCTTGTCGGTTCACAGCTCTATGACAAGATTGACGCCAACGACGTGCGCAAGAAATGGTTCGGCTACAATGACGACTACAATCTTCTCGGAATCAGCTACGGATATGAGGACGGCTACGGCTTCTCCGACTATATCGCAGGCAAGTTCCGCGACAAATACATGACATCTGACGGTGCCGATGATCCTTTCACTTCCGACATCATCTACTTCCGTACAGCCGAAATGTATTACCTCGCTGCCGAAGCATATTATCTCAACGACGAACCGACTAAGGCTCAGGATAAGCTCAACGAAATCGTGTCAACTCGTCTTGACGGATACACTTGCAGCTTGTCAGGACAGGCGCTCTACGATGAGATCTGCTGGCAGAAGCGTATCGATATGTGGGGCGAAGGTTGCCGTTATCTCGACGCAAAACGTCGTGACGAAAACATCACCCGCAGCGCAAGCGTCAACTATGCAGCCGACCTCCGTTTCTACAACGCTATCGACTACTCAGCTCGCGATTACCGCATGATCTACCGCATTCCTACCGTGGAAATGCAGAACAACCCGGAAATCCCCGCTGACGACGACAATAAGTAATGGCTGCCACGTGTATAGCAGCCACGGCGGATTAGTTCCGTCATAAACACATACACAACTTTTTTATAGTAGCAGAGTCATGCCCGATGTGAATCAGGCATGACTCATCTTTTTATTGGAACTTGATCGAACTGTATTTTTAAGATGGCTTTAGGATCTTGTATAAAATGAATGTGTTATTGTGACAGAAATGATTATAGCTATACATTTTTAAGAATAATCTTATCAAAAGTATAATTCCAATCCATAATATCAATTGGTTCCATATTATCCGGCAATAAGTAATCATCATTTATAGGATATGCTTCAAGTATATCCTCGTCTGAAATTGTTAAGTTATTACGAATCCGTTTAAAAAATTTTACTTCAGAATATACAATCTTATTATCAGCCTCAATCATATCAATTGCCAGTCTGATAATCAGGAGCTGTTCTTTCTTATCTAATTCTGATTTTCGGATGGCATCAAGGTATTCTTTGATAAATTTGAGTCCATCATCATTTAGCTCAGAGATTAAATCATTGATAGCAGATTCGGCCTCAATACCATCAAATATTTCATTTTTAGCAATGAGTGATCTAATTAAATCGACTTCTTCAGGAGCTATTTCTCCGTCGCAAGCACTACAACATAGAAGTGTCTTTAGATACAGTATTTTCTTATCCATTTATTTATTTCATTAGAATCCCACACGTGGACGGGTTTTCTCTATTTCTCTTCCTTCCATCTGGGCTTTGATTTTATTATACTTTTCTATATCGCTACTACTGAGAGACGATTTAGTATGCCTAATCGTTTCTTCCAATATCGTCATCGTTATTTTACTTTTTGCCATCAATGCTTTTCGTGAAGCATCGTTTATAATTAGCGTTAAGTCAGAGAATACATAATTCTCTGTAAGTCTCGCTAACCTATCATAATCAAGACCAAAGTCGTATGGACGCTTCTTCAGAAGCATTTCAAACATTGCCTTACGTGCATCAAAGTCTGGTGGTGCAACATAGAATTTTTTGTCAAGACGACCGGAACGAAGAATAGCTGGATCCATCAAGTGAGGATAATTAGTAGCACCAATTACGAAAACGCCCTTCTCTCCAAGTCTATCCATATTGGCAAGAAGCTCATTTACCGCACTTATGTGCATTTGATGGATATCTCCTCTATCTCGATTAGGCGTGAGTTCATTCATCTCGTCCAAGAAAATTATAGTTGGAGCATTTTCCTCTGCTTCTTTAAACATTGCAGCTATATTTTCTTGTGTCGCATTCACATAACGGCTTTGCAAGTCACTTGGTTTCTTAACCATGAAATTAAAACCGACTTCCGCTGCAAGTTGTTTAGCAAAGAAAGTTTTGCCACATCCAGGAGGCCCATAAAGCAACATCCCATTAGGGATAGTAACACCATAGCGTTCATATTCCTCCCTTTGGTTGATGGCATCAATAACCTCAACTTTCACCATATCTTTGAGTTCTTGCATACCGGCTATTGCAGAAAATCCTTCTCCATCAGCTGTCTTAGTTTTTGAAACAGCCTTTGACTTCCCATCGCCTTCCATTCTGACTTGTCGAGTAAGATCGGGATTCTCTACCTTTTCAGAACCTTCGAGAGCAGCAATAAAATCATCAGCACTTTGGAATCGGTCTTGAACATTCGGAAGTAGTGCTTTCTTTATCGTATTGATGAGTTGTTCATCAAGTTCAAATATATCAACATGCGGAAGATTGAGAGGACGTTCTCTGTGTCTGCATAATTTGTCAATTTTTTCTTCATTTGTGCATCTCCCAAGATCGAAGAACCATGGAAGTCTCTCATAAACGAGAAGATAAAGACAGACCCCAACAGCATAGAGGTCACTTTGAACACATGATACCCCGGCAAATCTTTCCGGAGCAAGATAAAACACATTTAAATCTTCGAGACTTTGCTTACTATTAGGCTGGTCTAGGTAACGAGAATATCCAAAATCTATCAGCTTGACATCCTTCAAATCATCAGTTTTGAGATCAAGTATAATATTTTGAATCGTAACTTCATTATGAATAATCGGTCGAGGCAAAGAATGTAAGTATTTCAATGCTGAGAGAATTGCGATGCAAATTTGCTTGATTTCATAAATATTATATTCCCTGCCGTGCTCTATAGATTCAGCCAAAGTCTCGTTACTAACAAACTCTGTGACCAAATAAAAGTACTTCTGTCCCCCGATTATGAGGGCTCCTGCATCAACAAAACTGCATAGATTATTATGATGCAATGATTTTGTTACTTCGACTTCTATTATATTGCCTGCATCGTCAGTTTGCCAATGCTTGAGATTAGGCGTGTTGATGAGTTTCAAGAACCGTTTTGTTCCATGAAGATCATTCACTCTGTAAGTCTCAGCATAAGTTCCTTTCTTAATGGGAGAAATTACAGTATAATTACCTATTTTATTGTGTCGTTTGAACAGCATAATTTCAATTATAACACATAAGAGCAAACATCATTGCTAAGCCTGAAGTACCAACGGACAGTAGAAACAGCAGCATACCGAAGCAGCCTCCATTTGAAGAATTGTCATCATGGTTCTTGAGTTGTTGTAAACTTTGAGGCAAGTCCAATTTTGCAAATTCCTCTTTAACATAACTTCTTACAGTGGGAGCAAGTGCTACATTTTTTTGACCATCAATGGTCAGTGCTGCATCTGCCATATCAGGGCTCAGATTGTACCATGCACTAATTGCTTTCGTTGTTATTGAAATTGCGTTTTCTATTGGAGCATAGTATTGGTCTCCTTCATTTTTTGATACTATATTTTGATATTCAACTAGTAATTTAGATAATTCCTCTGCTTTATCAATTAAGTGAAATGCATATTTATAATAAGACAGGTCTCCAATTAGAGGTTGATTGATTAGCTTTTCAAGACGTTTCTCTTCTCGATATTCTCGGATTCCACCAAGAATTCCACCTTTGAATTGGATTTTTGCTTGACTAAGATGACTAATACGGTCATAGCTGGAAAGAGTTTCAGCCTCACTTGTCAGCATATTGCATATTTTGGCAACTTTTGATAAAATATCCTCTTTTGTGTCCATTATTATTTGTGTTCTATAATTATTCTAGTACAACAATGTTTGCGAATGATAAAAACAGAAGTTATGAGAGTCCGCTACCGTGTTTTCTTCTCTCTTCTTCAGGTAGAAGCTGAAGAAGAGCTACGGCAATAGGCTGAAGTTTTTCTCTTGTTGGTTGATTATTTATTTCCGACAACCCTTTATTGATAAGAGTACGGGCACGATTTCTGTCTTTCCAATGTATGAAATCAAAATTTCTATTCAAGTCCTCAATAAGACCGCGACACTGATAAACCATCGTAAGTTGAAAAAACAGATGGTGAGCCATATCCTTTAATTCATGAGCTATCTTAACATCTTGCTTGCGGATAACCTCATCTATCTGTACTCGCAATGTATTCACAGCTTGATTTGTCTTGTTATCTCCGAGATCCGCATTCGCCTTTTCCAGTCGTTCAAACTCTTCACGAAGCTCAGCTTCAATACGCCCCCATTCAGTGCTCTCCTCTAAATCTTCGATAGCACGGAGCACCTCTTTGAGATGTTGCATCACCATCTTTGGATCGGAATCGGAACTATTTGCGTACTCATTCTCTACTAAATCAAGTTTCCGCTCTAAACTAGACACATCATGACCTTCATCACGTAGATTATAAATGGATTGTTTCGCTTCTGGAAGATATTCCTCGACAAAATCTTTAGCTTTTCCAAGGCTCTGTTCCTTACGCGTATCAATAATTTTTGTTACAGAAATGTCCTGATCCGGAAAGTATACTTCAACTGTCATTTGCTCATTGTTGTCGACTTTGACAGTCACATCTACATTGGCATTTTTAGGAATGGTAACATCAACATCGTCACCATTAATCTCTATTTCTCCAACCAGTTCAAAAAAGATTGCTGATTTTCCCTCGCTATTGTTGTCTGATTGATAAATTGGAATACGGAGCACATCTGTGTCTACACCGGCTCTAACTTGTCCATTAGTATGTAGCCCATTTCTTACCCCCGTTGCCGGCACTGTTTTATTTCTTTCAAGTCCGGCTACACGAGTAATGATGTCTCGATTTTTATTTTCATTGTATATAGCGATTGAAATATCGTATGGCAAAGTAGCTTTACCAACTTTCGAACCCTGGATTATTGTAATCTCCTTAGGGAAACAATTCAACCTATCCCCTTTATTATTAAAACATTCTACTCGGAAAGAATTAGATTTACCTTCTACAAGATGTAGCTCTACTACATTGCCATTCTTGTCTATCTCAATCTTACCACTATCCCATGTTTCATCTGATCTGACAAATTGAACCATCACGCTATTAGCTCCTGATTTCAATGATACAGGCACCCATAAGTCAGTATCAACTGTCATTGACTCAAATTTGATGTCAAGAACGATTTCTTCCGTCTTAAGTTCCTCCTCAGTTATTTCATTATCAATAGTGGATGCATAAAGAGCCGCACCCTCAGCGACAGCCGTCATTGGGTTAATGCTTGTATCAACATTCGGAGTGATTTGCTCCTTTAACATTTGACGTATCTGTGGAGAATGTGTTGGTCCACCGACAAGAATCAATTTCCCAAGTTGATCTATGGAAAGATTGTTCCTTTTCAAAAGGTCCTTACATATGTCAACTGCTTTTTGAAACAGCGGACGCATGACATTATATGTATCCTCTCGGGATATTGTTAAATCGATCTCAATTTCTTCTCCATCCTCATCTTCTCCCAAGTCTCCGGGATCAATGTAAAGGTTATATGTGTCATTAAACGAAAGTGCATTTTTTATCTCCTCTGCATAAGTTTTCATTGCATCACGTATAATCTCTTTATCAACTGAATTAGCAAGACGCCTATCAATTGAATAATTCTGCTTTAGGTACGGAACCAGAATTTCGTCAACTATGGCATAGTCGAGATTTTTGCCACCAAGAAAGTTGTCACCTTCAGTATCGAAAACTTGAATGATGCCATCTTCTACCTTTATTAGAGCTGCATCAAATGTGCCACCTCCAAAGTCAAACACAAGCCAATAACCATTCTTTTGTGGTGCTGTTAATCCATACGCCATTGCAGCAGCAATAGG
This sequence comes from uncultured Muribaculum sp., assembly GCA_910589555.1. Lineage (GTDB taxonomy): Bacteria > Bacteroidota > Bacteroidia > Bacteroidales > Muribaculaceae > Muribaculum. Next base: position 22,324 of record CAJUTE010000019.1, read on the forward strand.
CTCCTGGAGTAAATCAATATGGGTGAAACCTGCAAGTTTTGCTGCTTCTATTGTCGCAGTCTTTTGATTTACTGTAAATTTGGCTGGAACCGTTATAACAACGGACTTAAACTCTTCATCCGTTATGAAAGTTTTTAAATTTCTAAGAACTGCAGCCGAAAATTCTTCCGAAGAGAATTCCACTCCACCTTTATTGGAACATACATACCTTTTGTCTGTTCCCATTGTACGCTTGAATTCAAGGTATGTATTCGATGCTTCAGCTTTCATTTTCTTCATTGCTCTGCGTTTATCGCTCTTCATAGTGTTGTATGCCTTTTTGCCCACATATTCACCCCCGTTTTTCTGATAATAAACACATGATGGCATAGTGTCATCTGTCACTTCTATCTTTTTTATTACCGGCTTTCCGGCTTCCATTCTTGCTATTGCAGAATTTGTTGTACCGAGATCGATACCGTAATTTACTTTTAGTTGTGCCATAGATCGTTATATGTTTTGAGTTACTGTTATTGTGGCTTTTTGAATCAATTCTCCATTATAATGGACTTGTGGTTTTGATACTGATGTTATGGTCCTTGTGCCTTCAGGCAATTCTTCGTCTATGACAAAATCCGCATTGACTCGCATACCCTCATTGTATGGCTGTCCGATATAAGTTACAATCTCGTATCCATTAGCCTTAAAATTGTCCTTTATTCGTTCAATAGCCTTGACCAATGGTTTATATCCTTTAACAGATGGATCCATTCTTGAGAGATTTTTTTCAATACGTGTGATTTCATCGGCAAGCTTCAATGCTAACGTATGGTCTAAGACCGGAGCCACCTTTGAGACTGATTGCTTGATCTGTTTTTCCGTTTGTATCTGGTTGTCCAATAATTCCACAAGCTTTGTGTCAAGTTTAACTGACTCTTCCTCGAGTTTGTTTTGAACATCTTTGATGGTGCTGATTGCATCCTTACTGTTAGTAATATTGCGATGTAGAATTATGTAAACAACAATGGCAATAATTAGTAATAGAACAATCGCCCAAACGCCCCAAACCGTTAGCTTGTGGATTTTGTTTTTTGAGTATGTCTCAACGACTTGAATCCGTTCTGTTGCAGCAGCGTGATTAGCGTTAGCCAGCTCAGTATTTGATATAACTTCAGACATCAGTGCATTGTAGATTGAATCACTCTTTGTTTCCACGGTATGTAACCGTGTGTTAAGAGATTCAACTACTGACTGAAGATTGGAAACATCTCTTTTGAGTGATTTGTTCTCACCAATCAGATTTTCAAACTGTAGTCTTAAAATTTCAACATTCTCATTTACTCTCTGCAATTCCGGATTGCTGACTTCTGCCTGGCAGGTCATTCCAATCAGAAGCAATAGCGATAGTATAACTTTATTCATAGTGTGATATATTTTTCCAAAGCAGTGCAAAAGCATCTAAAACTTTGCGTATAACAGCGTTTATCGTTTTGTGATGTTTAAGTTTCTCTACCCAATTCGGAGAATGAGCATAATAATATTTGATAAAGTGCTGACCCCAATCTCGCTTAGCTAAGAATGAGTCACGGAAATCACGGAGAACCATTACCTGCGGGTGATTATAATCTCCATATGCCATAGTCGCAATATAGCAACCTCCAGATGTATTTAGTCGCGAATTTAAGCTATTAAGGATAGAATTATTATTGTTAAAGTAAGTGCGACATTGAGTTGTCATGTCAAGTTCTGAAATTTTGGACATGATAGAGACTGCAGATGAAACATTTAATTTTAGCGATGATTTATCTGAAGATAAAACCGCCCTTGTCTGCAAATTATTAATCTTTAATACCACATCATTTATTGCTGCAGATGCAACAGATGAACTCATTCTGAGATATATTTCAGAATAACCTCCAAGTTTAAGCTTTATAGATTGTAAATGTGGATTACATGCTTTTATAAATGATTCTATAGCTGTAAAAGAATGTCCATGCCAGATGTTAAAACTTTTCAACTGGTGTGAAATTTCAGATATTTCTTTCCGAACCTCATACTCAGGACCAATTTTTTGAAGCACTTCGATATTCTCTCTGCATCGATCTTTTACAAGTTGCCCGATAGCAATAGAGAGTGCGTAGCTTTGCAAATTCAGTGCTTTTTGCGGTGCATTATTATCGTCAGACTCATTAAAATAATTAATTCCGCACTGGAGAATTGTTTGAGCAAGTTTATCTGCGATTATCTGATATTGCACATCAGATGAACCAAGCCAGCTCATTAATTGGAGCAGAGGACTTTTGGTTGAATTCATTAACTTTATACCTGCTGCATAGTTGGCTGCGGCTCCTTTTACATTTTTGGCTTCATTAATCGCTGTAGTTATTTCATCAATAAGAGGCTTTACCATGCTTGCACCAAAAGCCTTTTGCCAACATGAAGACGTTCCTGGAACTTTTGCAAGTTTGATAAATTTAATAGAACTATCGTCTTTAAGCAGATCGACAAACAATTCCGTTAATTGTTCCGATGACAACTTGATAGTATCGTTAACAGTAGAACATAATTCTGATGAATAATCTTGAAAAAGCATATCTGCATTCAAAGCTAATGCTATATTATTGTGCTCTATTATTGCACAAACCATCAGATTGAGCAAGGATGATACCGACTTCTTTTTGCTCCATATCTCTTTAGCTTTGTCAATATTGCCATTGAACAAATGATTGAAGGCTATGTCATCAAAAGGAGTCGCCTTCATAAACCAAAACACCGTATGTTTCAATTGGTCAATCGGTAATTCTACTGCAGATTGTGCATCTGCCACTTTATCGTCAGTTCTTTCTAATGGAGGGAAGTATTGAGGCAAATCTAATGGAAATGATATATCTTTTCCAACCTTGAGATATGCTCTCATCTTGTTAAGATTAGAAAGCACATCCTTCTTAGGTGAATTGGAATAAACACCTAAAATCCGATAAGGATTATGACTAACACGCTTTAGCATCTTAAACGATGTCCATAGATCCCCAACCGGACAATTATGATTGGTTTATAAAGAAAAAGCGCAGGATCCGTACTGTTACTCGTCCTGCAAACCTTAGGCATCTGGCATAGCCGTCACATCGTAGAACGAGTAACGCAGAGCCTACGCCGTATGATATAGATACTCCCAAGACGGACTTCTATACAAAAGACAATCCACCCAGGGATATTTAAATCATACCCGAGACATCTACCGTTACTTCATCCTTGACGATGCTTTTGAAACTGCCAGATTTCAAGGTTTGCCAAGAATCAAGCGCAAGTAAACGCTTTCATTATGTAATGACCCTCCACGTTCCGACTCAATCAGAGTCTCACGGCGTAGGGTCGTTCCCAAAATTAATAATTATTTTTCAATGGCACAATATTATGGCTTATTTAAATTAAATTTTTGCATTTTTCTAAGAAATTTCCAGGCGGGTGGTGGTGAGGGTGTGCAGGTCGATTTGCAGGAGGTGTCCGGTGCCGGTGTTGATGCCGGTGAGGAGCTTTATCACTTCGGCGGCTTGCATGGAGGCGACAACTCCGGGGAGTGGTCCGAGCACTCCTCCTGCCGAGCATGGCGTGAAGCCGCTCTCGCAAGGGGCATCGGGGAAGAGGTCGCGATAGGTGGTGGCACAGGATGGCGGAAATGTCATCACCTGACCTACGAACTCCCGCACTCCGCCCGCCACACATGGCTTGCCGAGGCGATGTGCCGTGTCGGTCACAAGATATTTGGTCGACGGATTGTCTGACCCCTCGACCACCACGTCATATCCGGCAAGAAGCTCTGCGGCATTCTCCCGAGTGAGCATCCGGTTGTAAGCCTCCACCGTGATGCCGGAATTTATCTCATGCAAACGCCTTTCGAGCACATCTGTTTTCGGCTGTCCAAGGTCGCTCTCGGTGTAGGAAAGCTGACGTTGCAGATTGGAGAGCCCCACGGTGTCGAAGTCGATGATGCCGATTCTGCCTATGCCTGACGCGGCGAGATACATGGCGCAGATGCTGCCCAACGCTCCGGCGCCCACGATAAGCACCGAGCCGTCAAGCAGTCTGCGCTGCCCCTCTGTCCCTATTTCGTCAAGCATGATGGTGCGTGAATAACGCACCATCTGTTCTTTGTCGAGTTCCATAGGAGTCTCAGTCAAATATGCTGTCCCAATCCTTCCACACCACGTCGTAGCCTTGTGAACGAATGTCGGCGGCTACCATTTCCGGCTCGCGATCATCGGTTATGGCAAACTGCTCCAGAGCGTCAGGCGCCGAGGCATAACCTCCCGGCTCGGTGCGGCTGCCTGCGCTCATCGAGGTCACTCCGAGCAGCATCATGTTATGACGGAAGCGGTCGCTTTCGCGGGTCGAGTAGGAGATGTCGACATCGTGGTCAAACAAGCGGAAGGCAATCGTGAGCTGTGCGAGCTGACGGTCGCTCACCACCACGTTGGGCTGGAAACCGCTTTCCGACGGACACATCCTGGGGAAGTTTATGCTGTAGCGTGTGCGCCAATATCGGCGTTGCAGATACCGCAGATGCCGCGCCATCATCACTACATCGGTGCGCCAGTCGGGCTGAAGACCGAGCAGCACGCCCATCCCTATCTTGTGGACTCCGGCACGCCCCATACGGTCGTAGCCGTTCAGTCGCCACTCGTAGATGGACTTCATGCCGCGTGGATGATAAAGCCGGTAGGCTTCCTTGTTGTAGGTTTCCTGAAAGCACACCACTCCGTTGAGTCCCTTGTGGGTGAGGCGTTCATACTGGGCTTCACGCATGGGCTGCACCTCGATTGTCAGATTATGGAAGTAGGGGCGGCACACATCAAGCACATTTTCAAAATACTCGGTTCCGCACAATGCCGGATACTCGCCGCTCACGATAAGCAGGTTCTCAAACGGCCCCAACTCCTTTATCGCCTCACACTCGGCTTTTATCTGCTCCATGGTTAGGATGGTGCGTTCCATGGGATTGTCATGGTTGAACCCGCAGTACACACACTTGTTGGTGCAGGCGTTTGACACATACATCGGTATATACATCGAGATTGTTTTCCCGAACCGTTCCTGAGTGTAGCGGTGGCTCAATTGTGCCATCTCCTCGATGTAAGGGGCTGCGGCATCCGAGATCAATGCTATGAAGTCGTCCACGTCGAGCTGCTTGATGTTGCGCCGAGCTTTGCCGAGAGCGCGTCGCACGTCGCCGTCAGTCACGCTCGCTATGGCTTTTCCGGTGGCTTCCCAGTCATATCTCTCGATCTCGCGGGCAAATCCGTCGCCCATCACGGTTTCGTTTATCGGTCGCATCGGTCAGCTATATTTTGTGATATACGCATTGCGCAGAAATTGGGACCGCACATGGTGCAGAACCGGTCGTCGGCATCAGGAGCGTTTCTCCGCGACTCCAGATAAAAGCTTCTTGCCTTCTCCGGGTCAAGGGAAAGATTGAATTGATCCTTCCAGCGGAATTCATAACGAGCCTTTGACAGAGCGTCGTCACGCACCTGAGCGCCCGGGAATCCCTTGCACAAGTCGGCTGCGTGGGCGGCTATCTTGTAGGTTATGACGCCTTCGCGCACATCTTCAAGCGTGGGGAGCGACAGGTGCTCCTTGGGGGTTACGTAGCACAGCATCGCAGTGCCGAGAGCGCCTATGTTTGCCGCGCCTATCGCCGAAGTTATGTGGTCATATCCCGGAGCTATGTCGGTGGTAAGCGGTCCGAGGGTGTAGAACGGCGCTTCGTGGCAGCTCGAGATCTCACGCTCCATATTCTCTTTGATCTTGTTCATGGGCACATGTCCGGGTCCCTCGATCATGACCTGCACATCATGGCTCCACGCCCGTTGGGCAAGTTCGCCGAGTATGTCGAGTTCAAGGAACTGGGCACGGTCATTGGCATCATGGATCGAGCCGGGACGCATACCGTCGCCGAGCGAAATCGCCACATCATAGCGGGCAAGAATCTCACATATCTCATCGAAATGCTCATAGAGGAAACTTTCCGAGTCGTGCATCACACACCATTGTGTCATGATCGAGCCGCCGCGCGACACGCAACCGGTCAACCGCTCCTCGATCAGCCGTGCGTGTTCCTTGCGCACTCCGGCATGGATGGTGAAGTAGTCAACCCCCTGCTCACACTGCTCGATCAAGGTGTCGCGGTATATCTCCCAAGTGAGTTTACTCACGTCGCCGTGCACTTTTTCAAGAGCCTGGTAAATGGGCACAGTTCCCACCGGCACCGGACAATTGCGTATGATCCACTCGCGGGTTTCATGGATATTGTCGCCGGTGCTCAGATCCATTAGCGTGTCGCCGCCCCAATAGCAGCTCCACACAGCCTTTGCCACCTCCTCTTCGGTGCCTGAGGAGAGTGCTGAATTGCCGATATTGGTGTTGAGTTTCACCGAAAAAGCACGTCCTATCACCATCGGCTCCGCTTCGGGGTGGTTGATGTTGGCGGCGATCACGGCACGTCCTGCCGCAACCTCGTCGCGCACAAACTCGGGGGTGATATAGCTCTTGATGCCAAGTTCGGCATTATCCATATTCTCGCGTATCGCCACATATTCCATCTCGGGTGTGATGATACCCTTGCGTGCGTAGTGCATCTGGGTCACCCGATGCCCCTCTTTCGCCACTCTCGGATTATGGGTGACCGGGAAGCGTATAGCATCAAGCGAGCTGTCGGCAAGGCGTTCCCTGCCATACGAGCTCGTTATGCTGTCGAGCATCACCGTATCGTCGCGGCGCTCAATCCACTCCACGCGTGTGCGAGGCAACCCCAGGTTTATGTCATGAGTGTATGAGTCGTCGGTATAGGGACCGCTGGTGTCATAGACCGTTACAGCCGGGTTGGCGCGTTCAATCCTGGCGCCGTTTTCAATCGTGACGGTTGGATACTGGTTGATGCGGCGCATTGCCACCCTCAGCTCGGGAAACAGCACCCCATGCTTATATATTTTCTCTGAATTAGGATAAGAGGAGACGTCGATATTTGATATTTTCATATTCGTGGCAGGTTAATCATTGAGGAATGAAGTCAACGGACTCGTGGCATTTGCATGTGATGACACAGCCCCGGGACCGGCAAGAAACGCTTTCCTTCCGGCTATTACGGCAAGACGGAAAGCATCCGCCATCGCTGCAGGGTCATCGGCTACGGCGATCGCCGTATTGACAAGCACCGCATCGGCGCCCATCTCCATCGCGGCAGCGGCGTGGGAGGGAACTCCGAGACCGGCGTCGACCACTACCGGCACACGGCTCTGCTCGATTATTATCTCCAGGAAGTCAACGGTGCGCAGACCCTTGTTGGTGCCTATAGGCGCGCCGAGCGGCATCACGGCAGCGGCTCCGGCTTCTTCAAGCAGCTTGCACAGCACCGGGTCGGCTTGAATGTAGGGAAGCACTACAAATCCCTCTTTGGCAAGCTCTTCGGTGGCTTTAAGTGTTTCGATCGGGTCGGGCATTAGATACTTGGGGTCGGGATGTATCTCAAGCTTTATGAATTCGGTTCCGAATATCTCGCGGCTCATCTGTGCGGCAAGCACAGCCTCGCGAGCGTCACGCACTCCCGATGTGTTGGGGAGCAGTTGCACGTGCTCGCGGTTAATGTGGGTGAGCATATCATCCGTTGCCTCGTTCATCATGTTCACTCTCTTCATCGCCACGGTGATCATCTGTGATTGAGAGGCTATCACCGCCTCCAGCATCGCATCGGGCGATGAAAATTTACCGGTTCCTACAAACAGTCGCGATGTGAACTCACGACCGCCTATTACTAATTTGTCTGTCATTGTTTATTTTGTGTTTAATAGTTCCATGAAATGTCGGGTTGCCTCTGTCGGGTTTTCAGCACGGGAGATAGCTCCGCTTATGGCTATCCCGTTTATTCCGGTGGTCATCAGCTCAGGCACATCGCCGAGGGTGATGCCCCCTATGGCAACTACCGGAGTGTCGGTGCCTCGGTTTCGGGCATCGCTGAGAATACGTCGATATCCGTCAATGCCGAGCGTGGCTGCAAGCTTCTTCTTGGTGGTTGTGAAGCGGAAAGGCCCCATGCCCATGTAGTCAATCAAGCGCCTGTCAACCGAAAGAATATCCTCAAGGGAATTGACCGTGACACCTATTATTTTGTCGGTGCCAAGAATGCGTCTTGCTTCTGCCGGTGGCATATCCTCCTTACCTATATGCACTCCGTCGGCACCCGATTCCGCAACGAGATGCACCCGGTCGTCAAGCACCACGGTTGCTCCATGTTTACGGGCAAACGGTATTATGTGCCTTGCGGCATCAAGCACTTCGGCATCATCGGCATCCTTCATGCGTATCTGCACCCATCTGCATCCGCCTTCAATCGCGGCAAGTGCCTGACGGGTTGTTTCATCGGCATCCATGCCGTCAGTTATGAATTGCAATTTTTCCATCGATGTATCTCTTCTATTATATTTTCTATGTTTGTCAGGGGATTCCATAGATAACCGAGCATGGCGGCTCCGCTGAATCCGCGTTCTTTCAGTTCGGGAAACCGTGAAGGTGTCACCCCGCCGAGAGCCACCACTTTCCTTGTCGCAACAGCCTCACGCTCATTGTGGAAAGTACGGCTCTTATAACCGGATTTCGACAGCGAGTCGAATACCGGAGAAAGAGTGACATACTCCAATTCCGCATCCGCTTCAAGGACTTCAGCCGCACTGTGGCATGACCGGCTCAACACCGGTGCCGACACTCCTGACGGATATCGGCTGTTGAAATGGAAGCCCACGTCAGGATATTTCTCAAGCAATTCCGGCACATCGTGAAGCGACAGCCGCTTGTGCAGTTCGCGGGGAATGGCTTCAAGCACGTTCGCTATGATGTCGGCAGAACAGCAAGGCTTCCTGATGTGCATCCTGTCGACTGCTCCGGAGCATAACAGGCGGGTTATGCGTTCAGCCTCGTTGTCGACGACGAAGTCGGCAAGCGTGATCCCGATTATTTTAAAATCAGCCTCCATAAGCGGCGCGAATCACTACCACATCATCACCGTCGTTCAGTGTGGTAGACTCCCACTCAGGTTTACGTACAATTTTCCCATTGACGGCAACCGCCACGCCGGCACTCTCTTTACCCACGATATCAGCCACTGTGCAACCGCCATCAACCGTGCGTGGCTCATTATTTACCTTTATTTCCATTGTATAGGATTTTTGATTATGTTATATAGGTGATTCACAGCCCCGTGACCTTGCCCAATGGCGTAATCGGCACCCTCCTTGATTGCGGCAGTGATAAATGATTTCGCCCTCTCTACCGACTCGTCGATCGTCAATCCGCAAGCCAATCCGCAAGCTATTGCCGATGAGAGGGTGCAGCCGGTGCCATGAGTATTGGTTGTATCGATATGTTCACCCTCAAATACCCATGTTTTCCCTGATTGGCTGTCAAAGAGTAAATCGCCCTGCGGAGGAAGATGTCCCCCCTTTACGAGCACTGCGGTTATGCTATATTCCGCGGCTATTCTCCGTGCCGCTCTGCCGGCATCGTTGATGCATGCTATTTTCAGTCCCGAGAGTCCTTCTGCCTCAGGGATATTCGGGGTAAGAAGAGTCACTTTGGGCAATAATTCTCGGCACATCGCGTCGATCATGCCGCTTGCCGCCAGTTTATCGCCTGATGTTGCCGTCATCACCGGGTCAAGGACAATATTTTTCAACGCATATTTTTCAATCACAGAAGCCACCGTCATCACCGCTTGCTCATCGGGGAGCATACCGATCTTCACGGCATCGGGCGTAATGTCGTCCAATGCAGCAAGCAGTTGATTATTAAGAAAATCGGAAGCATTGAGAATCGACCGCACTCCCAATGTGTTTTGTGCGGTCAGCGCGGTTATCGCCGCCATTGCATAGCAACCCATTGCCGTGCAAGTCTTTATGTCGGCTTGTATTCCGGCGCCACCCGAAGGATCGGAACCGGCTATTGAAAGAACTGTTGGATAATGTTTCATTCCTCGTGTCGCTAAAAATAAGGATAGCAACAGAGGCACGACCGGGAACCGGACAATATGCAAGAACTCATTTTCCTACGGCAGCATTATCTGCATCAGGTATAAGGGTATAATCTCAGCCTCACCACGCTTGCGGTTCAGCACCCCTGTTGGTTTCCGCCACAAAGATAAATCATTCCATCGACAAATGCAACATTAATTTCATCCTGACATCTAATGCCGCTGTACCGCGGAAATCATAGGAATTGTCTTCCGGACATTTTATGTACGATTTTGTCATGCCGGTGACATAGGTTGACACGATGTTACAGAATATATTTTTAGCCGTAATTGTAGGGACGCTCGATTCGAGCGTCCATCATAATTAGTTGAATATCAGATATCGTATTCGGACGCACGAGCCGTGCATCCCTACATTTTAGAGGTTCTGTCGCACCCCGATTGGATGAATCCTGCGGATTCGTTTATGCATGGATTCAATAGTCTGTATACACTAATCATGCCGTGAAACGGCAATGCAATCGTAGCTCCGCCACGAGGCGATAGCCGAGGTGCGGAGAAAGAGGCACAAACCAACGGGCGTCGAAGACGTCCGCCAACCGACCAGAGCCAAATGAGCTAAGCGCCGAAAGGCAGACTGCCTGAAACAAATTGAAAAATTTGCCAGTGAGAGTGCGAAGACTTTCGGGACGGATGTGAGCGTGACTAGCCACACCGCCCGACGCACCGTAATCACCAACATGGGGTGATGGTGTAATCCGCCAACTTGCTGACTCCATAGCAGCAAACACTGAAGATTCCAAGGGCTATTCTGATAAAAACCTTTGGAGGATGAAGCAATTCTATGAAACATATCGGGATGCAGATGAAAAACTCTCATCACTGCTGAGACAAATCAATTGGACTAATAATTTAACGATTATGTCACGGTGCAAGATTCCGGAGGAACGAGATTTTTACATTCGTCTTGCAGCAGATGAGCGTCTTTCAACTCGCGAACTTGGAAAACTCATTTCACGTGGCTTGTTTGAACGGACTATGATTGATGTCCCAAAACTCTCATCAGTGATGAGAGAAATTGTGCCATCATCTGAAAGGTCGTTCAGAGACCGGTACGTAATGGATTTTCTCGGGAAGAAGACTTATGCTGACGAATATTCTATGAAACAAGCAATCATCGCAAAAATGAAAGATTTCATTCTTGAGGTGGGTAAAGATTTCATCTATATGGGTCAGGAATACCGATTACAGGTCGGAACTGAAGATTTTAGGATAGATTTATTGTTTTTTCACCGAGAACTCCGTTGTCTTGTTGCTTTCGAGGTTAAAATGGGACGCTTTCATCCATCAGATCTTGGACAGCTTGAGTTCTATCCTGAAGCCTTGGACAGAGATGTTCGAAAGACACATGAGAACCCAAGTATAGGGGTTCTTCTGTGCAAAGACAAGGATGATGAAGTGGTGGAGTATGCTATGTCGCGTTCATTATCCCCAACTCTTGTCGCGGAGTATCAGTTGAATCTTCCGCCAAAGAAAATATTACAGGCAAAAATAAGAGAACTTTTTGACGAAAGAGAACAAACTTTCGGCATTACAATTTGAGAATAAGTGATTCTTACAGTATAATCCACTAAAAGAGGGTCAAAAAGCATAGACCTGTGGTACAAAAAACTAATCACATGGGGATAAAAAGTGGGTAAATCCACTGCAAACTCTAACTATCTTTGCTCCGACAAACATAACGGTATCAATCTGCGGGAAAGGCATCCCGTCACGGTTCCGCCACAATTACGGCAACACGCCCGAAGGACGCTGACATCAGCCGGCTACAGTCAGCCCCGAGAGCCACGCCGTAAGTGCACGGATTCGTTGGAGTACTCCGACAGGCGCCTCGACCGCAGAACCCGACCGACAACGACAGCGGAAGCAGATGGAGTCGCCCGAAGTACACTTCGCTAAGTTTCAGGAGATGACCTGAAAGACTGCTTGAATTGGTCCTTTAATCAATGTGCACAGACCACCAACACGAAGCCGCTATCGTTGTCGGCGGGGATCCCGTCATGTTTATATGTGTGTGCAAAACAATCATTTATAAATTGTTGTCACAAAATTCAAATAAATTTGACGATACTCTCGCTCGGCAAAATTCAAATAAATTTGACTTTGCTCTCGCTTATTCGTATCTTTGTGGCTACAGAAAAAAAAATAACAAACAAGGTGGAAAAAATTTATACTTATGCTGAGGCGATTGAAGCCTCGCTGAAATATTTCGGAGGTGATGAGCTTGCGGCGCGTGTGTGGGTCACGAAATATGCCCTCAAGGATTCCGCAGGCAATATTTTCGAGCTTACTCCCGAGGATATGCACTCGCGTATAGCCGATGAGATTGTAAGGATCGAAAAACATTATCCCAACCCCATGAGCCATGATGAGGTGATGGGACTGTTGCGGAATTTCCGTTACATAGTTCCTCAGGGTTCCCCCATGTCGGGTATCGGCAACAATCATCAGGTAGGTTCATTGAGCAACTGTTTCGTGATCGGTGTCGACGGCACCCCCGACTCCTACGGAGGCATAATGAAAATCGACGAGGAGCAGGTGCAGTTGATGAAACGTCGCGGTGGTGTGGGGCATGACCTGAGCCACATCCGTCCAAAAGGAACACCTGTGAAAAACTCGGCTCTTACATCGACAGGTCTTGTTCCGTTCATGGAACGCTATTCCAATTCCACCCGCGAGGTAGCTCAGGATGGACGTCGCGGAGCCTTGATGATGACAGTCAACATCAAGCACCCCGACAGCGAGGCGTTTATCGACGCTAAGATGACCGAGGGAAAGGTGACCGGCGCCAATGTATCGGTAAGAATCGACGATGATTTTATGCGTGCCGCGATAGAAGGCACCCCTTATCGTCAGATATTCCCGGTTGACGCTGTTGATAATCCTGCCGTTGAAAAAGAGGTGGATGCTACAGCTATATGGAACAAGATTGTGCATAACGCCTGGAAATCGGCTGAGCCCGGAGTGCTTTTCTGGGATACTATCACACGCGAATCTGTGCCCGATTGCTATGCCGATCTCGGATTCCGCACCATCTCTACCAATCCTTGCGGCGAAATTCCGCTTTGTCCCTACGATAGCTGCCGCCTGCTTGCCATCAATCTCTACAGCTACGTGAAGAATCCGTTCACGCCTCAGGCTGAATTTGATTTTGACCTGTTTAAGGAGCACGTTGGCAAGGCACAGCGCATGATGGACGACATCATCGATCTTGAAATGGAGAAGATTGACACCATTCTGGAAAAAATCGACGAGGACCCCGAGTTCCCGGAGGTGAAGCAGACCGAACGCCACTTGTGGGAAAAGATAAAGGCAAAGACTTCCAAAGGGCGCCGCACAGGTGTGGGCACTACCGCCGAGGGCGACATGATAGCCGCGCTCGGATTGCGTTACGGAACGCCCGAGGCTACCGATTTCTCGGAAAAAGTGCATAAGACACTTGCTCTTGCCGCTTATCGTTCGTCGGTTCAGCTTGCCGCCGAGCGAGGTGCATTTGAAGTATATGATTCCGAGAGAGAGAAGAATAATCCCTACATCAACCGTCTGCGTGAGGCTGATCCCGAACTTTATGAGATGATGCTCCGTGACGGCCGTCGAAATATCGCGTGTCTCACCATCGCGCCTACAGGCACCACCAGTCTCATGACTCAGACCACCTCAGGAATCGAGCCGGTGTTCTTGCCCGTTTATAAACGTCGCCGCAAGGTGAATCCCAACGACCCGGCGGTGCATATCGACTTTGTCGACGAGACCGGCGACGCATTTGAGGAGTACATCGTATATCATCCCAAGTTTGTGACTTGGATGGAGGTCAACGGCATTCCCGTTAAGAAAGATTACACTCAGGAAGAGCTTGACGAGATTCTGTCACGTTCACCCTACTATAAGGCTACATCCAATGATGTTGACTGGCTGGAGAAGGTGAAGATGCAGGGCAGGGTGCAGAAGTGGGTCGACCATTCTATTTCTGTCACCATCAATCTTCCGTCTGACGTTACCGAGGAGCTTGTTAACAGGCTGTATGTCGAGGCATGGAAATCGGGCTGCAAGGGATGCACCGTCTATCGCGACGGATCTCGTTCGGGTGTGCTTGTCTCGGTTGAGAAAAAGCAGCCTGCCGCTCCGGTGAAGATTAATGACGCTCATGTGCATAAACGTCCTATGGAACTGGAAGCCGACGTGGTGCGTTTCCAGAACAACAAGGAGAAGTGGATCGCTTTCGTGGGTCTTGTCGACGGTCAGCCTTACGAGATATTCACCGGTCTTGCCGATGATGATGACGGTATTTTCTGCCCGAAGAGCGTGACCAAGGGAAAGATCATCAAGGCTATTGATGAGAATGGCACAAAGCGTTACGACTTCCAGTTTATCAACAAGCGTGGCTACAAAACCACTATCGAAGGATTGTCGGATAAGTTCAATCCTGAATACTGGAACTATGCCAAGCTCATATCGGGTGTGTTGCGCTACGGAATGCCCATCGACCAGGTGCTTAAACTTGTGGGAGGTCTTGAGCTTGACAGCCAGTCGATCAACACATGGAAAATGGGTGTTGAACGCGCGTTGAAGAAGTATCTTCCCAATGGCATGAAGGCGAGCGGTCAGTGCTGTCCTAATTGCGGCAACGAGACTCTCATCTATCAGGAAGGCTGCTTGATATGCACCTCATGCGGCACCTCCAAGTGCGGCTGATATCCGCATTATTATTAAACACCCTCTAACAGTCAGGCTGTGGCAATATGTCGCAGCCTGACTGCTTTTTTATGGAAAACTACAGCAATCTCCTTGATAATGTCGCCTGTGGTCGTGGTTTGGGATTAAAATCAAAATGATTGGGACAATCGTGACATTGAATCCTGTCCGCAGAATGTAAATTTGCTTAAATTAAAAATCAATAAGTAATTTATGCATCATTATCACAGCAACAGTTTGATTGCGTCACTAATAGGATTGGTAGTTGCTTCATGTGCTTCATCGGAAGCGGTGGAGGCGACAAAGGGCGAGGATATGAACCGGTACAAGGCGGTGCTCACGGCACCTCCTGCAATGGTTCCGACAACTAAAACCCCCGATGCGGCTCTTGCCGGAAATGGCGATCTTGGCATCACTTTGGGCGGGTCGCCCGACAGCCTGTGTCTTTACATCGGTAAAAATGATTTCTGGAGAGCTTATCCGGTATATCCCGGCGGAATAGCATTGGCGGGTGGATTTGATCTGTTCTCGGCATCTCTTGCCGGAGCGAGCTACGAAGTTGAGCAATTGCCGGGCACTGCCGAGATTCAAGGTCGTTTTGCCAAGGGCGATACCATGCTTGAAATGTCGGCATGGGTTGCCGCTACGCGCAACATGATTGTGGTGGAACTTGAATCAAACAAACCGTTGGACGTGTCGCCACGGCTGTGGGCGGCGGAGGGAAACACTTCGGTCACCGCGAGCGGCAACGATGGCAATGTGAGTTGGGTGACACGCTCATTTGAGAACACCCCCTTGCTGCGGTGGGATTCGCATATAGCCCTTGCGGCAAGTCAGCCCGGAAAACAGTTGTCCGATTCCGGCAAGATTGCCTTGACACCCGGGCAGAAGCAATGGATTGCAATTACGGCATACACCAATCATGACACTGACCGATGGAAGGAGCAGGCTCTTGCCGATGCCAACGGCGTGACGGTGGAGATGCTTGAACAGACAAAGGATGAGCATCGCCGGTGGTGGAATGACTTCTGGAACGAATCATCGGTGTCGATAGGCGATGAGGAGCTTGAACGCTATTACTATATATCGCAATATCTCTTTGCCAGTTCATCAAGAAAGGGAAAATTCGCTCCCGGTATATGGGGTCCGTTCGTCACACGCGATGAAGCGGCGTGGGGCGGCGACTATCATCTGAACTATAATTATCAGGCGCCTTACTGGGCTTGCTACTCATCCAACCACATTGACCTGACCGACAATTTTGATCAGCCTCTGCTCGATTATATGGATGAAGGGCGGCGTCTTGCCAAGGAGCAGCTCGGTTGCCGTGGAATATACTATCCCGTGGGCGTAGGTCCCAAGGGGCTGTGCACCTCTATGTGGCCTCTTACCCCCGAGGAGATGATGGCGAAATACTCCACTCGTGAAAACACCATCGACGGCGGCTACAAATTCCTCGGGCAGAAAATCAATGCCGTGTTCAGCACTGGAAATATGCTGATGCGTCATTATAGCACCTATGACGAGGACTATGCCCGCAAGGTATATCCTTATATGCTTGCCTGCGCCGACTTCTGGGAGGACTATCTGAAGCTGGAGGACGGACGATATGTGATCCACATGGACCATTTCAACGAGGTCATGCCCAACCACCGCAACAAGGGGCAGTGGCGGCACCGTCTCGGCGACTTCAATTCCACGCTCTCGCTGGGGCTTGTGAGAATGCTGTTTAAGGGAATGGTGGACATGAGCGAATTTCTCGGAGTGGATGCCGACAGGCAGCCTAAGTGGCGTGACATACTGGCTAATCTCAGCGATTACCCCGTGGGCGAGAATGAACGTGGCGGAATGAGCCTGAAAAATATGGAGCGAGGACCGCAGGGGGTTGAGCCTTCCCCCTCAGGATTGAACCGCGTGTCGATCCACGGACTGATTCTTCCCGGAGGTGTGGCTGGACCCGTGACCGACTCGACATTCAACGCTATCCTGCTTGATGACGTGAACCACTGGGATGGAAAGATGCGCATAGCCGATGACTGGGGAAACACCCACAATAATGGCATCGAGACCTGTTTCCCGGGAGCCGTGAGAGTAGGTTATGATGCGGAACAGTTGCTTGACCGGTTGAAGAAGCGCATAGCATTGACCGTGTATCCCAATATGTGGATCACTCAGGGTGGAGGCGGCATCGAGACCCTTGCTGCAGTCCCGCTCACCATCAATGAGATGTTGCTGCAAAGTTACGAGGGCGTGGTGAGGGTATTCCCTAATTGGGTGATGTCGCGTGATGCATCGTTCAACAACTTGCGTGCCTATGGCGCCTTTCTGGTGAGTGGAAGTGTGAGCGGCGGCAAGGTGAACAAGGTTGAGCTCACCAGTGAAAAGGGTCGCCCGTGTGTGATGGAAAATCCATGGAAAGGGAGCGACGTGCAGTTGTGGCGTAATGGAAAGAAAGCTGAGACGCTGTCAGGCGACCGGATTGAATTTGCCACCTCGGAGGGCGAGAATATAGTGGTGGATAAGATATAGCGTATAAATATGGATGTATGAATCACCGCCCGTGGAAATCTTGATGATTCCACGGGCGGTGATTTGCATCTGCTCTATGATATGATTTTATTTTCCGTGAGCCGTATCGATGGCGGCGCGGATATTTTCTATCGGGGTGTCGGGCTTGATTGTGCATTCGGCGCCTACCACCAGTGGATCGGTGTATCCGCTTTTCACTTTTCTCACCGCTTCGGCAACCTCTTCGGGGGTGCCGTCATGAATGGTCTTCTTGCGTTCGAGTCCACCCATCACTATGCGGTTGAACATCCTTTTGCCATCTCTCAATGAGAATGGTTTTCCATCGACCACATTGGGAGTGTTGACTATCTGACCGGGATAATCGGCAAATCGCGTCAAGTCGTCGTATGGTCCCTCGTAGTCGCATATATGCAGAATGTTGCATCGGGTGCCGTCGTTGCACTCCTTCATGACGGTCAGGTCGTAGGGCTTGACGAAGCGGTTGAAGAAGTCGGGCACGGAATAGAATTTCTGCTCGCCACCCTGCGACGGGGTGTAGAAGCCGTCGACGCCGAGAGCCTTGGCGTCCTTCGCGAATTTCACCAGGGCGTCAGTGAATATCTCCAACGCTTTTGTGACGCGTTGAGGGTCCTCCTGAGCGTATTTCACCACATTGGCGGCGCCCACGGTCTGCACCAGCATTTGAAACGGCGAGTAGATGGTGGGGAGCACCATCGCGTCATGTCCGGCAACCTTCACGATGTTGTCGATCACCTCAAGGGTGGGCGCGAAGAAATCATCGGGGAGTGGCTTTATCTGATCCCAGTCCTCGGGCTTCTCGATGCGGATGCGTCCGTAGCCTTGTTCGAACTGCACTTTCACGATGTCCATTCCGGTTGAGAGGAAATATCGGAGATGCGCGTTGACGGCGGCGTCGCCCGTTTTGGCATCTTTGCCGAAGTGCATGAAGAATGCCGCAGGCGCGTAATTGCCATCAAGAGTTCCATCAAGGAACCGGTCCATTATATCACGTTTCGACAACCCGGTCTGGGCTTGTCCTGCAAGAGCCATGCATAAGCCGGCAGCGATTAAAAATTTAGATTTCATAATACAAGTTCAATTTAAGTGGATGTGCAAAAATAATGAAAACGCTTTAACCGCGTGCCGGCATGGGAGCGGGGCGGTGCGGTTTGGAACATATTCTTAAAAGATTGACACGATTTTTGAGCTGAATAGGGGGGCGGGTGGTTTTAAATGTGGTTTTAATGTGGACTGTCATGAAAAAAAATAAGTTAATATGAGGGATTTTTGTGAAAATCTCATTAACTTTACGGAACTGTGATATGTTTACCCATATAGCGATTTTTATAAATTACAAATAGCATGAAGCTGAACTTTAATATTGATTACCGAACTTCTTGGGGTGAGTCAATTTACCTCACAGGGGATATTCCCGCTCTTGGCGGCGGAGATGAATCAAAGGCGGTGAAGTTGAATCTTGACCGTCCCGGATTCTGGACGCTGACGCTTGAATTGCCCGACGGCACGCAGGCGTTTAATTACAATTATCTTGTTCGCAACGATCATGATACCTTGCGCCGTGAGTGGGGCGTGGCTCACCGTTTCCAGCCCGGACACGAGGTGCAGAGCTACGAGCTTTATGACAGGTGGCAGGATCAGCCCGCCGACAAACCGTATTATTCAGCCGTGTTCACCGACTGTATCAACCGCCGCGACCATCGTGACGAGCCGTTGACGCTTCATGGCGGACAGCTTGAACTGAGTGTGCTTGCCCCGATGGTAGGTTCTGATGAGGTTCTTGCGATATGCGGCGACGACGAGATGTTTGGCGAGTGGGATGCCTCCAAAGCTCTGGTGATGAATGATTGTAATTTCCCTGAGTGGAGGATTGCCGTCGACTTCAAGGAGATTCATGTGCCGTTCAGCTATAAGTTTGTAATTTTGGATAAAGCCACCCGCAGCCTTCTTGCGTGGGAGAACGGGGAAAACAGGGTGATGAACATTGTTCCGGAGCACAAAAATTCGCTTGTGTCCATAAGCGGAATGCGCTTCATCAATTCGCGTCCTGCATGGCATTGCGCCGGCGTGGCGATTCCGGTGTTCTCGGTGCGCACTGAGGATGATTTCGGAGTGGGCGATTTCTTTGATTTGAAGAAGATGGTCGACTGGGCTGTGGAGACCGGACAGAAGTTCTTGCAGATTCTGCCCATCAACGATACCACGATGACCCACACGTGGACCGATTCTTATCCGTATAACGCCAATTCCACTTTCGCGCTGCATCCCATGTATCTGCGATTGAGCGAGCTTGGCGAGCTTACCGATGTGTATCGCAGGGAGTATTACGAAAATCTGCGTCGGGAGTTGAACGCGTTGCCCACGGTCGATTATGAGCGTGTGAACAATGCGAAGCGTGAGTATATACGCGAGATTTACGCTCAGGCAGGCAAAAAGACTCTTGACTCTCTCGACTTCAAGAACTTCGTTTCGGAAAATGAATATTGGCTGAAACCATACGCCGCATTCTGTGTGCTTCGTGACATAAACGGCACTCCCGAATTCGGAAAGTGGGGTGAATATGCGGTGTATGACGCTGAGAAGATCAACGATTTCATCTCCTCGCATATTGATGAGATAAACCTGGTGTATTACATCCAGTATCACCTCGACCGTCAGATGCGTCAGGTTCACAACTATGCCGGCGAGCATGGCGTGGCGTTCAAGGGCGATATACCTATCGGCATCTCGCGAGATTCCGCCGACGCATGGATCAACCCGCGTCTGTTCAATATGGACTGCCAGGCGGGAGCGCCGCCGGATGATTTCTCGGTGCTCGGTCAGAACTGGGGATTCCCCACCTACAACTGGGAGGAGATGAACAAGGATGGTTTCGCGTGGTGGAAATCGCGTTTCCGTAAGATGGCTGAGTATTTCGACGCTTACCGCATAGACCATGTGCTCGGATTCTTCCGTATATGGCAGATTCCTATGGATGCCGTTCATGGCTTGCTCGGGGTGTTCAATCCGGCTCTTCCGTTCTCGCCCGATGAGCTTCGCAACAGTTACGATTTCTGGATCAATGTCGATGTGCAGACACGTCCTTATATCCGCGATTATTTCCTCTATGATTTCTTCGGCGAGGATACCGATGAGGCGAAACGCCGCTTCCTTATCGCGAAGGATAACGGCTGCTATGAGCTGCGTCCTGAGTTTGACACTCAGCGCAAGGTTGCCGATTTCTTTGCCCTTGAAGCCAAGAATGAGAAGAACACCCGCTTGTGCAACGCTCTTCTCGGGCTTATCGATGATGTGCTCTTCATCGAGGATCCCTACGAAAAGGGCAAGTATCACCCGCGTATTTCGGCACAGCACACCTACATATACCGCTCGTTGACCGATTATGAGAAGTGGTGCTTCAACCGCCTCTACAATGATTTCTATTACCGCCGCCACAATGACTTCTGGTATGGTAAGGCGATGTGGAAGCTGCCTCCGCTGCTCGACTCGACCTCGATGCTCACCTGCGCCGAGGACCTTGGCATGATTCCTGACTGCGTGCCGGCTGTGATGGACCGCTTGCAGATGCTGTCGCTGGAGATTCAGCGTATGCCTAAGGATCCGCAATCGGAGTTTGGCAACACATGGGCTTATCCTTATCTGTCGGTTTGCACCACATCCACTCACGACATGGGCGGCATACGCCAATGGTGGGAGGAGAACCGCGATGTGACGCAGAAGTATTACAACAATATGCTCCATGAGCAGGGTGAGGCGCCTCAATATGCCGAGCCTTGGATATGCGACAAGATATTGACCCTCAATCTGCAGTCGCCGTCGATGCTTGCCATATTCCCGCTTCAGGACTGGCTTTCGATGAACGGAGTGCTGCGCCGTCAGGATCCGCGTGAGGAACTTATCAACATTCCGGCTAATCCGCGTCATTACTGGCGCTACCGTATGCACCTCACTGTCGAAAAACTGCTTGCGGCGACAGAGTTCAACAAATATATGCGTGACAAAATCCGCAATTGCGGACGTTGACATAATTCCCTCAGTGAATAACAACCGGGACGCTCACCGTGAGCGCCCCGGTTGTGTTTATGGTGCCGACCGTGCCCGGAATTTGTGTTTATGGTGGTGGTGCCGACCGTGCCCGGTTTTGTGTTATAATGGTGTCGACCGTGCCCGGAATTTGTGTTGTGGTGGTGCCGTCTGTGCCCGGAATTTGTGTTATAATGGTGCCGATAGTGCCCGGTTGTGTGTTGTGGTGGTGCCGTCTGTAGGACGGTGAGAGGTTAGCTTTTACCTTTGTATCCGAGATTCAGAGTTAACATTTGCTCTCTGA
>CAJUTE010000020.1 GCA_910589555.1 uncultured Muribaculum sp.
ACTCTATCCTCGCCGCTCCTCTTTGCCTTGACCTGTGCTTGCTCATCGATATGGCAGCACGTTGCGGATGGTATGGCACTCAGCGCTTCTTGAGCTTCTTCCTCAAGAGCCCGATGCACGACTACACCAAGGACGAAGTGCCTGTAAACAACCTCTTCGAGCAGTATGTAATGCTTAAGAACGCTGTTCGTGAAATGGGTGGTTACAAGGCTGACGAGCTGATTGACTAATCAACTACCTTGAATAAATTCAGCGGATGCTTCCCGAGAAGGGAGGCATCCGTTTTTTTTGTATGAGACTTTTGACGATATATTACAACAGGCTCGTCCCGGACTGGAATGGAAGGGTTGGCGGTTTTGCGGAATCTCCGGAAAGTAGGGACGCACGGCTCGTGCGTCAGAGAGGGAGTTGTGTTTGATATTCAATTTGTTATGGTGGACGCTCGAACCGAGCGTCCCTACAATTGTATATAAAAATCTATTCTCCGGCACCGCGGCGGTATATATTCACACATATACTGCTCGGCAAAGTCCAAATAAATTTGGCTTTGCTCTCGACTTATTCGTATCTTTGTGAGATTAAACAACCAGTAAACGATAACCACAGATATGCAAGCAGTCATTCTTGCCGCCGGAATGGGGCGGAGACTCGGTGAATTTACCGCCAATAATACCAAGTGCATGGTCGAAGTCAATGGAGAAAGACTCATTGACCGAATGCTCAGGCAATTGTCGCAACATGACCTCACGCGGATTGTGATGGTGGTTGGATATGAGGGCAAGAAGCTGAAGGATTATGTGGCTGAGCGTTATCCGGAGCTTGGTGTGCTTTTCGTGGAGAACCACGTGTATGACAAGACCAACAACATATATTCGCTGTGGCTTGCCCGTGACTATTTGAAAGAGGAGGATACTCTGTTGCTTGAAAGTGACCTGATATTTGAAGACGGTATTCTTGCCGCCGCGATCGACAGTGATTATCCCACGCTTGCTCTTGTGTCGAAATATGAGTCGTGGAATGACGGCACTATGGTGACAATCGACGATGATAACAATATCGTGAATTTCATCTCGAAAAAGGCATTCAACTATGCCGACACCCGCTTCTATTACAAGACGGTCAATGTCTATAAGTTCAGCCGCGACTTCATCGTGAACCATTATCTGCCGTTTCTTGACGCATATCTGAGCGTGCTCGGCAATAATGAATATTATGAACAAGTGTTGCGAGTGATCACGCTCATAGACCGTGCCGGGCTTAAAGCTCTTCCGGTATCGGGCATGAAATGGTATGAAATCGATGATGTGCAGGATCTGCGTATAGCTGAAACCATGTTTGCTTCGCCGGCTGAACGTCTTGTCAAGATACAGCACAGTTACGGCGGCTATTGGCGTTATCCCGGGCTGCTTGACTTCTGCTATCTTGTTAATCCGTTTTTCCCGAGCAAGCGTCTTAACGATGAAATTAAGGCAAATTTCGATGTGCTGCTTCGTGAATATCCGTCGGGCATGGGTGTGAACTCTCTGCTTGCAGGAAAATATTTCGGCATACGGCAGGAATATGCCTGTGTGGGCAACGGCGCCGCCGAGCTTATCAAGGCGTTGATGGAACAGCTGCCGGGTAAGATGGGTGTGGTCTATCCTACATTTGAGGAGTATCCCAACCGGCTTAAGGATGAGGATATCGTTAAATTTCATCCCGGCAACCGCAATTTTGCATATACCGCCGATGATCTGATCGACTTTTTCGGCGATAAGGGAATATCGTCGCTGCTGCTTGTGAATCCCGACAATCCTTCGGGCAACTTTATTCCTAAGGGCGAGGTGTTGAAGCTTGCGGCAGAATGTGAGGCGCGTGGAGTGAGGCTGGTGGTCGATGAGTCATTTGTGGACTTCAGCACGGGCGGAGAGGAAAATTCGTTGCTGCGTGATGAGATATTGGAATCCCACCCTACGATGTGCGTGATGAAGAGCATATCAAAGTCCTACGGAGTGCCGGGTTTGCGTCTCGGAGTGCTTGCGTCAGCCGACACGCAGCTTGTCAAGAAGCTGCGCGGAGATGTGGCTATATGGAATATCAATTCCTTTGCCGAGTTTTATATGCAGATTTTCGGCAAATATGAGGCTGACTATAGGAATGCGTGTGAAAAATTCCGTGCGTGCCGTGATGAGTTTTACAGCAATCTCTCGACGGTGCCTTTCATAAGGGTGATACCGTCGCAAGCTAATTACTTTTTGTGTGAACTCGTTGAGGGAGTGACTTCTCATGATCTCACATTGTCGCTTCTTGCCGATTTCAATATCTATATCAAGGATTGCTCCTCGAAAAAAGGATTTCCTGACGGAGCGCAGTATGTGCGTATCGCAGTCAGAGACCGGGAAGACAATGATAAGCTTGTGTCGGCAATGAAGAATATATTCAAGAAAGGTTAATCGCCCGTGGAAATGAAAGAAAAGATATGTATATGCGGCGGCGGCAATCTGGGAACGGTGATCGCCGGGGTGGCTGCCGCGCGAGGGTATGAGGTCAATATGTTGACCCGCAGTCCCGGGCATTGGAGCCAAACGATTACGGTGAATGATCCGGACGGAAAATGCTTCAGCGGCAAATTGAACCGGGTGAGCGCCGCTCCTGAAGATGTGGTTCCGGGGGCAGGACTGGTCCTTGTGTGCCTGCCTGCCACTGCGATGTCGGAGGAGCTTAGACGCATCAAGCCGTTTCTGGATGAAGGAGCGGCGGTGGGAAGCGTGTTCTGCTGCACCGGATTCTTTGTGATGGCGTTGCGGGAGCTTGGTGTGGACGCGGCATTGTTCGGATTTCAGCGTCCGCCGTTTATCGCGCGAGTAAACCGTTACGGAGAGTCGGCATCGTTGTTGGGCTACAGGAAAGTGATGCGCATAGGATTCTGGGGCATGGATGCGGAGCGGGTTTCAGCAGTGAGCTCCATCCTTGAGGATATTCATGCGACTCCGGTCGACGCGTTGCGCCACCCGCTGCAAGCCACACTCACCAACAGTAATCCCATACTCCACACCTCGCGCCTTTATGACATGTTTTCCGGTGGTGAGGGGGCAATGGATCTCATCCCTAAGTTTTACGAAGAGTGGACCGACAGCAGCAGCGAGGTTCTCATAGCCGCCGACGGGGAGTTTCAGGCGTTGTTGCATGAGTTGAGGCTTGATGACGGCGATATACCTCCGCTCATCGAATATTATGAGTCGCATGATGCTGCATCGCTGAGCCGCAAGATACGTTCGATAGGAGCCTTCAAAGGCTTGCTTGCTCCGATGAAAGAGTCTGCGGCGGGGTGCTTTTACCCTGATTTCGAGTCGCGTTACTTCACCGAGGATTTCACCTACGGCTTGCTGATGATAAAGCTGGTGGGTGAATTGAAAGGCGTGGCTATGCCCACTATCGACCGTATGCTCACGTGGTATCAGGCGGTTGCCGGAAAGCGATATCTTGACGGACACAACATTGCCGATTCCGATGACGTGAGAAGCGTGGGAGCCTTGGACAAGGATATTTTAGAGAAAATGATATCAACATTATAAAGTAAACCGATTTTTTTGCTGATGAGAAGAAAAGCGATAGCTTTGGCTGTGTCCTGCATATTGGGTGCGGGAATCATGTTTGCCGATAGTCAGGCATCATCCGGACCCGTGGGCTTTGTGAACTGCGATGGCGGGATTACCGGCGGCATGGATGGTGAAATAGTAAGGGTTAAGGATCGAGAATCATTTGAAAAAGCGGTCGGCGATGACGTGCCGCGTGTGGTTGTCGTCGAGGGACGGCTCAGTGGCACCGGCGTAAACCGCAAGAAAGATGCTATTGAGGTGGGTTCAAACAAGACTATAGTCGGAGCCGGAGCTGATGCCACTCTTTACGGCATAGGGCTGAATATAAACGGAAAATCAAATATAATCATACGCAATATCACTATATTCGATGGTTCGCCCGACGCGATCGCTTGCCGTGACTCGCATCATGTGTGGGTGGATCACTGCGACCTCGGCAGTGAGCACGACAATGAGCGTGAGGACTGGGACGGGCTTCTCGACTTCACTATAGGCAGCAACTATCTTACTGCATCTTATAACCGATTTCATGACCACGACAAGGTGTCGATATGCAACAGCGGCACGCAGCACTTTGAGGACAATGGGAAGATGCGTGTCACGTATCATCACAACGTGTTTGAGAGCACCACGCAACGCAACCCGCGCGTGGGCTACGGACGAGGACACGTGTTCAACAATTACTATGACAGCATATCGGGATATTGCATAGGAGCTCACAGTAGAGCTAAAGTGCTGTCGGAAAACAATTATTTCACCGCAGCGGTGAAGCGTCCGTTCAATCAGATGTATTCCGATGACGCGACCAATGCTTATTTCGGAGAACTTGCCGACAATGGAAGCTATTTTGCGAAATCGCCGGATGATAAAGGCAAACATCGGCTTACGGGAACCGATTTTGCCCCGGATGCATATTATGAGTATGGTTTCGTGATGGATGCAGCCGGTGAGTTGCCGGCGTCGCTCCGCGAGCACGCAGGTCCGATGGCGGGGATAGAGCGTGAATCTATTCTTTATCCCGGCAACGGGGCTATAAATGTGACGCGTGACGTGAAGCTTAAATGGAGTCCTCTCGAAGATGTGAAATCAACGCAGGTGTACATAGGCACGTCGGCTGACGACTTGAAGATGATGCCGGAAGGCTTCAGCGGAAACTGCGAGACTGAGCCTTCGACCACCTATTATTGGAAAACGGTCACTACGTTCAATGACGGCAGCAGCCGTGAGACTCCGCTCTATCGCTTCGCTACGGCTCCCGCCCGCGCCTCCAAACCGCTTCCTGCCGACGGTGACATGAATGTGGGGCTATATGAAAGCGTGAAAGCCGATAGCTTTTGTCGTCCATTGACGTTGAGGTGGGCGCCGGCATTTGACGCTGTCGCCTATAAAGTGTATGTAGGGTCCGGTGGTGATGAACTTAAGCTTGCCGGAACATCGGTTGAGCCGGAATTAACCATAGGCAGACTCGCCTCAGGAAAGGATTATTCATGGCGCGTTGATGTGGTGAAGGGCGACGGCAGTGTGGTGAAGGGCGACGTGTGGCGCTTTGCTTCGCCTGTGTCGTTTATTGTTCCGGGTCGTAACGAGGCAGAGAATATGGCTCTTTCCGGCATTGCATTCACAGAGGATGGTTCGTGGTTCTCGGCATCGGAAGGACGTGTGAGCGTGGGCGATGACGGTCCGGGCGTGTTGACAGGCGTATGGAACGGTCCCGATAATGCGGAATGCAACATCAGTGTGACTTTTTACAATGAAAAGAAAGGAGCGGCTACAATAGCGGTTTCAGTGAACGACCGTATGTTGGACCGTTGGGTTGCAACGGAAGCGGTAAACGAGCTGACTACCCACGAATTGCCCGGTCCAGTGAGATTGAACAAGGGCGACGAGATACGCATAGATTTTTTGACAGGAGGCAAGATGAGGTGCCGAATCGATTATATTACCGTCACTCCGGCAGGGGCGACTGCTGTCATAGGTGGCGGCGATGGACCTACTGCTATCTTGCTATCAGAATAAATGGATTATTATGGCAAATAAACGAGTTTTTGTGTCGGGGTGCTACGATATGCTTCATAGCGGTCATGTGGCGTTTTTCAAGGAAGCGTCGCAGTATGGCGACCTTTATGTGGGCATAGGTTCCGATGCCACTGTGATGGAGTTGAAGAACCGCAAGCCGGTGTATTCCGAACGCGAGCGGTTGTACATGGTTAAAGCCATACGCTATGTCACGGATGCTTATATAAATACCGGTTCGGGCAAAATCGACTTCGAGGAGATTGTCGATATGGTCAAGCCTGACATATTTGTGGTGAACAGCGACGGTGGCTCAGACGTCAAGCGTGAGTTCTGCCGCAAGCGAGGCATAGAGTATGTGGAGCTTCAGCGCCGTCCCGAAGAGGGGCTTGATGCCCGTTCCACCACATCATTGCGATCGGTGGCTAAGTGTGCCATCCCGTATCGTATTGACCTCGCCGGCACATGGATTGACCAGCCATACGTGTCGCAATATGCTCCCGGGTGGGCGCTTACCATAAGCATCGAACCCACGGTGGAATTTATGGAGCGTGGGGGAATGTCGACCTCTACCCGCAATGCCGCCCGAAAGATATGGCCCTACGAGCTGCCCAATTATCATGAGGAGATGCTTGCCAGACTGCTGTTCTGCTTTGAGAATCCGCCGGAGAAGGGCGAGCACGTGTCAGGAGCTCAGGATGCGATAGGGATATGTATGTCGGGACTCACACGTCATTATTATGACAACAGCTACTGGCCTCTCAAGATCGAGTCGTGCCATGATGAGGCTGTGCTGTCATGGCTTGAAGAGCATCTGTGTGTTGTGCCGGCTTTTCCGCGCCCCAAAGGCTATTCGGTTGTGGAGGGTAAGTCGATTGATGAGGAGAAGGTGAAGGCTCTTGCCTCGGCTGCCGACCGTTGCTGGGACGCAGTCATGTCGCGCGACCTTGAACGGTTTGCAGCGGCGTTCCGTGACTCGTTTGAAGCTCAGATAGCGATGTTTCCGGCGATGATGAACGACCGTGTTAAAGAGTGCATCGATAAATATTCACCGATGTGTCTCGCCTATAAGATGGCAGGCGCGGGCGGTGGCGGACACCTCGTATTTGTGGTTGATTCGACCGATAATCTGCCTCAGGAAGCTATCAGGATTAAAATCAGGAGATAGGCGATCAGTCGCGCAACGGTTTGATATGGTTTCGGCAAAAGCAAATTTATTTGCTTTTGCTCTTACTTATCCGTATCTTTGTGTATAAAATCACCTTAATAGAAATTACATGAAAATATTAGGCGCTTTAGCTTTGTTGGCTCTGCCGTTGACTATGGTGGGGCAGGATTACATTGAGTCATCAACATTCAACACCGATTATCGCGGAGCCAAGCGGGAGATGCAGTATCTTCCTGCTGAGGATGGCAGCTTTGTTTCGCATAACGGCAAGAATCTTTATACAAGGGCGCTTTACGGCGGTCCGTCATTGTTCCGCATCGAAACGAGCGATATGCCCATCTTTGCCGCTTATCACAAGAGTGAAAACCGCAACATCCATTTCACTGTCACTGTGGGCGACAAGACCATGCGTCTTGACTCGGTGGCTGACTGCAAGGCATATTATATAGGTGGCGAACGCCGTTATGAACTGTCGGATCCCGCATGGGGCAAAGGCAGCATAGAGATGACCGTTGTGGCTACTTATGACCGCGAAGGCGCCATTTGGAAAGTTGTGGCTAAGAATATGCCGAAAGGCTCTGAACTTACCGCCAATACTTGTTCGACGGTCAAGGTGAAGCTTAACCGCAGCGGCGACATAGGCGCCGATCCCGGAAACGCTTTCGCTCCTGTGGCGAGCCGCGACAATCTGCGTCAGGCTTCGGTGAAAATAGGCGGAAAGAGCGCTACAGCATACATAGAATATTTTGACCGCGATGTGACTGCCGATAAGCAGAAAGCCATAGCTGCCGCTTATGACAAGGCACAGGCTCAGCGTAAGGAGATTGCCGATCATCTTGTGATAGACACCCCCGATCCTTATTTCAATACACTCGGTTCGGCGATAATGGCTGCTGCCGATGGAATATGGGACGGAAAGACATGGCTGCATGGCGCTGTGGGCTGGAGAATGCCCTTGAGCGGATGGCGAGCCGCCTATACCGGCGATTTCCTTGGATGGCATGACCGTGCGCGCACTCACTTTAATGCTTACGCAAAGTCGCAGGTGACCGATGTTGAGCCCACGATACCGCATCCCACTCAGGACTCGACGATGAATCTTGCCCGAGCTGAAAAGAAATGGGGCACTCAGATGTACAGCAACGGCTATATATGCCGCAATCCGGAACGTAATAACCAAATGCATCACTATGACATGAACCTGTGCTACATGGATGAGTTGCTGTGGCATTTCAACTGGACAGGAGATGTGGAGTATGCACGTCAGATGTGGCCTGTGATCAAGGCTCATCTTGCTTGGGAAAAACGTAATTATGACCCGAATGATGACGGGCTCTATGACGCATATTGCTGTATATGGGCGAGCGATGCGCTGTATTATAACAGCGGGTCGGTGACTCACTCCACTGCCTATAATTATCGTGCCAACAAGCTTGCGGCTCAGATAGCCGAGAAGATAGGCGAGGATCCCACTCCCTATCAGAAGGAGGCTGACAAGATTCTTGCGGCATTGAATTCTACGTTGTGGATGGCTGACAAGGGCGTGTGGGCTGAGTTCAAGGATTTCATGGGGCATAAGCGTCTTCATGACCATCCGGCACTGTGGACGGTGTATCACGCTATCGACAGTGACGTTGCCGATCCTTTCCAGGCTTACAGCGCAACAAGATACATTGACAATAACATACCTCATATAAAGGTTGAGGCTGACGGCGCTCCTGCAGGGGAATATGCGACTGTGGCAACTACCGACTGGCTTCCATACGCATGGAGTATCAACAATGTGGCTTTTGCCGAGGTAATGCACACCGTGCTTGCCTACTGGGAGGCAGGACGTGCCGAGGAGGCTGCGAAACTGCTCAAGAGCTCGATGCTCGACGGAATGTATATGGGCGCCAGCCCCGGAAATATAGGTCAGATCAGCTTCTATGATGCAGCGCGCGGAGAGTGTTACCGTGATTTCGGTGATCCGGTGGGCGTTATCTCTCGTGCTGTGGTTCAAGGGCTGTTCGGCTTCACTCCCGATGCTATGAACGGTAAGCTGACCGTGCGTCCCGGATTCCCGTCAGAATGGGATCATGCGTCGATCAAGCATTCCGACTTCTCGCTGGCGTTCAAGCGCGACGGTGGCAAGGAGAGCTATAAGCTGACACTTGCTATGGATCCTATCAAGGAGGTGGCATTCCAGCTCGGCGCTTATGCGGAAAAGGTGAAGTCAGTCACTGTCAACGGCAAGCCTGCGAAATGGGAGAAGGTTGAGGAAAGTGTGGGACGTCCGTCGATAAAGGTGTTTGCCGATGCAGCACCCGAGCTTGATGTGGAGATTGAATGGGCAGGTGCTCCTATAAATGCTTCTGCCGCTCATGCTACTGCCGCGGCGCGTCAAGGCTTCAAGCAGTTGCAGCAGGGCGATATGACCTGGTGGGTTGAAGTTCCTGCGGTGAAAGAGGAGATAAAGCCTGAATATGCTATTGACTTGATGCTCGCCGACGGCAACAAGTATGAGACCATTGATTTGGGTGAATATTACAACTCAAATGTGTCAGACATCTTCAGAAATGAATATCTCTCACCGCGCTCACCCTACACAACTCTCCAGATTCCGGTACAGGGAATAGGCGAATGGTGCCATCCCAAGGAAACAGCTGATATCGACGACTCGGGATTGCGTGCGGCGTTGAATGCCGACGGTGTGTTGATGACCAAGCTCGGAATTCCCTACAAGTCATCGGCTACAGGAAAGAATGTGGTCTACACATCATTGTTTGACAATTATCCCGACAGCATCTCCATCCCGCTTCAAGGCAAGGCTCGCGGCTTGGAACTGCTTCTTGCCGGAAGCACCAATCACATGCAGTGCTATATGGACAATGCCGTGATCCGCGTTAAGTATGCCGATGGCAGCAGCGAGACACTCTCGCTTGTCACTCCTTACAACTGGGCTCCGATAGAGCAGGATTATTTTGTGGACGGCAAGGCATTCCGTCTTGACACTCCGCGTCCCTATCGACTCACATTCAAGGATGCTCTTGTGAGCAATGATCTTGAGAAGGATCTGAATATATCGGGAGTGTATGGACGCCGCATCGACGGTGGAGCCGGTGTGATGCTGTGCATGCCGCTTGATCCTGAAAAGGAGCTTTCCGGACTTACGCTTGAAACTCTTTCCAATGATGTGGTGGTAGGCATTGTAGCCGCTACCTATCTGCGATAAAATGAGCCACGCAGCAATGTTTATTGCTTGAAAGTGGATGGAAAATCACTTTTTATGTGTAAATTTGCAGAGTAAATTCATGGGGCCTGGTAGTTCAACGGATAGAATAGAGGTTTCCTAAACCTTAGATAGCGGTTCGATTCCGCTCCGGGCTACATAAAGAAAACGCAATCGACCTTTGTGTTCGATTGCGTTTTTTGTTGTAATAAAGATTCTTGCCTTTTTCAGTAAATGCTTCTTGATTGATGATTATTTTGATTATATTTGCCGATATAATAAATCATCAATCCATGAACGAATTGCAACTAATCCAAAGCAAAATTCACGAAATCAGAGGGCAGAAAGTGATGCTCGATCGTGATCTTGCGGAATTGTATGGAGTCACCACATCCAACCTGAATAAATCAGTAAAGAGGAACATCAGACGTTTTCCTGCCGATTTTATGTTTCAGTTGAACCAAGCTGAATTTGATACACTAAAACGCAGCTTGATATTCCAAAATGGAACATCAAGTTGGGGCGGTACGCGTAAATTGCCATACGCTTTTACTGAGCAGGGACTTGCTATGCTGTCCGGATTGCTTAACAGTGACATCGCCATCCAGGTGAATATTAATATTATGCGGGCTTTTGTGGCTGTGCGTCAGATGCTGTCAGAGGATTCGTCAATGAAACGCCTTAGTGCGCTTGAAAAGAATTTCGAGGAGTTGAAACAGGATCTGGAAGATATATTTGCCGATTATAACGACATCAATGAAGACACGCGGGCACAGTTGGAGGCAATCAATACCACTCTCGCCGAGCTGCAATCCCGACCGCCAATTACCCCTCGCCGTCCGGTGGGCTTCATCAAGCACCGGTAGCCGAATCAAGCCCAATTCCCGATGATGCGGCATTGACCGGCTGACATCTTCGATGCCCAAGGTTATGCCGCTTTACACCGCACCTCGGCTGGCGCCACGTGGCGGTGCTCAAATTATTATGCCGTTTCACGGCTACATTGTTTAGAATAGTTCGGAATGAGAGCCGAAGCGGACGAGTTTTATTATCGGAGCATCTCTGTCGAACCATATCAGCAAAGTATCATTTTCTACATGGCATTCCATGTGGTTCTTATAATTTCCCTAAAGCATGTGAGGTCGAAACTCTTCAGGAATAACTTCATTATTCGCCAATAGGTTAAGAATATATTCCAGCTTGCCTAATACGGTGGCATTGTGCTTATACTTCTTTAAGTCCTTTTTGAACTGAGATGTAAATTTCAGAGTGTTCATAATGAATCTACGAAACTTCTGAAATTGCACATATCGAGAGTCTCCAAATTATCCGATTCTTCGGCTTCCTTCATGGCTGCCAATGTCGTCTTGTTGGGGCGTGCTGAAACAAAAGCCATAAGTACACTTTCGACCAAATTATTTAGACTGCGATTATGGCGTTTAGCCTCCTCTTGCAGTTGAGAGAGAAGTTCGGCGTTAAGTCGGAATGAGGTCTGTTTTCGTGCGGATGCTGTATTCATTGTTGTATTCTTTTGTAGTGCAAATGTAATACAAAAATATAACAAAGCAAAACGAAAACTGTTGCGTTGGGATCATGGACCAATTTCTGAAACTAAATTGACTGGCGGACATCTTCGATGCCCAAGGTTATGCTGCCTTACACCGCACCTCGGCTGGCGCCTCGTGGCGGTGCTCAAATTATTATGCCGTTTCACGGCTACATTTTTGCTAACTTAAAAAATGAAATGATGCAATTAGAACCGGTAAAAACCGAGAAAACATGGATGTTGGAGGCTCCGAAATCCAAAACCTGTGGCAATCTCTGATTGCTTCTATTTATATAGAACTGTCATTAAATATAATCACACTGAAAAGTCGGCTAATGCGCTGATATGTCAAATTTTTGATGTATCTTAGCTTTTGAAATCAAACACTTATCGCCAAATGGCAAAAATAACTGTAAAAGAAACCGAAGTCAATGTTGTAAAAGTAAACGGAGAGGATTACCTCTGTCTCACCGATATGTTGCGTGCCAAAGATGGGGACTTCTTCATCACGGATTGGCTGCGTAATCGTAACACGCTTGAGTTTATCGGTATTTGGGAGAAAGTATATAATCCAGATTTTAATTATGGCGAATTCGCCACAATTAGAAATCAGTCCGGTCTCAACAGTTTCAAGATAAGCGTCAAGGAATTTGTTGCACGAACCAATGCAATATCACTTCAAGCCAAAGCTGGGCGATATGGTGGCACATACGCCCATAAGGATATAGCGTTTGAATTCGCCATGTGGATCAGCCCGGAATTTAAGATCTATATTGTCAAGGAATTTCAGCGGTTGAAAGCCGAGGAACAGCAGTTGATTGGTTGGTCGGCGAAGCGTGAGCTGTCGAAAATCAACTACCGCATACACACCGATGCCATCAAGCAGAACCTTATTCCGACAGAGGTAACAAAAGCCAGGCGAGTATCATTTATGCCAATGAAGCGGATGTATTGAACGTGGCAATGTTCGGCATGACCGCAAAACAGTGGCGTGAGGCTAACCCGGATTTGAAAGGGAATATACGAGACTACGCTTCGGTCAACGAACTTATCTGCCTCTCAAACATGGAGAGCCTCAATGCTGTATTCATAGAGCAGGGCTTACC
This sequence comes from uncultured Muribaculum sp., assembly GCA_910589555.1. Classification (GTDB taxonomy): domain Bacteria; phylum Bacteroidota; class Bacteroidia; order Bacteroidales; family Muribaculaceae; genus Muribaculum. The sequence continues at coordinate 12,623 of CAJUTE010000020.1, forward strand.
ACAATCAGAACGACTTATCAAACTCAACCAAATCGCTATCCATCAGATGAGTGTATTGGAAAACGATAATAATGAACGAAAATTACTGCAATGAGAAAACCTGCCAAATCGGATTTTTGTCGATAAATACCCCTGTTTATGCCTGAGAAATAATAAACCCCTCTAACTTGATAAGTTAAAGGGGTTTATCAGTACCCAGACCCGGGATCGAACCGGGATGGATTGCTCCACTGGTGTTTGAGACCAGCGCGTCTACCGATTCCGCCATCTGGGCTTTTGGTTGGGCAAAGGTACGGAGTTTTTTTGGTATGTGCAAGTGTTTGGCTCGTAAATTCTGCGTAAGGCGGCAAAAAAGTGCAAAGAAAAAGCCCTCACCGGTGAGCGAAGGCTTTGATATTGAAGATTGCTGCAATCGTGATCAGTCGCGGCTGCTGCCGAAGAAGCGGAGCAGATACAGGAACAGGTTGATGAAATCAAGATAGAGCGAAAGGGCTCCGATGGTGGCAAGGCGTGATTCGGTGAGTCCGCTGCCATATTGTGCCATCTGCTTGATTTTCTGGGTGTCCCATGCGGTGAGTCCCACGAAGATGATGACTCCGGCGATCGACACGATCCATTCCAGTGTGCTGTTTGCCCAGAAGAGGTTGATCACGCTGGCGATGATGAGTCCGATGAGAGCCATGAACAGGAACGAGCCTATCTTGGTGAGGTCACGGTTGGTAAAATAGCCATATACGCTCATTGCTCCAAACACTCCGGCTGTGATGAGGAATGTCTTGAAGATTGATACAGGGGTATAGGCGTAGAATATCAGGGCGAATGTCACGCCGTTGAGCAGAGAATATACGAAGAACAATGCTGTTGCGGCAGGCGAGCTGATCTTGTTGACGGCTCCGCTGATGCCGAACACCATAAGGAGCTCGACGATGAGCAGTCCCCAATATACCCAACGGTGGGTGGCAAGGAACATGACAAGGTTAGGTATGCCTGAGCACAAGGCTGCGGCTCCGGCAGTGACAAGCAATGCAAGAAACATCTTGACATAGACTTGCTTCATTACCTGCGAAACTCGTGTGTCGAGTGACTGAGATTCGTAAGAGTTGAGATTGTAATTGTTCATAACTATAGTTAAATGTTAAGTCTTTTCGTGGTGTTACATACGTTCAGGCACCTCGATGCTGAGAAGCCTCATTCCTTTTTTAACAACCGATGCTACATTTTTGCTCAGAGCAAGGCGCAAAGAACGCACTGCGGCGTCAGGTTCGTTAAGGATAGAGTAGTCGTGATAGAACTGGTTGTACTCCTTGACAAGCTCATACACGTAGTTGGCGATGAGTGCCGGTGAATAGGTGCGTCCTGCTTCGGCTACCACTTGAGGGAAGTCGGCGAGGTGCTGGATGAGCGAGGTTTCCTTTTCATTTGGCGAAACCATTTCGTAGGCGGTCATGTCATATCCTGCCGCTTCAGCCTTGCGAAGCACCGAGCGGATGCGGGCGTAGGTGTACTGGTTGAATGGACCGGTGTTGCCGTTGAAGTCGATGGATTCCTTGGGGTTGAAAGTGATGTTTTTGCGGGGATCGACTTTCAGGAGGAAATATTTCAAGGCGCCCATGCCCACGATGCGTGCTATTTCTGCCGATTCCTCAGGGGTGAAGTCGTTTTTGCCGCGTTCAGCCGATACTTCGGCAGCATCGCGTATCATGTCGTCCATCAAGTCGTCGGCATCAACCACAGTTCCTTCGCGGCTCTTCATTTTGCCTTCAGGAAGCTCCACCATGCCGTAGGAGAAGTGTACAAGATCCTTGCCCCACTTGAATCCGAGACGGTCGAGAAGGAGCGAGAGCACCTGGAAGTGGTAGTTCTGTTCATTGCCCACCACGTAGATCATCTTGTCGATGGGATAGTCGATGTAGCGCAATTTGGCTGTGCCGATGTCCTGGGTCATGTAGACCGATGTGCCGTCGCTGCGCAGAAGCAGTTTGTGGTCAAGACCGGCATCGGTAAGGTCAGCCCACACTGAGCCATCCTCCTTGCGGTACATAATGCCCTTTTCGAGTCCTTCAAGCACCTTTTCTTTTCCTTCAAGGTAAGTGTTGCTCTCGTAGTAGATTTTATCGAAATCCACGCCAAGACGCTTGTAGGTGATGTCGAAACCGTCATATACCCAAGTGTTCATGCGTTCCCACAATGCTCTCACCTCAGGGTCGCGAGCTTCCCACTTGCGCAGCATTTCGCGTGCTTCCTGCATCAGCGGCGATGCGGCTTCAGCCTCTTCCTGGGTCATGCCTTTCTCCATGAGTTCCTTGACCTCGGCTTTATAATGCTTGTCAAACAGCACGTAGAAGTCGCCGATGAGGTGGTCGCCTTTCTTGCCTGTCGATTCGGGAGTGGCTCCGTCGCCCCACTTCTGCCATGCGAGCATCGACTTGCAGATGTGGATTCCTCGGTCGTTTACAATGTTGGTCTTGATCACGTTGTTTCCGCAAGCCTTCAGAATCTCGGCAAGGCTATATCCGAGCAGATTGTTGCGGATGTGTCCGAGGTGCAGGGGCTTGTTGGTGTTGGGCGAAGAGTATTCCACCATCACCAGCGGGCTTTCGGGTGTCGCTTTGCGGATGCCGAAGTCCTCGGTGCTGTCGATGTGGCGCAGCATTGATGTGAAATAGGTGGGCTCGATCACTATGTTGAGAAAACCCTTGATGACGTTGAAGCGGTTGACTGCGGGTTCATTTTCCACGAGCCAGTCGCCAATCTCTTTTCCAACCGCTTCGGGCGATTTTCGGGCGGCTTTTACCCAAGGGAACACAACAATGGTGAGATTGCCCTCAAATTCCTTTTTGGTGGTTTGGGGCACAATCGACGAGGGATCAGACTCCACTCCATAGAGATCGTGGACAGCGCGTGCCACGGCTTGAGCTATAATATCATCAATAGACATAGTGATTATTATGTAATTATTTTAATTAGCTAATATATGTTGTTTGCATTAGAAAGTACAAATATACTACAAAAAAAAATTATTTGTCTCACGACAAATAATCTTCTTAACCTTAAATCTAATACCATGAAAAACACGATGCAAAGTTACGCGTTTTATGTTATAAAACATAATAATGCAACATAAAAATGCATTTTGTTAACATTATTTAAGAAAAGCGTCATGGAAATCGCTCCCATGACGCTTTTATCTGAAAATATGAGTTTGTGTAAAGCGTTGTTATTTCACTTCCCAATGCTCGCCGGCGAGAATCATGTCGCGGAGAGTGTCGAAGCCTTTCTTTGCCTTCACTTCAGCTATCTGCATATCCACGCCTTCGTTGTAGACGGGGCTTTCGACATCGCGGATGATGCCCACTGCGAGCGGCAGTGAATATCCGTCCATCATGGCAAGCTGCTGGTGGAGGAAGTTGCTCGGAGTGTGTGCGTCATGCACGAGCACGTCGTCGATGGTGTATCCGTCCTTGCCTACCTCGACAGCTTTAAGGAGGAATCCGTCGCGCACGAGACCCTTGTCCATGTTTTTGCCGAAGAGCATCTTTTCGCCATGGCGCAGATGTATTGTGCGGTCGGCACGGAATTCGCGGTCAGTGATATAGTTGTGGATGCCGTTGTTGAAGATCACGCAGTTCTGCAACACTTCAACCACCGACGCGCCTTTGTGGCGGGCAGCGGCAACCATTACTTCCTGTCCTACGGGCAGATCCACATCGATGGCTCTTCCGAAGAAGTTGCCGCGGGCTCCGAATACGAGTTCGGCGGGGATGAAGGGATCCTCAACGGTTCCGTAGGGCGATGATTTGCTGACAAATCCGCGGTCGCTTGTAGGCGAATATTGTCCCTTGGTCAAGCCATAGATTTTATTGTTGAACAGGAGTATGTTAATGTCGACATTTCTACGCACGGCGTGAATGAAGTGGTTACCGCCGATGGCAAGCCCGTCGCCGTCGCCTGATATCTGCCAAACGGTCATTTCGGGATTAGCCACCTTGAAGCCTGTAGCCACGGCAGCCGCACGTCCATGGATGGTGTGGAAGCCGTAGGTGTTCATGTAGTAGGGCAGACGTGAGCTACATCCTATACCGGATATGACCGCAGTCTTATATGGAGGCACGCCAAGTTCAGCCATAGCCTTGTGGAGCACGTTGAGAATGGCATGGTCGCCGCATCCGGGGCACCAGCGCACCGACTGTCCGTTTTTGTAGTCGGCTGCAGTATAATTTTTACATTCCATGATTCGTAACTGTTTACTTTTTGTCCATTAGGTTAATTACGGCATCCACCACTTCGCTCACGAGGAAGGGCTGTCCCTGAATCTTGTTGATGCGCTGCACTTGCAATCCGCCGAATTTGCTCTGGAGATAATCGGCAAATTGTCCGCTGTTCAATTCGGCGCATATCACTCGCTTGTATTTTGAAAGTACTTCGGCGGTGTTGGCGGGTAGCGGATTTATATAACGGAAATGAGCGAATGCCACCTTGTGTCCGGCTGCGCAGAGTTCCTGGGCTGCGGTGTAGAGGTGTCCGTAGGTGCCGCCCCAGCCTATGAGAAGGGTGTCGGCATCCTGATCACACATTACCTCAAGTTGAGGAATGCTGTCGGCGATTTTGGCAATCTTCTCCTTGCGCACGTTCACCATGTGTTCATGGTTCTGGGGATCATTGGAGATGACGCTCGTGTTGAAGTCTTTTTCAAGACCGCCTATGCGGTGAGCGAGACCTTCAGTGCCGGGAACTGCCCAGTAGCGCACGAGTGTCTCCGGATCGCGCGAATATGCGCGCCAGTTCTCCTTGATGGAGTCGGGCACGAAATTGGGCTTGATTTCGGGATACTCATTGTCCTCGGGTATGCGCCATGCCGATGAGCCGTTGCCGATGAATGCGTCGGATAGCAGAATCACCGGAGTCATGTGCTCGATTGCCATGCGGCAAGCCTCAAATGCCATGGTGAAGCAATCGGTGGGCGATGCCGGAGCCACTACGGCAACAGGGCATTCGCCGTTTCGTCCGTAGAGAGCCTGCATGAGGTCGGTCTGTTCGGTCTTGGTGGGAAGTCCGGTTGAGGGACCGCCGCGCTGAACGTCGATCACAACCAGAGGAAGCTCAGCCATTACGGCAAGTCCTATAGCCTCGCTCTTCAATGCGAGTCCGGGGCCTGAGGTTGAGGTCACGGCGAGGTTTCCGGCAAATGAAGCGCCGATAGCTGAACAAACGCCTGCAATTTCGTCCTCCATCTGCACTGCTTTCACGCCAAGGTCTTTGCGTTTTGCGAGTTCATGAAGGATGTCGGTTGCCGGGGTGATGGGGTAGCTGCCCAGGAAGAGCGGACGTCCTGATTTCTCGGATGCCATGATCAATCCCCATGCGGTGGCGGTGTTGCCGTTGATGTCGGTGTAATATCCCGGACGGATAGCTTCCGACTCGATGCGGTAGGTGGAGACTGATGCATGTATGTTTTCGCCATAGTTGTAGCCAGCCATAAGTACCTTGGCGTTGGCTTCATAAACGGCGGGTTTCTTGGCAAATTTATTCTTCAAGTGGTGGAGCACTGCCTCGATAGGACGGTCAAACAACCAGCACACAAGTCCGAGAGCAAATATGTTTCGGCACTTCATCACGGCTTTGTTGTCAAGACCTGAGTCGGCAAGAGCAGCCTTTGTCATTGAGGTCACGGGCACCTCTACTACCTGAGCGTTGATGTTAAGCTCCTTGAACGGATCCATTGTCTCAAAGAGCGCCTTCTTGAGGTCGGCTTCCTTGAATGAATCGATGTCGACGATAGCCACACCGCCGGCTTTGAGATGCTTTACGTTTTGTTTAAGGGCGGCAGGGTTCATTGCTACGAGCACGTCCGCCTTGTCGCCGGGTGTGTGGACGCCCACACCGACACTCACTTGGAATCCTGATACGCCGCTCAATGATCCTTGCGGAGCGCGGATTTCTGCCGGATAGTCGGGAAATGTGGATACCTGGTTGCCCACTCCTGCCGATACATTAGTAAAAATGTTACCGGCAAGCTGCATTCCGTCGCCGGAGTCGCCGGAGAAACGGATTACAACCTTGTCTAAGCACTTTACATCAGCTTTTTCTAACATAATGTATGCACGGTTTTTTGGTTTGTATTGGCATAGACCCTTACGGGATTATGTCGTTTAAATATTTGGTTTTCTGTTATATTTCAGTTCATGTCCCGATGCGTCGGGTGAGATCGTGCCATGGGAGTACACTTTTTTCCCGTTGACAAACGTCATCACAACGCGGTTATGGAGAATGGTGCCGTCGAGCGGAGTCCATCCGCATCGGCTTAATGCCATGCCGTCGGTCACCTCGTATGGGGTATCGGATGTTACGACAGCGATGTCGGCGTAGTAGCCTTTGCGCAGATAGCCGCGCTTGTCGATGTTGTAAAGCTCGGCAGGAGCGTGGCACATCTTGTCAACCACAAGCTCGCGGGTGAATATGCCACGGTCTGCAAGTTCAAGCATCACAGGGAGTGAAAATTGCACCATCGGCGCGCCCGAGGCGGCTGTAAGGGCGTTTCCTTCCTTTTCCGACAGCAAGTGTGGAGCGTGGTCGGTGGCGACGATATCAAGACGTCCGTCGCGCAATCCTTGACGCAAAGCGTCGCGGTCGGCAGCGGTCTTTACGGCGGGGTTCATTTTCACTCGCGTGCCGATTGTGTCATAGTCGGCATCGGAAAACCACAGGTGATGGGCGCACACTTCAGCCGTGATAAGTTTTTTGTCAAGCGGCTCGGTAGAGAACATCTCAATTTCTTCGGCGGTTGAAACATGGAGCACGTGAAGGCGGCTGCCATACTTGCGCGCTCGGTCGATGGCTCGGCGTGTTGAGATGATGCAGGCTTCGCGGCTTCGTATCGCCGGATGAAGTCTTACGGGGACTTCCCCGTTGTATTCGTGGGCTATTTTGTCGCGGTTTTCGCGTATGGTGGCTTCATCTTCCGAGTGGATGGCTATGATCGCGGGAACGTCGCGGAATATGCGGTTAAGGGTCTCCTCGTTGTCGACAAGCATATTGCCGGTCGATGAACCTAAAAAGAGTTTCACTCCAGGCACCCGCGAGTAATCGCACTTCAACAGTTCGTCGAGATTGTCATTGGTGGCGCCGATGAAGAAACTGTAGTTCACTGCCGATTGATTGGCGGCGTGAGCCAGTTTCCATTCCACATCGGAGGTCGACACTGTGGGCGGCTTGGTGTTGGGCATATCCATGAACGAGGTGACGCCTCCGGCGGCTGCCGCCCTTGATTCGGTGAATATGTCGCCTTTGTGAGTGAGTCCCGGATCGCGGAAATGCACTTGGTCGTCGATGGCTCCGGGCAGGATATATGCGCCCTTCACGTCGATGGCGTCGGTGGCGTTTTCGATAAGAGTTTTATCAGGGGAACCTTCGGCGACATCGGTTATAAGTTCGCCGTCGATGACAATGTAACCCTTGAAACTGCGGTTCTCGTTTATGATTGTTCCGTTGAAGAGAATGAGGTCATGTTTCATGGTAGAATCACGATTGTATTATGCTGTCCTGGTGTTTTTCTTGAACAGGCTTGACAGTTTGAGTTTTATGACTCCAAACACTGCCTCCGAGAAGATTCCGCTGTTCATTTTGCTGACACCCAGCACGCGGTTGGTGAATATGATAGGCACTTCAGTGACTTTAAATCCGAGCATTGAGGCGGTGAATTTCATTTCTATTTGAAACGCATAGCCTTTGAACCGGATTTTATCAAGCTCGATTGTCTCAAGCACTTTGCGGCGATAGCACACGAAGCCTGCCGTGGTGTCATGGATGGGGAGTCTCGTGATTATCTGCACGTACTTAGAGGCGAAATATGACATGAGCACGCGGCTCATGGGCCAGTTGACCACGTTGACACCGGTGATGTAGCGTGAGCCTATCGACACGTCGGCGCCTTCGTCGTGGCAGGCGGCATAGAGCCTCAGAAGATCCTGGGGATTGTGGGAGAAGTCGGCATCCATCTCGAAGATGTAGTCATACTTGTTGGCTATCGCCCACTTGAATCCCGCGATGTATGCCGTGCCGAGCCCGAGTTTGCCCTTTCGCTCGATTATGTGCACGCGTCCGGGGTGTTCATCCATTTTTCCTTTCACAATGGCTGCCGTGCCGTCGGGCGATCCGTCGTCAACGATGAGCACATCCATGCGATGAGGCAACGAGAGCACGGCGTCGATTATCGCCGCCGCGTTCTCGGCTTCATTATAGGTAGGGATTATAACGACCGAATCGGATTCGGGTTTCATTTCTGACATCTCAGAGAATTACGGGTTGTAAAATTCAGATCAGATGAGCTTGGCAAGAGTCGCCTCGATGCGTCTCATAGCTTCGCGGATATTGTCGTCGCTGGTAGCGTAGCTCATGCGGATATATCCCGGGCAAGCGAATGCCGAGCCGGCTACGGTTGCCACGTGTCCCTCTTCGAGCAGGAACATGGCGAGGTCTGAGTCATTGTTGATCACGCGGTCGCCGCATCGTTTGCCGAAATAGCTCGACACTTCGGGGAAGAGATAGAACGCTCCGTCGGGATTGTTTACTTTCCATCCGGGAATTGCGCGGGCAAGACCTACGATGAGGTCGCGGCGGCGTTCAAACGCTTTGCGCATCTCTTCGACACATTCCTGTGAGCCTGTATAGGCTGCTTCGGCTGCTTTCTGCGCGATTGACGACGCATTGGAGGTGTATTGGCTCTGAAGCTTGTTGGTAGCCTTGGCGAGCCATAGCGGTGCGGCAAGGAAACCGATACGCCATCCGGTCATCGCGTATGCTTTCGATACACCGTTCACCACGCAGGTGCGGTCGGCGATTTCCGGGAATGAGGCGAGCGATGTGAAGCTTCCGGTGAAGTTGATATGCTCATAAATCTCATCGGAGAGAATCAACACATTGGGGTAGTCGGCGAGCACGTTGACCAACGCCTGCAGTTCATCGCGGCTATACACGCTACCGGTGGGGTTGCTCGGCGAGCAGAAGAACACTATGCGGGTCTTTTCGGTGAGAGCGTCGCGCAGCTGATCGGGAGTGATTTTGAAATCGGTCTCTATGGTCGCCGGCACAAGCACGTTCTTGCCTTGCGCAAGATTTACCATCTCCATGTAGCTCACCCATGCAGGTGTGGGGATGATAACCTCGTCGCCGGGGTTGATCACTGAAAGGATCACATTGCACAGGGACTGCTTCGCTCCGTTTGACACTACGATCTGCTCGGGTGCGAAGTCAATGCCGTTTTCATCCTTTAGCTTTTTGGAAATTGCTTTGCGAAGCGACATATAGCCCGGAACCGGAGTATAGAATGAGAAGTTTTCATCAATAGCCTTTTTGGCGGCGTCCTTGATGTGTGCCGGTGTCGGAAAATCAGGTTCACCCACCGAAAGGTTAATCACGTCTACTCCCTGAGCTTTAAGCTCCTGGCTCTTTTGTGACATCGCGAGAGTTTGCGAAGGTGCAAGTGACTGCACTCGTTGAGAAATCTGCTCCATTATATAGTCTCTGTTTAGTGTTCTTATTTACTTTTTGCAAATATATATCAATTTTGCGATACATATTGCATAAAATATGTCTTATTTTATAACTTTTGAAAAAAGCCGCACGCTCTTTGAGCGATAAGGTTATTTCTTCGACAATTCTTTCATCAATTCTTCAACCGCTCTTTTCAATTGCTGGTCTTCCCCTTTGACGATAGCCGCCGGGTCATTTGCCACGAGGATGTCGGGATCGAGTTGTGAATTCTCAAGATAGTTGCCCTCGGCTGTGCGGTAGCCGATGACGGGAACGCCAAACAGCAGTGTGGGATCCTGGAGTCCTATCCAGTTCACGCTTGTCATGGTTCCGGGAACGGGCATACCTACGAGCTTGCCAAGACCCATGGTCTTGTACACCCAGGGGGTGCCGTGAGCGTTGCTGTAGTTGGCTTCGCACTGAAGCATTATGCTGGGCTTGTTCCAACGGCGGCTGGGCATATCGCACACATCGACGCCGCGAATCACCTGAGTGAGATATTTCTTGCCGCTGAACAGCACCTCGATGTCTTCATGCAGACGTCCGCCGCCGTTCCAGCGGGTGTCGATGACGATGCCCTCTTTGCCGACATACTTGCCGAAGAGATCGGTATAGATGTTGCGGTAGCTTTCATCGTCCATGGAGCGGATGTGGACATATCCGAGTTTTCCGCCTGACAGACGGTCGACGTCGGCGGCGCGCTGTTTGATCCAACGGTCATAGAGCAGGTCGGTCATGGCTCCTGCTGAGATGGGGAGCACTACCTCTTCCCAGCGTTTGCCGCTGTTGGGGTCATAGAGTGCCACCAATGTCTTTTTGCCGCCAATGTTGTTGAAGAGGGTGGTGTAGTCGGTCTTGTCATCAATGGCTTTTGTGCCTATTTTTTCGATTATGACTCCGGGCTTCACGTCGGTGTTGGCATGATCAAACGGTCCGTTTTCCACCACTTCAGCCACTTTAAGACCCTTGCCGTTGTAGGTCCAGTCATAGAACAGACCAAGCGATGCGGTGGGCTCTTTGCCGCCGTAGGGGGAGTAGCGCGAACCGGTGTGCGATGCGTTCAACTCGCCGAGCAGCTCGCTGAGCATTTCGGCAAAGTCATAGTTGTTGTTGATGTGGGGAAGGAATTTGCGGTATGCCTTGGTCATCGCTGCCCAGTTGATGCCGTGGTAGGTCTTTTCGTAGAAACGGTTTGCCACCTCCTGCTGAACGTAGTCAAACATGTACTCGCGTTCGGCGGCGGGGTTTATGAACTGGCGTGCCGAGAAAGTGATGGGGGTGAGCTTCTCTGAGCTGACAGCCATCTTTCTGAGTAGTCGTGGTCCGAGGATGAAGATGTTGGCGCCTTTTGCATCGGCTTGCAAGCCGCCTGCAGAAGGGAGCGATGCCACTTGCGACAAGTCATGTTTGCGCAGGTCCACTTTCCATAACGCGGGTTCGTCATTGGAGTAAGCGACATAGTAGAGTTTGTCGCCATCCTTGTTTATGATTGCATCGCGGATGTCGGTCGATGCCGGAGTCACGCGGACGATGCGGTCGCGCAGTCCGTCAAGCTCTACCTTTATGTCTTTGCTTGATGCTGAGTCGGCATTCTCTTTTTTATCCTTTTTGTCTTTTTTGTCCGACTTTTTGCTGTCAGATTTTTCCTTAGTCTCCTTTTGCTGTTTTTCAAGCTCCTTGCGCAGTTCGTAATCCTCTTTTGACAAGCGGTATTTGTCGTAGGCGTCCTGATTCATGAACACGAGCATGGCATCGAGCTGTGAACCCCATGAAGCCTGGCTTCTCAAACCGTAACGGTCAGAGAGGAAGAGGATGGCGTTTCCATCCATCACCCACACGGGATTTTCATCGAAATATGACGACTGGGTAATATTGGTCACTTTCGGAGTGCCGGTGGTGTTTACGATTGCTACATCGCTGTAGGGCTCATGGCCGTTGCCGGTGTGCTCGAGCACAATCCATTTTCCGTCAGGTGACCATGAGTAGAAAAAGCCGCCTCCGCTTTCCGGATGAGTGGAGCCGTCGGTGATTTGGCGTGTCTTTTTTGAGTCCAGATTCATGATCATGAGCTTGCGGCGGTCCTGGATGAATGCTATCTCTTTTCCGTCGGGTGAATAGGACGGATAGGAGCGTTCGATGCCGTCCTTGCCGTCAAAGAGGGCTTTCTCTTCGATCACGGTAGCGTTGGGGAAGTTGAGGTCCTCTTTACGGGATAGTGTGGCGGTGTAGATGTTGGCGTGTCCGTCACGCTCGCTCGTGTAGGCGATAGTGCGGTTGTCGGGAGCCCATGTGATGAGGCTCTCGGCAGCCGGCGTATCGGTTATCTGCTTTGTAGTGTTGTACTCGACTGAAGTGATGAAGATGTTGCCACGGTTGGTGAATGCCACCATTTTTCCGTCGGGCGACGCGATGGCGCCTGACGAGGTTGCCACGCCCACTTGTTCGAGGGGGTTCTCTTCATCGATGGTGATGTTCACATTCACTTTTGCGGGCTTCTGTCCCGGAGTCTGGGTGTAGAGCTCGCCGTCGTAGGTGTAGGCGAGGAGTCCGTCATTGCTCTGAGAGAGGAATCTCACAGGGTGGGTGGTGAATTGTGATTCCTGACGTGCGGCGGCAGGATTGTCGATGGGGAATGAATATACATTGAAAGTCTTGCCGTTGCGTTCGCTCAGCAAGTACACTGTCTTTCCGTCGGGGGCGAGAATCGGGTCGCGGTCTTCGCCGGCACGGTTTGTGAGGTTTTTGTGGGAGCCATTCTTTGCGTCATACATCCAGATGTCGCGGGTGACTGACGATGTGTGGTGCTTGCGCCATTCGTCCTCAAATCCTTTCATGTCCTGATAAAGGAATGAACCGTTGGCGTCGATGAAGTCGATCTTCTGCGCCGGAGTTCCGAGCACCTGCACTATTCTGCCTCCATCGACCGGCACTTTATACACCTCGGTGAGGCGTGCGGTGGGGAAAGCTGCGCTCTCGGCGGGATCCTGTATAGCCGCTGAGAAGTACACATATTTGCCGTCGGGGGAGAAGGCTTCCACAGTTTCTTTCACTGAATTGAACGTGAGTCGTCGCGCAGTGCCGCCGGTAGCCGGCATCACGTATATGTCCTGACCTCCGTTGCGGTCGCTTGAGAATGCTATCCACTTGCTGTCGGGCGACCATTTTGGCTCGGTTTCGTAGGATGGCTGAGTGGTGAGGCGTGTGGCTTCACCGCCTTTTGGACTCACGGTATAGATGTCGCCTTTGTAGGTGAAAGCGATTTTGCTGCCGTCGGGCGAAATCATTGCGTCGCGCAGCCATAGCGGAGCGCCCCAGGCGCAACAACCGGCAAATAATGCGGTTAATGAAAGGATTATTTTTTTCATGTCTTGTCGGAGAATATATACAAGGGGTTATTTATGAACGGGGTATTTTCAATTTTTGTCCTATTTTTATGTCTGAGCCGGTGAGTCCGTTGAGCTTCTGTATATCGGCGACTGTCACGCCTTTATATTTCTTGGCTATGCGGAACAGGCTCTCACCTTTTTTTACCGTGTGGTATTTTACTTTAGGCGCAGCCGCTTTTGCAGGAGCCGCTTTTGCCGCTGTGGCTTTCTTGGCGGGAGCTTGAGCCTGTGGTTGCGGTTGTTCTTTTACGGCATCAGCCGGTTGTGCACGGGCTATTTCGGTAGACGGAGCGGCAGCCGAATCGGCTGCTGCCACGTTTATTGAATCGTTAGGTGCCTGCTCTTCGGCTTTGGCTATGACTTCAGGCGTTTTCTTCTTTCCTGTGGCGACACGCTCGTAGGAGTTTATCTTAAGCTTTTTGCCGCGTGCGATGGTGTTGCGTTTAAGTTTGTTCCATTTCTTGATGTCGGCAACTGTCACGCCATACTTGGAGGCGATTTTCGACAAAGTTTCACCACGCTTCACCACGTGGGTCTTCACCACGAGCTTGGTGGTGTATTCCATGTTGGGGTCCTCGGTGGGGTTGAGAGTTGGCTCGACCATGTCGCGACGAGCGTAAAGCTTGTAGTCGTGGCTCACGATGCTGTCCTCGCTCATGAGATAGGAATACACCTGCATTGACGGCAACACCAGGGAATAAGGACGAGTGTCGCCGGGAATTATATCTTTACGGTATTGCGGGTTGAGCACACGGAGCTCTTCGACCGGAATGTTGAGCACATCGGAGATCTGCTTCAGATGTACGCGCTTGGTCACATGGATGGAGTCGGTGATGATGGGTCGTCGCGCAAGCGCCGGGCTGATGTTGTGCTCATTGTAATAGGTCATTACATAGTTGGCGGCGATGAATGCCGGGACGTATCCGCGAGTCTCCTGCGGCAGAAGATAGTAGATGGACCAGAAATCCTTGTTGTCACCTCCGGCACGGCGCAGGGCTTTGTTCACGTTGCCGGGACCGCAGTTGTAAGCGGCAATGGCGAGCGACCAGTCATGATACATCTCATAGAGTTGTTTCAGGTAGGAGGCTGCGGCTTCCGATGAAGCGTAGGGATCGCGGCGTTCATCGACGAGAGTGTTTATCTCCAGTCCCAGACCGCGGGCGGTGGGGAGCATGAATTGCCATAATCCGGTGGCGCCGACACGCGACACGGCGTCGGGGTTGAGCGCCGATTCTATCACCGGGAGGTAGCGTAGTTCAAGAGGCAATCCTTTGCGTTCGAGCGCTTCCTCGAATATGGGCATATAGTACAGGCTCATGCCGAGCATATTCTCCACGAGCTGACGGCGGCGCTGGGTGTACATATTGATGTAGGACCTCACCACCTGGTTGTAGGGCATCTCAATGTCAGTGGGCATTTTGCTGAGACGCTGTATATACACTTCGTCGGTTGCGTCGATGTTAGGAGTGTTGGACATATTTTCGTTCAGAACCGCATAGTTTTGCAGATACCAGTTCTGCAACATCTTGTGGGTGTCGGTTTCGAAACTCTCGGGATACTGTATGGCATTGTCGGTTATCGACTGCTTGAGAGTGAGTATGGAGGGGGCTGCCGATGCCAAGAGCATCGATCCTCCGAGTAAGATTGTAGATATTAACTTTTTCATTGCGAGAGATATGGTTTTGTGAGTAGAGAATTCAAAAGTTAAACGCCCATTGCATTCCTATGCCCGGCGTGGGTGATGAGGATGATTGTATCACTGCCGGATGCACATCCATCGACAAGTTGTCGGATATGTCGAAATGGGCGAGCGACGCGTCGACGTAGGCATCGACCATTGCCACGAGATACACTCCTATCATTGATATGATGCAGAGGTCGCGTTGGCGCCGGAATTTGTCTTTCTTGTTTTTGAGCACTTTCTCCAGCCATCCCTTATTGAGCGAGGCTTCGTCGGTGTTTGGCGGGTAAAAGTCCATGTAGCTGTTGGTCGACGGATCGTTGTCGGTTATGTCGCGGTAGGCTTGCGTGTAGTCGCGCAGCATACGGTTGTTCCAGTTGGTGGCATATCCGAGCCCCACGTAGGCGCCCACGACTATAGGGAGTTTCCAGTAGCGGCGGTTATACAGCTGTCCCAATCCCGGGCAAAGCGCCGACATCCACAGCGCGCGGTTGGGGTCGGGGTTGAATTCCCTCACCCTATAGTCGGGATCCACCGGTTTGCCGGTCGACGGGTCGATCATTGCCACGCTGTCCACGGGCACTGCTCCTACCGGCGTGACCTTGATGCTGTCGCCCGATACCTGAATGGAATCGCCCACCACAAGGACACGCTCATGACGGGGCACTGACAGATAGATTGAATCCGGAAATACCTCAGGCGCTTCATCGGCAGGCATTACCGGAATTGAGTCGGGAATTGCCACAGGACGCATGGCTCTATTCCCGGCGGTTGAGTCAGGACACTCTATTTCAGGGGATATTGCTGAAAAAATGTTAAAAGATGGCACCACCGCAAGAATCAACATCATTGTCAATAATCGCGGGGCGAGTGTTAGCAGGGGCAATATTTTAATCAAGCACTCTTGTTTCATTTCATATTCTCCTGGCGGTCAGGAATGTATGATGTATTGTGACACATATTTACCGGAGATGAACCTATGGAGGTTCATCCCTCGGAATGTTTTATTGTGTCAAAGATAGCAATTAATTGCTCAAGTTCCGCTTCATTACTGAAGGGAAATGTTATTTTTCCTTTTCCTTGCTTGTTGCAGGTGAACTGGACGGGAGTGCGGAATGACGCGCTCAAATGCTTTTTCAGTATGTCGAAATCGTGGTTGGTCATGCGCTGAGGAGCCGGTTTTTCAGGCACCTCGCCGTTTTCGGCGGCTTGCTGATAGGACTTGGCGAGTTCTTCGACTTTTCTTACAGAGAGGCCTTGCTTCACAATCTCGTTGTAGAGCTTCAGTTGCAGCGACGGATCGTTGATAGTGAGCAATGCTCGTGCGTGACCCATGTCCACGCGTTTATCGCGCAGTCCGAGCTGCACTTCGGCAGGAAGCTTCAATAGGCGCAGGAAATTGGCTATTGTGGCGCGTTTCTTGCCTATTCTCTCGCTCAGACGCTCCTGAGTGAGATTGTACTGGTCAATGAGTTTTCGGAACGTCAGAGCGATCTCTATTGCGTTGAGGTCTTCGCGCTGGATGTTCTCGATGAGCGCCATTTCGGTGAGCTCGCTGTCATTTGCCGTGCGGATATAGGCGGGCACAGATGCAAGTCCGGCTTTCAGTGCGGCGCGGTAGCGTCGCTCGCCGGCGATGATCTGATATGAGTTTTCGCCGGTTTTGCGCAGTGACAGCGGCTGTATGATGCCGAGCTCGCGTATTGATGCGGCGAGTTCGTCGAGCGCTTCTTCGTCAAAAGTGGTACGTGGCTGTTCCGGATTGGGAGAGATGAGTTCGAGTTGAATGTCGTTGATCGCGGTCGAACCGCGAGCGGGCACATCATCCATCTGTATCAGGGAATCAAGCCCGCGACCGAGTGCGTTTCGTTTAAGAGCCATGATTCAGAGGATTAAGTGGTAGCCGCTACCGGCTGTTTGCGATGTTTGGTGATGAGTTCTTTGGCAAGCATGGTGTGGCTTGTGGCTCCGCGGCTTTCCGGGTCGTAGAGCAGGGCGGGAAGTCCGTGTGACGGCGCTTCGCTCAGGCGTATGTTGCGCGGGATGACAGTGTTGAACACCATGTCGCCGAAGTGTCCCTTAAGCTCTTCGTATATCTGGTTGGCAAGGCGCAGACGCGCGTCATACATTGTGAGGAGGAATCCCTCTATTTCCAGTTCGGGATTGAGCTTGGACTTTATGATGCGGATTGTGTTTAGCAGCTTGCTGATACCTTCAAGGGCGAAGTACTCAGCCTGCACCGGTATTATCACCGAGTCGGCGGCGGTGAGCGCGTTGACCGTGATCAGCCCGAGGGAAGGAGAGCAGTCGATAAGGATGTAATCATATTTGTCGACAATCGGAGATAGCACGTTTAGCATCACTCTTTCGCGGTTGTCTTTGCCTACAAGTTCTAATTCGGCTCCTGCAAGGTCTATTCTTGACCCCACGAGGTCGAGACCCTCGATGCAGGTAGGTACTTGGGAGCCATCTATTGGATAGTTGTCGACGAGACATTCATATATTGAAGATGACATCGACTTTGGGTCAATTCCGTAGCCTGAGGTAGCGTTAGCCTGCGGATCTGCGTCAATGATGAGGACTTTCTTCCCTTGGTTGGCAAGAGAAGCGGCAAGGTTGATAGTTGTGGTGGTTTTGCCCACGCCCCCTTTCTGGTTAGCTATTGCAATGATTTTACCCATAATCAGTTATTAATGATAACGCAAAGATAATGATTTATATCCAATTGTATCCAAAAATCATCCCGACAAAATGAGTTAAATGTTTATAACTGCCCCTTTATGTTGATAACGCCAATTCCGCAGGGGATGATTCTATGGGTGAGCATGTTTATGCCGGAATTTCGGGTTTGATTATTGATTAGTCAACAATTGTGTTTGTGAAGGTGTTATTATGACTGAAATTAAAAATGAGATATATTATGAATGCGAAAGTTGTAATAACGAATTTCACTGATCCTCTATGCACATGGTGCTGGGGATTGGAGCCGGTGTTCCGCAAATTGGAGACTCACTTTCCCGGAGAGTTGGAGTTTCGTTACGTAATGGGCGGTCTTGTTGAGAATATCGAGGAGAAATGGGATCCGGCAAACGGTATCGGTCATGCTGACATCCCGCGTATCAATCAGCAGATTGAAGCTCACTGGAACGATGCTTCGAGCCGTCATGGTATGCCTGTGAAGGGAACAGGTTTCACTCTCTTTTCCAGAGAATATCCCTCTACTTATCCTCAGAACATTGCGTATAAGGCGGCACAGATGGTTGACGCTAAGAAGGCTGACCGGTTTTTGCGCAGGATGAGGGAGGCTTCGGCTGCTGAATATCTTATGACCTCTCATCAGGAAGTTCTTGATAAGCTTGCGGCAGAGGTTGGCATAGACTTGAAGGAGTTTCACAAGCATCTTGAAGATGGCTCGGCTGAGGAAGCGTTTAAGGATGACCTGAAGATAACGCGAGCCTTCGGTGTTACGGGATTTCCTACTTGCCTTGTGAGCTATGGCGGCAAGCAGATGCTTTTGCGCGGATACAATGACTATGATACATTTGTAACCGTAATCGGAATGGTGAGTGACGGCAAAGTAACCCCGGTGGTGAATGCGGCTTATGATGATAACGCAATGCTCGATTTCATCAAGGACCATGGACGTTTGGCTCTTGCTGAACTAAAAGAGGCGTTTGACTTCCCTGACATGAATAGTGCCGACGCTTGGGCACGGAAAATGAAAGATGAGGGTAAAGTCAATATAAATGCTGTAGGTAAAAGCTATTTCATTGAACCTGCCGCGATACCGGAGATGGGCGGCGGTCATTACTGCGATACGGCAACCGGACAGTGTATGTAAGAGGGTGTTTAATAAGTGTTAAGGCGTCTTCACTGAATAGTGAGGGCGTTTTTTTGATTGCGGAATATGTTGATTAGTCAATAATAATTATTATCTTTACAATCGGATAATAATAAAAAGAGATGGACAACGAAATGATAAGCAAGATGGGCTTCATGATGGAGCAGGCATTGGGTTCGATGACCTCATTGCTTGCCGCCGGGTTTAAGGCGCAGGGGATTGACCTTCCTCATTCTCAATATGCGGTGTTGCGGCTGCTTTATACCTGCAATGAGCCGCTGACGCAAATCAAGATTGCGGAGATTCTTAAGAAGGATGCTTCGGCTATAAAGCGCACTGTGGATATTCTTGAACGGAAGGGACTGGTGGAGAGGAAAGCTCTGAATGGCAGAACCAATTGCGTCATTTGCACCGATAAGGCGTTTGCTCTTAAGGATGCCGTTACGGCGACAGCAAATGAGACTTTGCAAATGATATTCTGTGATTTCACTAACGAAGAGTTGAAAGACTTTGCAAATATCCTTAACCGGATTTCTGAATCAAAAAATGGATAGCAGGTCACTTTTTAACCGTAACTTCTTGCTTGTTGCAGCGGGCAACTTCTTCCTGTTTTTGAGTTTTTACGCTCTGATGCCGCTGCTCCCGTTCTATCTGACGGGTGAGTTTTCTGCCGACGGTACTGTCATAGGGCTTGTGTTGTCGTGCTACATGGTGTCATGCATTGGGATTCGCCCGTTATGCGGCTATCTTCTCGACACTGTCAATCGTCGTCCTGTGTATGTGCTTGCCTACCTTGCCTTTGCTGCAATATTTTCGGCATACGCTTTGTGTGCCACGCTTTGGATGTTTATTGTGTTGAGGGTGCTTCATGGAGCATCGTTCGGATGTGCCACTGTGTCCGGCGGATCGCTGGTAACGCAGGTCATTCCACGTGATCGGCTTGGAGAGGGAATAGGCTACTATGGACTTGCCAATACAATTTCGATGTGCATAGGTCCGCTGCTGGGATTGTATGCCTACAATCATTTTTCGTTCACTGCCATATTCTTAGGGCTGACCGTGGTTGCCGTTGCCGGCACCGGAATGGCTGCCATGGTTGAAATTCCTGCTCGCCGGAATAAGGTAGTGCGTAAGATCACTTTGGACTCGATTTTCATCAAAACCGGATTTTCATTCTCAGTAATTCAGATACTTGCATACGTGAGTTATGGAGCTACCACGACATACATAGCCGTATTTGCCGATCAGAATCTGGTGGGCGATTTTGGCGGGTGGTATTTCACTTGCATGGCGGTGGGATTGGCATTGTCACGTCCCTTTGCCGGGAAGAAAGTGGACCGTGGCGGCATTGCGATGCTTGTGATTTTGGGGCTGTTAATCGCCATAGCAGCAAGCTGCACTCTGTTCTCATTGCATCTGATGCCACAATCCATGCGTCCGGAGATTTTCCTCGTTACAGCTTTTGCGCAAGGTATAGGTTATGGTGTTCTTCATCCGTCATTCAACACGATTTTCGTACGGTTAACCGATGAAGAGCATCGAGGAGCAGCAACATCGATGTTTTTTACAAGCAATGACATAGGGATAGGAGTCGGGGTCTTGACCGGCGGAATCGCTGTTCAATATTTTGGCGGCTATTATTCTATTTTTGGCATTGGCGCTGTTCTCAGTATTGTCTCTCTGATAATGTTTATTTGTAAATATAAGGAGGTAAATTGAATGGCATAATAAAAAAATAGCCCGGATCCGTGTGGATTCGGGCTATTTCGTTGTATCGGGTGATTTCGATTAGTATTCCTGCCAGGGGGTGATGCCGATTTTGTCGATGGGCTTGTTGATGAAAGCCTTCACGTAGGCGCCGGCAAGACGGGCGTTGGTGAGCAACGGAATGTTGTGGTCGATAGCCCAGCGGCGTATGCGGTAGCCGTTGGTGAGCTCGCGCTTGGTGTGGTTCTTGGGGATGTTTATCACAAGATCCACGGTGTGGTTGGAGATGAGATCGAGGATGTTGTCGCCGTCTTCATCGGGCCAGCACACAGCGTGAGCTTCGACGCCGTTGTTGTTGAGGAACTTGGCGGTTCCTTCGGTGGCATATATCTTGTAGCCGTTCTCTGCGAGCAGGCGGCAAGCGTCGAGCATATCCACTTTTCCGCGCACGTCGCCTGAGCTGACAAGCACCGCGCCCTTCGGTACGTGGTGGCCCACTGAGATCATGGCGTTGAGAAGAGCCTCGTCGAAGTCTTTGCCGAGACATCCCACCTCTCCGGTAGAGGACATATCCACGCCGAGTACCGGGTCGGCTTTGTGCAGACGGGCAAATGAGAATTGCGATGCCTTGATGCCGATGTAGTCGATGTCGAATGTCGATGTGTCGACTTTCTCCACTTTCTCTCCGAGCATGATGCGGGTTGCGGTCTCGATAAAGTTCTTTTTGAGCACTTTGCTGACAAACGGGAATGAGCGTGACGCGCGGAGGTTGCACTCGATCACCTTCACATCATTGTCCTTGGCGAGGTACTGGATGTTGAACGGTCCCGAGATATTGAGCTCCTTGGCTATCTTGGCACTGATGCGCTTGATGCGTCGTGCGGTTGCCATATAGATTTTCTGTGCGGGGAACACGAGGGTGGCGTCGCCTGAGTGTACGCCGGCAAACTCGATGTGCTCCGAGATGGCATATTCCACGATCTCGCCGTTGCGAGCCACTGCGTCAAACTCGATTTCCTTGGCATTCTGGAGGAATTCCGAAACCACCACGGGGTATTCTTTTGACACTTTCGCAGCCTGAGCGAGGAAGCGGTGCATCTGCTCGTAATCGTAGCACACGTTCATTGCCGCACCTGAAAGCACGTAGCTCGGACGGATGAGCACCGGGAATCCTACTTCCTTGATGAAGCCGTCGATCTCCTCGGTGGTGGTGAGCTCCTTCCAACGGGGCTGGTCGATGCCGAGCTGGTCGAGCATAGCCGAGAACTTGTGGCGGTTTTCAGCACGGTCGATTGACACCGGCGATGTGCCGAGGATGGGCACGTGGCGGCGGTAAAGTTTCATCGCGAGGTTGTTGGGGATCTGTCCGCCCACGCTCACGATGACTCCGCGCGGGGTCTCAAGGTCGATTATATCCATCACGCGCTCGAAGCTGAGTTCGTCGAAGTAGAGACGGTCGCACATATCGTAGTCGGTCGACACGGTCTCGGGATTATAGTTGATCATGATCGACTTGTAACCGAGCTTGCGGCAGGTGTTGGCGGCGTTGACCGAACACCAGTCAAACTCAACCGAGCTACCGATGCGATAGGCTCCCGAACCGAGCACTACAATGTTGTTGCCGGCGTTCATGTCGTAGCGGATGGCGTTTTCATCAGCTCCGTAAGTCACATACAGATAGTTGGTGAGGTCGGGGTATTCCGATGCCACGGTATTGATGCGTCTTACGCAAGGCACGATGTCAAACGACTTGCGGTGAGCGCGCACGCGAAGTATCTCCTGCTCCATGCTGCCTGAGGGATTTTCCACGAATCGGGCAATCTGGAAGTCGGAGAAGCCGAGGCGTTTTGCTTCTTTGAGCACGTCTTTGGGCAGGTCCTCGATCTTGTTGTAGGATGAAAGCACATTCTTGTACTTCACGATGTTTTCAAGACGCGATATGAACCACTTGTCGATTTTGGTGAGCTCCTCGATGCGTTCCACTGAATATCCTTCCTCAAGAGCCTGCGCGATGGCAAACACGCGGAGGTCGGTGGGGTGGGAAAGGGCTGTGTCGAGGTCGTCGAAGCGGATGTCGGTATTTCCTACGAATCCGTGCATTCCCTGACCGATCATGCGGAGTCCTTTCTGGATGATCTCTTCAAATGATTTTCCGATTGACATGATTTCGCCAACGGATTTCATCGACGAGCCGATTTCGCGGTCTACGCCCACGAATTTTGTGAGGTCCCAACGCGGAATCTTCACGATCATATAGTCGACCGACGGTGCTACGTAGGCTGAGTTGGGGGTGCCCATTTCGCCGATCTGGTCGAGTGTGTAGCCGAGGGCGAGCTTCGCTGCCACGAAAGCCAAAGGATAGCCCGATGCCTTGGATGCAAGAGCTGATGAGCGGCTCAGACGAGCGTTGATCTCGATGATTCGGTAGTCGTTGGTCTCGGCGTTGAAAGCGTACTGGATGTTGCACTCACCCACGATGCCGATGTGGCGCACTACGCGGGTGGCGATATCTTCGAGCATCTTTATCTGCTCCTTGGAGAGCGACACGATAGGAGCCACAACGATTGATTCTCCGGTGTGGATGCCCAGCGGGTCGAAGTTTTCCATCGGAACGACAGTGAAGCAGTGGTCGTTGGCATCGCGGATCACCTCAAATTCGATCTCCTTCCAGCCTTTAAGCGATTCTTCTACCAGGATCTGCTTGGAATAGGCGAGGGCGCTTTCGCAATGAGCCTTGAACTCCTCGTCGTTGGTGCAGATGCCTGAGCCGAGACCTCCGAGAGCATATCCTGAGCGCACCATTACCGGGAATCCGATGCGGTGAGCCACCTCGATTGCGTCGTCGATTGATTCCACAGCCTGCGAAACCGGAGTCTTTACCTCGATTTCGTTGAGCTTCTTCACAAACAGGTCACGGTCCTCGGTGATCATGATTGCTTCAACTGAGGTGCCCAGAACCTTCACGCCATACTTTTCAAGGGTGCCGTTGAGGTAGAGCTCTGTTCCGCAGTTGAGAGCGGTTTGTCCGCCGAATGCGAGCAAGATGCCGTCGGGACGCTCCTTTTTGATCACTTCCTCAACAAAATAGGGTGTGATCGGAAGGAAATAAACCTTGTCCGCCACACCCTCCGAAGTTTGGATTGTCGCGATGTTTGGATTGATTAGCACTGTCGAGATACCCTCTTCGCGCATAGCTTTCAGAGCCTGCGAGCCTGAGTAGTCAAATTCGCCCGCCTGCCCGATTTTGAGGGCGCCGGATCCAAGAAGGAGAACCTTTTTCATATATTCGTATTCAGTGATAGTTAATTCTTTTGCAAAATTACGTCTTTTCCGGCTCCTTTACAAATTTTGACCCGCAGAAGATGCCGCGCCACCCCCATTTTAACCGGCAAAAACACGCCCCGCCGAGAATCCGAATCCGTCGCGGCTACCTCAACCCCGCCTGCGAATCACCCGCAAGATTGGAGCTGTTATTAATGGCTATAAATGCAAATTGGTGATTTATTGGCTGTTATGATTGCTGATATATCGCCTAATACGAGGATGATCTTAAATATAATGGGTATTTTATGTAGGGGTAAGTTGTTGATCCCGAAGAGCTCAAACTCAAAATCATCCACGCAATCGACGACCAACCAACAGGCATTGTCAAATAAACCGACTGTCGCCATTATGGAAATTTCAAGGTTACATATCCGAACGTGACACCACATGTGCAAATTTTGCACATACCAAGGAATATGCAAATCTCCCCCTCATGATAGCCGAAAGCCGCACCGAGGAGAAAGACACAATGGTGAAGGTCATCGTCAATCTCATCAACAAGAACAACTGATTTGTTTTCTTGCCCGCATTTTTCTCATTATCAATTTTTCTTTCCAGAGGTTATATAAAGGTTCGGTTTAACCCGGGTATATATTGTCCGACCTAAACCGAACCTTCTATTGTTGTTGATAATGTCAATTGAAAATCGAGTTGATTCGAGACTTAACTGTGTTGCAAATTTGCTTTCTCTTTGCTACCGGTAATTTGAGGTACCATACAGCGGCGCAAATGATGGCTAAGAGCAATGCATAGTCAAGAAGTCCGAAAATCAAGCGACACGTCCATTTGATAATCAGATAAAATGCAAACAGAGCAAGAACCAGATACGGGAGATGAAAACGGCTATTTATTTTCATCGTAATGAGCACCCTTAGGAGTTGGGTCGGTAACTACTACAGGTTTGCGGTACACTTTAGTCATAAGTGTTTGCAGATTTTTGACCCCTTCCGCACGAGCCCGTTCTATGGTTCCGTTATGGTAGAGAATTTTCTTTGAGTTGGCTTTGATTTTAGCTTTTATCTGATTTTCTTCCTTGTCGGTCAATTTGTCGCTTGCTAAAGGATTGAAGCTTAAATTTTTTGAGTCAATCACTTGCCACGAATTATCTTCAGTGGCTTCATTGATTTCAACTATTTCCGGAGAAAGGACTATTTTGACTGTATCACCATCAGTGTTTACCTGCATGTTCTCAAGATCGAATGATACGCTGCCTCGCTGTTTTTGGACTGCAAAGAGAACTTTGTTGTTTATCGTATCGAGGACAGGCACTTCATTGTAGAGGTCGACGGTGCAGAGTTGAGCCAGTGTTTTTACGTCTTTTATTTGTCCTTTGCTAATTTCAGTGTTTTTCTTTGGAGCTCCTAACCAAAAGAAGAGCACGATCGCACAGGTTGCTATTGCTGCAAGGATTATAATGTTTTTTATTTTCTTAGTCATGATCTACGATATTTATGATTTGAAATCTATGCTTGGTGTGTAACCATTGGACTCGAAAATTGCCTCAAAGTATTTTCTGGCTTTTCTTTTTGCAGCTTCAGTGAGTTGCTCCTTGAACATTGGATTTTCCTCAACCTCCTCTTTAAAAGATTTGTTGGCTTGCTCCTTTATTTCAGCCCTTTCTTTCGAATCGAGGTCTTGGCGCAGCATACCGATGTTCTCGTACTCCTTCCGCATTTCCATGTCACGACCCGTAATCTCAGTTATTACAGGAGGGAGCGTCACTTTTACAGTTTTGTTTGTCTCGTCAAAAACGAGGTCATCCATTTGCAGTGCCGACAGGTCGATATAGGCTCGCATATATGAGTCATACGAGTAAACTGCGATGCGTTTGCCTACTGTATACCAGCCGGAACTCTCCATTTTTGCAGTTTTGGTAATAGCCATTGTGGCAAATACCATTTTGTCAACCGATTTAATCTCTTGGTAGAGTTCGGTGTTGTCGGTTTTAGAGCAGCCGACCAATAGCAGCATACCCGTTCCGACAAGTAAAGTCTTAGGTAGTTTCATAAATTGATTATTTGATATTTATTGACATAGAGAATCCTTTCTCGGTGTTTGCGCCAGGAAAGTTTGCCCGGACCCATTGTGCCTGTCGGGTCTTGTTGCCCATCATCTGCGAGTAGTAGCCAGTCTCGGATTTGTCACATTCGATTACCCGCTTGAATGGCTTTGGTCCGTTAAATTGATAAACTCCTTGAATTGTTACTGTTGCCATGGTCGTTAATGTTAATATTTAAGTGTTTTTATCATGTATTATCAATGTGTCGGCAATGCACTTTGAGATTGGCAACCCTGTTTCTTGTTCAATCCATAGCCATTGTCCGTTTGGGTTACATTCCAGAAATACATAATCATTCTCTGGCGTAACTATGAAGTCAAAGCAACCAAAATTTAAGCTAAGCCTTTTCAAAAATGCAGTGCAAAAGTCAGAAACCGCCTTAGGCACATGATATTTACTATGATGTAACCCTTTGTCAAGTCCTTGTCTCCAATCAATTTTACCACTTCCTGTTTCCATCTCTTGAGAGTCAATTCTACAAGGAAACACTTCTGTCCCAACCACAGTGACTCTTAATTCATAAGCTTTGGGAATGTAGTTCTGAAGATAAGTTACGGTTTGAGAGAACGCTTCATCAGGGAGTGCCAATAAATCTTTGCTTTTAACAGCTTGAGTATATAGCACATGTTCCTGCATCTCTTCTTCAAACCATATATTATCGTTGTCAATCGATTTAAGACATACTATATCGTAGTTGTTCGAAAATTCTCTTACAGCAGCCTTGTTATTAGCAAAGCATGTGTCCGGTACATTCATTCCTAACTGCCTTGCAAGTTTCAGCTGTAACATTTTGGAAGCAGAGTTCCTGTCATAAAGGTGATGACCAATGCAATATCGGTCTCCTAAATAATAAAGAAGGAATGATAGGAACCCATGTGCTTCCTTAAGATTATGCTCGTTCATCTCCTTGCAGTTCACAGATCTCAATTCAGAGGGAACGAGCGGTCGACGTTCCCAAATTGAATTGATGTCGTGTCCGAACACTTCGAGCCCTGTATGAATATTTTTGATACGGAAGTTATCACCGCAATACGGAATGCTCAACCATTCAAACTCATAGTCAGAAAGAAGAGATTCTGTATTAAGGCGAAAAAAAGGAACTCCCATTGTCTCAAAATGTTCGATAACAGGGGTTGGATGAATATCTTCCTTATTGGTTACAATAAGAATCATTTTACTGATTTAGTGTCGTCAGCGGCATTTTTGGTGTCGCTAGCAGTGACATAACCTGTAGACCCACTCTTTTTGCGAGTCGACTCGCGATGAATACTCTTGGTGCTTACTGTACGCATCTCATATCCGGAAATCTGACGGAAATAATCGTACATCGGAGTCTCGACTTCCATTTCTTTGATTGGGGTCGAAGGAGTGAAGTTCATGATTGGAGGCATACAAGCAGATGATGCCCTAAGTTGAGTTGAATTCATGCTATATCTTTTTTAAGTGATTACTGTTGTTAAATATCCCATTCTGTACCGGATTGCCCAAGTTGTTGCTGGACGGTCGCAAAATCTGCAAGGTTTTTGAATGGACTCTGGGCGGCAAGTGAGTTGATACTGCCAAGTGTAGCCGACATGAGTGCAGTGTCACCGGCTTCAATGGCCTTGTCAAGAACTCGGAAGTAATTGTCAAACAACTCCGACCGTTCATCAAATGTTTTGTCAAGATAATCTGACAGAAGTTTGGAAATCGCATTGATACGTGTAACTTCCACTTCCATTTTTGCCTTGATTTCAGTGCGCTTAGTCTCCTCCATCTGGCATGCTTGAACAGCTTTGGCTATTTCTGTGCCCATAGCAGCGAGGGCACTTACAGCCTCGCTTGCTGTCTCTATTGGAAAAAAGCTTACGGATGCGCATGAAGAGTCATCGTTGTATTGCTCTTCCTCAGTATAATCTTCTTCAGAAGAAAATTGTGCGATTTCATCTTCCGGAATTTCGGAAGTTTGGTTTTCTGCTGCCACATCTATTGGGGTTGCAAGATCCGATGTATCATCCTTTGATTCATTATAAACCGAACTTGCAAGGTTGACAAGCTTGGCACCTTTTGATAAAAGATTGCTTTCTTCTTGCATTATCGCGGTCGCATTTTTAATCGCATCCAGATTCTTTTTTGACGAATTTACTAAAGCGATTGCACTTTCGCCCATTTCCTGAGCTGATTCAACGGTTTTAGTTATATTTTTATAAATATTTTTCCAATCCATAGTTACAGATTTTTATTTAGGACTTTTTCAGAAGAAAGCGTGACGGCATCAAGCCCTGCGTTAAGTCCTCCATCGGAGTCAATAAGAGGAGTCCGGCATAATTGGCTGGTAGACTTAACAAGGATAGCCGCTTTTTGAAAAGTGTTTACATGTTCTGAATTCTGGGAATTGAATTTTTCGGCTATCTCTTCAAGGGAATCAAGAGCGTCAATACACCTTGTCTCAAGCCGCGTTGTCAATGTGGCAATTTCATCACTGCGTCTTACGACCCGTTTCATAAGTTCGCAGGCAGCCAAAGTTTTTGCTTCCCAAATTTTGACATCCGCCAAGTATTGGATAGCCTCCGTATGCTTCTGAGAATAATACATCGATGCCACTGTTGCAGCGGTTGTCAGAATCATTATGCCACTTGCAGCCTGACCAACCATTGCCAATCGTGACGCTCCAACAGCCATGCCACCTCCGCCAGCACTGACGCTCCCCCCGCCCAGCCATGCCATTGTCGCTTTTTCTGCCGCGGCACCACTTAAATTTTTAATAGCGGTTCCAGTCGAGGCTGTCGCTAACTTCTGCACTCCATATATTGCCAACTTTTGAGCACCAACAGAAGCTGCAGAGGCCGCACCTATGCCTGTGACTATGGTTGAAGTCATTTCCTTTTGGTCAATGGAGACCATCTTCATTTCTTCAAGTTCGCCCTCACTAATGTCAATCTGGGAGTACATTTCATATTCTTTGTCTCGCACACCCTGATTCAATCTTTTCACAATGGAGATAAATCTACCCACCGTGTTTTTTAGTGCTTGCATACGTATCTCACCCATATATTTCAGACGGTCATTGGCGAGATACCGAATTTTCCCGACCTCTTCTTCGACTCTATGGGCAATCTTTTCAGCCTCCTCGCGTGATGTCTTAGCTGCTTGATAGTGGTTGTAAGCATTTATTCCGGTCATATCTTTTGCTGTTTCAGCCAGAAAATCACTAGTGGCAGTTGCCATTCCTTTGAGTTTGCTATAATCACCATCTGAAGCTTCGGATATGGCATCGCCCATGTATGAGAGTTCATCACCAACACATTTAATTGTTGCTGAAGCAATATTGGAAGCACTTTCTCCGACTTTTTTACCGGCTTCTGCGACCTGCGACTTTGCGTTAGCAAACACGACTTCGGCATGAGTGCTTGCATCAGATACTGTTTCTGAAACCGATTTCTTTATTTTGTCAAAAAGTCCCATGGTATCAAAGCTCTAAAACTGCATTATAAAAGTCTGTCAATCCATTTAACGACAACGGCGCGGGCTTTGCTGTTGGTTTCTACCGCCTTGCTGAGGCCGTTGCTGACCCCATAGTTGGGCAGCGATGTTAGTTCGCGCCACCAGATGTTACTACGTCGTGATCCTTTATGCAAGGTTTTAAGAGTCTTAGAATACTCCGAATCTTCTTCCGCGCCCTGTGCCTGAACGACATAGAATCGACCTTTTTTATAAAACGATATTTTATGTTGTGCGGTAGGCTTGTATACTGAAATGGTATCCTTGACCGGATCTATCACAACATTCCATCCATTCGATTTTAATTCAGACAGTTTCTGTGCCCATGATTCCATATTTTCTGCTTCTTGCTCATCAGACTTTTCACTGTCTTTATCCTCAGCCTCTATTTCGCTGAGTTCAGAACTGGATGCACTGGCATCAATTACACATGCAAGATTTTCTATTGAGGTCTCATATTCAGCGTTCCGGACGTAGGCTCTTCCCGGGTACAGCTCTGCACCAAACAACTCTGCAATTGAAAACAGAGACTGTATGAGTTCCTTGTCATCAGGCACTTCGTCTGCATAGAAAGCTATTATTTTAGAAATTTCTCGGTTAAGAGCTGTCAATTGCTGACTGTCTCCATGCATAGCAAGAGCCGCAGTGCGGAATTTCAGTTCCGACTGTGCTTCATCTTTCTTAGTCGTTACGTATCGGCAAAGAGCATCAAGAAACTGCTGATATGCATTCAGTTTCTGCTTGAAGATTTCAGTTTCATTTTCCTGGTCTCTTTCTATACGGTGTTGTTCTTCCAATAATGCGATTTGTTGTTTGGATTGTCCTTTGAATAGAAAGAATGTGGCAAATACTGTCATTGCCACTCCAAGGACAGCTCCAATTATCGTCAACGGGAGTTCGCGGCTATCAGCCAAAGATACAGAGACAACAGCAATCGCTATGATCGCTATTGCAAAAGCAAAACTCCACCATTTTTCAAGAAAAGTCTGTCGGTCATTATCAGCCATTGTGTAAATCGTCGGCCGCGGTCTTCCCCTCGTTGGCATTAGATTGGTTTATACGAGAAAGCGTAGGAATCTGTATCTGTCACCGTCCTACTCTCCGAGGCTTCTCGCATTGCCCTATTGATGTCAGACGGCAACGCAGAAGCCCACGCTTGTATATGCAACAATAGCGTCCGGCTGTACCTTTCCCAAGGTGCTTTGCCGAAAGCATGATATTACATATCCACGGGCATCTACCGTTGCTCAGTCCTTGACATCAATATGAATTTTGCGAGAATTCCGAAGAGTCAAGAATCAGCGCGGATAAACGCTTTCTTAATTATGTTCACTGCATCCCGCCTCGCTTTACCCTAAGCCGGGCCTTTGCGATGCGGTCTACGGTTGCAAAAATAACAACAAATTTTTACAATTACAATATTTAGCTCAAAATGTGAATGTTAAAAAGTCGCCGCTGGAGGTAAGTGCCGTTAGGCATGAGTGAGCATATATTCCGGCGATGGTGAAATAAATCGATGGCTTGCTGATGCGGATTAAACGGTTTCGCGGCTCACTTTCAAACGATTTTCAGGCTTAGAGTTATATTGTATGATATTTCTGAAAACGACTTGTGGGTTTGTCGGGGATTGTCATTTGTATGCGGATGCCGAGGAGTGGATTTAGATATCGCTCTCTGAACTTACGCTTGTTCTGAAAACCGCAGTAGGTTGCTATTTCTGCCAATGAGTGCGGCTCCTTGCAGAATTCTATGATTTTTTCTTCAATGGTTTTGTCATCTTGACTTGTGCCCTGACTTGTGCCCTGACTTGTGCCCTTTGACAAGTCGGCTTCATTGGTCGCTTGAACTGTTACGCGGAAAGCTGTGATTGTATTCACATCAAAGACCGCGGGAGTATTGCCGTTTTCTTTGAGCATTTCCTGAACACGTGTCACGCCACGATTGAACTTGTTGACGTATTTCATCACGCGCATAGCTTCAGCCACGAGCGGATTGCGGTAGTCATTTACGGAGGGGAAGTTTTCGGGACGGGCTTCGCCGTATAACCCTCCGGCGTTCATAATCTCGATGTAATTATCAAACTGATACAACCGAATTGGCATATTCGATTGATAATCGCGGTGCATACAGGCGTTCATCATCAGTTCGCGTATAGCACCTT
>CAJUTE010000021.1 GCA_910589555.1 uncultured Muribaculum sp.
GGGATTTTAAGTCCCTCGTGTCTACCATTCCACCATTCAGGCAGCTTTTCGGCACTGCAAATTTAGTAACATATTTCGGAATGTGCAAATTTTGACAGCCGATAAAAACTATTATTTCATAAGTGTCTAATTATTAATATACTATGGTATAACCGCCGAGTGCGGCAGGAACCACATGATATCTGCGCAGCCCATATTTCTTGCTATGTGCAGGTCCGGATATCGGGCTTCCGTAAAGTTCGTTCACATCATATACCGATCCACAGGTGGGGCAATATGCATTGAGATTGTCACGGTCATAAAGAATCCTTACGGTCTGTTTTCTCTCGACCGGACACGATAAGTCATACGCAAGCGGGTAGCCGGCAATGTCGGTAACAAGTAGCACGCCACCAAACCCGGTGTAGGTGTTGGCATTCCATGGAAATCCTGCGGGTTGTTGATGGAGAATGAAATAACGGTATTGGCTTAGTCCATGCACGCCAAATGAATCCCAGTATCCCTGATTGCCGAGATCAATGTTGACCGGGGTTGCCGGGATGCGGTCGTCGTCGACCTCCGAGCATCCGGTTGCGACAGCTCCGGCGATCATGACCGATAGAATGGCGGTGGAGAATCTCATGAGTTGAGCAATGCTGACAACGCGTTATGATAGGTGGCGAAATCAAATCCTGCGAGAGTCTTCTCATAGAGCGCCTTTATGCGGTCATTGCAGAGATTGCCGATTGAGCCTTCATGGGTGTGGCTCAAATTATAGTCGGGGGTGAACTCTCCGGCTTCGATGGCAAGTCCCACTTTTTTGTAAGCGTCGCGGAAAGGCACGCCTTCGCGTGTGAGCTTATTGACCTCTTCTACTGAATACATCAACTTGTAGCGATCATCATGCGCCGCCTCCCGATTGACTTTTATTTGCGACACCATTGCGTCGACCATATTGATTATTGAAATCAGTGAGTCGAAAGCCGGCAGGAAATTTTCCTTCACCAATTGAAGATCGCGGAAATATCCCGAGGGGAGATTGTTGGTGATGAGAGTGATCTCGTAGGGGAGGGCTTGAAGCTTATTGCACTTGGCGCGTGTGAGCTCAAATACATCGGGGTTCTTCTTGTGGGGCATGATCGACGATCCGGTGGTATATTCATCGGGCAGCTTTATGAAGCCGAAGTTCTGGGAGTTGAACATGCACGCGTCAAAAGCCAGCTTGCCTATGGTGGCGGCTATGCATCCCAATGCTTGCGCCACGATGCGTTCAGTTTTACCGCGTCCCATCTGGGCATATACCACATTATAATTCATGCTGTCAAATCCGAGCAATGATGTGGTCATAGTCCTGTCGAGAGGGAATGATGAACCGTATCCTGCCGCCGATCCGAGCGGATTGCGGTTGGAAACCTCGTAGGCAGCTTTCAGCACAGTCAAATCGTCGGCTAATGATTCGGCGTAGGCTCCAAACCATAATCCGAATGATGACGGCATAGCCACTTGAAGATGGGTGTAGCCGGGGATAATGACATCTTTGTATTTCTCGCTTTGAGAAAGCAGAGTGTTGAACAGCCGTGTCATAGCCTCGGTTACATCCTCGATGCGTGATCTTATGAATAGCTTCAGGTCGACCAGCACCTGATCATTGCGTGAACGTCCTGAATGGATCTTTTTGCCTATGTCGCCAAGACGGCGGGTGAGCATCAGTTCTACCTGGGAGTGGACATCTTCGATTCCGTCTTCGATTATGAAGTCGCCCTCCTCGATGGTGGAGTATATGTCACGCAGCCCCGATGTGAGTTTCTCGAGCTCGTCAGCCGTAAGCAATCCTATTGATTGGAGCATACGGATGTGAGCCATTGAGCCCAACACATCGTATTTGGCAAGATACAAGTCCATTTCACGGTCAAGACCTACTGTGTAGGTCTCGACGTCATGATCCACGGTGGTGGATTTTTCCCAAAGCTTTGTCGCCATATTATTTCAGCGAAACAAGATTTTTAATCATTTCACCCATTTTTTCGGCAGCCTCTTTCAGCTTTGGACCGATCATGGGCTTCAGCATAGCCGGAACTTCCACATCGATTGAAGATATGGCTTCCGCCTTCTCTTCGCCCTTGTCTTCGAGTTCGATCGACATCACAATAGGCACCGGAGCTCCTTGCGCGGTGAATGCCACTCTCTTGTCGGGAACTGTTTCGGAAAGTTTCAAAACCAATGCTCCCATGGGAGTGCCGTTGAACGATATGGTGTCGGCAGTGAACGAAATATCGCCAACTTTAGCCTTCAGGTCTTCAGGAAGCGACGCTATGCGTTCTTGAAAAGCCGAAAGGTCCGACAATTTGGCGTAGGCGGCTGATGCCGACATCGGTATCTCAACCGGCTTGCTTGAATATGTAGTCATTAATAGATGGTTTATATATTATAAGGAGTTATGACGGCTGAGATCAGTCAGCATTTGTTTTAGGAGCCCAGTTGGCGGGATCCTTGCGCCATTCCTTGAGAGTTTCGAGATCGCTCTGCTTGATATAGTCGCTTTCTACGGCAGCTTCAAGCATGGAGTTGTAGTTGCTGAGCGTGATGAGTTTGACACCGGCTTCTGAGAAGCGTTTTACTGCAACCGGGAATCCATAAGTGAAAATAGCGACCATTCCTATAACTTCGCAACCGGCATTGCGGATAGCCTCAACAGCTTTCAAGCTGCTTCCTCCGGTCGAAATCAGGTCTTCGATTACTACCACCTTTTGTCCGGGATTCAGATTGCCCTCGATAAGGTTCTCCAAACCATGGTCTTTAGGGGTGGATCTTACGTATACGTATGGAAGTCCGAGGTTGTCGGCAACGAGCGCTCCTTGTGCGATAGCGCCTGTAGCGACACCGGCGATAGCATCCGGCTTCTCGAAGTTCTCCATAATAATACGGCAAAGTTCAACCTTGATGAATGAACGCAATTCCGGATAAGATAATGTCTTGCGGTTGTCGGTGTAGATTGGCGAATTCCATCCTGACGCCCACACGAAGGGGATATCCGGCTGCAATTTTATCGCGCTAATTTTCAATAATTTCTCGGCAACTAAACTTTCTAACTTTTTCATCTTGGTGTGATATTGGTAATTGTTGGTGCAAAGATATAAAAATCCGAAGAAAAATTCTTACATTTGCGGCATAAAAAGCATCATTATTATGCAGAAAGAACTATTGTCTTTGAGCGATGTCTATCGTGCCGCTCATGTACTGAAGGGTGTTGTAAAACATACGGAGCTTATTGCCGCTCCGAAAATTAATCCCGAGAGTGATGTGTATCTTAAGCCGGAATGTCTCCAGCATACCGGTTCGTTTAAGTTAAGAGGCGCCTATTATAAAATATCTCAGTTGTCGGATGAGGAAAAGGCTCACGGCGTTATTGCGTGTTCAGCCGGCAACCATGCCCAGGGTGTCGCGCTTGGAGCCCGTGCCAATGGCATCAAGGCGATAATATGCTTGCCTGAGGGCGCTCCCATATCTAAAGTTGAAGCCACACGCAAGCTTGGCGCTGAGGTGTGTCTTGTGCCGGGCGTGTATGACGACGCGTATAAGAAAGCGATTGAAATGAGGGATGAGTGCGGATATACATTCGTGCATCC
Source organism: uncultured Muribaculum sp. (assembly GCA_910589555.1). GTDB lineage: Bacteria > Bacteroidota > Bacteroidia > Bacteroidales > Muribaculaceae > Muribaculum. The sequence goes on from CAJUTE010000021.1 coordinate 3,606, forward strand.
GTTCAATGATCCGCTTGTGATTGCCGGACAAGGCACAATCGGTCTTGAGATTCTTGACGAGATGCCCGATGTCGACGTGGTCATTGTGCCTGTCGGCGGTGGCGGCCTTATATCAGGTGTGGCATACGCCATAAAGTCGATACGTCCTGATGTGAAGGTGTACGGCGTTCAAGCCGCCGGAGCCGCGAGCATGGTAGAGTCGATAGCCGGAAATGAGATTAAATGCCTGCCTAACGTGGCTACTGTGGCTGACGGAATCGCGGTTAAGGAGCCTGGTGATAACACATTTGAGCTTTGCCGCAAATATGTTGACGGTATTGTCACGGTCAGTGATGATGAGACATCGGCTGCCATATTGGCTATGATGGAGCAGCAGAAGCTGGTGGCTGAAGGCGCCGGTGCCGTGGCTGTTGCTGCCGCTATGTTCAATAAGGTGCCCATTAAAGGAAAGAAGACTGTGTGTCTTGTTTCAGGCGGTAATATCGACGTGACGATTTTGAGCCGTGTCATAAACCGCGGTCTGCTCAAGAGTGGACGTAACTATGCTGTCACAATCGATCTTTCCGATAAGCCCGGCGTGCTCGCTAATGTATGTGAGACGATAGGCAGACTTGGTGGAAATATCATTTCGGTGACTCACGAGCGCATAAGCGTAGACACGCCTATCACAAGCTGTTCGTTGAGGATAGTGATGGAGACACGTAACCATGAGCACATCGAGATAATCAAAAAGGAGCTTACTGACGCGGGATATCTGGTGGAACAATGAGCTTGAACCTGATTTTGCGTCGAGTCCTGCCGGTCTTGTTTTTTGCTTTTTCATGCATTGGCATTTCCGGCACCGAGTCGGAAGCGGGTGACACTCTCGTTGACATACCCCGTATAAGTTTGATCACGTGCGGTCCCGGTTCAGATATATATGAGCTTGAGGGCCACACGGCTTTGCGTGTGCGTTACAACGGAGCCGATGTGGCGGTTAACTATGGATTGTTTGATTTCGATGCACCCAATTTCGTTTACCGGTTTGTGAAAGGCGAAACTGATTATATGGTAGGTGCCGCTCCGTTTGACTATTTCCTGAGGCAATATGCCAGAGCCGGGAGGGCAGTGTATGAGCAGCCTCTCAGGCTTTCATCTGACGCCGCGTTCAGGCTCGTGGCTCTGCTTGATGAAAATCTGAGACCCGAGAACAGGACATACCGATATAATTATGTAAAGGATAATTGCGCCACCCGTCCGTTGGAGATGATAGAGCGTGCTATTGGCGACACATTGTCGCTTAAGGCTCGCGAGTATACGGAGGGTTGGACTTTCCGAGACGCTATGCGTCATTATCATGCCGGTTATCCCTGGTATCAGTTCGGTATTGATCTGGCATTGGGAAGCGGCATCGATTATGTGCTCGCGGATAGGGAAAAGGCATTTGTCCCGGTTGTGCTTATGGAAATGGTTGAGGATAACGGCATTGCCGATGAGACAACCATGATTTTGGCTCCCGGCAATGAGGCGGTTTCTGCCACGCCATGGTGGATGACTCCGCTTGCGGTCGGTGTGGCTGTGTTATTGGCAGTTGTCGCTGTGGCTGCGAGAGATGTGAAGCGGATGAAAGTGACACGTTGGGTGGACGCACTGTTGTTTGGGATTTATGGAATTGCGGGATTGTTGATAACTTTTCTCGTATTTATCTCCGAGCATGAAGCGACATCTCCCAACTGGTTGTTGCTGTGGCTTAATCCGTTATGCCTTATAGTGCCCGCCTTCATTTATATAAAAAGTTGCCGCAAGTTGGTAAAATTGTATGGAATTGTTAACTTTGTGGCATTATTTTTGTTAAGTATACTGTGGCTTTGGTCAGGTCAGTCGGGAAATACAGCATTTATTCCGCTGATACTCGCCGATGCCATACTTACTATAAGATATTTATATATCACACAATGCTTAAAACAAACGAACCGCATTTAACCCGTAGATTGCTGTCAGTGTTATTGGCGTCAATGGTCACTCTGACCGTTGTCGGGCAGCCTCCTGTGTCACGGCCGAAACTTGTCGTTGGCATCATGATCGACGGATTACGCGAAGATTACCTTGACTTATTGAAGGGATATTTCGGAGAGGGCGGATTCAACAGGCTGATGCAAGAGGGCGTGATGCTTGAGAATGTCAATTACGGCACTTTCATGGATGCTACCGCAGCCACGGCAATGGTGTATAGCGGCACATCGCCTTCAGTCAACGGCATTCCGGCTTCAGTAGTCTATGATCCTGAGCATAAGAGGAGCTTCCCGGTCGTGCTGGACCACTCTCAGCTGGGCAATTTCACCGAGGACACGTTCACGCCTAAGACAGTCACGGTGAGCACTGTCTCGGATGAGGTGCGTATCGATGGAGCCGGGTTCGGAAATGTTTATTCAATCGCGCCATCAGCGTCTCAGTCCATTGTTATGGCGGGTCATGCGGGAAACAGCGCGCTATGGATAAACGATGTCACCGGAAAATGGTCGACTTCCACTTACTATAAGGAGATGCCGCTCCCGGTGCAGGGGCGAAACCATTCGAAGCCTTTGTCGGTGCGTCTTGACACATTGACATGGCGTCCGTTGCTGGCACCTGAGAAATATCCTGATCTTCCGGCTTACAAGAAATATTATCCATTCCGGTATCTTTTTCAGCACAATGACATCAACCGTTTCCGCAATTACAAGACCTCCGGTCCGGTAAACACCGAAATAACCGATATTGCGGGTGATTACATCAACGGGCTTCAGTTGGGCAACCATGATGCCATGGATATGCTGAACCTTGGTTATACGCTTGCTCCGTTTATCGCGGCAAAGGATGCTGACCATCGCATAGAAACCATGGACAGCTATCTGCGTCTTGACAAGGATCTTGAGCGGTTGCTTAAGATTATTGATGATAAGGTGGGGCTGGAAAACACGTTTGTGATGCTTGCCGGAACCCCTTCGGCACCCGGCAATAAGCGTGATGATGAAAAGTGGGGGATACCCAATGGTGAATTCATACCCAAGCGAGCCATCTCACTCCTGAATATGTATTTTGTTGCCAAATATGGCAATGAAGAGTGGGTTGCAGGCTATCATGACAGCCAGTTGTTCCTTAACCGGAAACTGATTCAGGAACGCGGACTTGATCTTGCCGCCATGAGAGCGGAAGCCGCCGATTTCTTGACACGCATGAGTGGGGTGAGCGGAGTATGGACTATAGATGATGTCATTGCCGGACGTGCCGGTAATAATGCAGCCGCCTTGAAACGCAACACCAACGTGAATTTTGCCGGCGACCTTTTGCTGGCGATCACGCCGGGATGGGAGATTGTAGAGATTGACCCTGTAAGCGCCAAGGAGATCCGCAGCACAGTGCGAAGCGGCATCATGGCGGCTCCCGTATTCCTGTATTCTCCGGTGTTGAAACCGTCGAGAATAATAGAAGAGATTGATGCGCGGTCCATCGCTCCTACTGTAGCGAGACTGTTGAGAATAAGATCACCTAATGCTGCCGATCTTCCTCCATTGGCATTGGAGAAGAAGTGAGCCAAGTCATAACCAATTAAATCAAATTAAAATTAGAAACAACTTATGTCATTAACTACTATATTAAACAAGCTTTTCGGCAACAAATCGCAGCGTGACCTTAAAGAGATTCAACCTATCGTGGATCAGATCAACGCTCTTGGACCTAAGATGAAGGAACTTTCCAATGATGAGTTGCGCGATGTAATCACAAACATAAAGAAAGAACTTCAGGATGCTGTTGCTGATGATACAAAGGCTATCGCTGAACTGAAAGCAAAAATAGAGGAACTTCCTTTTGATGAGCGTCAACCGTTGTGGGATGATATCGATGCCCGCGAGAAGAACATCCTCGAAATATATGAGAAGGAGCTTGACCGCGTGCTCCCGTCGGTATTTGCCGCTATGCGTGAAACTGCCGCACGATTTGCCGCCAATGAAACCGTGGAGGTGACAGCGTCGCAAATGGACCGTGACCTGGCAGCTGCCGGCAAAGATTTTGTCACAATCGAAGGCGATAAGGCGATATACAAAAATCACTGGATCGCCGGTGGTAATGAAGTGACATGGGACATGATACATTATGATGTGCAGCTTATAGGCGGTATCGTGCTGCATCAGGGCAAGATTGCCGAGATGGCAACCGGTGAAGGAAAGACTCTTGTCGCCACTCTGCCGGTGTTCCTGCGCTCGTTGACAGGACGCGGAGTCCATGTGGTTACTGTCAACGACTATTTGTCAAAACGTGACTCGGAATGGATGGGTCCGCTATATATGTTCCACGGACAGACTGTGGATTGTATCGACAAGCATCAGCCCAATTCTGAATCTCGTCGTAGAGCCTATGCCTGTGACATCACTTTTGGTACCAACAATGAATTCGGTTTCGACTATCTTCGTGACAATATGGCTATGTCGCCGCAAGATCTCGTGCAGCGCAAGCATTATTACGCGATTGTCGACGAGGTTGACTCGGTGCTTATCGACGATGCCCGTACACCGCTCATCATATCAGGTCCTGTGCCCAAGGGCGAGGACCAGTTATTCAATGACTACAAACATAATGTAGAGAAGGTGTTTGAGGCTCAGCGCAAGCTTGTGGCTCGACTGCTTCTTGATGCGAAAGAAAAGATTGCAAGCTCAGATAAGGAAGTGAGAAAAGAGGGCGCCCTCCAGTTGTTCCGCGCATATAAAGGTTTGCCAAAGAACGGTCCGCTTATCAAATATCTTTCACAAGACGGCATCAAGCCGCTGTTGCTTGACACTGAGGCATACTATCTCCAGGATAACAGCCGAGAAATGCCGAAAGCGGTTGAACCTCTATATTTCGTGATTGACGAGAAGAACCGTTCGGTAGAACTCACCGACAAGGGTATAGATGAGCTGACAGGCAGCAGCCAGGATCCGCAATTCTTCGTGTTGCCTGATATAGCTTCACAGTTGTCGGAAGTGGAGGGTGATGATTCGCTTTCTCCTGCCGATCGTCAGCAACGCAAGGACGACCTCATGCAGAACTATGCCGTCAAGGCGGAGCGTGTGCACACTGTCAACCAGTTGCTGAAGGCATACACCCTGTTTGAAAAGGATGTGGAATATGTGATCGACGACAATAAGATCAAGATTGTAGACGAGCAGACCGGACGTATCATGGAGGGTCGCCGCTACTCCGACGGGCTCCATCAGGCTATTGAAGCCAAAGAGGGAGTAAAAGTAGAGGCAGCGACTCAGACTTTCGCCACCATTACGTTGCAGAACTATTTCCGTATGTATCACAAGCTTGCGGGAATGACCGGTACGGCTGAAACTGAAGCGGGTGAGTTCTGGGACATCTATAAGCTTGATGTGGTGACTATCCCCACCAACAAGCCTGTGGCTCGAATTGACATGAACGACCGCGTATATCGCACCAAGAAGGAAAAATATGCTGCGGTTATCGATGAGATTGTAGAACTTGTCAATCAGGGCCGTCCGGTATTGGTCGGCACCACCTCAGTCGATATATCTGAGCTGTTGTCACGAATGCTTACACTGCGTCACATCCCCCACAATGTGCTTAATGCGAAGTTGCATCAAAAGGAGGCTGACATCGTGGCACAGGCAGGTAAGAAAGGTACTGTTACAATCGCAACCAATATGGCAGGTCGTGGTACCGACATCAAGCTTCCTGCTGAGGTCAAGGATGCCGGAGGTCTTGCCATCATCGGAACCGAGCGCCATGAGTCACGCCGCGTCGACCGTCAGTTGCGCGGACGTTCAGGACGTCAAGGCGACCCGGGTTCATCAGTGTTCTTCCTGTCGTTTGAGGATCAGTTGATGCGTCTTTTTGCCGGTGACCGTGTGACAAAGATGCTCGACACTCTTGGAGTCAAGGAAGGTGAGATGATTGAATCCAAGATGGTGAACCGTGCCATTGAGAATGCACAGAAGCGTGTTGAAGAGAATAACTTCGGTATACGTAAGCGTTTGTTGGAGTATGACGATGTGATGAATAAGCAGCGTCAATACATTTATGGCCGACGTCTTCATGCTTTGATGGGTGAGCGTGTCGGCATTGACATCAACAATATGCTCTATGACACGGTAGAAAATATTGTGAACACCTATGATTCGCCCGACACATATCCCGATTTGACAATGGAGCTCCTCAAGGTATTTGCTATTGAGACTCCGTTCTCCGAAGATGAGTTCCGTAAGATGTCACATCAGGAAGCGTTTGACCGTGTTCATGCTGAGGTCAACGAGGCATTCCGCCGTAAGGGAGAGCGTATCGTGGAGATCGCGATGCCGGTCATCAAGGATCTTGTAGAGAATAAAGAAGCGAAGGGAAAGATTCTCGTTCCTATCACCGACGGCAAACGTGTGTTCAACATTCCTGCCGATATCGAAGAGGCTTATCGCACCGAATGCCGCTCGATCATAAAGGAATGGCACAAGGCTATCATGCTTGTCACTATCGACGAGGTGTGGAAAGAGCACTTGCGCGAACTCGACCAGTTGCGTCAGTCGGTTCAAAATGCATCTTATGAGCAGAAGGATCCGCTTGTGATTTATAAGGTAGAGTCGTTCCATTTGTTTGAAAACGCAATGAATACCCTCAACGTGAAGGCTGCATCGGCGTTGTTGAGAGGACAGATTTACATTCCGCAACCACAACCGCAGCGTGCTTCTGACGCACAGTTGAGTTCTGAGCGAAAAGAAGAGCAGCCCCGTCCTCAGATGAAGGAGGCGCTTCCGGAACGTCCCAACGATTATAGCCGTTATAAGGCGAGCAAGGAGACTTATCCCGGAGCCGATGCACAGCGTCAAGCCGCTTCTGCCCCACAGGGAGAACAACAACGTACTCAACCTATCGTGAACGGACCTAAGGTGGGCAGAAATGATCCATGTCCTTGCGGATCAGGCAAGAAGTATAAAAATTGCCATGGAAAAGGACTTTAACCGCCTCTAATATTCAGTAGTAACATAAGGACGGGGCAATCAAATGCTCCGTCCTGTTTAAATTAAAATCTAATGAAAAAATTTGTAACAGTGACTGTTATGACTGCAAGCATGATCTCAGGCAGTGCAAATGATATTAAGTATCCTCAGGCTCCTACGTCCAATACCGTAGATGTGTATTTCGGCAATAAGGTAGCCGATCCTTATCGTTCGTTGGAGAATGACACATCAGCATCCACTCTCGGATGGGTCGAGGCTGAACGCAAAGTCACCGAGGACTATCTGTCAAAGATTCCTTTCCGTGATAATCTTCGTGAAAGGATAAAGACTTTGATGAACTATAAGAAATCGGGCATTCCGTTTAAAAAGGACGGGAAGTATTATTTCTATGAGAATGACGGATTGCAGAATCAATCGGTTCTTTATTGCTCTGACACCTTGGGCGGACCGGCAAAGGTGTTTCTCGACCCTAATAAGTTGAGCGATGACGGAACCGTTGCCTTGACCGGAATCAGTTTCTCAAACGATGGCAAATACACAGCCTACACCATATCACGCAGCGGATCGGACTGGACTGAGATATATGTGATGGATACCGCCACCGGAGAATTGCTGCCTGACCACATCGAGTGGGCTAAATTCACAGGCGCGGAATGGGATGGCGACGGATTTTATTACAGTGCCTACGATCGTCCTGTAGAGGGGAAGGAATTCTCCAATGCCAATGAGAATCATCGCATCTATTATCACCGTCTCGGAACAAAGCAGCAGGATGACAAGCTTGTGTATGAAGACAAGGCTCATCCGCTACATTTCCACTCGGCATCGATTCATGATGACAATCAGCCGCTGTTTGTGTATGGCGGAGGTGAGGGGCTTGGCAGCTCGCTGATCATGCGTAACCCGGGTTCAGAGGAGTGGATCACAATAGAGCCTTCTCAGGATTATGAGATTTCGGTGCTTGATGTGATTGACGGACAGATGTTCATCTACACCAATTATGGCGCGCCGAAGTATCGTCTTATGACGGCTTCCATCGATGCTCCGCAAAGAGAGAATTGGAAGGAGCTTGTTCCTGAGGATAAGGGTGTGCTTACCGGTGTGCAATTTGCCGGCGACAAGCTGATATTGACCTACGAGATCGATGCTCAAAACAAGTCATTCGTCTATAGCCGTGATGGAAAGCGTCTTAATGAAATGAAGTTCCCGGCAGCCGGTTCGGTAGGCATTTCCTCAAGCAAAAAGCATGATGAAGTATTCTATACCTTCACTTCGTTCACTTATCCCTCAGCTATCTATAGCTATAATCTTGCCGACAACACATCCAAGCTCTATAAGTCGACCGATATCAATGGTTTCAATATGGATGATTACGTGACTGAGCAGATATTCTATCCCTCTTCTGATGATACAATGGTTCCCATGTTCATCACATATAAGAAAGGATTGAAGCGCGATGGCAAGAATCCTGTTTATCTGTATGGTTATGGAGGTTTCAATATTTCGCTTACTCCGGGATTCTCGGCACAGCGATTGCTGTGGCTTGAAAATGGCGGCATATATGCTCAGACAAATCTGCGCGGAGGCGGTGAATATGGTGAACCTTGGCACCTTGCCGGAACAAAACAGCAGAAGATGAATGTGTTCAATGACTTTATTTCCGCTGCTGAATATCTGATTAAAGAGGGATGGTCATCACCTGAATATATGGCAATCGAGGGAGGAAGCAACGGCGGACTTCTCGTAGGAGCCTGCGTGAACTTGCGTCCCGATCTGTTTAAAGTGGCTATTCCCCGTGTAGGAGTGATGGATATGATGCGTTATCATCTGTTCACTATCGGTTGGAACTGGGCTTCAGATTATGGCACCAGTGCCGACTCAAAAGAGATGGCTGAATATCTGTTGAGCTATTCTCCCATTCACAACATAAAGAATGACGGAACTAAATATCCGGCAATTCTGGTTACTACCGCCGATCATGATGACCGTGTAGTGCCGGCGCATTCATTCAAGTATGCCGCCACACTTCAGAGCAGCAACACCGGAGATGCCCCCAAGATCATAAGAATCGATTCTAAAGCCGGGCATGGCGCCGGAAAACCGGTGTCGAAAGTGATCGATGAATATGCCGATATTTATTCATTCCTGTTTTACAATATGGGAATAAATCCTGTAGTTGAATGATGAAGTGGCGTCAATTGCTTATATTGCTTCCGTCACTTGCTTTCCAGGGGTGTTTCACCGGAATTGAAAGCACGCCAAAGATAACTTCAACTGATGTTGAACGCCAGCAGGTTGGTGCCACTGAGGAGGACAAATTCCTCAGTGGCATTAATCCGCAGCGACTGTCGGAATGGAAGAAGGGGAAACGCTTTTATGTCACTGACGATAAAATAGTGTTGGCATTGGAGCCTACCGGCAATCCTCCGAAATCGGGCGAATACATATATTTTGACAGTTATCGCCCGGTGATTTCGCTAACCGGCACAGAAGATACCGAGATCATATTTTCCGACAAATCAGGAGGTGAGATTGTTTATAGGGTTTCAGCTTCGCGTCAGGAGCTTGAAAACCGTGCTAAGGTCGATGTGCCGTTCACCATTGACATGGACATTGTTGATGCCACATCCGATATGTTGCTCAATAAGGAATTGTTTCTTAAAAGTCCGGTAAGGTATGACAGGAAAGGAAATTCCTATAATGGAATAAAATTCGTGCCGGTTACCATTACTGAAGTATTGCCGGGTAATGTAGTATATCAGGTGATGGTCAAGTTTAAAATCGACGGTGAGGAGAATCCTGCGGAGGAAGCTTATCTCTTTTTGAATGTAGGGGATTCAGGCAGGACTACCCGTAATTTCGCCACACTGTTCTACTTCAATGATCCCCACCGGAAATATCCGCTTGTGACTGATGAAACGTGGAGGCACATACAGCGCGGACAGGTTGTGCCCTATATGACACGCGAGGAGTGTAAACTTGCTCTTGGCGCTCCGGCTTCTGTGAGCCGCCGCAATGCGATTTCCACTATCCAGGAATTATGGAGCTATCCCAACGGAAATTATCTGATCTTTGAGGATGGCATATTAAAAAGCGTAAGACGATAGATTTTTATGATAACACGTAAAGATAATTGCGATATATCGAAGTCGACAACATTTCATCTGCCGGTTGTTGCCGATGAATTTGTTGAGTATGACACTATCAGCGAGCTGATAGATATAGTCAAGGAGCTTAAGAAAAGTGATAAGCGCTATCTCCATCTTGGAGGTGGCAGCAATATGCTTTTCCCGGCACGATATAACGGGGTTGTGTTGCATTGCCGTTGTGCCGAGATAACTCAGCTTGAGCGAAACGACACTCATGCATTAATACATGCCACAGCCGGAGTGACGTGGGATGATTTCGTGAAATATACCGTCGGGCATAATCTTTACGGAGCGGTAAATCTGTCATATATCCCCGGGGAAGTCGGAGGAGCAGCCGTGCAGAATGTTGGCGCCTACGGAGCCGAGGCGAAAGATATTATTGAGAGTGTTGAAGTGCTTGACACGATTGATATGCATCCTAAAAAGCTGCCGTTGGAGGAGTGTTTGTACGGTTACAGGGACAGTGTGTTCAAGCATCATCCGGGCAAGTATATCGTGACTGGAGTGACATTTAAGCTTAGTGTGCAGCCGGTATATACACTGGATTATGGTCCGCTGAAAGAATTGGCTGATTTTCCGGAATTGAGTCTTGAAATGGTCAGGGACAGGATTGTGTCCATACGCCGGTCCAAGCTCCCGGAACCGTCTGAGATTGGCAGTGCCGGGTCATTTTTCAAAAATCCTGTGGTGGATAGATCCAAGTTTGACGAGCTTAAGGCGTCTTATCCCGATATGCCTTTTTATGATCTTCCCGATGACAAGGTTAAGATTCCTGCCGGATGGCTCATTGAGACATCGGGTCTTAAAGGATATCGCATTGGCGGCGCGGAAGTGTTTCCGAAGCAGTGCCTTGTGATAGTCAATGCCGGAGGTGCTTCAGTAGGAGATGTGCTGGCTCTCAAATCTTTTATTCAGGACACTGTGAAATCGAAATTCGGCATTGAAATATCACCGGAAGTTAATATAGTAGAGTGATGATGAGACTGCGTTTTTTGGGAACGGGGACCTCGACCGGTGTGCCACAGATAGGGTGCAAATGTCCTGTTTGTACATCGACTGACCTTCATGACAAGCGCCAGAGGGCTTCCGCTCTGTTGAATGTGGACGGGAAGAACATCCTTATAGATTGCGGTCCTGATTTCAGGCAGCAGATTATCGATGCGGGCGCTCCCGATATCGCGTGCGCTCTACTCACTCACAGCCATTATGATCATGTAGGTGGCATTGACGATTTGCGGCCTTATTGTCATCGTGACGGGGGATTTCCGCTCTATTGCCGTCATGATGTGGCTGAAGATTTGCGAAACCGTGTGCCATACTGTTTCAAGGAGCATCCTTATCCCGGAGTGCCGTCATTTGACATTCATGAGATCGGATCAGAGCCATTTAAAATAGGGGAGACTCCTGTGGTTCCGTTGCCCGTGATTCACTATAAGCTTCCCATAGTCGGATTCAGAATCGGCAAGTTGGCTTATATCACCGATGCAAAGATTATTCCAGACGAAACATTCCACCTTCTTAAAGGAGTGGATACACTGGTCATTAATGCATTAAGGCGAGAACCGCATCTTTCCCACATGACTCTGGATGAGGCTTTGGCAGCGATATCGCGTATTAATCCCCGCATAGCTTATCTCACGCATCTTGCCGATAAAATGGGGCTGCAATCGGAAGTTGAACCTACATTGCCGGAAAATGTCCATATTGCCTATGACGGGCTTGAAATAGAAATAATGTGATTTTTAAGGTAAAAAATTAAACAAAATCAGATTTAAAACGTCACTATAGTATATAGTAAATAAACTTTGAAATATGAATAAAACAGTATTAATAGCAGCCATGTCGGCTATAGTCGTTGGATTGTCATCTTGTGGTTCATTGAAAAAATCAAATTCAACTGCAGTCAATGTTGACAACAAAGTAGAAGAGAGTCAGGATGACCAGAGTATTGTGCCTTACTCCATGGAGGATCTGGAAGGCGAATGGACCATCTCATCTGTAGGAGGTCATAAAGTGACCGGAGAAAATCGCCCGTATGTGAACTTCAGTCTTAAGGACAACAGAATGTATGGTTCAAACGGATGTAACCTAATAAACGGCGGATTGATCGTAAAGGGCAATAATATGTCGTTTGACAAGGTGATCAGCACCATGATGGCTTGTGCCGATGCTCCCTATGAACAGGCTATAAACCTCGCGTTGGAAAATACCCGCACTTACTCCATCAGCAAGCGAGGACATGAGTTTTATCTTGAATTGAAGAACGGATCAAAGCAGACTGTGATGGTATTGAGAAAGCATAACATGGATTTTCTTAACGGAACTTGGCATATAGAGGAGATTGACGGACAGAAATACAATCTTCCCGATATGCAGATGGTGCTTGACGTGCAGGAATTGAGATTGCATGGAAACACCGGATGTAATCTTGTGAACGGTTCATTGGTGATTGATCCTGATAAATCCAACTCTATCCAGTTCAATAATCTTGCTTCGACACGAATGATGTGTGATCCGGAAAGCATGAAGGCGGAGACAGCCTGTCTGGTAGCGCTTGAGAGCGTTGAATTTGCCAAGAAGGGTCGTCATGACACCGTACAGCTCTTCGATAAGGATAATAAGGTTGTGATGGTAATCAAGAAGGTAGAAGTGGAAAAATAAGCCTGTTTACAGTCAACAATCTCCATAAACAGTAAAGCAGGGCGTCGCTAAAAAGTGATGCCCTGCTTTTTTATTTGCTTAGCGGCGTCGTGTTGCCGCGATGAGCATTCCTTGCAGCTCATCGCGTATTTTTAGCAATCGCTCCACTGCCGCAGCCTGTCGAGCCACTCCCGACGGATTGTTGTTTATCTGTGCTTTTGCGGCATCTATCTTAAGCCCCTTCACCTTAAGCAGGAAATGTATCATTCTTGTTCGCTCGATGTCATTGGCGGTGTACAGGCGTGTGCCTTTTGAGCCGCGTTTCGGGCGTATTGATGGAAATTCCTGTTCCCAATATCTGAGAGTCGATAGGGGGACATCAAGCATTTCAGCGACTTCGCGTATGCGGTAATATTTTTTCAGATTGGCGTCATCCATAGGGTTCAGTCCATTACATGACCGGCATTTTCAGCCAATCGGATTAAATCGTCATATTCCGCAGGGGTGATGTCCATGAAATAGTAGTTGATGGGGTTTTGCGGCTCACCGTTATATCTGACTTCGTAGTGAAGATGTGGACCGGTGGATTTTCCGGTGGAGCCGACTTCGGCAATGAAATCGCCGCGCTTTATTTCCTGTCCCACCTTTACATGATAAGCGTTGAGATGGGCATATCTGGTGAGATAACCGTATCCATGATCGATATCCACACAATTACCATAGCCGCTTTCCCATCCTGCCGCTTTTACCACTCCGTCGGCTGTGGCATAAACCTTCGTGCCTCGGTCGGCTGCAAAATCAAGCCCGGCATGGAAACGGCTGGATCCATATATGGGGTCGCGGCGATAACCATAGCCTGATGCCATTTGCTTCATGCTTTCGCGAGAAATAGGCTGTATGGATGGTATGTGTGACAGACGGTCCTTATTGTTGCGGGCAAGCTTTTGAAGCTCGTCAAAGGATAGTATCTGGTTATACAGAGAGCGGTCGAGGAGATCCATTTTGCGGGTGAGATTCTTTATAAGTGTCGCATCGGTCAACGAATTTAACCGGTTGTAGCGATTCTCATTGTCCAGACCGGCAAAACGGCGAGACGCTGATACACGCTCCGCTCCCATGATGACTCTATAAAAGTTATTGTCACGTTCTGAAATATCGCTTACCACGTCAAGAGTGGCATCGAGTCTTTTGTTCAATAGGTCGAGATGAGTGCGAAGCTCTTTGTTCTCCTGTTGCAACCGTTTTTCACGCGGAGTGTCGACAAAGAGATATATCACCCATATCACAGCACAGCATCCAATCACAGAAAGAAGTGACTTTTGCTCGATATTCCACGCACGCTCCTTTTTGGACGGGAACACGCGGTCATAGTGGCCTGAAGCCGGGTTATATCGATAAAAGACTTTCTTGCTCATATTCGGATGTAAAATTACACAGAAAATTGAATTATTTAAAATTTTTGTCGGCTTATTCTTTTCATGTGCGGTATATAAAACAGAAAAAGCCGTGAGTTCTCCTCACGGCTTTTTCTGTTTATTGACGGGATAATCAATTACATTGCTTCGATGCGCTTCAGATTCTCATCGTCATTGAGGCTGTAGTACAATGAACGGAGAAGACGGCGAGCGTCATCAGTAGTTGTGTCGTCATTGAGAGCCTTTTCAAGATAGGGGGCAGCCTCTTTCAACAGGGGATCTACCTTCTCATCGCGAACCTTATTGTATTCAGCCTGGTTCAGTGAGCTTGAAGCTTCGTCGATGGCGATAGCCTGAGCATAGATCACACGACCGAGGTCGAGGTTTGCTTTCGGCAATTCAGGAGCGAGTTCCACTGCTTTCTGAATGTAGTTACGTGCTTCGTCGAGCTTGTTCTGGCTCTGGTAAAGAATACCCATTACGTCATAGTATTCTGCGTTGTTGGGGTTGAGCTTGATAGCTTTTTCAAGAAGAGCCTGAGCTGAATCATAGTCCTTGCTGTTGATCTTCTCGTTGATGATGATGGTGAGATACTTTGAGATTGAATCACCGTAAAGATCATTGGCAGTGGTGGCGTAAGCCATCACTCGGGGAGTGTCGTTCTTCTGAGCGGCAACGCTTATTGCGTAATCATAAAGAGCGGGTTCTTTGTAGCCGAGTTCTACCGCTTTGTCAAATGAAGTGAGCGCGGTGTCAAGCTTTTCAGCCTGCCAAGCGGCAAGACCTTCGAAATAATAAATTTGTCCGAGAGTGTTGTTGTCAGGAGCAGGGGGAGCTACTTCGCCGAGTGACTTGTTGAAAGGCATGGTGGTGTAGATGTTCCACACTTCGTATGCGCCGTTGTAGTCCTGAACATCCCAAAGGGTCTGACCGATGGTGAGATACTGGTTGTGGTTGTCAGCCAGTTTCTTAGCCATGTCTTTTGAATATTTGGTCTTAACCTTTACATTTCCTTCCTTGTCGCGTTTCTTTTCGCCGGTTTTCTTATCAATTTCAGGGATGGTGTCGAGCGGGAATGCAATCATGAAATAATTGTATCCGTCGATAAGAGCTTTACCCATTTTTTTCGGGTCGGGATTTTCGCCGACAGCTTTCTTTTTGAACATGTCGTCGTAATCGCCGAATTCAATGTTACCGGCAACGAACCAGGTTTGTGCATCATCCTTGCTTTCGGGGTTTTTCAATGCCGGAGCAAGATCCTTACGTGCTTGTGTGAGGTTGTTGTTGTAGCCTTTGGTTTTGCCTTCCACCTCTTTTACGAGGCTCTTCTGTGCAGAAAGGCCGGCTGCCGTCAAAAGGCATAGACCTAAGATGACTAATTTTTTCATAATATATTGAAAATGTTAATAGTAAATTTCTTAATTATTGATTTGTCTCTTCGTCATCAAGTTGATCGTCGGAAATTTCATCATCAATGATTTCAGTTTCTTCTTCAACTATGGTAGTGTCGGGAGTCAACTCAGTTTGCTCGCTTGCTTCAAGGAGCACGTCGGAATCGATCTCCTCTTCAGGATCGGAATCTACGCAGCACACTGACGCGATTTCATCGTTACGCTTCTCAAGGTTGATGAGACGCACACCTTGGGTGGCGCGTCCTTGTACGCGTATGTCGGCAGCCTTTATGCGTAGGGTGATGCCTGACTTGTTGATGATCACCAAGTCATTGTCATCATTCACGCTGTCGATAGCCACAAGTGTGCCGGTCTTCTCGGTGACATTGATGGTCTTCACGCCCTTTCCACCGCGGTTGGTGATGCGGTAGTCGTCGATCAATGAACGCTTGCCATATCCCTTTTCAGAGATTACAAGCACATTGTTCTCGGTCTCGGGTTCCATGCATATCATTCCTATCACGGCATCATCAGGACCATCAAGGGTCATGCCACGCACACCGGTGGATACTCGGCCCATTTCACGAACTTTGTTTTCCGGGAATCGGATAGCCCGTCCGTTTTTATTGGCGAGCAGAATGTCTGACTTGCCGTCGGTCATTTCCACACCTATGAGCTGGTCGCCTTCGCGGATGATGATAGCGTTGACGCCGTTGGCTCTCGGGCGGGAATAAGCTTCGAGCGAGGTCTTCTTTATGACACCCTGACGAGTTGCAAACACGAGATTATGTGAGGTGACAAATTCCTTGTCGTCAAGTTTCTTGGTGCATATTACTGCGTTGACCTCATCGCCGGCTTCAATGTTGAGCAAGTTCTGGATGGCACGTCCCTTGCTGTTCTTTGCCATTTCAGGAAGCTCATATACTTTCAGCCAGTAGCAGCGTCCGCGGTTGGTGAAGAACAGCATATAGTTGTGCATTGACGCGGTATATATGTGTTCGATGAAGTCCTCGTCGCGAGTGTCGCTGCCGCGTGATCCCACACCTCCGCGGTTCTGCGCGCGGAATTCGCTCAGCGGTGTGCGCTTGATGTAGCCCATGTGTGAGATGGTGATGATCATATCATCATCGGCATACATATCTTCATCATTGAAGTTGCCGGCAGCATAATTGATGTCGGTTTTGCGGCCGTCACCATACTTGTCGCGCACTTCAATAAGTTCCGACTTGATGAGCTCGCGGCATTCATGCTCGTCGGAAAGAATGAGGTTTAGATGTTCGATAAGCTTCTGAAGCTCGTCATACTGCATGTGCAGCTTGTCTTGCTCCAGTTTTGCGAGATTGCGCAGACGCATTTCCACAATGGCGAGAGTCTGTGGATCGGAAAGCTGGAATCGTTCCGACAGTTTCGCTCTTGCATCGTCGGCTGAGTCGGCTCCACGTATTATCTTAATTACCTCGTCGATGTTTTCCGAAGCGATTATCAATCCTAACAGGATGTGGGCTCTTTCCTCAGCCTTTCTGAGTTCAAAACGTGTGCGGCGCACTACCACGTCATGGCGGTGGTCGATGAATGCCTGAAGTATCTCTTTCAGATTGAGAGTTTTTGGTCTGCCGTTGACGATTGCCACATTGTTTACGCTGAATGATGCCTGCATCTGAGTCATCTTGTAGAGCTTGTTGAGCACCACATTGGCGTTGGCGTCGCTTTTGAGGCGAATCACGATGCGCATACCCTTGTAGTCGCTCTCGTCATTAAGATCGGCAATGCCGTCAAGACGTTTTTCGTTTACAAGATTTGCGATGTCCTTGATCAATTCCGCCTTGTTTACATTATAAGGAATTTCAGTTACGATGATATCCTCATGATTGGCGTGGGACTCGATTTCGGCTTTGGCTCTTATCACGATTCGTCCGCGTCCTGTCTCAAAGGCTTCCTTTACCCCGTTGTAGCCGTAGATGGTTCCGCCTGTAGGGAAGTCGGGAGCCGTGATGTGCTTCATCAGTTCCGGTATTGTGAGTTCCGGATTGTCGATGAGCGCTACTGCGGCATTGATTGATTCAGTGAGGTTATGAGGGGGCATATTTGTTGCCATACCTACTGCGATTCCCGATGTGCCGTTCACCAATAGATTGGGTATGCGGGTGGGCAATACTGTAGGTTCAGGACGTGAGTTGTCATAATTCATGGTGAAGTCGACGGTTTCCGAATCAATGTCGGCAAGCATCTCCTCTCCGATTTTTTCAAGACGCACCTCGGTGTAACGCATAGCAGCAGGTCCGTCACCGTCCACTGAACCAAAGTTTCCGTGTCCGTCGACAAGAGTGTATCGCATAGCCCAGTTCTGTGCCATGCGCACTACAGTTCCGTAAATTGACGAGTCGCCGTGGGGGTGGTATTTACCCATTACCTCGCCGACGCAGTTGGCGGATTTCTTATGTGGGTGGTCAGAAGTGTTACCCATTTCATTCATTCCGAACAACACACGGCGCTGCACCGGTTTCAGACCGTCGCGCACGTCAGGCAGGGCACGTGACACAATGACAGACATTGAATAGTCAATGTAGGCTGTCCGCATCTCGTTCTCGATGTCAATTTTCAGAATTCTATCTTCTTCAATCATAAATGTTTTTATAAATATTGGTATTGAGCTTCCGCAAGTGAGCGAAAAATCACACAAAGATAAGAAATTTTTACAAAATAAGCGGAATTTTGGTGCGTGGATTGTTTAAATAATGTTGAGATAATTTAATTGTGCGCTTAACTTTGTTTTTTGGCACAATTATTGTTATAATTGCATTATGTTTCGGAGTATGAATTAAATTATAGGAAAGCGCTATTTTGTATGGATACTAATTTTTCAATAGAACTAAAGACACTTCTTGACCAGAGCCATCGCGAGGCTGTGCGCCATAATGACCGCGTGGTGAGGGTAGAGCATATATTGCTGGCGATTATGTCGAGTCCTGACAATGCCGCTTACGCAACTTTGCAAAGGCTTGTGGATCCCGACACCATGTATCAGATCAGGGATAGCCTTGACAAGCGTCTGCACGTATTGCCTGAAGAGGACCGCCAGATGCAGGTGACAATCGTAAGCGATCTCGCTAACCGCATCATAAAGCTGAGCGTGCTTGAGGCGCGTATGCTTAAGAGCAATGTGGTTGATTCGAAGCATCTGCTGCTTGCGTTGTTCCACAACAGTGAGGTGCAAGGACTTGAAATGATGGATGGCTTTAAAGAAGCCGGGGTCACTTATGAGTCGTTGTATCAGCTTCTTGCCAATGTCGCCGACCTGCCTAAGATGGGTGCTTCGTTTGGCGAGGATGAGGAGGATGAAGAAGAGGAGCTTCCGCGAGGAAGAGCCGAGGCTCCGCATTCAGCGTCGCCCAAACGTGGCAATGACACCCCCGCGCTCGATAAATATGGCAATGACATGACACGTGCAGCCGAGGATGGACGACTTGATCCTGTTGTGGGACGCGAGGTGGAGATTGAGCGTCTTGCCCAGATTTTGAGCCGTCGCAAGAAGAACAATCCGGTGCTCATAGGTGAGCCGGGTGTGGGAAAATCGGCTATTGTCGAAGGGCTTGCTCTGCGTATTGTGCAGCGTAAAGTCTCGCGCATATTGTTTGACAAGCGTGTCATCTCGCTTGACATGGCGTCGATAGTGGCAGGCACGAAGTATCGTGGACAGTTTGAGGAGCGTATAAAGGCTATCCTCAATGAATTGTCGCGTAATAAGGATATAATACTTTTCATCGATGAGCTCCACACCATCGTAGGTGCGGGAAACGCTGCCGGATCGATGGATGCTGCCAATCTTTTGAAGCCTGCGCTTGCGCGTGGCGAGATTCAGTGCATCGGTGCTACAACAATCGATGAATATCGCAAAAACATCGAGAAGGACGGCGCGCTTGAACGTCGATTCCAGAAAGTGATGGTTGAACCGACATCGCCCGAGGAGACGCTTACCATACTTAATAATATAAAGGATAAGTATGAGGAGCATCATAATGTCAATTATACACCCGAAGCTCTTGAGGCTTGTGTGAAATTGACTGATCGTTATGTGTCGGATCGCAATTTCCCCGACAAGGCTATCGACGCCCTTGATGAAGCGGGGTCGCGTGTCCATGTCACCAATATCGTGGTGCCTAAGGAGATTGAACACATGGAAGAGCTGATCGCCGAGGCTAATGCGTCGAAGCTTAAAGCCGCGCAGGCTCAGAACTTCGAGAGCGCAGCATCGTTCCGCGATAAAGAGCATCGTCTCAAGCTTGAGCTTGAGGAAGCGAAACGCAAGTGGGAAGCTTCGTTGAATGAAAATCCCGAGACCGTCGACGAGGATAAGGTGGCTGAGGTTGTTGCCATGATGACCGGTGTGCCTGTGCAGCGTATAGCTCAAGCCGAGGGCATGAGGTTGCGTGAAATGGGACCTAAGCTCAAAGCGGCTATAATCGGGCAGGATAATGCCATTGAGAAGATTGTGAAAGCGATTCAGCGTAACAGGGTGGGACTTAAGGACCCCAACAAGCCTATAGGCACTTTCATGTTCCTGGGGCCGACCGGTGTCGGAAAAACCCATTTGGCAAAGAAGCTCGCGGAATATCTGTTTGACTCTGCCGACACTCTTATAAGAGTCGACATGAGTGAATATATGGAAAAATTCACGGTGAGCCGCCTTGTGGGAGCGCCTCCGGGATACGTGGGATATGAGGAGGGCGGACAGCTCACCGAGCGTGTACGCACCCATCCTTATTCAGTGGTTCTTCTTGATGAGATTGAGAAAGCTCACCCCGATGTGTTCAACCTTCTTCTTCAAGTGCTCGATGAAGGACGTCTTACTGACTCGCTCGGGCGTAAAGTGGATTTTAAGAACACCATAATAATAATGACTTCCAATATCGGTTCCCGCCAGCTTAAAGATTTTGGCTCGGGAGTGGGATTTGTCACGAAACCTGCCGATAAGGAGTATTCCCACGGTGTGATTCAGAAAGCGCTCAATAAAGCGTTCTCGCCTGAGTTCTTGAATCGAGTTGATGACATAATCATGTTTGACTCACTTGATAAGGAAGCTATTTTCCGCATCATAGATATTGAACTTGCCGGATTCTATAAGCGTGTCGATGCCTTGGGCTACAAGCTTGACATAACCGAAGGGGCTAAAACTTATATAGCGAATAAGGGATATGACGCCCAATACGGTGCTCGTCCGCTTAAAAGAGCGGTGCAAAAATATCTGGAGGATCCGCTTGCCGAGATGATTATAAATTCGGAAATAAATCAGGGATCCACAATCCGTGTGGAATATGATGAGGTGGCTGATAAGATAGTCACAAATGTTATATGATCCTCTTAAATGGATAAATATTGGCAAAAGACCGCGAAAGCGGTCTTTTTGTTTTCATTTTGTATGCTATTTTGAGATTTGAATGACATTGTGTGAGATTTATTAAGTTTTTTGAAGAAAAATATCATAATTTTATTGCGAATTAATTTATAATGTTTAACTTTGTGCCATAAAACATAATTAAGCAACCATTTTTATTATGGGCGAGATCAGATTCACTAAGATGCATGGCATCGGTAATGATTATATTTACTTGGATTGTATTAACCATACTCCCGAGCGATTGTCTGACCTCGCGATAGAAATGAGCGACCGGCACACCGGTGTCGGTGGAGATGGCATAATTCTGATATGCAGTTCGTCAGTCGCCGATTTCAAAATGCTTATTTTTAATGCCGACGGTTCCGAGGCTAAGATGTGTGGCAATGCGAGCCGATGTGTGGCAAAATATGTTTTTGACAAGGGATTGACTGATAAGAAGGACATCTCCTTGGAAACCCTCTCAGGAATTAAATACCTCCATATACATGACCACGAAGGCAATGTCGACTTGGTAACGGTCGATATGGGCGAACCCAAGTTTGCTCCGGCATTGATACCGGTTTCGTTTGACGGCGAAAGAATGATCAATCAGGAGGTGGTAGCCGATGGAAAGAAATTTGAAATAACTGCGGTGTCCATGGGAAACCCTCATGGGGTGGTGTTTGTCGACAAGCTTGCTGAGTCCGACGTTCTGGGCGATGGTCCTCAACTTGAGTGCCATTCAATATGGCATGACCGCGCCAATATTGAATTTGCCGAAGTAATATCTCCTGCCGAAATAAAAATGAGGGTGTGGGAACGAGGAAGCGGCGAAACGATGGCGTGTGGCACCGGCGCTTGCGCCACAGCAGTGGCAGGGGCGGTGACAGGACGCACCTCCCGCCATGTCACGGTGCATTTGCGTGGCGGCGATCTTGACATATTATGGAGCCCGGATGACGGACACGTGTATATGACGGGCCCGGCGGAAACGGTTTTTGAAGGTGTGTATAGACGCAAGCATTAGTTGCAAAATAATTAAGGTAAAAAAGAAGGTAGGTTATGATAAAGGTTAATGATAATTTCTGCAAGCTTCCGGCAAGCTATCTATTCTCAGAAGTGGCAAAACGGATTGAGTCTTTCAAAAAAGCTCATCCCGGAGTCGAAATAATTAGAATGGGCATCGGCGATGTCACTTCGCCGTTATGCGAGGCTGCTATCGAGGCTATGCATAAAGCTGTTGATGACGAGGCAGCAATCACGTCGTTTCATGGATATGGACCGGAGCAAGGATATTCTTTCCTGCGTGAAAAGATTGCGGAATATGATTATAAGAAACGCGGCATAGATATTGACACATCCGAAATATTCATAAGCGACGGTGCTAAAAGCGATACCGGAAACATTGGCGATATTTTGGCGGCTGATTGTAAGATAGCCGTGACCGATCCTGTCTATCCCGTGTATGTCGATACTAATGTCATGGCAGGCAGGGCAGGAGAGCTTAAGGATGGGAAATGGTCACGTATAGAATATCTTCCATGCACCGCGGAAAATGATTTTAATCCGTCATTCCCTACAGGCAATCCTGATGTGATATATCTGTGTTACCCGAATAATCCCACCGGAACTGTATTGACCCGAAGCCGATTGGCTGAATGGGTGGAACATGCTCGCCGTACCGGAGCCTTGATCATGTTTGACTCCGCCTATGAGGCTTATGTCAGGGATCCTGAAATTCCACGCAGCATATATGAAATACCCGGAGCTAAAGAGGTGGCTATTGAATTCCGCAGTTATTCCAAAACTGCCGGTTTTACCGGAATACGCTGTGGATATACGGTGGTTCCTAAAGAGCTGAAAGGCGTGGATGCTTCCGGAAATCACGTTTTGCTCAATGCGCTTTGGAACCGCCGCCAATGCACCAAATTCAACGGCGCAAGCTATGTGTCGCAGCGTGCTGCCGAAGCGTTATACAGCGAAGCCGGCAGAACACAGGTGAAAGATATGATAGACTATTACATGGAGAATGCCCGTATTCTCAAACAAGGTCTCGAAGAGTGCGGTTTGCAGGTGTACGGAGGCGAAAATTCTCCTTATATTTGGCTTAAGACTCCTGATGGTGTATCTTCATGGGACTTTTTTGATAAGTTATTGTCAGAGTGTCAGGTTGCAGGAACACCCGGTTCGGGATTCGGACCCTCAGGCGAAGGCTATTTCCGCCTTACGGCATTTGGACGCCGCGAGTCGACGATAGAAGCCGTAGCACGATTCAAGCACTTGAAACTGTGATATTTCGAGTTGCTCCCCATTTGTCACTATATAATAAACATATATAATTTATTTTATGTCAAAGTTGAGATTTAAAGTGGTCGAAGAGGCATTTGACCGAAAAGCGATTCCGGTTGAGATTCCGGCAGAACGACCCACAGAGTATTATGGAAAGTATGTGTTCAACAGGCAGAAAATGTTTGAATATCTTCCAAAGAAAACCTATGATGCTTTGGTGGATGCGATTGACAACAAGAAACCGCTTTCGAGAGAAGTAGCCGATAGCGTTGCTTCCGGTATGAAGCAATGGGCGGTGGATAATGGCGCTCGTCACTACACTCACTGGTTTCACCCGCTCACTGACGGTACAGCTGAAAAGCATGACGCTTTCATCGAACATGACGGTAAGGGAGGTGTAGTTGAAGAGTTTGAAGGAAAACTTCTCGTGCAGCAGGAACCTGATGCCTCCAGCTTCCCCAACGGAGGTATCCGCAACACTTTTGAAGCTCGCGGTTACTCGGCGTGGGATATCTCGTCGCCGGCATTCATAATGGACAAGACGCTTTGTATTCCCACTATTTTCATCTCATATACCGGTGAATCACTTGACTACAAGACACCGCTTCTGAGAGCGCTTAATTGCGTTGATAAGGCGGCTACGGCAGTAGCTCGTTATTTTGATCCGGAAGTAAAGCATGTGAACTCATATCTCGGATGGGAACAGGAGTATTTCCTGGTTGACGAGGCGCTGTATTCGGCACGCCCCGACCTGGTGATGACAGGCCGCACACTTATGGGACACGAAAGCGCCAAGAACCAGCAGCTCGAGGACCATTATTTCGGTGCCATTCCTTCGCGAGTGGAGGCTTTCATGCTTGATCTTGAGATTGAATGCCATAAACTCGGCATCCCGGCTAAGACACGTCACAATGAGGTAGCTCCCAACCAGTTTGAGCTCGCTCCGATCTTCGAGGAGACAAATCTTGCCAATGACCATAACTTGCTGTTGATGTCGCTTATCGCCGAGGTGGCGCGCCGCCATAATTTCCGAGTGCTTCTGCATGAGAAACCGTTCTCCGGCATCAACGGCTCAGGAAAGCATAACAACTGGAGTCTTGGAACCGACAAGGGTGTGCTGCTGTTTGCTCCGGGAAAAACCCCTATGGGCAATTTGCAGTTCATGACTTTTGTCGTAAACACGATGGCTGCCGTATATCGTCATAACGGACTGTTGAAGGCTTCGATAATGTCAGCGACCAATGCTCACCGTCTTGGCGCAAACGAGGCTCCTCCTGCAATCATATCAATATTTGCCGGAAGTCAGCTTTCTGAAATTCTTGAGCGTCTTGAAAACAGCGACAACGATGAATTGATAAATCTTTCAGCCAAGAAAGGTCTTAAGCTGGATGTTGACCAGATCCCTGAAATCTTGGTCGATAACACTGACCGTAACAGAACATCGCCATTCGCATTCACCGGAAACCGTTTTGAATTCCGTGCTGTGGGTTCATCGGCAAACTGCGCTTCGGCAATGATTGCATTGAATGCGGCTGTGGCTGAACAGTTGACTGAATTTAAAGCTAAAGTTGATGCCCGTCTTGAAAAGGGCGAAGAGTTGAACCATGCTCTTCTTGCCGAGATAAAGGAGCTGATAAAATACAGCAAGCCTATCCATTTCGACGGTAACGGCTACAGCGATGAATGGAAAGAGGAGGCTGCACGCCGTGGTCTCGATTGTGAGACATCGGTGCCTAAGATTTTTGATGCCTATCTGAGCAAGTCATCGGTGGATATGTTTAAGTCGACAGGTGTTTTCACACGTCTTGAACTTGAGGCGCGCAACGAGGTGAAATGGGAAATGTACACCAAGAAGATTCAGATTGAAGCTCGTGTGCTGGGCGATCTTGCCATGAACCATGTCATCCCTGTGGCTATCCGTTATCAGTCGGTACTCACTGACAATGTGTTCAAGCTCAAAACTCTCTTCCCGAATGAAAAGGGCGACAAACTTGCGGCTATGGACCTTGACACAATCGAAAGAATGTCGGCACACATGGCTACTATTCTTGAAGAGGTTAAGAAGATGGTCAACGCCCGCAAGGCTGCCAATCAGATTGAGAATGAGCGCGACAAGGCGCTTGCTTATCATGACTCCGTGCTTCCGTGCATGGATGTGATTCGTTATCATATTGACAAGCTTGAGCTTATGATTGACGATGAAATGTGGCCTCTCCCCAAATACAGAGAGCTGCTGTTTATTCGCTGATAGTTGATATATCGATTTTACCCGGCACGCTCATCATAGAGCATAACCCTGGAGCGTGCCGGGCTATTTTAGAATTTAAGGAAAGTTTTTACGTATGAATAATAATATTATGCCTGCGGCTCAAGGGTTATATGATCCCATGCATGAGCATGATGCCTGTGGCGTAGGGTTGCTTGTTAATATAAGAGGAATTAAATCGCATCAATTGGTGGAAAAAGGACTTCAGGTGCTGGAACACATGGTGCATCGTGGAGCGGAAGGCGCTGATCCTAAAACCGGCGACGGTGCCGGAATAATGGTGCAGATACCTCATGAATTCATTCTGCTTCAAGGTATTGCCGTGCCCGAAAAAGGTCGTTACGGCACCGGGCTTGTGTTTCTGCCGGAGGATGAAGAGAACCGTCAGCTCATGATTGACATTATCGAGCGCGAAGCTATCGAGATGGGGCTCTCACTGATTGCTGTAAGAGATGTGCCCACCAATAATGAATCACTCGGTGTGGTGGCGCGAGAGGCTGAACCGGTAATAAAACAGATATTTATCGCCGATGAAAAGACGACTGACGATCTGGATCCTAAATTGTACATATTGCGTCGGTGCATCGAGAAAAAAATCGCCGCGTCACCCATTCAGGATAAAGAGATGTTCTACATCGTATCCTTGTCATCAAAGATTTTGGTGTATAAAGGAATGCTGTCGAGCCTGCAGTTGAGATATTATTATCCTGACTTGATGAATCCTCATTTCACTACAGGCATGGCATTGGTTCACTCCCGTTTCAGCACCAACACATTTCCCACATGGTCATTGGCTCAACCATTCAGAATGCTTGGGCACAATGGTGAGATCAACACCATACAGGGCAACCGCATGTGGATGAAAGCACGTGAATGCGTGTTGCATCCCGAGGCGCTCGGAGGAGCCGATGTGACTCCTATCGTGCAGCCGGGCATGAGTGATTCGGCATCGCTTGACAATGTGTTGGAATTTTTTGTCATGGGCGGTATGAGCCTTCCTCACGCGCTTGCTATGCTGGTTCCGGAGTCCTATAATGATAAAAATCCCATTTCTCCGGAGCTGAAGGCGTTCTATGAGTTCCATTCTATCCTGATGGAAGCGTGGGATGGTCCTGCCACGCTGTTGTTCAGCGACGGAAGATATGCCGGCGGCATGCTTGACCGCAACGGCTTGCGCCCTGCGCGATGGCTTATCACTAACAATGACACTATGGTTGTCGCTTCTGAGATGGGA
This sequence comes from uncultured Muribaculum sp., assembly GCA_910589555.1. Taxonomy (GTDB): domain Bacteria; phylum Bacteroidota; class Bacteroidia; order Bacteroidales; family Muribaculaceae; genus Muribaculum. The sequence goes on from CAJUTE010000021.1 coordinate 30,332, forward strand.
GTTCTTGCCTTTGATCCTTCAGAGGTGAAGGAGAAAGGACGTCTCCGTCCCGGGAAGATGCTCATGGTAGACATGGAGAAAGGTGAGATATATCATGATGCCGAATTGAAAGAGAAACTCGCATCGGAATTTCCATATAGAGACTGGTTGTCGAAAAACCGCATTATTCTTGACCAGATCACCACAGGAAGAAAGGTGGAAGAAAAGGTTGATGATTTTGCCCGGCAGCTTCATGCGTTCAATTATCACCGTGAAGAGGTGGAAAAAATCATCGCTCCGATGGTGGCTGACGGTAAAGAACCGGTCAATTCCATGGGGTGCGACACGCCTCTCGCCGTACTGTCCAAGGAGCCTCAATTGCTATACAATTATTTCCGCCAGCATTTCGCGCAGGTGACCAATCCGCCCATCGATCCATTGCGAGAGGAATTGGTGATGAGTCTCGACAGCTACATAGGAGCGATCGACATGAATCTTATGGATCCGAATCCGGAATTGTGCAAGATGGTACTGTTGAAACGTCCCATCATTACCAATCAAGAACTTGACTTGCTGTGCAACCTGCGTTACAAAGGGTTCAACACACGCAAACTTGCCATGACATTTACCGTGGCTGATGGTGCGAAAGGACTTGAAGACGGGGTGGAGCGCCTGTGTCTCGAAGCGGAGAAAGCTGTGGATGAAGGCTGCAATTACATCGTATTGAGCGATAGGGGCGTGGATAAGGATAATGCTCCCATTCCGGCGCTCTTGGCGACATCGGCGGTGCATCATCATTTGATTGACCGGAAAAAGCGCTTGCAGACAGCTCTTATCATAGAGACCGGCGACGCCCGCGAGGTCATGCACTTTGCTTTGCTGTCGGGTTATGGTGCCAGCGCCATAAATCCCTATCTGGCATTTGCCGTGATCAATGATCTTGTGGAGAAGAAAGAGATTCAGCTTGACTTCCATACCGCGCAGAAGAATTATATCAAGGCGGTTGACAAGGGCTTGCTTAAAGTTATGTCAAAAATGGGCATCTCTACCATAACCAGCTATAAAGGCGCCCAACTGTTTGAAGCCATCGGAGTGTCGGACGATATGATAAGAAAATATTTCGGACACACTATCAGCAAGATTTCGGGCATTGACATTGACGATTTGAGCAAGGATATACTGAAGTCCCATTCTGAGGCTTATTCGGGTGAATTTGATGAAGAATTGCCGTTGAGGCATCTCGGACAATATTCATTCCGTAAAGACGGCGAGTCACATGCTTGGACTCCTGAGGCTATAGCCACTCTGCAGCTTGCCACACGCATGGGAAGTTATAAGAAGTTTAAAGAGTTCACATCGATAGTCGATAATAAACCGGAACCTATTTTCATACGTGATTTCTTGGAATTCAAGAAGCAGTCTTCGATACCTGTTGAAGAGGTTGAGCCTGAGGAAGCGATAATGAGGCGCTTTGTCACCGGAGCCATGTCGTTCGGTTCGATAAGCCGTGAGGCTCACGAAGCGCTCGGTATAGCAATGAATGCCATAGGCGCGCGAAGCAATACCGGAGAAGGAGGTGAAGATCCTGAACGCTTTAAAACACGTGCTGACGGCTCGTCGGCTCGATCCGCTATCAAGCAGGTGGCATCAGGGCGTTTCGGTGTCACTGCCGAATATCTTGTGAACGCTGATGAGATTCAGATTAAGGTGGCGCAAGGCGCGAAACCAGGAGAGGGCGGTCAGTTGCCAGGTTTTAAAGTGGACAAGATTATCGCCAAGACCCGTCACTCAATACCGGGTATATCACTTATATCTCCGCCTCCTCATCATGACATATACTCGATTGAGGATCTTGCTCAATTGATATTTGACCTCAAGAATGTCAATCCCGACGCCAAAGTGAGCGTGAAGCTCGTGTCGGAGAGTGGAGTGGGAACTATCGCGGCAGGTGTGGCTAAGGCGAAGAGCGATCTTATTACGATAAGCGGCAGCGACGGTGGTACCGGAGCATCACCGGCAAGCTCGATCCGTTATGCCGGGCTTCCGGTGGAGATAGGATTGGCTGAGACTCAGCAGACTCTTGTGCTGAATAATCTGCGCGGTCAGGTGAAACTGCAAGCCGACGGCCAACTCAAGACCGCTCGTGACGTGATCATCATGGCTATGCTTGGGGCCGAGGAGTATGGATTTGCGACAAGCGCCTTGATTGTGCTTGGATGCGTGATGATGCGCAAATGCCATCTCAACACTTGTCCCGTGGGTGTCGCCACTCAGAATGAAGAGTTGAGAAAACGCTTTGTTGGACGCTCGGAATATGTGGTTAACTTTTTCCGTTTCCTCGCACGCGAGATCCGTGAGACTCTGGCTGAAATTGGAGCAAGAAGTCTTGATGAAGTGATCGGACGTGCCGATATGCTTAAGGTGAAGGAGAACCACGGCACTCACAAGACCTCTCATCTGGATTTCTCCAAGATTCTCTATATGCCGGCTGAAGCGCAGACCAATGCCATAATCAATGTGACTGCACAGAAACATGACATAGAAAACGTGCTTGACCGCCGTATTATAAGCCGTGCTTATCCGGCGATAGAAAACAGGATGCCGGTGGAACTTGAATTCCCTATTTCCAACACCGACCGCTCGGTAGGAGCCATGCTTTCCGGACTGGTGGCAAGCAAATACGGAAATGAGGGATTGCCCGATGACACGATTCTGTGTGCTTTCAAGGGCTCGGCAGGACAAAGCTTCGGAGCTTTCCTCGCTCATGGCATTTCATTCAGGCTTGATGGCGATGCCAACGATTATGTGGGCAAGGGGCTGTCGGGCGGAAAGATTGTGATTGTGCCGCCGATGGGCACGACTTACAAGCCGCAGGACAACATCATAGCCGGAAATACTCTGCTTTATGGAGCGACTTCAGGAGAGATTTACATAAACGGTCGAGTGGGAGAACGATTCTGTGTGCGTAACTCCGGAGCCATCGCCGTTGTGGAAGGAGTGGGCGACCATTGCTGTGAATACATGACAGGCGGCAGAACTGTGGTGCTCGGCACGACCGGACGAAACTTTGCCGCAGGCATGAGCGGCGGTATTGCTTACGTGTGGAATCCTAATCGCGATTTCGACTATTTCTGCAACATGGAGATGGTGGAACTGTCATTGATAGAGGATATGGCTGACAACCGCGAATTGTACCGATTGATCGGGAACCACTACAAGCACACCCACAGTCCGCTTGCCGGAAAGATGCTTGACAATTGGCAGGAGTATGTTGAGCAGTTCATCAAAGTCATACCTTTCGAGTACAAGAAGGTGCTTCATGACGAGAAGATGGCTAAACTGCAGCAGAAGATCGCAAGCGTGGAAAGAGATTGATAAAACAGGAGTGAAATCGCTAAATTATATATGATGGGAAATCCAAAAGCGTTTTTGACTATAGGTCGTAAAGAAGCCGGCTATCGTCCGGTTAATGACCGCATTAAAGATTATGGTGAAGTGGAGCAGACTCTCAATCAGGAGGATCGCCGTCTACAGGCGTCTCGCTGCATGGAGTGCGGAGTGCCGTTTTGCCATTGGAGTTGTCCGTTGGGCAACCGTCAGCCGGAGTGGCAGGACAGGTTGTATAAAAATGATATAAAGGGCGCATATATTCTGCTTACCCAGACCGATGATTTTCCCGAGTTCACCGGACGTGTGTGTCCGGCGCTTTGTGAAAAAGGATGCGTCCTCAACAAGCAGCATGAGCCGGTTACTATACGCGAGAATGAAGCTGCGATCGTTGAACGTGCCTTTAACGAGGGCTACGTCACTCCTCGCATCCCTGCTTCGCGTACCGGAAAGAAAGTTGCGGTCATAGGTTCGGGTCCTGCCGGTCTTGCCGCTGCCAATCGCCTGAATCAGAAAGGTCATTCAGTGGTGGTGTTTGAGAAAAACGAAGCTGTGGGCGGCTTGCTCCGGTTCGGTATACCTGATTTTAAATTAAACAAAAGCGTGATAGACCGCCGCTTGGCAATCATGGAGGCGGAAGGCATTGAATTCCGCACCGGAGTCAATGTGGGAGTGGACATTTCACCTGAGGAGCTGCTGACTGAATATGACGCTATCTGTGTGGCAATAGGTGCCGAAGTGCCCCGCGACCTGAAAGTGGAAGGTCGGGAATTAAAGGGAGTGCATTTCGCTCTGGAGCTTCTGCAACAGCAAAATCGTGTGAATGCCGGCGTTGAGGTGGACTCGGCAGAACGCATTTCAGCCAAGGGTAAGCACGTGCTCGTGATAGGTGGCGGTGACACCGGAAGTGACTGTGTGGGAACATCCAATCGCCAGGGAGCATTGTCAGTGACGCAGATTGAGATCATGCCTAAGCCTCCGGTAGGGGATAACCCTGACACTCCGTGGCCTTACTGGCCGGTGGTATTGAAAACCTCCAGCTCGCATCTTGAGGGATGTGACCGACGCTGGCTTCTCGACACCCGCAAGTTCATAGGCAAAGATGGAAAAGTCGAGGAAGTGGTGGTGGAAGCCGTGGAATGGGAAAAGGACGAGACTACCGGAAAGATGTCATTGAAGCACACCGGCGAGGTCGAAACCATTCCTGCACAGCTTGTGCTGCTTGCGATGGGCTTTACAAATCCTCAAGCCGAAGGACTGCTTGATCAGCTTGGCGTGGAAAAGGATGCCCGTGGAAATGTGAAAGTGGGGGATTCCCAACAGACAAGTATAGAGAAAGTGTTTGCCGCCGGCGATGCCTCTACGGGAGCATCCCTCGTGGTGAAGTGCATATCATCAGGGCAGAAAGCGGCAAAAGGGATTGATGATTATCTAAGAACCAAATAATGGAACAATTGAAACATGAATGCGGCGTAGCAATGATACGTCTGCTTAAACCTCTGGAGTATTATAAGGAGAAATACGGTACTTATCTCTACGGCGTCAACAAGCTGTATCTGTTGATGGAGAAGCAGCACAACCGTGGACAGGAAGGCGCCGGAGCGGGAGTGATAAAGATGAATGCTCCTGCCGGGCATGAGTACGTGTTCCGCGAGCGCGCGTTGGGCGCCAATGCCATTCAGGAAATTTTTTCCAACATCAATACTCAGATCGAGAATGCACATATTCAGGACAAAAGCGCGGACTGGATAGATGAGTATGCTCCTTTCATCGGCGAGGTTTACATGGGACACCTCCGATATTCCACAACAGGACGTAGCGGTATAAGCTACGTCCATCCTTTTTTAAGGAGGAACAACTGGTGTTCACGCACATTGATGCTGTGTGGCAATTTCAATATGACCAATGTGGATGAGATATTCAATGCAGTGGTCGAGAAAGGTCAGCATCCTCGCATATACTCCGATACTGTCATAATCCTGGAGCAGCTTGGATATGCTCTCGATAAGGAAAACAGCAGGCTGTATCATGAATTCACTGAAAAGGGACTTGACGGTATCGGGCGCGCGAAAGCCATAGAGAGCAATCTTGACTTGCGCAATGTGCTTGAGTCGGCGGCTCCCGGATGGGATGGCGGATATGTGATATGCGGAACTGTGGGCTCAGGCGATATGTGGGCGTTGCGTGACCCCCACGGCATACGCCCGGCGTTCTATTATCATGATGATGAGATCGTGGTGGTGGCTTCGGAACGCCCAGTCATACAGACTGTCATGAATGTGGCTCGCAAGGATGTGCATGAATTGATGCCGGGAAATGCGATAATGGTGAGTAAAGGTGGTGATGTGAAGGTGGAGGAGATTCTGCCTCATGGAAAAAATGAAAGATGCTCATTTGAACGCATATATTTTTCGAGAGGCAGTGACGCTGACATATACAAGGAGCGGAAAGCGTTAGGAAGAAATCTTGCCGATAAGATTCTGCAAGGTGTGGATTATGACTTGAAGCATTCGGTTTTCTCATTCATCCCTAACACTGCCGAAGTCGCATTCATAGGAATGGTAGAGGGACTTGAAAAATATCTTGACGCTTATAAAGCCGACAAGATATTCCAAGCGGGTTCGGAGGGACTGTTGTCGCCTGAGATAATACAGAATATCATGGCGCAGAAACTTCGCATTGAAAAACTGGCGATAAAGGATATAAAACTTCGCACATTCATAGCCGAGGGGGAATCCCGTAATGATCTTGCCGCCCACGTGTATGACGTCACCTACGGCATTGTCAAGGATGGTCAGGATGCCGTGGTGGTGATTGATGATTCCATTGTGAGGGGCACGACACTGAAGCAGTCGATCATAAAAATGCTTGACCGCCTTAATCCGCGTAAAATTGTCATAGTAAGCTCTTCTCCGCAAGTGAGATATCCTGACTATTATGGAATCGATATGTCGCGCATGGCTGAGTTCTGCGCGTTTCGTGCGGCGGTGCAATTGCTGCGTGAGAGAGGGCAGGAGCATATTCTTGATGAGGTGTACAGGGAAGCGCTGCGGCAGGAAGAATTGCCGCATGATGCACGAGTCAATTGCGTGAAGCGCATATATGAACCGTTCAGCGACGATGAGATTTCTGATAAAATCGCGCAGATGCTCACTCCTGACGATTGCAAAACCGAGGTGAAAATCATCTATCAGACCCTCTCGGGATTGCATCGTGCCGTGCCCGATTGTCCCGGCGATTGGTATTTCTCGGGTGATTATCCCACTCCGGGAGGAAATGTTCTAGTCAATAGGGCATACATAAATTTCTACGAGGGAAATCATGATAAACGATGAAATTTTATCATGGATGTAACGTATATGTAGTTTTTTTTATGTATGTTTGTAAATCGATTTTAATATAACCAATTTTAGCTATGAACGAATATAATCAAAGTAACAATTGTCCTCCTCAGCCCGACAATGTATTCACTCCCGGTCCTTCAGGAAAAAGCCGTGGCGTTGCCGCTCTTCTTGCAATATTTTTAGGCGGTCTTGGCATCCAGTATTTCTATTTGGGTAAAACCACTGCCGGAATCCTTGCCATTGTGTTGAGCTTTGTGACCTGTGGAATTTTCCAGGTGATATTCTTGATTCAGGGAATTTTGATGTTCACCTTGACTCAGCCCGAGTTTGAGAACAAGTATGTTTACACAACTAAGAGTTTCCCTATTTTCTAAAAAATAAAGGGATAGATTAAAATAAAAACTCCTGCCATCAATCATGATCGAGATGGCAGGAGTTTTTTTGTGTTATATGATCAGAGAATTAACCATACTGTATGGTTCCATCGGCATTACGATACTGATCGAAGCTCTTTTCATACTGATCCATTGCACGAAGGCTCATACCCATGCTTGAGAAACCGCCGTCATGGTAGAGATTCTGCATAGTCACCTTCTTGGTGAGGTCGCTGAACATCACGATGCAGTAATCGGCGCATTCATCGGCTGAAGCGTTGCCAAGCGGAGACATACGGTTGGCGAAGTCCATCAGTGAATCCATGCCCTTCACGCCGCTTCCGGCAGTAGTGGGGGTAGGCGACTGAGAGATGGTGTTGATGCGCACATTCTTTTCACGGCCGTAGATGTAGCCGAAGCTGCGGGCGATTGATTCAAGAAGTGCCTTTGCATCAGCCATATCGTTGTATCCGAACATGGTGCGCTGTGCTGCGATGTAGCTTAGAGCGATGATGCTGCCGTAGTCATTGATGGCATCAAGCTTCTTGGCTGCCTGAATCATCTTATGGAAAGAAATAGCTGAAATGTCAAGGGTTTTGTTCAGCAAGTCATAGTCAATGTCATCATAAAGACGTTTTTTACGCACATTGGGCGACATACCGATTGAATGGAGTACAAAGTCGATCTTGCCACCGAGTATTTCCATTGACTTGGCAAAAACCATTTCAAGATCCTCCACGTTTGTTGCATCGGCGGGAATTACCTCAGCATTAAGCTTTTCGCCAAGTTTGCTGACATCACCCATTCTCACTGCAACAGGGGTGTTGGAAAGAGTGATTGTAGCGCCCTCTTCGACTGCTTTTTCAGCCACTTTCCAGGCGATACTCTTGTCGTTAAGCGCTCCGAAAATGATACCGCGCTTACCTTTCAATAAGTTATAACTCATAATATTCTATTAATTCGTTGCAAAGTTAAGTACTTTCGGGCATATAACCAAATAAACCGTTGCCGCCGGCTATTTCTTGTCATAGCCCTTGGTGTAAACCAATATCGCTCCGTTTGCGCCACGCGACCCGTAGATGGGGGCATCTTTAAGCACCTCCACATGGTCCACATCATATATGCTGACACCGTCAAATGAGTCCACCACAATTCCGTCGACCACAAAAAGCGGCGTCGATGAAAGGTAGAGGCTCTTTTGCCCGCGTATTGTGATTTGGCTTTGGCTCCAGGGGGTTCCGTTGCCGGTAATGTTAAGCCCTGCCACCTTGCCCTGAAGTGCCGACAGCACATCGTGCTTTCCGGTGCGGCGCAGCTCGTCGCCGCTTATTCCCGAGCTGCTGCCGGTATACTCGCGGCGTTTCACCCAGCCATATCCGGTGCTCACCATCTCTTCATCATGAGCCATTTTGAATCCCCCCTGGTCGGCAAGGTATATCTTGAGCCCCTTGCTTCCTTCTACCGGAATCCGGTAAGGCTCCTTGCGCTTTTTCACCACAATTTTAAGGGTGTCATCGGCATTCACATTGGTCAGCCCGAATTTCCCATGTTTGTCCGACCGTGCATACCGATCGGGGGATGTGACATATATGCGGGCATTTTTCACCGGTTCACCATCGGCATTCAGCAAGAGACCGTTGAACGGCGTGTCATCACCAACGAGTGTGAACGGAACCGCAATAAGCACAGCGGCGATAAGATGAGTCAGTTTTGTCATAAAAGCACTGTGATTAAGGATTTTGCCATAGCCGGTTATTAACGCGGCTGACTACACAAAGATAACAAACAAAAACAGCAAAATCAAATAAGAACATAAAAATTTGTACACCCAAAATAATATATCTATCTTTACGGTGTGAAAGCCAAGAGTGGCATCACAATACATCTTTGTAAAAACGAATAGCGTTTAATGCTATTGTACTCGATTCAGAAAACTGCCAATTTTCAAACACAACGAGGACAATGCACTAAACGCCCGCAGGTTTGCCGTACCCATATTTGTGGGTATGGTCGCTTGGTGGGCTTAGTGTCTTTGTATGTTGTGTGGGCATGGCAGTGCCTCTGAATCGTACAGGATGCAAAAGCCCACCACTATTTTTTTATTGGTAGGGCAATAACACCGGCAATATTGCAAACAACCAATAAATTTTTCAAACACAATGGGTAAACTTAAAAATTTTGCTATTCTGCTGATAACACTAATCAGTGGGGTTGCCATTTCTTGTTCTGATTCAGACGAACCAAAAAACAAAGGACTTGTCGGTACATGGATTAGCGTGGAGACATATGATTGGTATGGAAAGAATGAGGTAGGAATATCTTATACCTTTACGGATAAAGGCAAAGTCACATGTAGGATGTGGGCGTATAAATACGGTGAAAAAACTTATGATAAAGAATATAAATTCTCATATAAGTTTGATGGAAAGAATGTAACGCTCAAAGATTCCGATGGTGATTCTGTTTCTTATGCTGTGAGCATTACAGGAACAAAAATGACAATGAATGGCAAAACTTATACTAAACAATAATATCGTAATATCATGAAAAAGTATATAATTCTATTTTTCACACTGTTTGTGTTAAGTATTTCATCAAAGGCTCAATCTCAGATTTCTGCAAAATATCATGGAGAAATAGATCTTGGATATTCTATTGGAGTGGGAACATTTTCAACAGATCGGGTAAATATACATACCGTTCAAGGAGTGATGATTGGTCAATATTTTTCAGCAGGTTTAGGTCTGGGACTGGATTACTATCATGAGATATATGATAAAGGAGAATTAATGATACCCATATTCCTTGATATTAAAGGATATATCCCGGTGACTGATAACTTATCGCCTTTTGTTTCTTTTGATTTGGGATATGGAATTGGGGCGACCGATGGGCTGAAAGGATGCGATGGTCTGCTATGGTCCCCGGCAATAGGAATTCGTTACAAACACTTTAAATTTCAGCTCGGATACGCCAGTCAACGTATTTCAGAAGATGGACTTGGTTTTGACATGAACGCCGTTCAATTTAAAATCGGTGCAATATTTTGATGGTTTGAGTAAATGCATATCTGAATTAAACCTTCTTATTAATCAACAAACAAATTTTCGGAGCGATGCGTAAATTCAGTCTTTTTTCATTCTTGATGCTATTTATAGTATTAAATTTTGTTTTTTCATCGTGCTCAAAAGATGATGACAATGATGACATCCAACTTACAAAAGAGATGGTTGTGGGAACATGGGATGTCACAAACACTTTCGAGGACGGTAAGTCTATTTATGTTCCGTCAGGGATGATTAGAATTGTTTTAAGAAAAAATGATTCCTATGTTGTGCAATTCTATGCAAATAGATATATAGGGACATACACAGTCAAGGGTAATTCTGTGGTTGGCACGACGTTAGATCCTATAAAAGAATATTTCAAATTTGAAAATTTGAATGGTAATAATGCGATTATAAACTATTCAAACAATCAGGGTGATAAGTATGTTTTTCTGGCGATTAAAACTAACTGACATGAAGAAGTCCATATCTTTATTTATGGCGATTATTATGCTTTCATTGACGCCATTTCAATTAGTTGCTAAACAAGCAGAAACCTCTAACAAATTAATAAGCGGCACTCCTGTTGAAGTAAGAACAACAGTTCCTGTTACAAGTACGCAAATTGGAAATATTATTGGAGAAGTTGTATCAGATGTATATGCCACTGATGGAGAAACGATTCTAATTCGAAAAGGAGCAAGAGTAGAAATAACAGCTTCTTTTGAGAAAAATGGTGCTCCGGGTAAGGCTGGTATAATCAACATTAATGGAGCTTCGGTATCTGCTGTTGATGGAAAAACAATTATGTTATCGACTGATCCTTATTCTGTAAAAGGAAAAGGGAAAGGCGGTCTTGCTTGGGGATTAGGTATAGGAATAGGAGTGTTTACTTTATTGGGATTTTTATTCTTATTTTTAAAGGGAGGAAATGCTGAAATTCCGGCTGGAACAAATATTCCTGGCGTTTGTGTAAATGGAACGTATACAGTAGTTTCAGAACCTTAACTAATGATTATGCCAATAAAAGAGTACCACAAAGGCTTGGCTTTATTATTTAATCATCATCGTCTTATCTGATATAAGACAAGTATAAATAAACAAATAAATTTTGATAATGAAAAAGCAATCATTTAAAATAGACTATATTGTATCAATACTCCTGATATTGTTTTTGTCAACATCCTTATTTTCGTGCGGCAATGATGAACCCAAATCTTCAATTCCGGCAACTCAAAATGTATATGTTGGAAGCCACTTTAATATAGGGGATGATGGAAATTGGGTTTCGTCCAATAAATTTGTTGCAACTGTGGAAGATGGCTTTGTAAAGGGTGTTCATGTTGGGGAATGTGTAATAAGCAATGGCAAACAAATATGTATTATTACAGTGATTCCCACATCTCACTTCATAGAAGAGCCTACGATTGAATGGGGTATAAGCAAAGATCAGATAATATCAAAGTATGGCGATGATTATACTTCCAGTCGTGAGATAATTGGATATTTGACGAATTATCCGGAAACAACCCCATTAGTTATGTTTGGTTTTATTAATAATTGGCTCAGTGCATCTGCGATTTTGGTTTCTACGAAATATACGGATCAGATGGTGGATTTTTTAATCGAGCGCTATCAACCGATTAAGATGGATGGTTATGATTCCTATTTTGTTAATGGCTATACGCCTGAATCTACAACTCTTGCAATTAAAGTGTCGCTACTCAATGATGATTATTGGAATGTTATCTATGTGCCGTATAGTTCAAGCCGATTATCGAGTGAGTATATTGATCATGAGGATTTGTTTGGTCTGATTCATCAAATTAATGGGTTATGATTAATACATGCCTATAGTGTAAGTGAAAAATGGAACTGTATTGCGGTTCCATTTTTTTTATGGATATAACCGTTTCAGCCGATATGAAACACCTGATTAATGCGATTGCTTTTTATTTGGCAATATTCCGAGGCATTCTTACTGTGCGTCGAAATATGGTAGTTGTTCAGACGGCGAGGCTAAACTTAGATGCAATATAAGAGTAGGCAAATAAATGTGTATCAAAGACATCCGCCAACCAAATCCATGCTATCCCATTGCAAAATCGCACACAGAACGTCTGAAAGACAATGCTTACGGTTAACCGCGGTACAGGGAGCCGCAGGCGACCTGTGCCCGGAAAGCCCCACACGCGAAATGCACTCTGCAAAGAGTGCCCCTAAAAAACACCACAAATGC
>CAJUTE010000022.1 GCA_910589555.1 uncultured Muribaculum sp.
CGCAACCTATGCAGGTGTCGCTGCCTGAGATTTTCTTACCGAACCATTGTTTAAGGACTTTAAGGGCGTTAAGGAGTTTAGGGAGGGGGGGGTAGGATTTTTTTATTTTTATGGGGTGAGGTTTTGCAGATTCGGAAAAAAGCAGTACCTTTGTGCTCGGGTAAGTCCTACACGACCAGCTCCCCGGGAACTCCGCCAGGCCTTGACCGGAGCAACGGTACCGGGTTGTAGCGGTGCGATGTAGTCAGCTTACCCTTTTTTTGTGCCTTTTTGTGAGGGACTGTGCGAGCCGGTAAGATGGTGTATAGTAGCGGATTAGATTAGTATCAGCGGCGACGGCGGAGGATTACGTAGATTATCACGGGAGCTCCGATGAGCGGTGTCACAGCGTTGAGGGGGATTACTCCGGATTCAGGAATCATGGTTATGAGATTGCAAAGGAGAGCTACCACCGATCCGCAGATAAGGGTTGCCGGCAGGAGGATGCGGTGGTTGTCGCTGCGGAAAATCATGCGTGCGATGTGTGGCACGGCAAGCCCGATAAATGAAACGGGACCGCAATATGCCGTTATGACGGCGGTGAGTATGCCGGTGGAAAGCAGCAGTCGGTTGCGCACGCTTTTCACATTCAGCCCGAGGTTTATGGCATAGTTGTTGCCGAGCAGGAGAAGGTTGAGGGGCTTTATCAACAGTACCGCCATGATGATTCCTACAATTGTTATCGCAGCAAAGAGTGGCATACGATCCATCGACACGCCGTTGAAGGTGCCCATTCCCCACATGGTGTAGCTGTGCACACCTTGCGCAGTGGAAGAAAAGTTGAGCAGGGTGATCGCCGATGATGTCATGTAGCCAATCATTATACCTGAAATGAGCAGCATGAGGTCATTTTTGAGCCATGTTGAAAACAGCAGGAGCACGCCCATGATGAAAAGGCTTCCCACAAACGCTCCTGTTATAATTGCAGCATATCCATTCCACGCGAAATTTCCGGCAACAATGGTGCCGCCCAGAAGCAGCATCACCAGCGCCACACCAAGGCTCGCGCCCGATGTAATTCCGAGAATCGATGGTCCGGCAAGAGGATTGCGGAAAGCGGTCTGGAGCATCAATCCCGACACGGCGAGCCCTGCTCCGGCGAGAAGCGCGGTTATAGCCTGGGGCAATCGACTACCAAGCACAATGAAACTTGTGGTGCTCGCCGGATCGGCATTTCCGGTCAACACCATCCACACATCGGCACACGGAATGTTTACCGAACCAATAAAGAGGTTCAGCACAAAGAGCACCGCAATGCCGACTATGAGGATGACAAATCTCATCAAGGATTCAATTTTTTGAAATAACGCGGCGACAAAGAATCGGCGGCAAGTTCGGGATGAATAATAGCAACAAATTCACCCAAAAGCCAATGGGGATGAAACGGTATATCCTCATAGAAATAGCTCACCGACGTGTTGCAGCCATAGACATTGTTATTAATGAACGGAGCAAATTTGCCGTATATTGCATTGTCGGCAGCAAGTTGCGACATGGTCATGTCATCATTCTGCGCGTATCTGATGAGCCACACCCGAGCATCGCCCGCCTTATACAGCACCTGTTCGGGCGCAAGAGGAGTGCTTCCTGAGACCTTGTATTCGCAAAACGGATTGGCGCCTCCGGCGTCCTCGATGAAACGCCCCATTGTCGAATAGGCTCCGGGCACATTCCATACCGCTCCAAACATACGGTCCATCAACACCTCCGGTCGGGTAGCGGCAGAGTCGGCAAGATGTTTTATGGCAAGATAGGCAGTTTCGGTACTGTCAAACAGCGAGTCGGCAAGGCTCTCGGCGCCGAAAAGACGTCCATAGAACTTCATCCACTCGGCACGTCCGAGCGGCGAGGTCTCCATATAGTCGGCACACTCTACGATGGGCACACCCAGCTGCGCGAGCTTGCCGTAGCCCCCGGAATTTTCAAACGGCGAGAGCAGTATGGCGTCGGGACGCAGTTCGATTATACGCTCGATATTCGGAGTCATGCTGTTGCCGCAATCGGCAATGTCGCCAGATTTTATACGCTCCACAAGCTGCGGCTGATGGATGTACTGCACATCGCATATTCCCGAAATGGCACTATCGGCTCCAAGCTCAACCACAAGGCTATTGTGGACTGAGGAGTATATCACCGAGCTTTTGAGCGGAGTGCGTATGACAGTTCCTTCGGGGAGGGCGGCGGGCATATCAGCGGCTGCCGGAACCAGCAGATAGGTGTGGAGAGTGCGGGTGGTGTCCCAGGGATTGCGCACATCGACCCTGGTGTATCCATCAAAATCCACCATCGCCAGATTGACGGCATAGGACATGGGGACAGTGTCGCCAGCTACCTCAGAAAAACGAGCATTGCCGCTCTTGCATGAAAACAAGAACGACAACACTACAAACGCAGAAAAAAAAGTGGTCAAACTTCTCATAGATTATTCATAGTTGAAGAAGATGGCAGCCGGTCCCACACCCACATTGTACTTGCGAGTGAAATTGCCTTGAACGTCATATTCATTGCAATATCCGGGAATAGAATAGCTGACATTTGCTCCGTCCTTAGAATAAGATGTGATATAAATCTTTCCGGTCACAGGGTCAACACCCAAAGTTGCCGGGCTGTCGATGCCTGAAGCATCCTTAAGCATATCAGACTTAGTGTTATTGCGGGTGTCATAAACTGAATATTCCACCGATGGCGCACCCCAAACGGAGTTGATGAAATAGATGTCATTTCCGTGAATGTCGGCGATGGTAGCCTCAGCGATTTCAGAGAATGACTTGTCGGACTCCATCTTATAGATCTTTGACTTCACATCGCCATAGTTTCCTTTGGCAAGGAGGAAGAGGTCCTTGCCGTTGGACATGAACTGGCAAGGGTTCAAGGGCACGGTGAATGTTTCGGCAGCAGTGAATGTGGCAAGGTCGATGCGTGTAGCTGTTGTGCCATATCCGGTGGTGTTATAGCTCATGCCTTCGGAGTTGGGGACATAAAGGTCATTTCCGTGGATTGCCATAATCTCAGGATTCATACCCACCTGCACAGTCTTGTCAATTGAGAGCGAAAGAGTGTCAAGACGTGACACATAGCCATTGTACATAGAGATGTAGACGTTGCCATCCTTGGCGATGAGCGCACGGGGGCTCTGACCCTCGGCTCCGGTCAATGATATTGTTTTCTCGGCTTTCAATGTCTTGCGGTTGAGAATCTCGATAGTGTTTGACTGATATACACCGATGTAGATTTTCGAACCGTAGACCACAGCACCTTGAGGAGTGTCGCCGATCTTGCGGTTGTTAGCCTTAAAGAACACTTCTTGTGATGCCTGCTGAGTGGCGAAGTCGATGTAGGAAAGGCTTCCGTCAATCTTGCTTCTCATGTTGCCCTGATTGAGGACGA
Source organism: uncultured Muribaculum sp. (assembly GCA_910589555.1). Lineage (GTDB taxonomy): Bacteria > Bacteroidota > Bacteroidia > Bacteroidales > Muribaculaceae > Muribaculum. Next base: position 3,427 of record CAJUTE010000022.1, read on the forward strand.
ACAATCCTTCGCTGATTTTTGGATTGTCGGGATTGGGTCCCTTGTTATCGTCATCGTCACTACAAGCCACAAAGCCAATCGAGCTAAGGGCAAGAACAGCCGCTAAATAGATGTTTTTTTTCATAAATTATTAAATTATTATTTGATCAGTTAAATGAATATTTCACGGAAAAGAGCCACGAACGCCCCGGCATAGGGTAGCGCGCCACGATCTCATACTGCTTGTCGAACATATTAAGCAGGTCGGCACGAATCTCCACTTGGTGATCGCCAAAATGGAAATCGCGGTAGGCGGTGACACCGGCTTCAACATAGCCGGGGATGCGGGTTTCAGGCATATTATTGTTGGAGGCATATCGGGTGCTCACGCCAGTGGCGTGGATAGCGACATTAGCCCAAGGATTTTCATAGCTCAAGGATGCACCACCGGAATTAAGCGGAGTATATGCGACCTGCTTCATCCAGTCGGAAGCTGTGCGGTCGGTGCGTGGCTGAGCACGTTGATAGCTGTAGTTTCCGGCAAAGATGAGCGATTGCTCTTTCGACAGCCGGAATGTGGCATTCAAAGTGACATCCAGTCCGAGCATCCTCACCTTACCCAGATTCATCATGTTCCAGATGAACATATTGTAGGGTATCGCCACGATTTTGTCCTTTACATGATTGACATATCCGTCGACAGTAGCCGTCAGCTCGGGCAACCATGACACAGAAGGCGCGCTGTAAGTGACACCCAGGTTTATCTGGTCGGTGGTTTCGGGTTTGAGATTCGTGCTGCCGTAGTGGTCAAAATATGCCTCATTGAATGATGGGACTCTGAAAATGTTCTTATAAGAGAGTCTCAGGAATAGCGCTTGCGAGGAGAACGGCTGCCACGACAAACTCAGCGAGGGAGAGAATCGAGAAGCGTCGCGGCTCTTCTCGCCCTCCTTCACGTCATTGAGATAGAGAGAATAGAGCGCCCGTGCCATCACCGTGAGGCGATTATAGCGATAGCGCGCAGTGAGCGACTGGAGTATGCTGTTGCGATAGGGGCGGCTGTCGTCGCGGAGGTTGCTGTTGAGATTGTTGAAGGCGTAATCGGCAGAGTAGTCGATCGCCCAGCGGTCGTCGGGGAGGAACAGCACACACCCCGACACGTAGGCTTCCCGCTGCCAATAGTTTTGATTGAGCACACCGCCGGGATATATCCCTTTCTCGTCATGATACAGCGATGCCGCCCAGTTGAACTTGGCATTGCCCTGCACCGACCATTTCCGGTTTATCGCATTACGATATTGCAGCTGAGTGAAGAGATTGCGTTCGCGCAGTTTCTCATTGCTCACGTCGTTGTAGTAGATGACGGGACCGGGGAGATGCCGTGCGTTGTCATAGTAATATATCTTGCCGGTGAGTGATGATCGCGGAGTCACAGCCCAACCGATGTTGACCTCGGCATGACCGGAATTCATACGGCTGTTGTTGCGCGTTTCGCGTGTGGTCACCGATCCGTTTTTGAGAGTGAAGGGGTAGTCATTGTCAGTGTGCATGAACTCCCCTATTGCCGACAATGACACACGTGAGCTCACATTCTTGCTGATGCGGAAAAACGGGTTGATGTTTCCGAATGAGCCTACACGCAACTGGGTGACAAGATGCAAGGCGTCGTCGCCCTCCTGCGGCAAGCCAATGGTGGAAATGGATAGAGTTGCCGCTGACGCCGCAGCACGCGCCGGGATGAATATGTCATCATTATCGCCGATGATCATCGACAGCGATCCGACATTATCGAGGGAATAGCGCGACACATCGATCTGCCCGCTCTGGCAGTCGCTGAGCGAGATTCCATCGTAGACGACCGCGGTGTGTCCGGCACCGAAACCTCTTACTGAAACCGTTTTCAATCCGCCGGCACCGCCGTAGTCACGCAGTGTCACACCCGGCAATCGGTGCATGGCATCGGAGATGTCAGTGACTCCTGTCACCTTCATGCGGTCGGCATCAAGAGAATGGAGCGGTGCCGAGCTTGTAAGGGTCTTTGCTGCACGTGACGATGTGACCTCAACACCGTCAAGATCATGCACACGACTTGGAACGGTGTCGGGCTGAACGACATTTCCAAACGCCGTCAACGCAAATAGCAATAAATTTACAGTCATTATATGCCTTCTCATCCTCGAAGAAAAACATTATTAAATCAGCAAAAGGCAGGTCTTCGGACTTATCTCTTCAGGGCAATGTCGGATGCCTTCCCAAAACCGATTGTGATTTCAGTGGCTTTTATCCGAGCCCGTTCCACCGTGAGGCAGAAGTGAGAATTACCGCAGCGGGACTGTCCGGGATTCACACCCGAGTTCCCTTTTAATCGCTGTCAAAAATGACAGTCGAACCAAATGCTCGGCAAAATTAATGAAAGTTTTTGCAATAGCAAAAAAAATGTGACGCCAAGAACACAGATAGGACCAATAAGACTTATTAGGCCTATTAGTCCTATCAGGTTTATTAATATGTCGGGAAGAGGATTATTTCTTGCGGATGGCAACGATGTTTTTGATGTCAGGGCTGCCGTTCACGTGCCATGCCTCGGGAGAATCTCCGTCAAGGTTATCCTCATAGAGAAGGCTCTTGATCTGGCAGATGTAGAAGGAATTGGCATGAACCGTAGGATAAGTGTTAGGCACAAAATTATATGTGCCGGGATTGTCGAGATCCTTCATCGCATAAACGCCACACTCGGTGTTGACCGAGTATTTGCCGCCATACTCTTTGCCGGTAAACCAGATGAGCACCTCGTCATTGCCCACCATATCGGTGCCTATCTGCTGAGATGTGAAGTTAAGGCACCCGAGAGTGCGGTCATATCTCACCTTTACGTCATACTTGGGATTGAGCCCTTTCATGAGGTAGCAGTTATTAGCAGCATCGGGCACAAGCTGAATGTCGAGCGACTTGTCGCCATTCTCGTAGATGAGCGAATAATCGCCTTCGTAATCCTCAAACAGCGTGTAGTCCTCCCCTACCGTATAGGAGAGCTTTATATCCACACGAGCCGAAGGATCGCTGCTGAACGTGAGTTCGCGATGAGAATATTCCAGGGAGGAAACAGTGTCGCCCGCCACAACCACCGGATTGAGGAAGCGGATGCCGCCGGGAACAGGGATAAAGAACTCGCTCGCCGACTCTTCGGGAGCGGTGCCCCATGAGAGGGTCATGTGGCGCTGATCCACAGCAATGGTTCCGGTCAACGACACTCCGTCGACGGTACCCTCCAATGACGGCAGAAATATGTCGCGAGCCATCTCGACCACATCGTCAAGATAATCTTCGGCGCTACGGGCAAGGCGGTGCATATACATGGTGTTGCCGGTGCGCTTTCCACGCAGAGTGATGAGCTCGTCGGTGACATTCATCAGTATGAACTCGAAGTCGCCGTCATAGGCATGAGGATGGTCGGAATCGGGCGTAGCGAAATAGTGCATCAGGTCATTGTAGGAGTCAAACGACAGCACCGGACCATTGTCATCGTGCAAGCGATAGAGGCTTGTGTGAAACTCTCCGGGCTTCATCTCGGCACCGACAGTGGCACGCGACGCATCAAACTTCACGGTATAGGCATAGCCACCATATTGCAGGTAGCTGTCAGGGTAATAGTCAAGAGCCCATCCGTGGGGAGCGCTTACAAGAGTGGCTTTGGCATCGTCGAGCATAGCCTGCATACGCAACGAGGGGGACTCGTCGAACACATCTTCCTGATCCTTCAGGCATGACTGCAACATCGAGGCTCCGAGGAGAATTGCGGCAGTCAGCAAAATCTTATTTATAGTCATAATATTAATTCGTGTGCTATAATTTTTTATTTAACTGTTATGTCGGAGAGATCCACATTTCCGGCTACCACATCAGCCTGACGGCGTTGCAACACATCGCGCAACTCGTCGATATCCACGTGGAAATTCTCGGCGAGATATTCCCTTACTATGTCAAGTTTCGTGAGGATAAGCGATTTGCCCTCATCTCCGGCAAGTTTCAGCTTTTCATCCCATGCCTTGGGGGTGTTGGTGATGTAGATCGACATCACCTCGGCGAAATCCTCGCCAAACGATTCCTGAGCGTAATCCGACACAAAACCACGAGTGAGATAGCCGGTGTTGTAAGGCTCCTGATTCCACATTCCGGCAACGTAAGCATCGGAAGTCACCGCCTGAAAGGCTGTGGGGATTGACTTCTTCTGGTTGAGGACATGGACAAACTCATGGTGGATGGTCTTGAAGTAAAACTCGTTGAGGAGAGTCTCGCTCTTGATGTAACGCTGGAGGTAGTTGAGACCGGCGAGGAAGATTTTACGTCCGCCTTCCGATGTTCCAAGCACTATGGAGTGATTGTTGTTATACTCCCACTCGCCCACAGTGAAAAACATCTTAGGGAAATAGCTGCACGTGAAATCCGTGCCGGCAACCTCATTGTAGGTCTCGACACACAGATATTTCACCAGATGAGCCATGGTAATGGCGTCATCGTAGCGAGCCGGCACCAGATAATAGTCATAGTCGCCTTCGATGTCTTCGTAGCGGTACTTGAAATCGATGTTATAGGGCTTGACAAAGTTTTCATCGAGCCAGCGGTCAAATTCATTTTTCTCGGTGTTGCCGGTGGTAATGACTGATTTTGATGTGTCGGGTTCATCGGATGAACATGAATAAAAAGCCATGCCGGCAATCAAAACCGCAACGCGAAATATATTCTGTAACTTCATATCTTTTTGTCAGTAATATTCATTAAACAAGTTTTCTTTAACGAGGATTAGCCTGGAAACCGGCGTCACGCACATCTTGCGGAATCTGATATACGCGGCGCAAATCATCTTTCGTCAAAAAGTCGGTGATATGGTCAGGCTCACCCTCCACATTGCACACTCTGCGCGGTATCTCTATGCCATAACGCTTGATGTCAAACCATCGCAATCCGTCGTGAAGAGTCTCGATGCGGCGCATGGCAAGCACACATTGCAGCATCGACTCCTGCATTGACCCCTCCTCGTCGATAGCGAATGACGGGTTTAGGTGCTTCTTATGGGCTGAGTTCAACCGCTTGTCATCGTCATAGCAATATTCTTTCTCGGAATAGAATGCCGTGATATGCTCCTTGGTCATGTCGGGTGTGCTCTTCAAAATCATCGCTATATTTTTCACCCAGGTGTCAATGTCGGCAGCCGCTTCATCATATTTTTTAAGAAGCGTGTATGCCTCCGCGCGGCACAACAAAGTCTCGTCAGCAGTGAACGCAGCCACGACAGTGTGGGGATAACCGATTCCGGCGACAGGGTCGGTGAACTCAAAAGCGTATGGCGATTTGAGAATCATGCGTTTGTCGGTTCCGTCGCTCACGGTGGTCACAAGCTGTCCTTTCAGGTAACCGCCCCACACATTTTTCAACGATATGTCCTCATTGTAGGCAAGATAATAAGTATGGGCATAGCGGCTGTACTGGCTGTAGCGTCCGAAAGCGGCGCCGCGGAACGAATATGCCGCCTGAAGAAGCAGATTGCAGTTGGCAGTGGGTTCGATGTAGAAGTTGGGGCGAAGCTGACCGTAATGGTTCAATTTCACGAATGACGCCCAGTCGCGCAGCATACTCTTCGGCTCGGAACCGAGAACCTTGTTGGCATACTCGATAACCTTGTCCCATTTCTCGGTATAGAGATAGAATCGAGCGGCAAACGCGTAGGCAGCTTTCTGATTGAAATGATATTTAGGCACAGTGTAATAGGAATCGCCCACGAGCGACATACCTTCCAATAGATCCTGCTCTATGTAATTGTAGAAGTCGGCAAGATTGCCTCGGTCATAAGAGGGACGGAGCGAAGTCTCAGGCTTGTGCATATAAGGCAGTCCGAGATCATTTGCCGCGTTTTGCGTCCAGTGGCGGCAAAACAGATTGGCAAGCACAAAATGGCTGTAGGCACGGCACAACAGCGCCTCACCCCTGAGCTGCGACAGCATTTCGGATGCATCCTTTCCGCCAAGCTCATCAATTGCTATCAGAGCCTCATTTGCCGCAGAAATAGCCTCAAAACAGCTCTCCCAATTTTCGCTTAGGGAAGAGGTCATGGTCTCTGATTCGTCACGCCAATTGAATGTGTCGTCCATCCAACGTGTAGTCTCGTTGTAGAGCACACCTATATCATCGGAATTGTCGGACGACAACTCGTTGACCCAGGCATACTCTTTATAAGGATATGCCGACACGAGCAAGCTCTTTATCTTCTCCTCCGAGTCGAGCGTGGTGCGGTTGTCGGGCATCTCGTCCAAAAAATCGTTGCAGCCGGTGAGTGTTACGGTTGTTAACAGCGTCAACACGGCGCCTTTGATATATCTATTCATATTATAATGATCTTGTTGATGATTAAAATCCTAAATTGACAGTGAGGGTAAACTGCTTCGGCACAGGAGCCGCCACACCGCCGGTGTTGAAGAACTCCGGATCCTGACCGTTCAGCTTTTTATCAGCATAGATAAGGAACAGGTTGGTAGCCTGAAGCTTTACCATCGCTTTCGACACTCTCAGCGCCTGTGTGGCTTTTGCCGGGAACTGATAGGACACCGAAATCTCCTTCATTCTGATGAAATCGCCCTTCGCGATGCGTATGTCGGAATAGTTATAAGCGTTATAGGCAAACGCAAGGTCGGAGTCGTTGCGGTTCTGTCGGCGTGACGCTATCACAGGAACATTGGTGTGACGCTCATCGCCCGGCACCGACCAGCGGTTGTTGAATTCCTTGGGCGTAGCGGTAAGATCGGTGTAAGTGTTGCGGAACACCGGATCAAGGCGTATTACATTGCCAAACGAATAAGTCACATACAGATTAAGCGACACACCCTTATAGCGGAAAATATTGCCGAAAGAACCGACATCCGACGGATCCATGCTGCCGGAATATTTCAAGAATCCAAGTTTGTCAGGATCGGAGGTCTGGAAATACACCCCTGAGGTAGTGATGTTGCCGTCCTGATCAAGGAAAGTGGGAATACCCTCATCGTTCAATCCCATGAAGGGGATGGAGAATAGCGATCTCACGGGATAACCCTCCTGCGCGAAACCGTTGCCGGCTACGAGGTCTATGACACGCTTGGTGGTTTTCAAGTCGGTCACCTCATTCTTGTTGTAGGAGTAAATGAAATTGGTGGTCCATGAGAAATCGCGTGTCACGATGTTGCGGGTGGTGAGCGACAGCTCCACACCGTGTGACTTCATCGAGGCGATGTTACCGAACTTACGTATCTGTCCGCCCACACCCTGCGTGTTGGCGATACCGATAAGATCATAGTTGTTTCGGCGATACCAATCGAAATCGATGTTTATCCTGTTGTCAAAGAATCCGGTCGACACACCGATATTAAGCTCATGCTTTTTCTCGTAGGTCAGGTCGCTGTTGGCAAGCTCGGCAAGATAAAGCTGAGTTTCGCTTGTGCTCGTGCTGGGGCGCCAGGTGTTTGACGCCTTGATAATAGAGTATGCGTTGCTCACCGAGGGACGGTCGCCTGTAAGAGAATAGGACGCTTTAAGGGTGAGGTGGCTCCAAGTGGGTTCGAAATCATGAAACCATGATTCCTCATGCACATTCCAAGAACCGGAGATATTCCATGTGGGGAGCCAGCGCGACTTGCGGCTTTTGCCGAGGGAGTTGGTGCCCTCGTATCGGATTGTACCGTTCAAAGTGTATTTTCCCTGATAAGAGTAGGTAGCGTTGGCAAAGAATGCGGCGCTGCGCTCGCTCGTGTTGGTCAACGTGTAGTAGTCGGTATTCTCTTCCTTTCCGCGCTTGAACGCATGGTAGGCGTAATTGGCGATCTCGCCGAGATTGTATTGCATACCCCAGCCACGGAACCATGTGGAATGACGGTCGACGGAGTTGGTCTCCATACCGGCATAGAAGTTCACGATGTGATTATCATTAAAGACATCATTATACTTTGCTGAAACACGGAGGTCCCACTTGAACATATCGCGGTCGGCACGTTCATATATACCGCCGTTTGGCAATATGGTGATGGGCACAGCAAATATGTCATCGGGATCAGTGTAGAGATATTTGTTCTTGTCGCGTATGTCGGTCGACGGCATCGCACGATAAGCCTGAGCCTGATTGGACTCATCAAGTATAAAGTGCTCCTGACGGGTGGTGGTGCTTTGCAAACCGCCGAGAAGCGTGAACTCAAGTTTACGGATAGGCTTGTAGGTAAACACACCGGTGAGGCGGAAGTCATTAACCCCGAGCTTCATGTAGTTATGCTCCAGCTCGTGAGAGATGTTGAAGGGAGCATAGTTGCGGGTGTAGAACGTATTCGGGTCAAGCGTGCGCGATGTATTGAGCGCGAATGAGTAGGGGTTGATGTCGAAATCACGTTTGACCTCGCCGCTCACCACATCAACATCGCTGCCGAGAGTGCCGGGAGCCTTCTGCTTGCGGAAAGAGGCGTTGCTGATGAGATTGAACGACACTTTATCAGATATATTGAAGTTGCCGTTGAAGTTGGCGGTATAACGCTGCACGGTGCTCTGCTTGTACCATCCCGGATCATACATGGCGCTTGCCGACACATAGTACTGAGCCTTTTCGGTTCCTGATGAAAGCGACACTGAATGATTCTGCATCACTGATGTTGAGAAGAGCTCGTCAAACCAGTCGGTGTTGCGGTATTCAGCCTCACGCAGATACTGCGCGCGAGCTTCAGGAGTGTTTTCAAGCATGAATCTCTTGTTGACAGGATCATACTGCGTGATAAGCTCATACATCTTGCCATATACGCCGCTCGCCGACGCATTGGCAATCTCGGCATAATTCAAGTAGCCTTTCTTCTGCAGCTCCTGATACACGCTCATCTGATCCTGGGAATTCATGATATTATATGTGCTGTAGCTCGGCTTCAGACGCATGGTGAACTCACCTGTATAGGAGATGGAGTTCTGCCCTGTCTTACCGCGCTTGGTGGTGACTACAATCACTCCCGCCATGGCACGGGCACCATATATAGATGTCGCCGATCCATCCTTCAGTATGTCAAAGCTCTCAATGTCATCGGCATTCAATCCGGCTATCGCCGATGAGATCAGCGTCTCGGCATTACCTGATGAAAGGTCGTCGGCTGAGACGTTCATCACATCCTCCATAATGACACCGTCGACCACCCAAAGCGGTTTTGAGCTACCGTAGATGGAGGTGGCACCGCGGACACGGATCTTAGGAGCGGTACCGAAGGTGCCTGACACATTCTGCACCGACACTCCGGCAGCACGTCCTTCAAGGCTTCGGCTAATGTCAGCCATACCGCTTATTCGGGCATCCTGAGCATTTATCTTGGTGGCGGCACCGGTGAAAAGGCGTTTGTCCATCTTGTGCATACCGGTGACCACAACCTCTTCAAGTTGTTCCGATGACGACACAAGTGTCACCGTCATGAATTCCTTCTGAATGGGGACCTCAGCCGTCTTCATGCCGATATAACTCACTGTTAAAGTTTTAGCATTTGCCGGAATCCCGGTGATCGAAAATTTTCCGTCAATATCGGTTGTTCCTCCGACTCGGGTACCATTGACCATCACAGTCGCTCCCAATATCGGTTCATCGTCATCAGCCGATAATACGACTCCCGACACCGTTCGTGTCTGAGCTCCTATTGACGATATGGCAAATACCATCATAGCCAATAGCATTAAGAGACTTTTTTGCATGAAAAATGAATAATAACTGGTTTTAGTAATAATTGATAATTATACACACAAAGTATTGACAAAAACAATTTATACACGTCACACCGCCTTAGTAATATATTTTTAATAAAAAGATGATTATATCTATTAATTTTTGTCTTTACGGAAACAAAGATATACAAATTCCACATGAGATACGCGTAGTATTAGTTAAAAGATGCTAACGGCATATATTAATCATCATAAAAGACATAATCACAGAAGAAACTGTCACTTTTTGAAAGAAATCGCCCTCATCAACACGCAAATTGAAAATTTCACACACCCAGATGCGTCATTGCCATGTCTACAACAGAGCAAAGCCGCAGATAAAAACAGCCCCGCACCTGATGAAGGCACGGGGCTTTATAGCAATCAATCAACGACTAAGCTAAAACATAGGCTTGTAATGGTAGTCCTCCAGATTGCGTGTCACGGTAACACCATCGATCGAGAACTCAAGATTCACATGTATGATTTTCTTAATCAATCCTTTTTGATCGGCGAATATTTCACGCAAGCTTCCGGAACGGGTCACTATGCCCGATTCTTTATAGACATCCTCCCCATCCTTTTTTGTCAACACCACATACACGACTTCAAATCCCGGGTTGTTGCCTGAAATAACGCCATTCATCGGGATAAGATAAACCGATTTTCCAAATATGTTTATCGGATCCTCCCCCTCTGAAATAACCACGGCAGTATCGGTGCAGTATCCGTCGGCAGGATTATACACATAGCCCGGAACTACATCCTCGATTTTCTTTCTATCCATATTCCGAGTCATCTCCAACGGCACTTTTTTGGAATAAGAGCCACTACTACGCTTCAATTCCCAACTACCGTCCGACATATTGTATTCCCCCTTCCTATAGAAACCCCATATACGGAATTCTTTTATCAAGAAACGGCAATATTTATACTCATCACTCTCCACTTCGTCAAAAAGCCCATCATCGGCATTTGCCGTGAAATTAACCTTATTGAGCAGAGGAGTAAAACCTAACCGGAGATTGCCATTGGCTCCGACCCCATCGCCCGACAGTGCTCCGTTTTCAGCCTTGACCAATGAATGAGCCTCATACAGCGGCTCCAATCCAGTCTTGCATTCGTGAGTAATTTTCGTAAACCAGTCGCCGAGGTTATCATATTCTTTATTATAGGGGAAATATCCGCGAAACTCTACCGTGCCGTTCACGTGCCAATATTTGAGCGGTGAGTAGGTCCATGACAAACCGTCGAACGACACAAGTTGATTGTGCATGAAATTGGCTACAAAGGGTGTCGTGCCGTCATCGCCCTGTGGCTTGTAGCAGGCAAACACTCCAACTCCGTCGCCTGCACCGAACACAGAGGGAGAAGCAGCTCTTGAGGGAAAACCGTCCCTTGGAGCCTCAACGGAAAATTTTATAGCACGTGCGTCAGCAATCTCCTCACCCTCTTCAGAGCAACCGATGAACAACGTGGCAAGAGATAGCCCGATAAATATATGTCTAAATATTTTCATGTCAATATCCCAGTTTTTGGAGATTTTCAATTCTCTTTCGGCTACAAGCCTACACTCATTGTTTCTCTTCCGGCTTCCAATCGGTTTCGGAATCCTCCCAATCAGAAACGACAGGTTCAACATCAACCGATTTCAGACCTAAACGCAGGGTGAACCAATAGGCTTTCCCGGTTTCAAAATTGAATTCAAACGCCGATGTGATCTCATTGTTGATTGTAATGCCGCCGGCAGCGAGATTAGCATCGACAGTCGCAACATCGTAATTGACTGTAATTGCGACCGGCACAGCCTTATTTGACGGAATGAGCATAAGATACTTTCCATTTGCCGTCAGATCGGACATCTTTGTCCCGGCGGCATGGGTTATCACATTGCTGCCTGCGATGAAATCCCCGGTTTCAAACGGATATTCCATCTCTCGAGCCTCCACATTTTCCCACTTGCCTGAAGCCAAATTCAAGTCGCCCGAAGCTCCAAGCGATGATGACTTGAACACCACACTGTTGATTGTGAGAGTCGTGGCGGCATCAATAACCTCATCGGCAACGATCCTGAAGCCCACCCTCGACAACGCATGTCTGAAGTTGAACTGCACCTGATCAACCTTTTCGAGATTGACTGTTTTTTCAGCATCGGCATAAAGAAAATCAATCTGCTTATCGACATCACTATCCATCTTGAAAGTCACTTTCGGACTTCCCGACACTTCAATTCCGGTAATCCCGGTAATGCCGGTTTCTCCAAACGCGGCAGCATAAGGAGCATAAGCAAAAAATGACACCTTACCCCGAGGCCAGTATTTATCCTGATCACAAAGCCAAGAACCGGCTCCAATCACTCCCGAACTTGCAGCTTTCCACCACACTTTCTGATTGTACATGAAATCGGGGGTAAAACCCACGGTAGCGTCGGGATTGAAATCATCAGCGCCTGTATTGGAGGCAAACACGCCAAAGCCCGCCTTTTTTAAGTCATCGATATTTGCCACCGAAGCGCGCGACTCGTATGCGTCGCTTATATAGGCGCCAAACACTATAGCATTACCGTTGCCCGAATCAGGCTCATCGCCTGCACCGGAGCAACTACTCAGTGAAAGTGCCGCAAAAACGGTCAACGCTATCCATCCGTTGGTTTTATGTTGATATTTCAGCTTATACATACTTTTTTCTGAAAAACAATTTTATATCGGCATATTGAAATCGATACGCTCATCCCAATCGTTGAACCACACATCAACTCCGCCTCCGTTGCCGCTATATGGCGGCAATGCCGGATCGAGCCGCAATTCAAGATATAGGTCGAGATTGTCGCCCCTGCCTGCTGCAGCGTGTACCGGCTCTTTGATAAGATGTCCCACCGGGATATCATATCTCTTGACTGTTTTACCGTCGGCAAGCAATGCCTGGATTTCAAGCCGGTTTTCCTCGGGTGTTCCATTATGGTTTGCCGGCAATCCGAAACATCGCACATCAGCTTTTACAAGCCCGTCGCCCTGCGGAGATGATGAACGGGAGCATATCCAATCATCAGCTTCGATAAGATGAGTGACCGTCACGGCATTATCCTCGGGGAAGTCGGCTGCAAAACGCCGTCCTGCGGCAAGACCGCTTATCGCTCCACGTGCAGCGAGCAGATTGCCCATATTATCGACATGAACAGTCACATGAAGGGTGTAGATTATATTCTTCGGATGAAGTGTCCCTATTATTTTCACGCCATCGGCAACCGGCTCTATGGCGGTTGTCATGATTGTATCCACAGCAAGCCATTCGGGCTGCCCGGCAACATAATTACCGCTTCCGGCAACCCCGTCATACCATTTTGACGTAGCTGATTCTTTGACATACGCCTTGGCGGTCTCCACAGCATCAAGCCCACGGAAGCCGATGTTGACAAACTCCTGCTCGGTGAGATTGAACACGGTCGCCCAATGCCGTCCCGGGGAAAGACGGGAAGTGATGCCGGTGACATCATTGTCAATCGCCTGCACCATATCTCCGGTTTCAATGTGCTGAAACAATACAGTCATTCCGGCAGGAACACTCTTTCCGTAGCTGCTCCAGTCGACCTCGATGCGTGAGAGTGATTTTTCTTCTTCACTATCTGCTGTGCCATCGCATGATGTGAAAATGACACACAACACAACAAGCATGGCGCACAACCAATCATTGCGCTGCCATGCTTGAAATTTGTATTGTGAGTCGAGAACAACCATCTGCCGAAGGTTAGTTCATCGGAGTCTCAAGATCCTCTTGAGGATTATCGTTGCTAACCCAGTCGGAAACAGTCACGCTGAATGTGATAGGATCGTCAAGCACCGGATCACCGGGTCTTTTGTCATCGGGACGCTTCTCGCCTTCAGGAATTCCATCAGGAAGCGGTTCGGGAGGATAAACACCGGCGCCACTGTTTCTACCGCAGAATTCAAGAGTGTACACATATTTTTTGCCGGGCATCCATGTGCCTTCGATAGGAACGCATGAATATCCATAGGCATCAGCTTTGAATGTGTGTCGTCCGCTCGCATCACTTGTGACAGGGAACAGCTGGTGAACGTGACCAACAACCGTAGTGCCATCAGAGCCATATAGAGGACCAACAGCAGTATCATTGTCAGTGGCATCAAATTTATGCTCAGTCTCTACTCGGCAAAGAACCAAAATATATGCTCCCGGCTTACTGTCTCTCGCGCTTGAAGACACATCAGAAGCCTCCATGAGGTTTTCAAACACATATTTGTTGAAAGTCTGCGGCAGCAACATAAGGCTTGAATTATTACCACCGTCTTCATTGCTTATCATGTCGACACCCTCACCCAATTTCGTACCTTCAGAAAGTGTACGACCATAGTTAGACAAGGTCTGGGTTCTCCATTTCAAATAATCGTTAGGGTCTTTACCAAAGATAAATTCACCTTCAGAGTCAACATTTACAATCCATGCACCTTTTACCTTGACTATACGACCCTCTTCATAGCCATCACCCTTTTTAATTTTTATCTCAATCTGCGACAAAGCGTGACGGAAAACGAGTGGCACCTGCATACCGCTTGTATTATCGCGCTCAGCTCTGGTATATGCCACCACAAGATCTTTATGATCTTTACCACCGTTAACCATATCTGAAGCAACAGTGAAATCGGACAATGTTTGTGTTTGTCCGGTAAAGTTAGGCTTTATATTAACATTTTCCGGACCGTATGCCCAAAAGCTGATTCTATTGACATCCACAGGCCAGGTGATTTTGCTTTCAAGCTCATAATCGCCGCTGCCTGTTGACTTCTTTCTTGCCATAAGGCCGTTGATAAACAATTTGGAGTAACCATCGGCATCGGCATAGACTCTAAATCCGTCAAGTTCCTTAAGAGTTGTCGGAGTCGCACGGCTCACTTTTGTAGTGAATGTGATTTCTTCACCTGAGTAGATCTCTTTCAGCTCGTCATTAGTACATGAAACAAGCCCGAGAGCAACTACTGAAGCAAGACTTAAAAGTTTTGTTTTCGATTTCATGATTATTATTTTAATTTGACAAATTGTTTCTATAGCATCTTGATATCCACATCCTCCGCTTCGCCCCAGTCATCAATCGCAGGGGTGACAGTCTCGCCTTCTTTAGGCAAGGTGAGCCCATCGATCTTGATGTAGATATTCTTGTCGTCAGGAGCATTATGCACCTGATCGGTCACCTCAAAGTTAAAATAGACCTTGCCCGATGTGTAGATTGACAGAATGTGGGGCACGGCATTGTCATCAGGACAGTGACCGAACGTCAAGAACTGAGCTTCAATAGTCCTGTCGTCCTTACGGTCGATAGAGAACGGCACTGTCACCGGCTTTCCGGCTGCAGCGCTGCGGCTTATGTTCAGTCGCTCAGACAATCCCGAAAGGGCAGCACTGATATTGATGTTGTCACGCAGATTCTCAACATTGACCACTTCTACGGTGTAGTGTGCTGTCGCCTCCTCGGGATACAGCTCCACCACCTGCCCTTTCTTGTCGCGCTCGACCATGACATATTCACATTTTCCTGCCCACACAGTCTCGGCAGTCGCTTTCACAGGCTCCTCAGCCGACGCCTCGGGCCTCGGAGGCGCTTTCATGTCTCGCGACATCGGAGCCAACAGCGATTCATCATTAGTGACGAGTCCATAGAGGTCATAGCTGTCTATATCCTCATTTACGGTTTCCATCTCCCCATTATGAAAGAGAATCTTGTATTCACCCTCATCAACCTTGACTACACCTCCATCGCGCGAGGAAAATTCTCGGCGGGCAACATGCTTTCCGTCAAGCGAGAAGAAGTTTACAACCATTGTATTGGGATCGGCATCGGGTGCCGCATCCCATTTGAATTTTACGTTTATCTCCACACTATGACCATGGTCATAGCACAAGTCCTTGTGCTCGCAGCTTGTCATGGCTACAGAGCAACCGAAGATAAGGAGAAGACGGGAAACGATGGAATTCATCGCTCACCTCCTTTCCTCTGCTTCAAGCTGCCGATGTACCACACCAACGACACCTCAGCCTTGGTGGGTCCGAACCAGTTAAGACGGTGAGTGGAATCCCACACATAACAACCGTCGGCAGGATGATATTTCTTATATTCGCCACCGAGATAGCCGAATCCTATCGTGAAATCAATATTGATGCGAGAGCTCACCGGAAGCGAGTAGCCGTAGGACACACCGGCGCCCCATGTCCAGCGGCCGCCTTGATAGCCCTTGCCGCCAAATTCGAAATCATAGGTCAGCATCTGACCGTAAACACCCACATGATGTCCTGACAGCAACTGACGATTCCTTGAGCCAAACCATCGGCGCACACCAAGCTCACCGCCATACACCCGCCAGTAACGGTGACGGACATTTCGGCTCCACCACGCATACATCCATGAAGCTTCGACCGACCACTTGCGCCCCAACGGAACAGTGATGCCGAGATTGGGTATCATAGCGGCATCGTAGAGTAGATTGGTAGTGATGGCAAACGGAAACATCTTTCCACGCTCTGAACCATCCTCGTAATCCATGACCGGAGCATACGGAGCAATCGCCACAGTATCGGTCACAACAGTCATATCCGATGATTGATCGACAGTGGATGTGCTGTCAGTCAATGTACGATCAGTCGCTATATCGACCGATGGTTGAGATGGAACCGTCACCCTTTCCAATATCACATCGGCTCGTGCCATTCTCAATGGCGGAAAAGTATTTTTCTGTAGATAATTGTAGACGTTCCGTGGCAAAATCTGCCATAATTGCCGAGTTGAGCCATGACCGGAGCCGGCAGCATCAATGCGCTTGACAGCTTCTGCCATTTCGCTTCTGCCGGAAAACGCACTGTCAGTGTGCAATTTTTCAGTCAGCCCCTCCCAGTCGGCGCCAATAGAACTTATCTGTATCAAAGAATCGGCACACAGGCTCAATGAAGAAATCCACTCGGCAAGGCTTTCCGCCCTGCGCCGTGAAAGTTTATCATTATAGGAAGAGAGACCTTCGGGAGAAGCCGCTCCGCTGATACGTATGGATTTTATGACCGTCGGCAATGAGTCACACGCCATGGCACTATCCATTCTTGCGGCAAACTCTTTGAGAGCCTTGCCGTTATCATAAAGCTCCGTATTAATCTTATCGCCACTCTTAGGAAAATATACGCACACAGAATCAGTGTATTCCCATGCCCATGCTGCACAGAAATTCACCACTATAGCCAAAGACAATATTGTTCTGCACTTCATTATAAAACCTGAGTATGTGTTATTCCCGCTGCAAAATTATATCTTTTTGTCTTAATAATTGGATAAATTAGACATAAATTATCAATATTTAACACATCTACAACCGGAATCAATAGCATTTCCCATAAACGTAATAATCAGAACATAATAGCACTTTTTTATAGCTAAACCGCTGTTTGCCAAAACAGTCATGCAGGTCTAATATCAGCAGAAAAAACGCCGCACCACTATAAAGTGGCACGGCGTTGTCAATTTAAAGAAACTCGATATTATTTCTTTCCGAAATGACGGTTGTAAAGACCCTGGAAACCTTGTCCATGGCGTGCTTCATCCTTTGCCATTTCATGAACAGTGTCATGAATAGCGTCGAGGTTAAGTTCTTTAGCACGGCGTGCGATGCGCATCTTGTCGGCATTTGCGCCAGCCTCAGCAGCCATACGCTTTTCAAGGTTAGTCTTGGTGTCCCAAACGTGTTCGCCAAGAAGTTCAGCGAATTTAGAAGCGTGTTCAGCCTCTTCGAAAGCGTAACGCTTGAAAGCCTCAGCTACATCAGGATAACCTTCACGGTCAGCTTGACGAGACATGGCAAGATACATACCAACCTCCATGCACTCACCGTTGAAGTGAGCAGTAAGGTCTTCCTTCATTTGATCGTCAGTATCTTTAGCTACACCGATTTCATGCTCAGTCACGAATTGGAGAAGAGGGTTCTCTTCCATTTCTTTGAATTTGCTTGCAGGAGCGCCACAAAGAGGGCACTTTTCGGGAGCTTCATCACCTTCATGAACGTAACCGCATACGGTACAGATAAATTTCTTTTTCATTTTAATCTAATTTTAAGTTTTGCTATTTCTATATTTCTTGAATTTCAGTTCGATGTCACAAATATAACAAAAAAATATCACTCTCCAAGAAATTTAACGTACATTAGATATCAACATTCCCACATACGCTACATAAACGCCCACCATCAAAGCTCCCTCAATGCGGGTGATAGTGCGTGTCTTGATAACCCAACCGAATATCCAGAACAGAAGTGATGCAAAAACAAGAGTGAGAAGGTCAAAATTTCCTATCGAACCAAACGGCAGCGGACGGATGGCAGCCGACGCCCCGAGCACCAGAAATATATTGAAAATATTGCTGCCGATCACATTGCCCAGCGCTATGCCGGTCTTTCCTTTGAGAGCGGCGGTCACCGAAGTGGCAAGCTCCGGAAGCGAAGTGCCGGCAGCCACTATGGTCAAGCCTATCACAGCCTCACTTACTCCAAGCCCGCGGGCTATGCCCGAAGCTCCGGCAACAAACCTGTCGCCTCCATATATAAGCGCGGCAAGACCGCCTGCCACCCAAAGAATAGCCTTAAGCATACTCATGGGCTTTTTCTTGGACACCTCCTCCGAAGCAGGATCGACTCCATCGGTGTTTTTAGCCTGAGAAAAGGTGTAACGCATGAAAATGGCAAAGAACAACAGCAGCACGATCCCGTCGCCACGCGTGACCATCCTCTCGGCAGCTCCGTCAAGAAACACCCCATTGCCCATCACAAGAAGCACAAGCGAAGAAAGCACCACCAGCGGAATCTCGTTGGACATTATGCTCTTTGTTATGACAATAGGCACAATGACAGCCGTGACACCCACAATGACAAGCGTGTTGAAAAGATTGCTTCCAACCACATTGCCGATAGCGAGCTCGGCGCTACCGTTGATTGCCGACACGATGCTTATGACGAGTTCGGGAGCCGATGTGCCGAATGCCACCACCGTCAATCCCACCACAAGGTCACTGATGCCAAACCTCCGGGCTATCGATGAAGCTCCGTCAGTGAGAGCATTAGCCCCGACAAGAATCAACACAAGCCCCATGACCAAAAACAGCGAATCTATCCACATAATAATACAGCAGGGTTAAAATAAAAAGTGAGGATACGATACATATCCTCACTTATAACAAATTTCTTTATGAAATTATTCTTCGTTATGTTGCTCTTCACGGCGCGGACGACGATCGTCACGGCGCGGTCCGCGGTCATCACGGCGAGGACGGTCATCGCGACGCGGTCCACGGTCGTTGTTGCGTTGCGGACGCTCACGGCGCTGAGGCTCAACATATCCTTCCGGCTTGGGCTGCAAAGCACGCATTGAAAGACGGAATTTTCCTGTTTTCTTATCAATCTCAATGAGCTTCACCTCTACAGTGTCACCCTCTTTAAGACCGGAAGCCTCCATGTTTTCAAGACGATCCCAGCTTATTTCAGAGATGTGAAGAAGTCCGTCGCGGTTAGGCATGAATTCCACAAATGCTCCGAAATCAAGGATTGAGCGCACCTTACCGGTGTAAGTCTTACCCTCTTCAGGAAGCTGCACGATAGCATTGATCATTTCAAGAGCCTTGTCCATTGAAGCCTTGTTGGTGGCGGCAACTTCAATGAAGCCTTCATTGTTCACCTCATCGATAGAAACAGTGGCGCCTGAAGCCTCCTGAATACCCTGGATAATCTTTCCGCCCGGGCCGATCACAGCACCGATAAGATCCTTAGGAATAGTCATTGTGATGATTCTGGGCACATTGGGCTTGTAATCCTCACGCGGAGCCGGAATAGCCTCCTCTATAAGGTTGAGTATGTGAAGGCGTCCGTCACGAGCTTGAAGAAGAGCCTTTTCAAGGATCTCGTATGACAAGCCGTCACACTTGATATCCATCTGAGTGGCGGTGATACCGTCACGTGTTCCTGTCACCTTGAAGTCCATGTCGCCAAGGTGGTCCTCATCGCCGAGGATATCGGAAAGGACAGCATACTTCTGACCGTCGGTATCGGTTATAAGACCCATGGCGATACCACTCACAGGTTTCTTCATCTTTACTCCGGCATCAAGAAGAGCCAAAGTTCCGGCACATACTGTTGCCATTGACGAAGAACCGTTGGATTCAAGGATATCGCTCACGATGCGGCAAACGTAGGGGAATCCTTCAGGGAACATACCCTTCAATGCGCGGTGGGCAAGATTTCCATGACCGATTTCACGGCGTCCCACACCACGTGTAGCTTTCGCTTCACCGGTAGAGAACGGCGGGAAGTTATAGTGAAGCAAGAAACGCTCCTTGCCTTGAGTCAAAACCTCATCGAGAATCTTCTCATCGAGCTTGGTGCCGAGAGTGACTGTAGCAAGAGCCTGAGTCTCGCCACGGGTGAACACTGCCGATCCGTGAGGACCCGGAACATAGTCGGTTTCAATCCAGATGGGGCGGATGTCGGTGGTCTTACGTCCGTCAAGACGCACACCCTCGTCAAGGATGCAACGACGCACGGCTTCACGCTCAACATCGTGGTAGTAGCGCTTCACGAGCGGAGTCTTTTCATCACGCTCCTCTTCGGGAAGTGATTCGATATATTCATCGCAGATAGCGTCAAACGAATCCTGACGCCAGTGCTTGTCAGCACATCCGGCTTTAGCGATGGCGTAAGCTTTATCATAGCATTTGTCATGAACATCCTTGCGAAGATCTTCGTCATTGACTTCATGGCAATATTCACGTTTTACGGTGGCGTTAGCTTCCTTGGCAAGCTCTATTTGGGCTAAGCATTGAACTTTTATGGCATCATGAGCAGCTTTCAAGGCAGCAAGGAGATCGCTTTCGCTCACCTCTTTCATTTCACCTTCAACCATCATGATATTATCGTAGGTGGCGCCAACCATCAATTCCATGTCGGCATCCTCAAGCTGCTTGAAAGTGGGGTTGATCACGAACTCGCCGTTGATGCGTGCCACACGCACTTCCGAAATAGGGCCGTTGAAAGGTATGTCGCTCACTGCAATCGCAGCCGACGCTGCAAGACCGGCAAGTGAATCGGGCATCTCTTCGCCATCAGCCGAATACATGGTGATGTTCACAAATGTGTCGGCATGGTAATTGTCGGGAAAAAGTGGACGGAGCACACGGTCAACAAGACGTGCGGTCAAAATTTCATAGTCCGATGCACGACCTTCTCTCTTGAGGAAACCTCCGGGAAAACGTCCGTTTGATGAAAATTTCTCTTTATATTCTACCTGCAAAGGCATGAAATCCACGCCTTCTCCAGCCTCCTTGGCTGATACTACGGTTGCCAGGAGCATCGTATTGCCCATGCGCAACTCTACCGCTCCATCGGCTTGCTTGGCGAGCTTGCCCGTCTCAAGTGTGATGGTACGTCCATCACTGAGCTCGATGGTTTTCTTAATTGGGTTTGCCATAAAAATTATACTTCTGTTTTGTCTTGTACAAAAAATCGTGCAAATATAACGAAAATTGCGGAAATTTCCCAACATTCCGCAATTATTCTAAAAATCAGATTTTTTTGCTCATTTTATCGTTCTTCCAACCTATCAACCGCCTTCCAAAAATCGGAATAAGATTCTCCCGAATGCCCAAGACGCTTAGCACGCTCAGAAGCGCCAGCCATTCTATTCTCTTCAATCATCATTGCCACCCATTTCTCCTGACGCAAGAATTGGTCTTTTTTATCAAAATTCCGGATATGCTTTCTTAAAGCCTCAATCACTTTATTTGATGTGCCGAAAAACCTATTTGTATTCTCGTAATGCAGCAGGAACCAATATTCGATTGACGGCATACTGCTTGCTATCACCACTCGCTCATCGCCATCATATCGATTGCGAATCTCATCCATGCGCCTACGCTCGACGTCGTTCCACTGACGCACATCCTCATCAAACACACAGATCACCGATGCTCCGCCAGACACAGCATCCTGTATCCTCTGATATATCGTCAGCATTGACTCATCTCCAAAAAGACTTGGTTGCAACACACAGTTATAACCTTGCAGCTTTTTCAGATGTTTGAGATACCAATATTCCGTTATCCCGGCTCCCAGCACCACCGTACGTGGACGGCGCGGCTCTCTGACATTAGTTTTTCGTGCCATATCTCAATCCTTAATCTGTGGTAAAGCGCCAAAGATTCCGTTTCGATAGGCTTTGTCAAGGTGAGCGATTTTGCTCAACCCCTTGAATTCTACCAATGAGTACAACTGGGAAGCTCCTGACTTATCTTTCTCGGTAAACCAAATGTTGTCTTTTCTGATAAGGTCATTGACAGTGCGCAACAACCCGTCATAATGAGTTGTGATAAGGAGTTGGCTCTGCGACGGCTCAAGAAGGAACTGGCGAAGAATATATTCCATGAGTTCAGGATGAAGCGATGCATCCATTTCATCTATCATGAGGAATGAGCCGTTCAGGCATAGATCAAACACAGCAGCTTCTATTCCCAGCAGACGGCGCGTACCGTTGCTCTGATGTATGAAATTCAATTCATATATCTCCTTTCCCCTCTCATTCTCGACCGTGTGCTCAAATCCGAGTTTACGCAAGCCTTCCTCATCAGCATGTTCATTCAACCCAGTGATGTTGAAATCAGCCATCTTCAAGAAATTGAGCATGTAGGATTTGAAATCATTATTATCTTTCAGCATCCTGCGTGCAAATTTCGTCATGTCGGTCTCAGGATAAATCGTAGGCATAAAACCGCCATGTATCCACATTCGGAAATTATCGACATGACTGAATTTCATATTGACACGCCCACGTGCAGCAAATACCGACATATTTGGCAGGCAGTTAAGTGATAACATTTTCAACGTCTCGCCGTCGATCTTTTGAACTGCAGGATTGGTCTTTATTACCGACTGTCCATCCTCAAGCCTGCGTTCAAACACCAGAATCGGCTGTGTAGTCTTGTAGTAGGACAATCTTTCAAGAAACACAACTTTTCCTGTCAAACGAAGCTGATACCAATATCTTATTCCATCAATCCATATTTTCAGATTGAACTCAGAAGGCTCATGTGGAGTATCACTGTCAAGCATGAAAGGTTCAATTCCGGTTTTGCTATCCATATCTGATGGATTGAAGGTCCAGAAACCATGCAGCGCCTCAAGAGCATACAAAAGATTGCTTTTTCCGCTCGCATTGGCGCCAAGCACCAACGCAAACTTTAAAAGCCTTGTGCCGTTAGGCATTTCCACGACATGAGAAGTTTCGATGCTCCTATCACCTGTCGCCTCAAAACTCAAAGTCGTTTCATTTTTAAACGACAATATATTCTTGAAAGATATTTCTTCTATCATATATCACAATTCTATTTCCGCAAATATACTAAAAACATCCAAAATCAGAAATAGAATTCACTAATTTACCTATTTTATTTTTGTTTATGCAAAAAAATAAACGGACATCACTGTCCGTTTTTCTTGTCGCTTCCAATAATTTTTCTTGAATGAGTAAGAAAAAATAGCACGAAGGGATCATTCGCCGAGGATGACAGCGGCTTCAAGCAGATTGCCGGCGGCGGTCAACTGCTCCATTATAGCGGCAGTGTTGTCATAGACCGAGATATGCGGTCCCATGAAGCGTAGTGTCTCCATACGGTCATTTTCGTTAGGGAACAATGCCATGACAATCGCCACTTGCGATGCCTGAAACTGATTGTTGAGGCTTCCGGCTTCGATGAGCGCCATGCGGTTATGGTCGTTAGGAGCATTTTTTATCAGCCCCACAAGAGTCTGGAAGTCGCCCGATGACATCACCAACTGCTCAGGATAGACATCGATGGGCATGGGTGGCATCGGCACATATTTAGGAACAGGGTGCTCACCTCCGCTTGAGGGAATAGGCTGAGAGGTCATCGACACCACCTTTCCATCCTTAAAATTAACCATAATCATCTGCTTGACACAATCAAGCACATTGCCCACATCCTTACGGTAGCCGAGCTGCTTGTAGACACTGTTGAACTGGATAAAATCGGGTTCTCCAAGTATCTTCTTGACTTGCTCTTCAGTAAGCCCCGGCTGCACACTCCCCACTTTAGCTCTCGATATAACCGCCGAAACGGTCAACGGAAACATCAAACACAATAGCGTGATTATAAAAAAACTACGTTTCATGATACAAAATTTTATTTCTATAATTTCATAAAGTTACCTAAATCCGCGACAAAAATCCAACTCAATAATGTTAAAAAATGATGATAACGGGTGTTTTTCACTGAAATACCATTCTTCTATGTGACAATGCCGTTTGGAATATATCCAAAAATATGGTAACTTCGAACTCTAAACCTAATATTTATGATGAATTGGGACAAGCTGATCAATGACAAACGACTGGGGCTGGAGGACTACCACCATGCACAGCAAGGGTCGCGCAGCGATTTTCAACGAGATTTCGACCGACTTGTGTTCTCGTCTCCTTTCAGGCGCTTGCAGAACAAAACACAGGTTTTCCCTCTGCCGGGAAGCATTTTTGTGCATAACAGACTTACCCATTCGATGGAAGTGGCGTCAGTGGGCCGCTCTCTCGCCAACGAGGTGCACGCCGTACTGAAAGAGAAATACGCCGACGAGCCGTGGGTTTCAAAACTTGACGCACTCGACGAAATTGTCGGGGCAGCCTGCCTCGCGCATGACCTCGGCAATCCACCATTCGGACACTCCGGCGAGAAAGCCATATCAACCTTCTTCAGCGAAGGTCCGGGAAATGTGCTCAAATCGAAAATGACGGAACGCCAATGGGCGGACCTCACAAATTTTGAGGGTAACGCCAACTCATTAAGGCTGCTCACCCACCAATTCAACGGACGCCGCCCGGGAGGATTCGCAATGACCTACTCCATGCTCGCCTCAATTGTGAAGTATCCCTATGAATCACGCCTTGCCGGAGGAAAGTCAAAATTCGGATTCTTTGAATCGGAAGTAGAGACATTCCAACGTATAGCTGATGAACTCGGACTGCTCAAAAAATATGGCAAAAACGGCGAAGTGTGCTACGCACGCCACCCGCTTGTATACATAGTCGAAGCCGCCGACGATATATGCTACCAAGTGATGGACATCGAGGATGCCCACAAACTCAGAGTGCTGGCGACCGACGAGGTCATCGACACATTCATGTCGTTCTTCCCCGCCGAGCGTCAAGGAAATATGCGAGCCACCATGAGCCATGTCGACGACCCTAACGAAAAAATCGCCTACCTGCGCAGTTGCGTCATAGGCGCCCTCGTAAAAGAATGTGCGGCGACATTCATCAAAAATGAAACATCCATCCTCGAAGGAACATTCACCGGATCGCTTCTTGAGCATATCTCTCCGCTCGAAAAGAGGGGCTACCGGAGGTGTTCGGCACTCGCCTGGGACAAAATCTACAAAGCAAGCGACGTGGTCGACATCGAACTTGCCGGTAACCGCATCATATCATTTCTCATGGAAAAGCTCATTCATGCCGTGAGATTTCCTGAACTTAACTACTCTTCGTTGTTATTAAGTAAAGTGCCTAAACAATATGACATCGGCGCTCCCACGCTATATGGCAAGGTGCAAGCCGTACTCGATCATATTTCAGGCATGACCGACGTTTACGCCCTCGATCTCTACCGAAAACTTTATGGCATGAGTCTGCCGGCGGTGTGAACGCAGTCCCTGTCAATCATACAATAACATAACCCATCTCAAAAACACCTGTTAGAAAGAATATGAGATACCGATTCATAACATTGCTTATCCAGCTGATAATCGTAGCCGGAATATCAGCAAAGGAATACTCCCCGGAAGAGATACCCAACGTCCATGTAGCCGACAGAACCCGCTATGTGAGTAACCCTGACAACCTGCTCTCGCCGGAAGCCGAGGCAGGCATCAACACCACACTGTCAGAGCTGTGGAAAAACACGTCATCGGAAGTGGTGGTGGTCGTTGTCGAGACCATCAAGGGGGGCGATATCGATTCATTTGCCACTGATCTGTTTACAAAATGGGGCATAGGGAAACGCGATAAGGACAACGGGCTGCTGTTTCTCGTGTCGGTTAACGACCGCCGCATGGCAATACGCACCGGCTATGGCATGGAGGGCGTTGTGCCCGACATCCTCGCAGGCCGCATCATCCGCAACATCGTCGCTCCACATTTCAAGGAGGGAGATTACGACGGTGGAGTCACAGCTGCCGTCAACGAGATAGCGAGGCTCGCATCCACTCCGGGAGCCACCGAAGAGCTTATGTCGAAATATGCCAATGATGAACTTGCCTCGCAAGGTAACGAAAGCGAGGAATTGTTCAGTTTGTGGCTCGGATCAGGAGCGGCATTAGCGCTGTTTTTGGTTGCGTGGCTGCTATGGACCCTGTTCCGCACACGCCATGACGACCGCTACAACAGGTATATGGCGTTGAAACGCATGATGATTCCGGCATTGATCATCGGCTTCATCGGGCTTGGAATACCATTTGTGGTAACATTTTTGATATGGCTTGCCATGCGTTATCAACGCACACGCCGCAGAATATGCCCCAACTGCCATCACAAAATGAGACGCCTCGACGAGCAAACCGACAACCAGTATCTCACCCCTGCACAGGATCTTGAGGAAAAGCTCGACTCTGTGGATTATGACGTGTGGCTATGCGACACTTGCGGCGAGACCGACATACTTCCGTTTGTCAATCAGCATTCCATCTACCAAGTGTGCCCGAAATGCGGAGCGCGTGCAGCTTCACTGCGCAGCGACCGCGTGATAAGGAAACCGACCGAGTTCAACGAAGGGGTGGGCATTAAGGAGTACGCGTGCCGCAATTGCGGCAATCACACCCAAACCTCCTATACCATCCCCAAGGTGATCGTGCCGCCGATAGTGATAATCCCCGGCGGCGGAGGAAAAGGCGGATTCGGGGGCGGCGGATTCTCAGGAGGTTCGTTTGGCGGAGGAATGACCGGCGGAGGAGGTGCGTCAGGAGGATGGTAACCGATGCCGACAACAAGACTCAAAAAACAGGGGCGCGTCAATGAGATTATCGACGCGCCCCTGTTATATTTTTCACTTCGACTGATGGGAAAAATGCTCTTACTTTCCTCCTGTGAGCTTGAAGAACGATCCGGGAATAGGTGTCGTGAAGTTCATGTCGCGACGCGTCACCGGATGCGCAAATCGCAGCGTCTGGGCATGAAGGGCAAGACGATGTATGATTGACGCACGCGCGCCATACTTACGGTCGCCGGCTATAGGATGCCCCAAGTCCTTCATGTGTACCCTGATCTGGTTCTTGCGTCCGGTGTCAAGCTCCACTTCAAGCATGGTGTGGCCGTTGCCGCGCTTCAACACCTTGTAGCGTGTCACCGCCCACTCGCCACCTTCCACAGGTTCTTGCGATGAATACACCTCCATCTGGGAATTTTCCACAAGATAGCTTTTAACCACTCCGCTATCCTGCTCCACATTTCCCTCGACAACCGTCACATACTTGCGGTTAAGCACCATATTGTTCCAATTATGCTGCATAGCCTCCTTGGCTTTGGGATTCTTGGCAAACATCATCAGCCCCGAAGTATCGCGGTCAAGACGATGCACGATAAACAGTTTGTTTCTCGGATCCTCCCACTTCACATAATCACGCAGAATCGAATATGCCGTGCCATCCTTGATTTTATCGGTACCCATCGAAAGAAGACCGTAACCCTTTTCGATCACGATTATATCATCGTCCTCATAGTCGATTTTCACACGGCGATGACTGAACACGCGAAACTCACGTGTAAGGTTAGCCTGCACCTTATCGCCGGGATTAAGTTCGGCATCAAACTGCGTCACCGGCACTCCGTTGACGGCTATCTGATTGTGTTTAAGCAACTCCTTTATCGAAGTACGCTTGCGCTGAGGCATCGACTGTATCAGGAACTCCAGCAACTTGCATGGCTCCTGCGGCACATAGGTTTCTATCACATCAGGACGAAAGGGTGCCTTTTCGGCTCCGGGTTTCGTGGATCGGGATTTATATTGAGGCATAATTATTTTCTATTTTTACTTTTTACGTGTCGAGGCACGACGTGCCGGCTTCTTGGGCCGCGCATCCTGCTCTTTGATAATATCACGGCACTCCTCCAGGGTCAGAGCCGAGGGATCGGTCACCGTGCGCGGTATCTTATAGTTATTCTTATTAAATGAGATGTAGGGGCCGTAACGACCGTTCAGAATCTGCAATTCCGGTTCCTCATCAAAGCTCTTTATAAGACGCTTCGTCTCCCCTTCCCTCTTCTGCTGTATCATCTCCACAGCCTCCTCAAGGGTGACCTCCGATGCATTCTTATCCTCAGGAATGGACACAAATTTACCATTATGCTTCACGTAGGGACCATACTTTCCTATAGCCACCACCACTTCTGAGTCTTCAAATTCACCAAGCACTCTCGGGAATTCAAAGAGTTTCAACGCTTCTTCAAGCGTGATTGTGGCTACCGATTGACCTTTGAGCAACGATGCAAACCGGGGCTTTTCCTCACTTTCGGAATCGCCGATCTGCACCAACGGACCGAATCTGCCAATCTTCACGCTCACAGGACGACCTTCGGAATCGGTTCCGAGCTGACGCTCTCCCACCTTATGCTCCAATCGCATATTAAGCGCATGGTCCACATCGGGATGGAACATCGTGTAGAAATCCTCTATCTCCTTGCTCCAACCGAGCGTGCCCTCGGCAATATCATCAAACTTCTCCTCCATCTTGGCGGTGAAATCATAGTCAAGAATCGAGGGGAAATACTCCGTCAGGAAGTCATTTACAATTTCTCCTATATCAGTAGGGATGAGCTTACCCTTCTCCGAACCGGTAGTCTCCGAACGCTGCGACACTGAAATCTCGCCATCCTTCAACGTGAGCACCTCATATCGGCGCTCTTCGCCGGGATTCTCTCCCTTTTCAACATATTCACGAGCCTGAATGGTGGAGATAGTGGGTGCGTAGGTCGACGGACGACCTATGCCAAGCTCCTCCATTTTCTTCACCAACGAAGCTTCAGTATAGCGCGGCGGCTGCTGAGTGAAACGCTGCGTCGCCACTATATCACCGATGCCAAGCTCTTCGCCTCGCTGTATCTCAGGAAGACGACCGGCATCATCCTCCACGCTGTCGTCATCTCGACCCTCGATATACACCCTCAGGAAGCCGTCAAACTTCACGACCTCGCCGGTTGCAGTAAAATGCTCCGAGCGGGTGGAAGGAGTGATCTCAACAGTGGTCTTCTCTATCTGCGCGTCAGCCATCTGCGAAGCGATGGTGCGCTTCCATATCAGTGAATAGAGTTTCTTCTCCTGCGATGTTCCATCAATTGTTTTTGATGATATTTCAGTAGGACGGATAGCCTCGTGAGCTTCCTGCGCGCCCTTGCTGTGGGTGTGGTATTTTCTTGTCTTGAGATAGTTCTCGCCAAGCTTCTCTTTTATCTCGGCGGCAATAGCGGAAACCGCCTGCGTCGACAGGTTCAACGAGTCGGTACGCATATAGGTTATGTAACCCGCCTCATACAGTCGCTGGGCGATCATCATGGTCTGCGACACGGTGAAACCGAGCTTTCGTGCGGCTTCCTGCTGCAGTGTAGAAGTAGTAAACGGCGGCGCCGGTGACTTGGACAGCGGCTTCTCGGTGACGGCTGTCACTTTAAATGAAGCTCCGACACAAGATTTAAACAGCTCCTCGACCTTACTCCTGTCAGATATACGATGAGCGAGTTCCGCCTTAATCACAGATCCCGACGGTGTCAAGAACTCAGCGTTGACGCGATAGAACGGCTCAGATTTAAATTCCGAAATCTCTTTTTCGCGCTCCACGATAAGCCTTACCGCTACCGACTGCACACGTCCGGCGGATAGAGCCGGCTTAATCTTTTTCCAAAGCACCGGCGACAGCTCGAACCCCACTATACGGTCAAGCACTCTGCGCGCCTGCTGGGCGTCAACACGGTTCAAGTCGATGGCACGAGGATTTTTTATAGCCTCTTCTATCGCTTTCTTGGTGATTTCATGAAACACGATTCGCTTGGTGGTGTGCGGATCAAGCCCGAGCACCTCACACAAGTGCCATGCTATCGCTTCACCCTCGCGGTCCTCATCGGATGCGAGCCACACCGTATCGGCTTTCTTCACCTCACTCTTCAAGTCAGCGACAAGAGCCTTCTTCTCAGCCGGAATCTCATACACCGGCATAAATCCGTGCTCAACATCGATGCCGAATTTTTTCTTGTTAAGGTCTCGGATATGTCCGTAGCTCGACATAACTTTATAGTCGGAACCCAGAAATTTTTCTATTGTTTTTGCCTTAGCAGGCGACTCTACTATGACTAAATTCTTCGGCATGATGATAATTTACATTCAAAATTTTGGCAAAATTAGGAAAAAGTTACATATTAAAAATTATAATTTCACATTTTATAATCTTTTTCCTTCATGATTAACCATACTTATAACAAAAAATAGGCTGATTTTGGATCAACCTATTTGTAAAATTTCAATTATATCAGTGTAAGATGGAAATCATCGATGAATTCATTAAAGTATGGATGATTCTTACGCATCACCTGAAAAGCCTCAGCATCGGTCAATGATGTGACAGTAGCTTTCTCCTTGTTCAGATCCACCTCAAGGGTCACATAATCGTTAAGAAGACGCGAGCGCAATTCTCCCACGATAAGTTGCATCGATGTGACGAGTACGTCACGTATTGCCTCGCTTTCCACCACAGCCTTGAATAGAGTCTCGCCCGTGCGTTGCGGCTTGGATATACGCATCGCATTTATCATCAGGTGTTCGGTAGGATACTTCTCCATGATGCTCTTCCACGCTTCGGCAAATTGCTCATCGGTGAAGGAACCGTTTCTGCGCTGATAAGTAGTCGCCTCCTCCGAAACCTTGCTCTCCTCCTGCTTTTTGAACCCTTTAATCGACAAATCAGGCACATTGAGGCCTCCAAAAGACGCTCTCGGCTTGGGTGCGGCTGCCGGTTTGGGCGGCGGAACTGCCATGTGTCTCACACCCGCGGCAGGTGTCGGCGGCACGGCAGGTGCCGGCGCTTTTTGAGCCTTAGGCTGCGGAGCTGCCGGTTGAGCTGCCGGTGATGCACTGTCCGATTTTGTTATCGGACGCAACTGCCCCTCTCTCGCATCACTGTCATTTTGAGAGGGGCTGACCGCTTGGCACAGTTTTATCAACGTAAGTTCGACAAGAAACTGCTTATTGGAAGCGGTACGGTAATTGAGATCGGCATCATTCAGAAGATCCATCGCTTTATAGAGGAAAGCGGGATTGCATTTAGCTGCCACCGCAGCAATATGTGATTTAGCCTCATCACTCGCTTCAAGCAGAGTGATGGTCGAAGGCTCGCGCGCCACCATCAGGTCACGGAAATGAGCGGCGAGACCGTTGATGAAAAACAGCGAGTCAAACCCCTTGTCGCGAATCTCCTTATAAATAAGGAGCGCATCGGGAACATTTCCGGCAAGAAACGCCTCCACAAGACGGTCGTAATACTCGTAATCAAGAATGTTAAGACTTTCTATCGCCGCGCGATAAGTGACATTTCCCATCGACGACGCGGCAACCTGGTCAAAAATAGAGAGCGCGTCACGCATGGCTCCGTCAGCCTTTCTGGCTATCACATTAAGAGCCGAGTCCTCTACCGCTATATTCTCTTGCGAGGCGATATACTTGAGGTGGTCCACCATATCCTGAATGGTGATGCGGCTGAAGTCATATATCTGGCATCGTGACAGAATCGTGGGAATAATCTTATGCTTCTCAGTAGTGGCGAGAATAAACACCACGTAGGATGGCGGCTCTTCAAGCGTCTTTAGGAAAGCATTGAACGCCGCTGTCGACAGCATGTGAACCTCATCGACGATGAACACCCTGTAGCGTGCGTTGACCGGTGGCACCTGAACCTGGTCGGTGAGCTCCCTCATGTAATCCACGCCATTGTTTGACGCAGCATCGAGCTCCACAATGTTAAGAGAATTGCCTTTGTTGAATTCGCGGCAGGACTGACACTCATTACAAGCTTCCCCCTCAGGAGTGCGACGCTCGCAATTTATGGTTTTAGCGAAGATACGGGCACATGAAGTTTTCCCCACTCCTCGTGAACCGCAGAACAGGTAGGCGTGGGCAAGACGATCCTTGCTTATCGAATTTCGCAAGGTAGCCGTCAATGCCGCTTGTCCGACAACACTTTTAAATGTCGACGGGCGATATTTTCGCGCTGATACTATGTAATTTTCCATATATGGTTCTTTCTTGCACAAATATACAATTTAAAACTGACATTTCACACAAAAAAGAACACGCTCATTATGCTATGATTTTCCCGACGCCAATTTTTCAAGCAGCTCAGGAGTCAGCACCGTGCGTTTATCTGAAAAATGAATCTTGTTCAATTCAACCGCCGACAGCTTTA
Source organism: uncultured Muribaculum sp. (assembly GCA_910589555.1). Lineage (GTDB taxonomy): Bacteria > Bacteroidota > Bacteroidia > Bacteroidales > Muribaculaceae > Muribaculum. The sequence continues at coordinate 35,673 of CAJUTE010000022.1, forward strand.
CGGCGCCTTTTATATCGGCTCTCTTAATCTTTTTCATAACTATTCTTCTGATGATTTGTCAAACACCGGGAGTATGCGGTTCAACGCAAGCAGCACAAAAAGATACACCACTCCCAAAACAAAAAACTCAGGCTTCAACGGAAATGCGCCTCTGAACCAACCTCCACCCAGATAACAGAAAAAGAGCAGCCACAGCGAACACTGCACGCTCACACATAGCGTGCACCACATCTTTGCACGGAATTTCTGATACCATATACTCCAGAACGTGAACGGGAGGCAGCAGGCATTGCACAGCGCAAGATAGCATATCCATTGCGGAAACATCAACAGCGTGAGCAAGCTCACGGAAAAATACGTGAAACCCACCTCGCTCCAACTGAATATGCCGAAAAATTTTGCAGCCTTCATCTCAAGCACATTGTCGCATCCACCCTCCTGAAGAGCCTTGCACACGGTGTCGGCTACACGGTTCTTTATTTTCAATGATTTCTGAACCAGCAGATATGTGAGATAAAGTCCCGCTATATCTATCAACGAGAGCAGCACCGTCGACACGTGCCGATAAATACCGTTGCTGATGAATAGATACAGAAATAACAGCGCCGCGCATCCCCACAGGATCCAGCCCTTTGCCTTTGCAAAAAACAGATCACGGCGATGTTCACTATAACCCGGCTCACACGCATCCTCACCGGGATAAGCCACAAACACGGTGCCGCGCCACGCCTTACGGAATTCCGACAGGGGCATCTCCTCAACCACACCCTGTGTGATATACCGGATAGTGCCGCCATTGATCTCCGTCACAATCACGAGTCCGCCGCCGGTCGTAGCGATAAAGGGCACATCCAGATCCACAATGTCGGCGGGAGAGGACAATTCAAGCCCTTCCCCATCGACACCGTATTGCCCCAAAAGCTTGGATAGCCCGAACAATGACTTAAACGGCATATTCTCAAATTGCTTGTCAGAATATTCCCTGGTGTGGGGCACCTCCAGTTCTGTAAGAAAATCAGTGAAAATAGTCGTTCCGGCCATAATAAATTAGTTAGCGAATGATTCAACTTTGCTCAACAGCACCTCGCCGTCAATCTCTCCGCTGTGTTTCCACACAGTCTCGCCATCACGATAGATGATGAACGACGGCACTGACTCCACTCCGGCATTCTCAGCATCGCTACGGTTCTCATCAATATCAAGCTGATATACCGGAACTCGTCCATCCAGAAGCTCTTTAACCTGCTCAACCACAGGCATCATCTTACGGCAATGAGGGCACCAAGTGGCAAAAAACTCTACGAGCACCACTTTATTGGCAGAAATTAGCTCTTTATAGTCCATGATCGTTTAATTTAATAGTTATCCATCGCTATAATAACAACCGTGTCATGAGCTTGTTTAATAACAAATGTGAAAATCAGGCAACCGGATTTCGATTGCTCTTCACTCAACACAAAGAAGGAGGGCGCTCAAAATCATGTCGATTTTAAGCGCCCCGCCAATTCATTTACATAACCCCCCGTCATTGCCTTGACAGCAACCGAGGGCTACATCCCGCTACGGTTCGGCAATCTCAGCAAGATCACCGTCGGCAGCCGGAACCTGATGCTTTTCAGCGTAAGTCTCTTTGATCGCGAATACACACACAGCGCCTATGATGAGAAGCACTCCGGCAAGCACGATCATGTTGAGCTGACTATGTCCGCCAAGCATATTGAACACCAAGCCGCCAAGAACTGCCGCCACAATCTGCGGAATAGTTATCGTGCCGTTGAACAGTCCGAGATATGCCCCCATGTGCTTTCCGGAAATAGAATTTGTGAGGATGGTAAACGGCATGGCAAGCATTGCCGCCCAAGCCGTACCAACAAGGAAATAGCTGATAAACAGCATCCATTTGTCAAAGAAGAACATAGTCGAAATGAAGCCGATTCCACCTATCAGAAGACTCATGGAATAAGCAACTCTCCTGTTTTTGAAATTAGGCAGTATCGCCGCCCATATCACGGAACCGATCGCCTGAACAGCGAAAAGCACGCCGTTCCAGTTTGCCGCCTCCTGATAATTGGCAGTCTGAGTGCCTTGCGATGCATCCCAGCCAAAAGCCTGCTCGGCAACACCGCCGGTGTTATAAGTCCACATATACATAAATGCCCCCCAGCAGAAAAACTGCACCAGACCTACAGTCCAGAACACCTTTGGCGCCTTCACGAGAAGCGAGATAAAATTGGATTTTTCCTCATCCTGCTCCTCAGTTATGCCATGATATTCCGCATATTCCTTAGGAGGCATCTCCTTCACTTTGCAGAATGTGTAGATGACACATATTATAAGAATCGCAGCGCCGCCATAAAATGAATATGTCACAGAATCAGGCACCTGATTGCCTTCGGCTACATTGCTCACGCCTATCCATGCAAGCACAAACGGGAAGATGAAACCCACCACCGAGCCTGCGTTGCACAAGAAACTCTGTATCGAATAAGCAAGACCCTTCTGTTTCTCATTGACCATGTCGCCAACAAGCATCTTGAACGGCTGCATGGAAATATTGATTGAAAGGTCGAGCATCATCAACGCAATCGCGCCAAACACCAACGCGGCGCCTACCGCAAAATGAAAACTGCCGGCATTAGGAAGAAGAGCCATAACAACCACAGCAAGAATAGACCCGAAGAGAAGATATGGCAACCTGCGCCCGAAACGGTTCCAGGTGCGGTCACTGAGAGTGCCCACAATCGGCTGAATAACCAGACCCGCAAGCGGCGGCAAAATCCAAAAATAGCTAAGCTCATGAGGATCAGCCCCAAGTGTAGCGAAAATACGAGAGATGTTGGCGCTCTGAAGAGCATAGGCAATCTGGACACCGAAAAATCCGAAACTGAGATTCCATAAATTCCAAAAGCCTAAGTCAGGTTTAACCTTTGCTTTCATTAGTAATAGTGGTTGTTAATAAGACAATTCTTTAGAAATCAAATGCAAATATAGCATAATTCCTTCATTAAACAACAATTCAACCCTATAATTTTGTTCCGCGAAACCAATTTTTATTAATTTTTATTTATTTGCCCCTGCCTATCGAGCGAGCCTCTCGTATTGGGCTTGTTTTAATCCAAACATAATTCATCGCCCGTTAAAGATTTTTTTCTGATTTATTGCCATTATTAAAATAAAAAATATAACTTTGCAGAGCAAACAATAAGCAATTCGTATAATAACTAAAATTTTTTTATCATGGCTTACGTAATTACCGATAAGTGTGTAGCATGCGGTACTTGTCTCCCGGTTTGCCCGGTTGAGGCTATCTCTGAAGGTGACATCTATCACATCGATCCAGATACTTGCATCGAGTGTGGAAGCTGCGCTGAAGTATGTCCCAGCGAAGCAATTATCCCGGGCTAATCTCCGGCATAACAAAAAAAACAGAACGGGCTTTTCCAATTGGAAAAGCCCGTTTCTTTTTAGGAATTGAGCGGAGCTATAAGCCGGGTTATGTCATGGTCCGTAGACCATGGTCGGTCATTTATCTGCGCAGTCTACCCCCCGGCAATGGACGAGCCATCCTTAAATGCCGGTATACTTGACCTTGCAACCCATCAGGCGTGCGGCATCCCGCATTGCTGCGGAACCCGGTGAGCTCTTACCTCACCTTTTCACCCTTACCCCACGGAGGAGGCGGTTATTTTCTGTCACGCTACTCGACCATCACTGACCGGTCACCGTTAGTGACTATGGCGCTCTATGTTGCCCGGACTTTCCTCTTGAAGCTCTCGAAGTCGACAAGCGACCGACCGTCCCACTCAATTATTGAGTGCAAAGTTAACAATATCCCGCCATTTAAGCAAACTGTCAGAAACTGAATTGAGCCATGAAGCACACGCGGTTCACCCACCGGTGCTGGAGGTCGACATCCTGACGCTTGCCGATATTGTACTCAAGCCCCACCTCGCAGCGAGGAGTTATGTCCCATATCACATTGGCGGTGCCGTAAAGTCCATATTTATATGTGAGATTTTCGTAGACCGGTTCATGCTGAGGTAAGAATCGTTCCTCGCCGAAAATGACTGTCGAAAAGAGATTAGGACGGAAATGATAACGCAACGCCCCATACCATCCCAGGCTCAACGGAGCAAACATACGCCCTTCACGCGTGGGATCCCCGAGCAAGTCATTGGCGCCATTCTGCAAGTCGTTGTTCAAGCTGCTGATCCCTTTTCCCACTATGAATGATCCATAGACCGTCAATGGCGACACCGGCGTAAACACAGTGCTTGCATGAGCTCCCCAACCGGCAACACGGTAATTACGCCCCGACACCAAATCGCGGTACTTCAATCCACGCACAATACCTGACAGGCGCACGTGCGACGAATGCTCCCATTGATACTGAATGAATCCGGCGAAATCAGGCACATAGTCGCTGCAGCCGGTATAGAAATTCTCCTTGGAAGCGATGCTGCTACCCGGAGTCTCGACCGACAACGCCACCACCCAATTCTTTTTTATTGTGTGCATCCAGCGCAGAAGCATATTGGTGGCGCCGCACTCCGAGTTGGGACCCTGGGCATCAAGAGTAGGAGGCTGAGCCGCCGGATCCTCAAAGGTCGACGAAGTGTAACCCAATGTCCAGTCATTGACCGTGGCGTATGCCTTTTTAAGTTTAAACCCACGGTTTCCATAACCCGAAAAATTACCCTCTATATATAGTTGATATTGACCGTAGGTGTTATTGCGCCCGAACACCGAGAAGAACAAAGCCGTTCCCGCAGGCGTGGTGCCATACCAATTATCGCGTGTAGGGTCATTGGGTATGCTTATATTATAGGGAATGAAACCGGCATTGGGCATCGCGCCGTTCCAGTCATACCATCCCCTCATTCTCACCACGCCGCCAATGCCCATGGCATACTTGCGTGTCTTGCTCATCAACATGAAATATGGAGCCCGAGGATCCTGAAAGTGGCGGAACTGATCATAATAAAACATATTTATAAGCTCATATTCCGATACGGTGTCAACCGCCCCTGACTCACCTTCAAGATGGATGATATGATGATTCTTTTTAAGGAGTTCCAACTGTTGCTCGGCAGGAGTCGTCGCCGACACGCACACCGCGATACCTGTCAACAGAAATAGCACTAACGAAAGTCTTAATTTCATACTTTTTCAATTTAAACGTATTAACAATTATTACAACAACTTGCATTAAAATTGGTTTAATTAAGGTTTAAGATTGTGAAACGATTTGGCATTTTATGTCGTAAAACATACTTTTAAAACATTTTAACACTCTCCTGAAACACTTGCCGCCACGCGGCTTTCACGCCCTCTGACCCCATATCACGCTCTGCCACAAGAGCTAAAACTTTGTTATTTTCATGAAAATCAGCTAACTTTGCGGTATCAAAATTGTTTACACAAAGGTTGGAAGAGTCTAACCTTGCCGAAAGCCGGCAACGGGACACCCGCGTGAGCGTCTTTCCCGTGAGTATTAACTTAAAGCTTATGCAATGAAGAAAACAATTATGATTATTGTGCTCTTCGCTGTTCTGATAGGGTTAGGGACCGCAGCCACAATCAACGCCGTCGATGGCAGAAAAGGCAGTAGCGCGCCTGTGTTCAAAGTCGAGGCTAACGACACAATCGTTTCTCTTGACGACATGAAAGGACACTGGGTTCTTCTTCAGTTTTGGGCGACAAGCGACGCAAAGTCACGAATCTCAACAAAACAATATTCCGATTTAATCCGAACCAACCCTGCCAACCGCCCGTCAGAAGGATTCCGATTTCTTGCAATCAACATGGACCGTAGTGAAAAACTGTTCAAAGAGATCGCCAAAAGAGACGGAATGGACGAAAAAGCACAATTTCACGTAACCGGCAAAAAAGCCGGAAAATTGGTCAAAGACTACCATCTTGAAAATGGAATGCACTCCTACCTGATCAACCCTCAAGGCAAGATAGTGGCAAAAGACCCAACCAAGCAGCAATTAATAGATTTTGCCGTAGAATAAAAATCTCTCACTTAACCAAGCAGGCGTCATCAATCGATGGCGCCTGCTTGGTTATAATAAAGCCCCGAAAACAACGACAAGAGCTCGTCAATAAAATGACAAATCACCACAACACTTATCCATATCCCACATAAATTGCCTATTTTTGTCATCAACAACCAAAAACATCAATCCATGAACAAAAATCACCCCGTAGGGTCGCCACCTGTGGCAATGTCACTAACTTAAGAAAAGACGAGCCTGTAGTCACTATAGACACAGGCTCGTCTCATTTTCTGTCTCAAATTGTTATATATTTGACCAAAAG
>CAJUTE010000023.1 GCA_910589555.1 uncultured Muribaculum sp.
CTGCTTGAAATTGGTCCTTTAATCAATGTGCACAGACCACCAACACGAAGCCGCCGTCGTTGCCGGCGGGAATCCCGTATTTTTTGCTCTGAGCCCGGCACTATTAGTGGGCTCGGAATATTTTATCTTTGAGATAGCGTGAGTATTCAATTATTTTTTTGCGGCGGCATAAAAATGCTTGGCAAGGTAGTGTTCAATAAATTCTATCTCTGGATCGACTGCTACAATTTTTCCATCAGATGCTATTAGGAATATTCTTCCACCTGAGTTGGGGCATCCATTTTTAGCCCATATACCGTCAATGTCATCAATGTCAACGTATGATTGCCATGGATATCCGTCTTTTTCAATTGCGTTCAGCATGAACTTTGTGTCCCCAAATTCTCGTGCTACAGCAACGTATGACAACCCAAGAGGCGCGAATTTCTGATATATTGGAATAAGAGCTTTCGATTTCCTCCGACATGAGCCGCACCATGATGCCCACAGGTCGATAATTGCCGGTCGCCCGGATATCAAGTCGCTCATTGTTGCCTCGCTTCCATCAACAGCATGGATTTTATAATCTGCATCATATTTGCGACCGGGACGAAGAAATCGAGTGGCAAACCGCAGTTTGCAGTCATCATAATATGGATGATAGGAAAAATCCCCGTAGTTGGCGTTGAATATTGTCTCAATGCGCTCCATTGCGTCATCAATGTTCCGGAAAGAGGATTCCATGCGTAACTGATCGCGTATTTCCATCAATCCGAGAAGAGATGGCGAGCTTTCGATTAAATAACTCCAACGTATGGTATCCTGCTTCATCAACAGTTCCAACGATTTACTGTAGTCCTTTTTATAAGCCTCGGTTTTTATGTCATTATCATGCTTTTGGGCAATTTGTTCGGCAATGGTTTTCAATGAATCACGTTCAGATTCTTTTGCGTTCCGCATTTTCAAATAAATGGGTCTTATTTCTTCAATATACATCTCTCCCGAACTCTCCATTTCATCCATTTTGCGATAAAGTTCCGTCAAGGATCCTCCTGATTCACGGTCTATGTAATCGGACAATTGTTTCTTCGCTGTTTGAATGGTTCCTGAACTTTCGATGCAGTCAATACCTGTGTTGTCGCCTTCAAAAAATGCTTTCACAGTGTCTCCTTCAGCATAAAAAGATTTGATTTTGAAACGTCCTGTAAGAAACTCATCATCGAAAATAATTTGCATTTCACGAGGATAATCCGATACATAGTCAAATGAGCAAGTTCCATCAACAAACTTTGCAACATCGATAGCTTTAAAACGGATGTCTGCTCCTGATTCATACAGCAAAGCTTTTTTCGTATCAGGTCTGCCTGAAATCTGAATATCAATATGAGTGAGTATTGAATCCTGTGTTTGTGCGGATGCTGTAATAGCCATCAATGCCATAGTCATGGATATGAAGCCTAAATAGGGATTGTTCATGTTAGTTGGTTAATCTTGTTGTTGATTAAGATATTTGTTTACGGTTGCTTCCTCATGTTCCAGATGGAAATTGGTTTCCAGAATTTCTCCGTTTTTACCCACAAGCACTCCAAAAGGAATTCCCGCAAAATTGAACAATGCACTTAATCGGTTCCAGTTGTCGGTACTTACGAAAATGTGTTCTCCTTTTATATTCTCGTCAGCCATCCAGCGTTCAGCTTCCTTTATGCCGCCGGTGTCTTCTGATATGTATAATGCTTTGAACGGACTGTCGGAAAGACTTTCTATAATCGGTTTCTGCCTTATCATTCCGGCTCGGCAAGGACCGCAGTACATACCCCAAAAGTCGAGATACAAAAGATTTCCTTTATATGGCTTGATCAGCTCTTCAAATACATCAGCATCTGCCGATGCGTCAAGCATTGTATAGTTGGACTGCTTTTCCGAAGGAGATTCCGACATAACGACAGCCTCGACATAATTGGTGTAAGCCTTCTGTAGCATTTTAGCCAAGGTAGGATAGGTGACATGGCACATCAGATTGCTTACATACTCAGATTTTCGATTCAACGTCTCGCGGTTAAGTGACGAATGTGTATTGAGGTTCTCAATCAGATTTTTTACACACGATAATTGAAATGCGAAACAATTGCCAATGCCGGCTTTAGTAAGATTGTTGGATGTTATTTCGCATAACAAGTCATGGCTTGATTTCCCCTTAAGGTCATAATTAGCGACCAATGGTGGATTTATGCCTCCTGATGCGGCTGATTGTGCTGCATCAAATAAGCAACCGTACTCCCAACGGTTGGGCAACATTCGGTTTACGCACATCATTATCGGATTGTCGTAAATCAATTTGTTGTGTTGCTTCCGAGGTCCGATTATTGCAGCTATATCAATTTCGTGATATGGCTTGTCAAGGACGGGAGTTTCCACACTGTCAGTCATTGTTAGACCTACCTGATGTTTGAACCTGTACTCCATTTCGTTCGATTCCGCAACCTCGAGAATGGTGCTGATAGCTTTTGCTGCCAAAATATCTTTTGCGAAATCGCTTATGGGGAGATTGCCTAAGAAATGGGGTAAGTCGCTTATCGTTGAGTTCAGCATATCGCACAACGCCTCATTTTCCCTTATGACAGCCTCTTCAGTAGCTTCAGACGCCGGAATGGAGTGCCTGAGAAATAAATTTTTGAGGTTGTAATGCGATATGAGAGTGTCGGTAAGCACGTTGACCGCTGTTATATCTCTGTCTTTTTCACCTCGGAACCCGAAGTATGCGGCAGATTTTGTGGATGGCGAATGATTGGTTTTGGTTGTTGTCGCAATCTCGATTGTATCGCCTGGAATAAGAAAAACCTCCCTGCGGATGGTTCCGGTGAGATAAACATACTGTGGATGATTCACTTTAACATCCTCGTGAAAACTCCCGTCAGGTTGAATATTAATGACTGTTATCTGCTCTTTTCCTGTGACGCAATCTTTTGCTCTTACATTGAACGTGGTTATGCCGCTTTGTGAAGAGTAATTGTGGATTTTTCCGCATAAATGTGCCGATCCATCCCAATCATAGTGGGGTACGTCTTTGTAGGTCGACGTGTTGTCAATGGTCCACTCTCCGGCAGAGTGCGAGTCGAAGAATGTTGATGCCGGGATGACGTGGGGTGGAGCTTGGTCAACTTTCGTATCAATGGCAAAGGAATGCAGCGTAATTCCAATTGTGCAGATTGAAAATATAAGTCTTTTCGTTTTCATGTGTATTAAATTTAGAGGGTGTTTCATTCCGGATTGTAGATGAGAGTTGAGGAATTGTCAGGTGTTATTATGCTGCGTGTGGTTTCGATTATTTCATCGACTGTGACACTGCGGTGCATCGTTATGAGATCCTGCAGGTCAATTCCGTTCATCTCGCATTGGGCAAGGTTTGCCGCGAGATTCACGTAGCTCATCTGAGAGAATGTCTGTGTTGCCTCGTAATTATTCTTGACTCGTTCCAGTTCATGGAAGTCGGGCGGTGACTGCACGAGCGACAACGCTTCTTCGTTGAGGCGGTCGATTGCATCCTGAGGGTTCACGCCATCGCGCAAGTATCCTTGAAGCAACAGAAGTCCCGGCTCCATGCTCCCTGTGATCGATGCGTCGCAGCGGTTGAACATCTCGGTCCCGAGCATGAGATTGCGATAGAAGCGTGACGCATATCCTGCCGATAGCAGATCGGTGATTGTGTCGCACACTGTGTATTCCCTGCTGTGGAATCCCGGCATGTGATATGCTATGACTACAGCCGTGTTTGGGACTCTGCCGCTCACAGTCATTTTGCGGGGAGAGGTTTGCTTCGGTTCCTGCTGATAATTGCGAGGAGCTATTTCCCGTGAAGGTATGGGACTGAACCATTTTTCAGCCAATTCCTTAACCCGGTCAAGCGATATGTTGCCGGTCACGGCAAGCACGGCATTGTTCGGAGCGTAGTGGGCATGAAAGAAATTTCTGACATCATCATTGGTGACGCGCTCAATGTGGGACAGCTCTTTCCCTATCACAGGCGTGCGATAGGGGTGGGTGGTATAAGCGAGCGCGTTCAGATAGTGCGACAGGTCGCCATAGGGTTGATTCAGGCACACCTGCTTGAATTCTTCACACACCACGTGGCGTTGCACTTCAAGAGCTTTTTCGCTGAATGCAAGTCCGTTCATGCGGTCGCTCTCAAGCCAGAATGCGGTTTCCACGTTATGACCGGGTATTATGTCATAGAAATTGGTGTAGTCGCAGTTGGTCCATGCGTTGTTGGTTCCGCCGGCACGTTCAAGCTCCTTGTCATAGTGCATGATGTGTTCCGATCCGCCAAACATCAAGTGCTCGAACAGATGTGCCATTCCGGTCATTTCCGGAGACTCGTCGCGGCTTCCCACATTATATAAAATATTTAGTGCCACCATTGCGGTGGCACTATCTTCGTGATGTACAACCCTTAGCCCGTTAGGCAGGGTGAAACGGTTGACTTTAATCATTTACAATCGACATCTTTATGATTTTGATATCTTCCTTAGGACGGTCGCCGGGGAGTGTCTCGGCTTTCTCGATTTTCTCCACAACATCCATTCCCTTTATCACTTCGCCAAAAACGGTGTACTGACCGTCAAGATGCGGAGTGCCGCCTATAGTCTTATAGGCTTCTCTCTGTTCCGGAGTGAGTTTGGCAGGATTCTTGGCTGCCTCCTGGGTGGTGATCGCTACAAGCTCTTCCTGTAGTTTCTGAAGGCCTGCCTGATCGCGGTTTTTTCTCAGCGCCATAATGGAGTCCTTGTGCTGTGCGGCAAGGCTGTCGAAAATTGCTTGCTGCTGCATCATCTTCATCTGTTTCTCCATCTGGTTGAGTTGATTGTCATTGTAGGTTTTTCCTGTGACAATGTAGAATTGAGATCCTGACGAACGACGTTCCGGATTGATGTTGTCGCCGGTGCGCGCTGCTGCAAGCGCTCCTTTTTTGTGGAAGTGTTTTGGATATACGAACTCAGCTTCGATTGTATATCCCGGGTCGCCCATTCCGAGCTGCTTTCCTGCGGGTGCGTTCTTTGAGTCGGGGTCTCCGGCTTGAACCATGAATTCATTGATTACACGGTGAAACAGTGTGCCGTTGTAAAAGCCTTCTTTCACGAGCTTGACGAAATTTTCGGAATGCTTGGGAGTATCTCCATAAAGCATCACTTGAATATCGCCCAAAGATGTTGTGATATCTACAATCACATTGTTAGAATCATTTTCAGTCATAACTTGGTTGGTTACGGTGTTATTATTTTCTGTGTCGGCTGTGGTTGCCGCTGTTTTGTTGCATGATGCGCCACAAAAACCCAACACTGCCGAAAAAAGGAGAGTTTGCGCAAATTTCATTTTTAACTGCTGATTAACTTATGTTTATTTATATTCCGGTAGCATAAAGACGTTTGTATATGCGTCGGAAATTGTCGTCTTTTTCAGAATATTCAGCCACGTGTTCCTCGTAATCGGCACCCCACATGGTCAACAGGTCGCCTATGTAGCGGCGTTCGCGGTCTTTTTCTATTGCCGATGCGATTATGCGGGATATAGGCGCGCGGTAATGCTCTCGGTCGATTGCAAACAGGTATCTTGCCGCGCTGACAAGAAATTGCCCTGAATGATCGACCATAATCATATTCTCGACAATATCATCGATAATGTCATCTATTTCTGAAATATGATTGGCAAGGTATTCGTAGGTTAATAATCCGTCGGGGTCTTTGCCCAATAGCTTTTTTATTTCTTCTTTCATGACAAGAATTGTAAAGTTATGCTGCAAAGATAATAATTTTCCGATATAAATCTCTTATATTTGCATAGCATAAAAAAGCCGATATGGATAAAAATAACTTTGTAATAACGATAGGACGCCAGTTTGGCAGCGGAGGAAGGGAACTCGGCAAAATTCTTGCCGATAAACTCGGCATAAGGTATTATGATAAGGAGCTGCTTTGCGAGGCGGCTAAAAATGCCGGAGTCAGTGAGGAGTTTTTTGAAAAATCAGATGAAAAGTTTCCTCGTTTTTTCAGCGGTCTGCTGTCGTTCACCATGGGATATAATCCCTACACGCTATATTCCGGTTCCACATCGATAAGCGATGACTCGCTGTATAAAGCGCAGAGCGATTTCATACGTTCGGTGGCTGAAAACGAGTCGTGTGTCATAGTAGGCAGAAGCGCTAATTACGTGCTGCGCAATCACCCCCGATGCGTGAATGTGTTCATTCATGCGCCCATCGAGGAGTGTGTGAAGCGCATCATGAAACGTGGCGACAAGCCTACAGAAGAAAAGGCACGAGCCATGGCTGAAAAGACCAATAAGCTGCGTGCCAATTATTATAATTTTTATACTGATAAAACCTGGGGCGATGCAAGTTCCTATGACCTGACGATCGATTCTTCGCTGTTGCCAATGGATGACGTCGCTGAGGTCATAATAGAGTATATACGTCGCCGTTTCGGGGTCACACGTTGACCTTGTTGCTGTTGTAGACTGCCATCGCAATGAAAAGTCCGTTGACTGCCGATACTATCATCGCGATTCCGGCAACGAGTGTGAACGTGGTCTCAACGTCGCGCAATGGTGAACATATAATTATAACGCCTGTGGCTATAACTAGCACTGGAAGAATGTAGAGCCACAGCGGCATTCTGAATGGACGGAATTCCACCGCGAGCGACCACACCTGCACTAATCCGCATATAATCAGCAGTGCTGCCAGCACATATACGAATATTGCCACAAATGGAGTGGGGCACAACAGCATGATTATGCCGATGACAAGCATTCCCAGCGATGAAGGGATTGATATTCCTGTCGATCGGTTTTTTGCTGACCGTGATATTCCGCTTATCACACCTATCAATCCGGGGATGGCGCACATCGCTCCTACAAACATCACCATCCAGTTGAGCAGGCTTATGTCATTGTGCAGGCATATCAATATTATGCCGGCAGCAAGGACGAAAATATTGGCCCAAAGGTTAGTCTTTTCACTCATAATAGTATAATTTAAATAGTTAAACCGTTATTTAATATAATAAACATCTTGCGGGTGTATTTGTTTTTCAATTGACATATCTCGCTGATCATTACATTGACCGGCGATGTCAGATATGGAAAGCGCTGACATATTTCTGCAAATCTGATAAAAAATATTAACTTTGCACATTTAATGGGTTTGAGGATATGCAATTATGTGTTGTCGCTATCCTTGAAATGTATAATCAGATGAATCCAACAGGTATATATTACGAAATAATATGATGAACGCATTTAGGTTTAAACCGCTGCTGAAGAGTGTTCTGTGGGGCGGAAACAAGATATTGCGCTACAGAGGTCTTGAAGGAGCGGAGGACGCCACTATAGGGGAAAGCTGGGAAATATCAGGTGTCCCCGGCAGTGAGACGGTAGTGTCCGAAGGTGAAGATGCCGGCTTGACTGTCACTGAACTTATTGAAAAGTATGGACCGGCGCTTGTCGGTAATCATGTATATGAAAAGTATGGCAACACTTTTCCTTTGCTCGTGAAGATTATCGACGCGCGAGCCGATCTGTCGGTGCAAGTGCATCCCGATGATGCTCTTGCCGAAAAACGCCACCATTCATTGGGAAAAACCGAGATGTGGTATATAATAGATGCCGATCCGGGAGCTAAAATATATTCAGGCTTTTCAAAAAAGATTGACCGGAGTGAATATTACAATCTTATCTCACAGGGTAAAATCATGGATGTTATCGCCGCCCATGATTCCAATCCCGGCGACCTGTTCTATATCCCTGCCGGACGCATACACTCAATAGGAGCCGGAAATATGCTTATCGAGATTCAGGAAACGAGTGACATCACTTATCGGGTGTATGACTTCAACCGCAAGGATAAGGACGGAAACTCACGTGAGTTGCACACTGAGCTTGCTGCCGACGCGATAGACTACAATGTGTATCCGGAATATAAAAAGAATTATGACAAGTCGGCTCATGGCACGGTGCCGTTGATTAAATGCCCTTATTTTGATGTGCGGCGCATAGTGTTGTCGTCGGGCGAGGATCGATGCTTGCTCCCTACGGCAGATGATTCTTTCACCATTGTGTTTTGCGTGAACGGCGAAATGGAGGTGAACGGCGAATCCATCAAAAGTGGTGAGGCGCTTCTTTTCCCTGCCGACATGAAGACATTGACGGCATCAGGAGCCGGGACTCTGCTTACTGTCACAGCCTGATTAAACGTCTCTTTGATGAGGTGAAAAAAAACTGGATGGGGAGGTCCGCAATTAAGCCGGACCTCCCCATCGCCGTTTCAACTATTTATTTATGAGAACCTCCTTACCCGGTATCCCTACCCGATAAAGAGGACGAGGGATGTGAAAAAGCGGGTAATTTCACTGTTTTCATTATAATAACAACTGAAACCCCTTTGTGGATGAAGGTTTGGAGGTTTTTCTACTCTAAAAACGCTTAAAAAAAGTAAAGGTAATATTGAATTTAATCAATTATAAGTTAATTAACTTAACTCATTAACCTTTGTTACGAATGAAGCTATTTTATGCTGTCGTCAAAGTCCGATTTTATGCGTGACAGTTCCTCACGGAACGGGCATCTCGAAGTATCGGATTTTTTCAACAGCTTGTATATGCGCCGGTCGAAATAATCCAGCAGATCATTTGAGAACATATATTCAAGCGAGTCTTTAAAGAATGCCAACAGCGTGTTCTCTTGCGACTCTCTCAACCAGAACCTTGAGCTGACAGCATATTCCATTATGGTTTCAACGAGAGAGTATTTGAGCTCGGCAATCAATTTAGGCGACGGGTGCAGACTTATGAAATCCTTGACCGCTTTTTTGCACACCGAAGTTCTCCCTTTGGCTCTGCCTTTCTGGGGGAAGAATTCTTTGCGGATAACTGCATTGTATTTCTCAAACATCTTATTTTCATCAGGATTAACGTAGTATTCCAGATATTCCCGGGCTTCTTTTCGAGCGTCATATAGTTCGAGCATCACTTCCATGAGCTGCTCCTTGGTGAGTTCTTTAATCTGCTTTTTTAGAGTTGTTTTTGACATGATTATCCTGTTGATATTTTAGAATGAATGACAAAAGTACTCAAGAATAAATATAAATGAGTAACTTTGTGCCCGAATATTTGAATTTTTAAAAATATGAAGAAAATTTTAACCGGCTTGATTGGTCTTTGTATCTCAGGCTATGCAATGGGAGAAGGCTATCAAGTCAACACGTTGAGTGCAAAACAGGGAGGTATGGGACATACCGGAGTCGCACAAAAGCTTGGGGCTGAGAGCATGTATTTTAACCCCGCCGGAATGGCATTCATGGATAAGACTCTCGACATATCGGGGAGTGTGAATGGAGTGATGGCTACAGGAAAAGCCAAGATGGATGGAAAGTGGTATGAGACCGACAATGATGTGAGTACGCCAATGATGATAGGGGCTGCATTTTCCATCTACGATAATCTTAAAGCAGGTATCAATATCTATACTCCTTACGGAAGTAACATCAACTGGACCAATTCTTGGCCTGGAGCGATATTGAACCAATCGGTTAAACTCAGCACTTTCACTATTCAGCCGAGCCTTGCATGGAGAATCACTCCGAAACTTTCAGTGGGAGCCGGACTTATGATTTCGTGGGGTAGCGTGGATCTCAACAAAGGTCTTGTGAACCCGGCGTCGATGGATGCCATGATTCAGGGATTGATTGCCTTGGGGCAATTGCCGGCAGGAACCCCGTTGTTTGGAAGCACTATGCCCGCATCTATCAATCTGACCGGTACTGCCAACGTGGCTTGCGGAATCAATGTCGGTGCTATGTATGACATTAACGAGCAGTGGACCGTCGGCGCTAATTTCCGCTCAAAGATGACAATGAAAGTGAAGGCAGGCGATGCCAAGGTTTCGTATGCCAATGACGTGGCGTCAGGAATACTTGAGTCGCAGGTAGGTATTATAAACAGTTCTGATTTCACGGCAGAAATGCCGATGCCGGCAGTGGTGACTTTCGGTGTGTCCTACAAGCCTATGAGCAACCTGCTCATTGCCTTTGATGCTCAGTACACAGGTTGGAAAGCCTATGACAAGCTGGATATTGAATTCCTTGATGAGAATGCTGCAAAGTTCAATCAGAACCTCGTAAAGGATTATAAAGATGCGTGGGCATTCCGCGTGGGCGCGCAGTACGGATTGACCAAGCGGTTTGACATCCGTGCAGGATTCATCGTCGATCTTTCACCGGTTAATGACAACTACTATAATCCCGAAACTCCGGGAATGACAAAACTTGAGCCTTCGGTGGGCTTCTCGTTCCGTCCTATTCCCAATCTTTCGATAGATCTTTCGGCATTGTATGTCGCCGGACTTGGTGTGAATGACGTGAAGTGCAGCTATGCTGATTTCATCGGCGCTCAATTGCCTGGCGGAAGTGCGGAAAAGACAATCACCGCCGACTATAAGGTTCACGCTTTCGTGCCTTCAATCGGAGTCTCATATTCGTTTTAAACAATACCCAATCCTCCAGGCATCTATTTTATGCCTTAGCATGGAGGTTTGGTTTGATGAGCTTGCCTTTATTTTGAACAGCGCTCCAAAAGTTGACAACTTTTGGAGCGCTGTTCATTTAGTTCTTGGTCCAAACCGTTGCAACGGTTCGCCATTGACGCTTTTCACGGTGGAGTCAATCCAACCGAAAATTATTATTTGGTCATAAGTATGTGTCTTATAGCCTCTTTGACTTTAGACAAATCGCTGTCGGTCAACAATGGAATCAAGCTTTGTATCTCTTCAACCGGCTTATCCCACCATTTCAGTCGCTGTAATAATTCAATCAATTCATCATCAAAACGATTGCGTATGAACCGTGCAGGATTTCCGGCGGCAACGGTATAAGGTTCCACATCTTTACTTACAACACTGTTTAATCCGATTATAGCGCCGTCTCCGATGTGTACGCCCGGCAGAATAGTTGAATTTTGCCCGATCCAAACGTCATTCCCTATAACGGTGTCGCCTTTCAAGGGCAAATCATTATGTGATGGAGCGTCCTGCTCCCAGCCCATGATATAAAACGGATAAGTAGAGGCTGCGTTCATCTGATGGTTCGCTCCGTTCATGATGAAGGTTACGCCTGAAGCAATCTGGCAGAACTTGCCGATAATGAGTTTATCTCCAATAAAATCATAATGATGCAGTACATGACTTTCGAAATCCGTGTCACTGAAATAGGTGAAGTCTCCAACAATTATGTTAGGATTGGTAATCGTTGGCTTTACTAAAATCAGCGTGTTGCAGTTCTTGATTGGAAATATATTATTGGGATCGGGAGTCATTGGTTGTAATTACGTTTTATCTCATCGATGGATTTGCCGCCGATTGATATGTAAGGCATATTATTTTCTTTTAAGATAGTTCATAATCAGCATTGCGACAATTCCGATACATAGATATACTGCGGCATAGGCGATAAACCACAGCTCATGAATATCAAAGAATAGCCATGCTCCGGCAAGAAACGCGACCGCCGAGATAAGAGGCAAATTCCATAATGCTTTTATGTTCTGCCCTGCGACAATACCAAGTAATATGGAGTATAATGGATTGATGACAAGGAACAACATCATGCACAAAGCCATGCCGGCGCATTCCGACGCAAGTTTGGCTACAGCAAAAGGCAGTATGAACATAACAGCTACGGTTATGCTTGTCCATTTTATGAGCCGTTGGTTATATGTCTTACTCATTATTCTGTCGGGATTCTGTCGGGTTGTTTCTATACTGATTCTCACCTGAATTTTGCGCTATAAATTTCTTTAAATCTGTGAGTGAGCCGAGAGTGCAAGTCGGCGAAGCCGGTGAGCTGTGCGAAGCGCTCGGACTCACCGCAAAGTTAATAATTTTGTCGGAGATCGATAAAATTTTTAGCCTTCCAAAATGCTACTGAGGTGGAATTGACCCGAATGTTGAAATCTTGATCGGTTTTAGCTGAAAGGGAATGGCGAAAAAATTTGCACAGGCGTAGGGGAAATCGTATATTTGCACCAACATAAACAGTCCAACAGCGATGAACAGAAACAGTCTTGTATCCATATCCGATATCGGGAAGGATGAGATAATGCGTTTGCTACGTCAGGCAAGTTATTTTGAAGCTAATCCCAATCAACGGATTCTCCAGGGGAAAGTCGTGGCGACATTGTTTTTTGAGCCGTCGACACGCACACGGTTGAGTTTTGAAACTGCGGTAAACCGCCTCGGAGGCCGCATCATCGGATTTTCTGATGCGAGCACCACAAGCTCGTCAAAAGGGGAGACACTGAAAGATACCATCAAGATGGTGAGTAATTATGCCGACCTGATTGTGATGAGGCATTATCTTGAGGGCGCGGCGCGATACGCCACCGAAGTTACTGATGTGCCTGTGATAAACGCGGGCGATGGCGCGAATCAGCATCCCACCCAAACCATGCTTGACCTGTACTCAATTTATAAAACACAGGGCACTCTTGATAATCTTACCATAACGATGGTTGGTGACTTGAAGTATGGCAGAACCGTGCATTCGTTGTTGATGGCTCTCCAATACTTTAATCCCACATTCAATTTCATCGCTTGCAAGGAGCTTGAGATGCCGCGTGAGTACATAAGATTCTGCGATGAGCATGGCATCAAGTACAACGAGTATCGCGATTTCACTCCTGAAGTGATAAACAACACCGATATACTTTACATGACCCGAGTGCAGCGCGAACGCTTCACTGACATCATGGAATATGAGAAGGTGAAGGATCTGTACAATCTCAACGTGAAGATGCTTGAGGGCTCACGTGACAATCTTCGTGTGCTCCATCCGCTGCCTCGCGTGAATGAGATCGACCAGGATGTGGACGACAGCCCCAAGGCATACTACTTCCAGCAGGCTAAGAACGGTTTATATGCCCGTCAGGCTATTATTTGCCGGGCATTAGGTATTGAAGTCCCTGAAAATTGATTATATGGCACCGAATAAAAAAGAATTGGCAGTAGCCGCGTTGCAGAACGGCACAGTAATTGACCGTATTCCTGCTCAGATGCTATTCAAGGCTGTCGAGATTTTGGGCATTCAGAAGCTTGACAAGAGCATCACCATTGGAAATAATCTTCAGTCAAAGAAACTCGGCACAAAGGGCATAATAAAGGTCGCTGACACCTTCTTCCCGGATGATGTCATCAACCGCATTGCTTTGATCGCTCCCTCAGCCAAGATTAATATAATAAGAGATTTTGAGGTGGTGGAGAAATATTGTGTTTCATTGCCTGATGAGATAGTGGGCATCGTGAAATGCAAGAATCCCAAATGCATCACCAACAACGAGCCGATGAAGACTCGCTTCACCGTCATCGACCATGAGGCACGAATCATAAGGTGTAATTATTGCGGACATATTGTCAGCGCCAAAGAGGCTGACATTAAATAAGGTCTCGGAAGTATATGTCGAAACAGAGTTGGCGTCCCGGCACAATGGTATATCCGGTTCCTGCGGTGTTGGTCACTTGCGGGAAATCGGTGGAGGATAGCAACATGATCACGGTAGCATGGACCGGCACTATATGTTCCGATCCGGCGATGTGCTATATTTCAGTGCGTCCTTCGCGACACAGCTACGACATGATCAAGGATTCCATGGAATTCACGATCAACCTCACCACTGTCGACATGGCGCGCGCCACTGACTGGGCGGGCGTTAAATCGGGACGTGATTTCAACAAATGGGAAATGACCGGGCTCACTCCCGTGAAAGGGGAGAAAGTGGCTTGTCCCTATATCAAAGAGTCGCCGTTGAGCATAGAGTGCCGGGTGAAAGAGATAATAAAACTCGGCACCCATGATATGTTTATTGCCGAGGTGATAAACATTCTTGCCGAAGAGAGCTTGATCGACAGCGACTCAGGCGCATTCCGGCTTGATAAGGCGGGACTTCTTGCCTACAGTCATGGAGCTTATTATGAGCTCGGAAAAGAAGTGGGACGATTCGGGTGGTCAGTAAAAAAGAAAAAATAACAACATTATAATATTTATTTGATGGAAAGAGACAAACAGATTTTTGACATCATTGAACGCGAACATCAGCGTCAAAAGCATGGAATTGAGCTTATTGCTTCGGAAAATTTTGTGAGTGAACAGGTAATGCAAGCTATGGGTTCTTGCTTGACCAACAAGTATGCCGAAGGTTATCCCGGACACCGTTATTATGGCGGCTGTCAGGTGGTGGACGAAGCTGAATCGCTTGCAATCAAGCGTGTTAAGAAACTCTTCGGTGCCGAATATGCCAATGTGCAGCCCCATTCAGGAGCGCAGGCAAATATGGCTGTGTTTATGGCTTGCCTTAAGCCCGGCGATAAATTCTTAGGATTGAACCTCTCTCACGGAGGTCACCTTTCTCATGGAAGCCCTGTGAACTTCTCAGGTCTCGTGTTCCAGGCTCTTGAATATAATGTTAAAGAGGATACCGGACTGGTTGATTATGACCAGATGGAGGAAGTGGCATTGCGTGAGCGTCCGAAATTGATAGTCGGAGGCGCCAGCGCTTATTCTCGCGAGTGGGATTATGCCCGTATGCGTGCCATTGCCGATAAGATCGGCGCCATATTGATGATCGACATGGCTCACCCTGCCGGTCTCATTGCGGCAGGTCTGCTTGACAATCCCGTGAAATACGCCCACATCGTTACCTCAACCACACATAAGACACTTCGCGGTCCTCGTGGCGGTATCATTCTTATGGGTAAGGACTTTGACAATCCTTGGGGCAAAACCAATCCTAAGGGTGAAATACGCAAGATGTCGGCACTCCTTGACTCTGCTGTGTTCCCGGGAGTGCAGGGCGGACCGCTCGAACACGTCATTGCAGCTAAGGCTGTCGCTTTTGGCGAAGCTCTCGATCCTTCGTTCAAGGAGTATCAGCTTCAGGTTAAGAAGAACGCAGCCGCTATGGCTAAAGCGCTTATTGAAAAGGGCTACAAAATCGTGTCGGGTGGAACTGACAACCACTGCATCCTCGTGGATCTGCGCACTAAATTCCCCGAATTGACAGGAAAGGTGGCTGAAAAGGCTCTTGTGGACGCTGACATCACAGCTAATAAGAACATGGTTCCGTTTGACTCACGCAGTCCGTTCCAGACTTCAGGTATCCGTCTTGGCACACCGGCGATCACCACCCGTGGAGCTAAGGAGGATATGATGGTTGAAATAGTGGAATTGATCGATCAGGTTCTTTCTTCTCATGATAATCCTCAGGTGATAGCCGAAGTGCGAGCTAAGGTCAACGCCATGATGGAGAATTATCCGATGTTTGCTTATTAAACAAGCTTTAAGAGACTGACTTTAATTTTTTGATCCGTGAAACTGTTCCTGTATCGCATATATCAGATTTTTATTATGGCGCCGATACTTCTGGTCGCCACAATATTGACCGCGTCAATAACTATTATATTGAGCATGATAGGTATGGGACGTTGGGCAGGATACTTTTTCCCTCATTGGTGGGCACGCTTATTTTGCGTGCTCACCTTGGTGAGGGTCACTGTGGTCGGCAGGGAAAATATTGATGCCAATACATCCTACGTGTTCGTTGCCAATCATCAAGGTGCATACGACATATTTTCGGTCTACGGATACCTCAACCATCAGTTCCGTTGGATGATGAAGAAGGCGTTGGAAAAAATCCCGTTGGTGGGATATTCTTGCAAGGTGTCAGGACATATAATGGTGGATAATTCCACACCCGCGTCAACGCGTGAGACTTTGGAGAAAGCCGAGAAACAGTTGCAGGGAGGAATGTCGCTTGTGGTTTTCCCCGAGGGCGCCCGCACCTGGGATGGAAAGATGCGTCAGTTCAAGCGTGGCGCCTATCGCCTTGCCGTGGAGTTCGGACTGCCGGTAGTGCCCATCACTATCAACGGCGCGTTTGATGTGATGCCCCGGTTCAAGAAGATTCCCCTCTACGGTCATATCACCTTGACTATCCATAAGCCTATAGAAGCAGTCGACGGAGTTCATGACCTGTCGGCTCTGATGACCGAAAGTTTTGAGGCTATTCATTCCTCTTTGGATCCGAAATATGCTTGATGCCGGCATTATTGATACCCTCTAAAAAAATTAGCTTATAAAATTGCCGCATTTGACTTTTCTATATCAGAATTTTATTATCTTCGCAGTGTGAAATCGCGTTAGGTTAGTTGATTTCATTATAGCATTTTATTAACGATAAAAAATATACAGATATGATATTCAATTTCCGACTTGTTTCCGATGAAGTGGACAATTTCAGACGAGAGATAAATATTGATGCTGATGCCACTTTTCTCGATCTTCGCAATGCGATTTGCGATTCAGTAGGGTATGATAAGAATCAGATGTGCTCTTTCTTCCTATGTGACGAAAACTGGGAAAAGGGTCATGAGATAACACTTGAGGACATGGGTTCGGATTCTGATGAAGAGATCTACCTCATGGATGAGACTGTGCTCAGCGATTATCTCGATGACGGCGACCGCATGATTTTTGTGTTTGACTATATGACCGACCGTTGCTTCTTTATAGAATTGAAGAAGAGCATCCCCGGAAAGACTCTTAAGGATCCGGTGTGTGTGGCTTCAATGGGCACCCCTCCGGCACAGATTATGGACATCGATGAGTTTGAGGCTAAGAGCGCTCCTGTGACACGTGCCGGCGACGATGACTTCGATGAAGATTTCTATGGCAGCGACGGCTATAGCGACGACGAATTTGATGCCGCCGGATTTGATGAGATGACTTTCGATGACAATATGTAGTTCTGAATCGTTGAATATTTAGAAAATATAGCGCCGGTTTTTATGACCGGCGTTTTATTTTTCTCAGCGATGAGAGCAAGAATCCCAGGAAAAAGATGATGAGTGTGCTTATGACTATGCCAAGGTTTATATGCACAAACTGTGGGATGGAGAGCCATTCGGTGAGCTTTGTCTGCATCGCTATCAGCACAAGCGATGCGACACCGGTAATGACCCCAATTACGGCTTCAGGATTCTTTGCCGACGGACACAGATAGGCAAGCAGGAACATTCCCAACACTCCTCCTGAGCAGATGCTGCTTAATGCCCACCATGCGTCAAGAGCGTTGTCGACAAAGAGGAAGCATAAGGCGACGGCGATGCCGAGCGCTCCCGACACGAAACTTGCGGCTCTCAACACCCTGACTTTGGCGCGGTCAGATGACGCGGGGCGCATATAGGAATAGAAGTCGGTGAGGATGATGGTGCTTGACGAGGTGACGCTTGTGGCGATGGTGCTCATTCCGGCACAGAATATGGAGGCTATCATCAGCCCCACCAGTCCTTTGGGCATCACGTTTATGATGAAATACGGAAATACATAGTCGCTTTTGATGTCGGGAGGAAGAGCCTCGGAATAAACTGAATAGTAGGCAAACAGTAGCGACCCTATCATGAAAAGGACTATGTTGACCGGCAGCGTAAGCAATGATCCGAGAAAAGCGCTTTTACGGGCTTCTTTCAATGAAGGCGCGGCGCAATAACGCTGTGTGTAGCTTTGGTCGATGGCGAAATTGTTCAGGTTGGTAAACATCCCGTAGACAAGACACACCCAGAAGGTGCTTTCCACAAGCGAGCCGTTGAATGTGCCGAGTGAGAATTTGTTGTTGGCAAGGCATATTTCAAATGCCTGTCCCGGACCGTCGGGCATTTTAAGCAGAAGAACGATCACGCACACCACAGCTCCCGCAATCAATATGGAGCCCTGAAGAGCTTCGGTCAGAATCACTGACCGAAGTCCTCCTTTTTGGCTGTAGATTATTATTCCAAGCCCGGTGACAGTGACCACAAGCGGTATATTCCAGCCCATTAACACGTTCATGGGCACGGCAAGAAGATAGAGGATGGCTCCTGAGCGGCATATTTGAGTGAACAGGTAGAATGCCGATGCGTAAAGCCGCGCCCAACGCCCGAACCGTTGCTCAAAATAGCTGTAGGCGCTGATGCTGCCTATGCCACGATAGAACGGAACGAAATATTTCATGGCTATCAGCCCTGCGGGAAGGATTGACAGAGTGAACACGAATGCGTTCCAGTCACTTCGGAACGCTGCTGAGCAGTATCCTAAAAAAGATATCGAACTGCAAAATGATGCGAATATGGACAATCCCACAATCCATCCCGGCATTTTGCCTCCGCCGCTGGTGAATTCATCACTGCTCTGACGCTTTTTCCCCAGCAGATATCCGAAAGCCACGGTCCCGACTGAGAAGATGATAAATATAGCAAGGTCGAAATAATTCATCGGCGGGGCTGTGTGGCAGTTAGGGGAGTATAGTGAGCTTGTTGTCCTGCGGGTGGTAGCCTCTGATGAATTCAGCTGTCGACATGCGCTTTTTCCCCGGAATCTGGAGCGACAGGATTTCGATTGAGCCCTTTCCGCAGTCTACGGTCATTCTTTCTCCGGAAAATTCCACATTGCCGGGAGCGGAATGCTCTTTATCCTCCTCGATGATTCGTGTCTCGAAAATTTTCACGCTTGCGGTTTCAGATCCGGGTATTCCTGACATTTCAGTCCAGGCTCCGGGGTAGGGCGACAGTCCTCTCACAAGGTTGTGGATCTTGCGTGCCGGTTGCGCCCAGTCTATTTTGCAGGTCTCCTTGAATATCTTGGGCGCTCCCGGAAGTTGTTGTATCTCCGAGTCATCCTGAGGCTGCGGAATGGTTTTCAATGTTCCGTTGATGATGTCCTCGATTGTCTCCACGGTGAGTTCGGCGCCTATGTGCATCAGTTGGTCGTGAACGGTGCCTACGTTGTCTTCCGGCTTGATGGGTATGCTTCGTTTTGCGATGATGTCGCCGGTGTCGATCTCATGTTTGAGGAAAAATGTGGTGACTCCGGTTTCTGTCTCGCCATTGATCACTGCCCAGTTTATTGGCGCCGCTCCACGATACTTCGGCAGCAAGGAGGCGTGAAGATTGAATGTCCCGAGCTCCGGCATGCTCCACACTATCTCAGGGAGCATACGGAATGCTATGACTATGAATAAATTGGCGTTAAGCGATTTCAGCTCATTCACGAAATCGGGATCCTTTAGCTTGACAGGCTGCATCAGGTGCAGTCCATGGCTTTCGGCATATTGCTTGACCGGTGAATGGAGCATTTTGTGTCCTCTGCCGGCAGGCTTGTCAGGCATGGTCACTACACCAACAATGTTGTATCCGCCTTGGTGAATGCGGTCGAGGCTCTCTACTGCAAATTCCGGAGTTCCGAGAAAAACTATTCTTAAATCTTCTTTTTTCATTGTCAATCGATGTATTTTGGACAAAGGTACGATTTTTCCATTTAAATCCTTATATTTGCACACACGTATGAGATACTATTTTAACGCATTTGTGGCAGTCATATTGATGGCTGTGCTGTCGACGCCGACAATTGCAGCCCGCGAAGGTGATGCTGCACCTGTTCAAAACGCCGATTCAGCCGGGGTTGAATCTTGTGAGGATAAGTTTGACGCCCGACAATTGATATTGCCCGGCGCTCTGATTGCCGTGGGCGCTTTCGGTGTGAGCAACGGGTGGATGAAACGTATAAACCGAAGTGTGAACAAAGAGATGCTGCATATAAGCGGTGGACATCATTTCCGTGCCGATAATTTCATCCAGTATCTTCCTGCCGCCACCTATCTTGCGTTGGGCGAATTTAAAGGGATCAACACCTGTCATAATCTGCGGGACCGCGCTATAATCACAGCCACTTCCTTTGCGGTGATGTGTGCCATCGTTCAGCCGGTAAAGCATCTTGTGGGCGAGCGCCGTCCTGATGAACGTGAATATGATTCATTTCCGTCGGGCCACACGGCTACGGTGTTCATGGGTGCCGAGCTTGTGAGAAGCGAGTATTCTTTAGGTGCCGGAATAGCAGCCTACGGAGTGGCGTGTGGAGTAGGTTTCTTTCGGTTGTATAACAACAGGCACTGGCTCAACGATGTGATAGCC
The DNA here is from genome assembly GCA_910589555.1 of uncultured Muribaculum sp. GTDB lineage: Bacteria > Bacteroidota > Bacteroidia > Bacteroidales > Muribaculaceae > Muribaculum. Next base: position 20,014 of record CAJUTE010000023.1, read on the forward strand.
GGCGCGGGGATTGGAATCTTAAGCGCCCGTATAGGTATATGGATGCTTCCGGTGTGGAAGCGACTTTTCCATTTCGGTGATGACAGCCGGTTGCAGTTGGCGCTTGCTCCAACGTATGATGTGGCAAATCGCGGATTGCTGTTAGGAGGAGTGGTTGTGTTTTGATTTTTTCTAAAATTTGTAAACATTAAAAAATATGGGTTGTTATAGTAATATAATCAACTAAAATTAATGTTTATGAATCTTACGAAGTTTAATTTCTTAGGCTATTCAAAGAGCTGGTGGCTCGTTCTTATAGCCGGAATCGTGATGGTGATTTGCGGGTTTGCATATTGGTTCTGGCCTGCCGCCGGATATGCAATTGCTTCACAAATCTTTGGTTGGCTCCTTGTGCTTGTGGGCATAATCCAACTTATTGTTGCCGCCGGTCCTCGTTATCCGAAAGGTTGGGGATGGTGGATTGCCGGAGGTATGATTGACTTGTTCATCGGATTCATGATGGTGCGCAGTATCATCCTGTCAGAGGCAGTGTTCCCTTATTTCTTGGCATTGATATTCCTGTATTGGGGTATTACGATGATTATCAGTTCAGTAAATGGACATAAAGGTAAATACTGGTGGCTATATCTTATTAATGGCATTCTGTTGATGTTGATCGGGTTCTTCTTTATCGAAGCCGGTTATATCCAGAACATGATGATGGTAAGCTTCCTTGTGTCACTTGCGTTTATTTACTGGGGCTTCTCGATCTGTATGATTGCCTACGATATCAAGCCTTCCGCCGAAAATGGAGGTTTAGATGAATAGCGGTCCTAAGATATAAATGATGATGTCCATGTCTGTGGTTTATATCGCGGACATGGACATTTTGTTAAATAATCTTAGATAAGGACGAAAAGAGCTTTGTTTTCTTGCCTGACTTGCCGGAATATCTTACCTTTATCATGGATTAAACCATCGGTACTGATTTGAGTCTAATGGTTAGATATCAATAATTGGTTATTAACGAATTAAAAAGGAGAGTAAAGTCTTATGATTGCAAAAAAAATTCTGTTATTGGCAGTTCTTCTGACTGGCGGTTGTATTACTTCATACGCTCAATATGACGATGATATATATTACAACCCAGCCAAGGATAAAAAGACACAGGTGACTCCGGCTAAGAATTCTCAACCGAAGCAATCTTATTCCGGATATTATACGGGTTCTCAATATAACCCTAATCTCGGTGGCTCCGATTATGCTCCTGCCGATGCTTATCAGGTGACCGGAACTTCAACACGCAATGTGGATGAATACAACAGGAGAGGCGCGTACTCGGCTTCAGATTCTTTGAAGTCGTCAGCGTCGCAAACTGATGATTTCAAATACACAAGGCGTATTGAGAAATATTATAATGAGGATATTATAGCTGATGTGAATGACCCGGCGCTTGTGGAATATTATTATTCCAATCAGCCTGATGTCACCATCAATATCGTTTCGCCCGGATATGGGTGGTATTCTCCGTGGTATTGGAATGATCCATGGTATTGGAATTCCTGGGGTCCATCCTGGTCATGGGGCTGGGGCTATCCCGGCTGGGGCTGGGGTCCATCCTGGTCATGGGGTTGGGGACCCTCGTGGGGTTATCCCGGCTGGGGACCGTCATGGGGCGGTGGAGTCGCTTGGCGTCCTACCGACTATGCTCCTAACGGACGTCGTCCCGGTCAAGGTGTGCGCAACGGCTATACCGGTATAACCCATAACTCACGTCCCGGGATGAGCAACGGCAATAGGGTGAATGGTTTGCCTCAAGGCTCGGTAGGCAATTTCCGTCCGGGTTCCTCTTCGTCCAACGTAGGAGGACGTCCTGCCAACAATAATTATCAGCAGAGTGGCTCTAATTATCGTCCATCGGGCAATCAAGGAACCTCAGGCAACCGCACGACCGGCAACCGCAACAGTTACAATAACACCAACAGTAACCGTAATCAGAACAACAGTTATTACAATAATTCCAATAGCAACCGTTCTTATTCGTCACCTTCAAGAAGCTCAGGCTCATCTTCCCGAGGCGGTTTCTCAGGGGGCTCATCAGGCAGCCATCGTGGAGGCAGACGCTAAAATTTGGATTGTTTAATTTAGATTGATTTAAAACGATGAAACTATTACATCTCGGTCTTTCCGCAGCAGCAACACTTTTGTTGCCGGCAGTGTCACAAGCTCAGAGTGCGGTGGATTTATACAATATGAATCGTCCCGATTTGAGGGGAACAGCCCGCTTCATGTCGATGGGCGGCGCGTTTACAGCTCTTGGCGGCGATCTTTCGTCGCTGAATCAGAATCCTGCCGGTATAGGTATATATCGCAGCAGTGAACTGGGATTGACATTGAATCTTGATTTCCAGTCGTCGTCAGCTACTGCGCAAGGAAACAAAACTGAGGAGAATCAGACCAAGTTCTCGTTCAATAATTTCGGCTACGTGGGTACGATGCCTTTAAATTCGACAGGGTTACAGTCGATATCATGGGGCGCCACTTACTCAAGAGTAGCATCATTTGACCGCATCAACAGCGGGCGTATCGGCAATCTTGCCGGCGCGTCTTTGAGCAATTATATAGCAGCCATGTCTAATACCGGAGGATATTATCCCGATTCTCAGGCACCCGATGGGTTGCTGTTCGGCGACAACTACAATCCTTATCTTGACGGAAATGCCGGCTGGCTCGATATCCTTGCTTTTCAAGGATATGTGACAAATGACACATATTCTTCCGATGGCTTTAGCGGATTTCAGGGATTGATGGGCGAGGGCACTACCGGCAGCGCATGGTTCAAAACCCGCGAGAAAGGATATGTCGATGAGTACTCATTCAACATTGGCGGTAACGTAAACGATGTGGTTTATTGGGGTGTCGGTATCGGAGTGACCGATATGGACTACAAAGCGTTGACTCAATACGGTGAAAATCTGGATAACGCATACATCACGGCGAAACGCATCGCTCCTGATCAGAACGGTGATGAAGTTTATGAACTCACCAATGGTACGGCTGACTATGCGTTGACAAGCCACTTGCATTCGAGCGGTTCCGGTTTTAACTTTAAGTTTGGTGTGATTGTTAAGCCCATCAATGAGCTTCGTTTGGGATTTGCCGTTCACACCCCCACATGGTATCAGATGACCGACACCTATTGGGGTGCTATCGATTACAATTATATGCCTTCTGACAACAGCATCTACACATCATCGCTTAACGGAAATGTCATTACCGATGAAGGATACACCGGTTCTTTCGACTATAATATGCGTTCGCCTTGGCGCATGATGTTCGGTATTGCCGGAGTGATTGGCAAGCAGGGTCTGATCAGCGCCGATTACGAATACCGTGGCAATAATGTGATGCAGTCGTCAGATGTGGACGGATACACATACGAAGATGTCAAGAGCGATGTCAAGACTTATTACAAAGGTACACACATCTTCCGTCTTGGAGGAGAGTTGCGTGTCACCCCGCAATTGAGCTTGCGTGTGGGATACAGCTATGAGACTTCTCCGGTGAAGAAGCAGGCTGAGAACGACGGTGAATTTATTTGGACTGCCGGAACAAACCCGAGCTATACATTTGACCGCCACACCCAGTATGTGACAGCCGGTCTCGGATATCGTTTCAGCTCGTTCTATGTGGATCTGGCATACGTGAACAAGCAGCGTGAAACCACTTATCACGCCTTTACGCCGCTGATTGTGGGTGGAAGCACTCTCCAGGGTTCACCTTCAGCAAAGATTAAAGATAATAACAATCAGGTTGTGCTTTCTTTTGGCTACAAGTTCTGATGTGATGACAGTATAAATGACCGGTTCGGATAGGTTTCTGTTCGAACCGGTCTGCGTTTTAAACCAATTACAGTAATTCGGACTATGGCAGTTGACAGAGGGATCGATCTTGATAATCCTGAATTTCAGTGTGCGTGGGAGCTTATCAAAAACACCAATCAATCAGTTTTTCTTACCGGAAAAGCCGGTACGGGTAAGTCGACGTTTCTTAAATACATTTGCCGCAACACAAAGAAGAAATATGTGGTGCTGGCACCTACAGGTATTGCCGCCGTGAATGTAGGTGGTGTCACGCTACACTCTTTTTTCCGTATGCCATTCAAGCCTCTGCTGCCCGATGACCCGCAATTCAAGGAGAATCGTCTGAAGGAACGCTTGAAATATAGCCGCTCACAGCTTAAGCTGCTTCAGAACCTTGAACTGATTATTATTGATGAGATATCAATGGTGAGAGCCGATATAATAGATTTCATTGATAAAGTCCTGCGAGTATTCTCCAATAATAAACGAGAGCCTTTCGGCGGCAAACAACTTTTGCTGATCGGCGATATATTTCAGTTGGAACCGGTGGTTACTGCCGACATGCGTGATATTCTTTCGAGATATTATCCTAACAACTACTTTTTCTCAGCCCATGCCTTTGACAATATAAAGCTTGTGTCGATCGAGCTTCGTAAAGTGTATCGCCAGAATGAGCCGAGATTCATCGAAATGCTTGACCGCATAAGAACGGGGCGTCCTCATAAAAACGACCTCGAGCTCTTGAACTCCAAAGCCGGGCATAAGCTCGATAAAGACAAGATGACAATGACCCTTGCTACAACGAGGGCATCAGTGGATGCCATCAATGATGAAAGGCTTGCTGAGCTTCTGTCGTCCGAAGTGGTGTGCACAGGCATAATAAGCGGTGATTTTCCTGAGAACTCATTGCCGACCCTGCTTGAACTCACATTGAAGGTGGGCGCTCAGATTGTGTTCATAAAAAATGATATGACCAAGCGTTGGGTGAATGGCACAATAGGATGCATCGTGGCTATTGAAGATGAGTTTCTGCGCATAGAGGTGGAGTCGGGTGAGATTTACACCGTTGGGCAGGAGGTGTGGAGCAATATAAAGTATGAATATGACGAAAAGGCGAAGAAGATCAATGAGATTGTGCTTGGAACCTTTACTCAATATCCTGTGAAACTTGCCTGGGCGTTGACGATACACAAAAGCCAGGGACTCACATTTAATGATGTGTCGATAGATTTCGGTCACGGAGCCTTCAGCGGCGGTCAGGCATACGTAGCGTTGAGCCGGTGCCGCAGTCTGGAAGGGATGTCGCTCGTTTCCACGATAAATGAACGAGACGTATTTGTCAATCCGCGTATAGTGGAGTTCAGCAGTTCATTTAATAATAAGGGACAAATTGATGAAGCCATTAGAAAAGCGAGAATCAAAAGCGTGTTTTCTAAAATCATCTCAGCTCTTGAAGATGGACGCATTTCCGATGGTTTTGATTCATACATCGAGTTGATGAGTGCGATACCTGATGTAAATGAAGCGCTCACACCGCAGTTGTCGCGGTTTATAAAGAAAAAATTGCGTGGGGGTGAGAAATACCGTATAGAGGCTGAAGACTTGAAGCGGCGTCTCGAAGAGGACAGGCAGCGTTTCCAGCGTCTTGCCTCGGAATATGTGGCGATGGGCAACGAATGCCTTGCCGAGGGAATGGATCCTACTCCTATACTGGCAAATTATAATAAGGCAATTGACATATATCCCGATTGTGTGGATGCATGGATCGGCAAGGGAAAAACTTTTGCCGGCATAGATGATGCTGACGAGGCTTTGAACGCATATAACGAGGCGGAACGGATTTTGAAGGAGTATCCTGATAAGCAGAAAGGTTATAGAGTCGCTATAGCCAAAGGGAATATGTATTTTAAGCTTGATGATATGGTTCAGGCTCTTGACAATTATCTCCGTGCGTCAGATCTCCGTGAAGATAGTTCTTCGGCACATACGCTTATCGCAAATGTATATGACCGCATAGGCGATAGCGAAAACGCTGAATATCACCGTGATCTTGCTCAAAGAAAACGCCGCAAACGCAAATGAAATCTCATTTTGTGCGTGTGCGGCGTCGTTATCTGATAAGCTGTGCGTTAATTAACGCTCCAATACGTTGACCTTAAGAGCATCATAGGCTCTCGATGCTTTTTCGCGAGCCTCTTCGACGGTGTCGGCGGTGGCAAGGATTACACCCATGCGGCGATGACCTTTCACTTCCGGTTTGCCGAATATGCGCAGTTGCACTCCCGGTTCGGCAAGCACCTGCTCGAGATTGTCGAATTCGATCTTGTCGGTATCACCTTCTACAACCACAGCGCGTGATGCTGACGGTCCATAGAATCGGATAGAGGGTACCGGCAATCCGAGCAATGCTCTTGCGTGGAGTCCGAACTCGCTTAAATCCTGAGAAATCATGGTTACCATGCCTGTATCGTGAGGACGTGGAGATACTTCGCTGAATATCACGTCATCACCTTTAATGAACAGCTCTACGCCGAAAATTCCATAACCACCAAGGGCATCGGTGATTTTCTTCGCGATTTCACGAGCGCGTTCCAGCGCGAGGGGCGACATGGGTTGCGGTTGCCATGAGTAGCGGTAGTCGCCATCGACTTGGATGTGTCCAACCGGTTCGCAATAGGTGGTGCCCGATATGCTTCTTACTGTAAGCAGGGTGATTTCATAATCAAAATCCACAAAGCCCTCGACAATCACTTTGCCGGCTCCGGCACGTCCGCCTTCCTGAGAAATTTTCCAAGAGTTTTCAATATCATCGGGTGTTTTAGCCACGCTCTGTCCATGACCGGAAGAGCTCATTACCGGCTTGATGACACACGGCAGTCCCACGGCTTCTATTGCAGCCTTGAATTCATCGTAGTTTTCGGCGAATCTATAAGGCGAAGTGGGCAATCCGAGTTCTTCAGCGGCAAGGCGGCGTATTCCCTCGCGATTCATAGTGAGCCATGCGGCACGTGCTGTCGGGGTGACATTGTATCCCTCTTTTTCTAACTCAAGGAGTTCGGGTGTGGCGATTGCTTCAACCTCAGGGATGATATGGTCGGGACGTTCAAGCTCGATTACTTCGCGTAATGCTTTAGGATCAAGCATATTTATCACATGGCTGCGGTGGGCAACCTGCATTGCCGGAGCGTTGGGGTAGCGATCACACGCGATAACCTCCACGCCGTGTCGCATTAGTTCGATAGCAACTTCTTTGCCTAACTCTCCACTTCCAAGGAGCAACGCTTTGCGAGCCACCGGAGTCAAAACGGAACCGATTTTGTTCATAGCGGAATCTCTGAATTTGGTTTATTATATTTTTTCTCCACAAAATTACCCAATTTTTTGGTATTTCTATGTAATTTTGTGTGCTAAACATCTATTTATGGCTGATACAATAACCCAATTTGACCATGCGCTTGCTTTATGCCGTGATATTTTTGTAAAAAAATTGACTGATTACGGAGCTTCCTGGCGTATAATGCGACCGCAGTCTGTGACTGACCAGATATTTATAAAGGCTACCCGCATCCGTTCGTTGGAGACAAAGGGAGTGTCGAAAGTGGGAGAGGGTATTCTTCCCGAGTTTATCGCAATTGTCAATTACGGCATAATAGGGCTTATCCAATTGCAGCTCGGTTATAGTGATACCGATGACATGGCGCCCGCAGAAGTAATCAAGCTTTATGATAAGCTGATCGCCGAAACCCGCGAATTGATGATACGCAAAAATCATGATTACGACGAGGCTTGGCGCGGAATGAGGGTTCACTCTTATACCGATATAATCCTCCAGAAACTTATGCGCACGAAACAGATTGAGGATAACAGCGGCATGACGATCATCTCGGAAGGGATTGACGCCAATTATCAGGATATGATCAATTATTCGGTGTTTGCCATCATAAAACTTACCGAGAGCGATGGAAACTAAGACTCAGGAGCTGACTGAGGTCGCCAAGCATGATTCATTGACCGTGGCGTTAGTGTGGATTTTCCGCATTCTTGTGGGAGGCACGTTTATCATGTCGGGTCTTACAAAAATGATAGACCTGTATGGCTCCGTGTATAAAATAGAGCAATATCTTGCCGTGTGGGACATGATGCAGCCGCGCACATTGGTGCTCGGTATGGCGATATGCCTTTCCGGAGTGGAATTCCTTCTCGGATTTCTTTTATTGCTCGGATGCTACAAGAGGTCGGCATCTTATCTGCTCACGATGATAATGGCAGGAATGCTCGTCCTGTCGGCGTATATCATGATTGCTGATCCTGTTGATGATTGCGGATGTTTCGGGGATTTTCTGGTAATATCAAATACTGCCACATTCTTGAAAAACGTAGTGCTTGTGGCTATGCTTGTGTATTTGTGTCTCAGAAATTCACGGGTTGACGGCTTGTTTACCACTTATTCGCAATGGCTTGTAGCTTTTTTTGCGATTCTATATCTGTGTGTTATAGGGTATTTCGGTTTCAATGTGCAGCCTTTGGCTGATTTCCGTCCTTATCCGGTGGGCACGTATCTTATTCCGCCTGCAGATGATGAGGAGACTGACATCAAGTTTGTATATGAGAAAAACGGGGTCAAAGAAACATTCTCGGTAGACAATCTTCCTGACAGCACATGGACTTTTGTGGATCGCATAGAGGAGGCTCCGGTTGCCGATAAGCGGAATTTCGCGGTATTTGACGGCGATGAGGAGGTTACCGAAGATGTGATTTCGAACGAGGGTAATCAATTGCTGTTGCTTATACCGGAATTGTCGACTATCGACGTGTCGTCGACGTATCTCATTAATGAGATGAATCGCTATATCACAAGCCGAGGGGGCGATATGATAGGTATAATAGGCACAGGAGCGGAGGGAATAGAGCAATGGCGTGACATCTCGATGGCTTCATACGACATATACAGTGCCGATGATACCTCGATAAAGGAGGTTGCCCGAGGAAATGTGGCGATGGTTTATCTGAAAGACGGGATTATACAATGGAAACGTACGCTGACATCGATTGACAGTGATCTTTTTGTGTCACCTGACGATTCGGTTCTTGACCGTCTTGCTTATTCAGGGCGCAGCTATTTGGGTTTGTTCACGCTCGTTTTTCTGGGACTTGAGCTTGCTCTTTGGATCGTGGATCGTAGCGGTCGTGCGGTTAAATTGCATTTTACTCGTAAAAATCGAAAAAAATAATTAAATTTGTACGACTTTTAGTTATAGGGTCATATAAAAACCGAATGCTAATTGTTGACTTGATTACTAAGTCTTATCATTTAATGAATTCTGAAGATAAGTACAAAATTCTAAGTATAAATATAAAGTTTTAAGTTTTTAAATAATGAGAAAGAAAATTGTTGCCGGAAACTGGAAGATGAACACCACACTCCAGGAAGGCGTGGCTCTTGCCAAAGAAGTGAATGAGGCTCTTAAGGATGCAACCCCCAAGTGCGACGTAATTATCGCTGTGCCTTTCACTCACCTTGCTTCAATAAATGCAGTGATTGATCAGAACAAGCTCGGTCTTGGCGCTGAAAACTGTGCTGACCACAAGTCGGGCGCATATACCGGTGAGGTTTCTGCTTCAATGGTATCATCTACCGGAGCTACTTATGTGATCCTCGGCCACTCAGAACGCCGTCAGTATTACGGTGAGACTTCAGAGACTCTTAAGGAAAAAGTGGCTCTTGCTTTTGAAAATCAGCTTACTCCCATCTTCTGTATCGGTGAAGTTCTTGAAGAACGTGAGAACGGCACATATCATGAAGTGGTTAAGAAGCAGATTGAAGATGCTTTGTTCCATCTTTCTGCTGAGGATTTCGGCAAGATTATCCTCGCTTATGAGCCGGTATGGGCTATCGGTACAGGTAAGACCGCTACCGATGATCAGGCAGAGGATATGCACGCATATATCCGTGGCGTAATCGCTGAGAAGTATGGTAAGGAAGTTGCAGAAAATACTTCAATCCTTTACGGAGGAAGCTGCAAGCCTTCAAATGCCGCTCAGCTTTTTGCAAAACCTGATGTCGACGGCGGCCTCATCGGTGGCGCTTCACTCGATTCAGCTTCATTTATGGGCATTGTAAACGCGTTCAACTAATATAGCGTAATATAATTATAAATATAAATGGGAAAGATTCCAACGAATCTTTCCCATTTATATTTTATCTGAGTTTCGTCCAGAATTTGTTGATTGCCATTCTTATATCGGTCAGATGGCTGAGAAGAGAGGGGAGAAGCGATAGTTTGAGCATATTTGCTCCGTCGCTTTTCGCTTCGGCGGGATTCTGGTGAGTCTCAATAAATAGTCCGTCGGCACCCACGGCTATTCCGGCGCGTGCCACTGTCTCGATCAATTCAGGTCGACCACCGGTCACTCCCGCCATTTGATTCGGTTGCTGCAAGGAGTGGGTCACGTCAAGAATGACCGGTGCTCCGAACTGTTGCATGGTTGGTATTCCACGATAGTCCACAATGAGGTCCTGGTAGCCGAATGTGGTGCCGCGCTCGGTGATTGCCACTTGTGGATTTCCTGCATCCCTGACCTTCTGAACCGCGTGTTTCATAGCTTCCGGAGAAAGGAACTGACCTTTCTTTATGTTTACCATTTTCCCCGTTTTAGCGGCGGCGATGAGCAGATCGGTCTGGCGGCACAGGAATGCCGGAATCTGCAATATGTCCACGTATTCTGCGGCTATTGCAGCCTCTTCTTCGGTATGGATATCGGTCACTACCGGTATGTTGAATGTGTCATGCACTTTTTTGAGTATTTTCAGCGCTTTCTCATCTCCGATGCCTGTGAATGAATCTATTCTTGAACGATTGGCTTTTCGATATGACCCTTTGAACACGTAGGGGATATTGAGCTTGGATGTCACTTCGCAAGCGAATTCGGCAATCTCAAGCGCCATCTGTTCCCCCTCGATCACGCATGGACCGGCAAGAAGGAAAAAATTATCGGTGGCTGATGATTTTAAATAATTGAGCATATATCTTTAAGAATGTAGTTGGTTCAAAATGTGTATGGTGTCACACGCTGTCAACGCTGCGGTTTCGGTGCGCAGTCGATTGTCTCCGAGTGTCACCGGCACCATGCCTTTAGCCAAGGCTGACTTTATTTCTTCGATGTCGAAGTCACCTTCAGGGCCGATGAGGATGGTGACGCTTTTGGCTCCGGAATATTCTTTAGCCAGTAATTTGCGAGGTATGGTAGGGTCGCAATAGGCTATGAATTTAGCCTCCGAATCATCGTTGCTTATAAAGTCGGCAAATGGAGTCATGGGCATTATCTCGGGCAGCGTGGCTTTCAGTGATTGTTTCATCGCCGATACGGCGATGCGTTGCAGCCGGTCGATCTTGAGTTCCTTGCGCTCAGAGTGGCGGCAGAGTAACGGGACAAATCTGTTTACACCGATCTCGGTAAGCTTCTCAACGAGCCATTCCATCCGGTCCATATTTTTGGTCGGTGCCACGGCAATTGTGATGAAAGTGTCCCACGCGGGATTCTCCCGGACAGTCTCGATGATCTCCACCTCCATTTTGCGTGGATTGTCATTGACTATGCGGCATTGATAGCGATATCCTTTTCCATCGATTACCTCGATTTCATCACCGCATTTGTGTCGTAGCACACGCAAGCAGTGTTTAGCTTCGTCCTCAGGCAGTGAAAGGGTTTCGGCTATGTCAGGGGCATAGAATTGAATCATGGCTTCTCAGGGGTATGTTTGTATTTGAACAATATATTGAACAGAATGACCACCACGAGCGCATAGGCTGAGAATATCAACCAAGGCGCTGACCAATTGCCTACCATATATACGCTTCCGTCAACAACTGTCGGCGCGATGAATCGGTTTACTATAGCGCCTGCGATAATCATGCCGAATGATGCTCCGAGCCCGTTAGTCATGAGCATGAACAGTCCCTGAGCCGATGCTTTGATATTGTTGTCGGTTTCCTGTTCGACAAACAGAGCACCTGACACATTGAAGAAGTCAAATGCGACTCCATAGACGATCATTGACAGGATCAACAGCCATAGCCCTGAGCCGGGATTGCCTATGCCAAAGAATCCGAAGCGTAGGACCCATGCTATCATGGCGATGGTTATCACTCGCTTTATGCCGTATCTCTTCAGGAAGAAAGGAATGAGGAGAATGCACAATGCCTCGGAAATCTGAGAGATGGATGTGAGCAAGGTTGCATTGTTGGCGCCAAATGTATTGGCAAATTCAGGGTTGGCTTTGAAACTCGATATGAATGGAGTGGCATATCCATTGGTGATCTGCAACGCCACGCCGAGAAGCATGGAAAAGATGAAGAAGATAAACATCCGGCGGTCTTTGAGCAACTTGAACGCGTCAAGTCCAAGAATAGACATGATGCCTTTTCCTGCATCGTTTTTCCCTGCATTCGGGATATCGGGAAGGAAGAAACTGTATAAACCGAGAATGAATCCGAGCACTGAACTTACAAGCAGCTGCATATCGGTGTACTGGAAGCGGAAAGCGGCATTAGGATTGCTGTCGGAAATGGTGAATCCGAAGGCTCCGTCGTTATAGTAGCAGCAGTTCACGAACCACATGGCGATTATGAAGCCCACAGTGCCAAGGACTCTGATAGGGGGGAACGCCTTGACCGTGTCATAATTGCGTTGCTTCAAGATGGAGAATGATACTGAATTGGAGAGTGCGATGGTGGGCATATAGAATGCGACGCTGCACGTGAATATGGTAAAGAATGGACCAAATTCAAGTGTGGGGTTGGATTGGGCATAGAACCATGCGACAAGCATGAATGCTGCTGCGGTTATGTGGCATATTCCCAGCAGGCGTTGTGCGTGTACCCAGCGGTCGGCGACTACTCCCATTATAGCGGGCATGAAAATTGAAACAAAGCCTCCTACTGCATAGAACCATGAAATCTCCGAGCCAAGTCCTGCCGAGCCAAGGAACTGTCCGAGACATATAAGGTAACTGCCCCACACGGCAAACTGCATGAAGCTCAGAAATGACAATCTGATCTTTGTATTGTCCATCTTAAATACGGTATTATTTAGGTTAATTAATTGTCGTTTTCTTCAATCTCTTTTCTTAAAATATCGATTTGAGCTGAAATCTTCGCCGCTTCCTCATATCGTTCCTCCGAGATGCTCTCCTGTAGCGAGTTTTCAAGCTCATGAAGCTTTTTTATCTTCGACTCCATGTCATCAGGCTGTAGCTCTTGGCTCGCGTGGGAGCTTGACGTGTCTACCTCTTCCATGATGAATCCGGTGTCTTCGAGTATTTCCCTTGTGGTGAATATGGGAGCTTTTGCTCTCAATGCTATTCCTATGGCGTCAGAAGTGCGTCCGTCAAGAACCACCGTGCGTTCACCATCGGTAAATGTGAGTTCCGAATAAAATATCCCGTCCTCAAATTTGTATATGAATATGTTGTCAAGCTTGACGCCGAAGGCATGGGCAAAGCTCACAAACAGGTCGTGGGTCATGGGGCGCGGAGGTATTATCTTTTCCAATCTTATTGCGATGGATTGGGCTTCTGATCCTCCTATCACAATGGGAATGCGGTATGGACCGTCAACCTCCCCTAAGATCAGGGCGTAGGCGCCTGATTGGATCTGGCTGTAGGATATTCCCACCACATTGAGCTGTATTCTTTTTGTATCCGACATTGAATCAAATTATTATATTTCTGCCAGTGATGATGCCGCTGCCGTAGCATAAATGGGCTTGCTCGTCATATATTACTGCAAATTGTCCCGGCGCGATGCCCTGCACTTTATTCTCCGACTCAATCACGTATTCATTTTCATTGAGTTTCACAAGTGTAGCAGGAAGGAATTGGGGCATGTGCCTGTTCTTGAAGCATATCTTGGTCTTGGTCATGTTTTCATCCCACGGATTTCCTGATATGAAGTGCATCTCATCGAGATGTATCGTGTTGCCGTATTGCTTCTCGGTATCGTATCCCTGGCTCACATACACCACATTGTCATGGATGTTCTTTTTAACCACATACCACGGACCTCCGCTGAGCCCTAACCCTTTGCGTTGCCCGATCGTATGAAACCAGAAGCCGTTGTGTTCGCCAAGTTTTTTCCCTGTTTCAAGCTCTATAATAGCACCTTTCTTAATCCCAAGATGGCGCTTGATGAAATCATTGTAGTTTATTTTGCCGAGGAAGCATATTCCCTGGCTGTCCTTGCGGAAAGCGTTGGGCATCTTTACGTCAATGGCTATCTCTCTCACCTTGGCTTTGGGCAACGCGCCGAGGGGAAACATCAGGTGTGAAAGCTGGTCGTAGCTGATGCGTGCAAGAAAATCGGTCTGATCCTTCACCGGATCCACGGCAGTGGCAAGATATACTTTTCCGTCAATTATGTCGGTCGATGCATAGTGGCCGGTAGCTGTTTTTTCAAATTCATGACCCCAGCGGCGTTCAAAATATCCGAATTTGATCATCTTGTTGCACATTATGTCGGGGTTGGGGGTAAGTCCGGCTCTCACTGTCCGCAATGCGTATTCCATGACATTATCCCAATATTCCTGATGCAATGACACAACGTCAAACGGACAACCGTATTTTCTCGCAATGAATTGGCACATCTCGATATCTTCATCAGCCGAACAATCACCTTCGTCGGTGTCAAGCCCTATGCGGATATAGAATAGATGAAGATCATGACCCTCCTCTTTGAGTCGGTGAACAACCACGGCACTGTCTACGCCTCCTGATATAAGTACGGCAATTTTCATTAACTAAATATCAATAATTGTTTCAGAATTAATATTGGTGAGATTAATATCGGTGAGGATGAGATTTTAAGTTTCAAGAGAGAGGGTCTGCACGGAGCGGACGGCGTTATATTTCCTCCATCTCCTCGCTGTCATCTTTACCTCGGCGGGACACTATGAAAAGTGAGATGAAATAATCCAGAGATATTTTCCCGGGACCGGCTATGAGGATATAGATGAATATCCCGATGAACATTATGGGAAGGTAGCCCGGCTGCAAGCTTGAGAAGAGATAAGGCATTGTATCGGGATAGATGAAATGCAGGATGTGATGCTCGGCAAACATCATGGCGATGATTGCCGGGATTACGGCAAGGCGGGTCAAGAATCCCACCATGATCAGAATTGAGCAAATCATCTCAATGCATATCATCAGAGTCAGAGAGGTGCTGCCGTCCATGCCAAGAACAGGTGGGAATGCAGGTGCCAATGAGGTGAAATTAATAAGGTGCCTGATGCCGAACTGCAAGAACATGATGCCGACAAAAAGTCTGATGAACAACCGCGCCATGTTGCTGTAAGTATAGCCGGTGCATTTTAAAAACAGGTTTTCGAAAAAGAGTTTCATCGCGTTTATTTTTGATAGAGAGCTTTCGCTATTTGAAGGATACTGTCAATCGACATATTTCGTGCAATGACTTTATTGTCTTTGTCGAGCAGGTAGATTGCCGGCAGCATTCTCAGGTCGATGGTCTCGCCTGCGTTTTCGGCAACTCCGGCTTCCCATTCGTAAGGAAAATCGCTCACTGACGCTTTCCACTCATCGCTTGGTTTCCCTACCATTATGTCGATGATTTTTACAGTGCCGGCTTTTGACAGGGAGCCTAAGGCGGCATCGGCTTTGAGTCGCAGATGATTCATCGCCACATCAGGGTCGTCGGGAAGATAGAAATAGAGGATTTTATATTCGCCTGGTTGCTCTTGCGCTTCATGAACAGCATTGTAGCGTGTAGTGTAGCGCAGTGGCAATATGGAGGCTCCCACTTGGGAACTGTTGATCATTTTCACATGTGAAAGATATTTTTCTTTCTCCTTCTGATTGATTTTTTTGTTGGTGAACACCGCCTTCGTGAAAATGAGGTATGGCTCGTTGGCGATTATGGAAGGATCGGGACCATACATTTCCTTTTCCGCGCGTCTCACCAGCTTAAGGATGCTTTTAGCATCGTTTTTGTAGGGAGCCAGCAATGTGTTGATGGATTTCTTCACACTGTCTGGCGATGCGTAGGGCATGAACGACGTGTAGTCGGCAAATGCTTTGTTGAGCATTGTGGTGTCATTCAGCACTTTTTTCATGTCGGCTCCTTTCCAGAAGTTCATTATCAGATAGTCAGTGCGCTGTTGCAATGTGGTCAGCGAGTCAGGGATTTCCGGATAGGGGAATGGTGTGGAGTCCTGAGCATTGGCATTGCTAAGGGCAGATAAAAACAGTATCGCAAAAGTTAAAATTTTTTTCATTATTGAATCTGGCATAATTTTTGAATAACAAAGTTAAGAAATGGCGGGCTTAGTTCAAAATATTTATTCAACATTATTAGCCTCCCGAATGTTACTAAAGCATAGGATTTAATAATTTTTATTCATCATGAATTTCAACAACTTTACAATTAAGTCACAAGAAGCTATCCAGAAAGCTGTGGAAATCGCCAAGGGTTCAGGCAACCAGGCGATTGAACCGGTGCATCTGTTGAAGGGCTTGATGACTGAGGGTGATTCTTTGATGCAGTTCATCTTCCAGAAAGTTGGCGCGAATGTCGGTAATGTGGTTTTGTCTATTGACAGGGCTATAGCTTCCGAACCTAAAGTGTCGGGTGGCGAGCCGTATTTGAGCCGCACTTCTAATGATGTATTGCAGAAATCATTGGACATTGCAAAAAAACAAGGGGACCAGTATGTCACTCTTGAAGCGATATTATTGGCTATTTTCACTGTCAAGAGCAGCGCTTCTCAGATTTTGAAGGATGCCGGTTTGAACGAGCATGAGCTGAGCGCGGCTATAGAGGAACTGCGCAAAGGCAAAAAGGCAACCGACCAGAGCGCTGAGGACACTTATAATGCTTTGAGCAAGTATGCTATCAATCTTAATGAGCGTGCTCGTTCGGGCAAGCTTGACCCGGTGATAGGCAGAGATGATGAAATACGTCGTGTGTTGCAGATTTTGAGCCGAAGAACAAAGAACAACCCCATGCTTATCGGTGAGCCTGGTACCGGTAAGACAGCCATCGCTGAAGGGCTGGCACATAGAATTGTGCGTGGTGATGTTCCTGAGAATCTTAAGAATAAGCAGATTTATTCACTGGATATGGGCGCCCTTGTTGCAGGAGCGAAATATAAAGGTGAATTTGAGGAACGACTTAAGGCTATCGTGAATGAGGTGACTCAAGCCGATGGCGATATAATACTTTTCATCGACGAGATCCACACATTGGTTGGCGCCGGAAAAGGTGAGGGGGCGATGGATGCTGCCAATATCCTGAAGCCGGCTCTTGCACGTGGCGAACTGCGCAGTATCGGTGCCACTACGCTGGATGAGTATCAGAAATATTTTGAAAAAGATAAGGCTCTTGAACGCCGTTTCCAGAAAGTGATGGTCAACGAGCCTGACGAGATGAGCGCCATCTCTATCCTGAGAGGTCTTAAGGAACGCTACGAGAATCACCATCAAGTGCGCATCCGCGACGAGGCTATTATCGCAGCTGTGCAGTTGTCCGAGCGTTATATCACTGACCGATTCTTGCCCGATAAGGCTATTGACCTTATTGATGAGGCCGCCTCGAAATTGAGATTGGAGCGTGACAGTGTTCCTCAGGCTCTCGATGAGATCACACGCAAGATTTCACAACTTGAGATTGAGCGTGAGGCAATCAAGCGTGAGGGGGATCAGGTCAAAATTAAAGATCTCGAAAAAGAGCTTGCCGATTTGCGTGACGTCGAGAAAGATTTCAAGGCTAAATGGGAATCTCAGAAAGATCTTATCAATCGCATTCAGCAAAATAAGATCGACATCGAGCAATACAAGTTTGATGCCGATAAGGCTGAGCGTGAAGGTGACTATGCCAAGGTGGCAGAGATCCGCTACTCAAAAATACAGGAAAAAGAGAAGGAAAACGAGCATATCCAGGAACAACTCCGTGAGATGCAGGGCGATAAGGCTTTGATCAAGGAGGAGGTCGATTCCGATGATATTGCAGACGTTGTGTCACGTTGGACAGGCATCCCGGTAAGCAAGATGGTGCAGAGTGAGAAGGAGAAATTGCTGCATCTTGAATCGGAACTCCATAAGCGTGTCGTAGGACAGGAGGAGGCGATTGCAGCTATTGCCGATGCCGTACGCCGCAGCCGTGCGGGTCTTAATGATCCGCGTCGTCCTATCGGTTCGTTCATTTTCCTTGGCACAACAGGTGTGGGTAAGACTGAGCTTGCAAAAGCGCTTGCCGAATATCTGTTTGACGATGAGAATATGATGACCCGTATCGACATGAGTGAATATCAGGAGAAGCACACTGTGAGCCGTCTGGTTGGAGCGCCTCCGGGATATGTAGGATATGATGAAGGTGGACAGTTGACCGAGGCTGTGCGTCGTAAGCCTTACTCGGTTGTACTGTTTGACGAGATTGAGAAAGCGCACCCCGATGTGTTCAACATCCTCTTGCAGGTGCTTGATGACGGTCGACTTACTGACAATAAAGGACGACTGGTCAATTTCAAGAACACGATTATAATCATGACATCCAATATGGGCTCATCTGTCATCCGTGACAATTTCGCCAATATGACCGATGAAAATCATGCCGAAGTGGTTGAAAAGACCAAGGAAGAGGTGCTGAATATGCTCAAGCAGACTATTCGTCCCGAGTTCCTGAACCGTATCGATGAGATTATAATGTTCACTCCGCTCAACGAGCGTGAAATTGAAGAGATAGTCGGTATCCAGGTGTCATCTATCAAGAAGATGCTTGCCAAGAACGGCGTTCAGCTTGATGTCACTCCGCAGGCGTTGTCTTATCTCGCCAAGGAAGGATACAATCCTGAATTTGGCGCGCGTCCTGTCAAGAGGGTTATCCAGCGTATGGTTCTTAACAGGCTGTCTAAGGATATCCTTGCGCAGAAAGTTGACCGCGAACACCCCATTGTGATTGATGTAAAAGATGATGAGTTAATATTTCGCAACTGACGAAAACAATTTTTAAACTTGCTTGTTATCAGTATATAAGCAACCTGATTATAAACAAAAAAATATTAATGATTCACTAAATAGATTTGTATTATGAAAAAATTGTTGTACATCTTGTTGGCATTGCCGTTATTCTTCGCTTCATGTAGCGATGATGACAATGATTTACCTGATTTCAGAGTTAAGGTTGATATTTCCGGTCAGAGCGAAGTTACAGAAAATGGAGTGATTGTGATTCCTTCAGGCAATCAGTTCTCAATCGACGCAATCTCGATTGTGGAAAGCGACGCCAAGGAAATAGCAATAGGTGGGGTTAGCTATTATTGGGACTATATTCTGCTTGACGCAAGCAATATCATTCCTCCCTATGGCATAACTTTCAACACCACCGGTATTCCTGAAGGCGACCACATTCTGCAAATTTACATGCCGATTTTCGCTGTTGGTTACAGTCCCGCTGAAGCGTTGCTCACTTATCGTGTGAAGATCGTGGCTCCGGCTGAGGATGAGACTCCTGATGATTCCGGCTCCACAACCACAATTACCGCTACTCCTAAAGTAACTCAGAAATAAATACACACACTAATAATACTTGAAATATATGGCACTCCCGCGGGTGCCATATATTTTTTTATTAATCTCAACCGGTAAAAATCTATGGTATTGCGGGGCTTTTCGTGAGTAAAACGACCTTCAAGAACTGGAGCAAATTCTCAGGCGATGAAATTATTAGCGAGATAGACATCGTCTATAATCCGACATAATGGTTGTTCGGGATTATTTTTATGCGTTTATTGTCTGATTTTTGGTAGTTTATAGCTAAATTTGCAATTGTTATTAAGCAAATATATGAGCGAAAGCCAAAACATAGAATACAAAGAATCATGGCGTGACGAATATCTGAAATGGATATGCGGCTTCGCTAATGCTCAAGGTGGCACGATTTATATCGGAGTTGCTGACAACCAAGAGGTTGTAGGTGTCGCTAATGCCAAGCGTCTTATGGATGATATTCCAAATAAAATAGTGAATCTGCTTGGCATAATCGCAGATGTCAATCTTCTTGAAAAAAATGGTAAACAGTATATAGAAATTTCTGTAGAACCATCAGCGATTCCTATCTCTCTTAAAGGAGTTTACCATTATCGCAGTGGATCAACAAAACAAGTTCTCAAGGGTGCGTCACTGCATCAATTCCTTATGCGAAAGATGGGCAAGACTTGGGATGATGTAGAGCGATTGCCATATTCCGACGATTTGATTGACCGTGTTGCCATAGACTATTTTCTGCAAAAAGGGATTCAAGCAGATCGTATTGATGCTTCTTTGTTGAATGAAGATACTTGGGCTGTGCTTGACAGTCTTGAATTGTTGACAGATGACGGTTCGTTGAAAAATGCCGCGATACTTCTCTTTTCCAAGCGTCCACAAAGATATTTCACTGGAATTCAATTTAAAATAGGTCGTTTTGGCAATGATGAAAGTGATTTGATATTTGATGATATAGTCGAGGGAAACATCTTGCAGATGGCTGACAAAGTTGTAGAACTGTTAAAATCAAAATATCTTATTTCTCCAATCCATTACGATGGAATGCAACGTATTGCCACTCTTGAGATTCCTGAAAAAGCACTCCGAGAGATGCTATACAATGCCATCGTGCACAAGGATTACCGTGGATCAGCCATAATGATGTGGGTTTATAATGATCATGTGGAGTTGTGGAATGAAGGAGAGTTACCGGAAAATATGGATGTTTCAACTTTATTGAAGAGGCACAAGTCTCGTCAACGCAATCCTAAGATAGCTAATGTCTTTTATCGTGCCGGACTTATTGAGATATGGGGGAGGGGTATTAATAAAATACGTACTGAATTTGAACGAGCAGGAATGGATGTGCCTGAATTTGAGGAAACAGAAGGTGGTTTGATGGTGTCTTTCAAAAGAAAATATCCGACAAATCAAGAAAATGGCGTGGAAATAACGACCCCACAAGTTACCCCACAAGTTACCCCACAAGTTACCCCACAAGTTCAATCATTATTGTCTGTAATAAAGAGTGGAGAGATGTCGGTTAAGGAACTCATGAAAGCATTAAGTCTTAAAGACCGTCATAATTTTTTAAACAGTTATCTAAATCCTGCGATTGCTGCGGAGTTGGTAGTGCCTGTTTTCCCTGACCAGCCACGCCATCCACGACAAAAATATCGACGAAAATAATAGTTAATTATTATACGTTGGATTAATATTGCAGTAAACTTGAGAGTGGATTATACTGATTAAACCGTTGAGAGTTGGTACCTTTAATATCATTGAATTAATATCATTGAATTAATACAGCCATGTAACGGAAATGAGCCAACGAGTCGAATCCGTGCTACGGAAAAAGGTTGCCAAAGAACGCTATGACAGCCGTGCAACGGCAAAATAATAATAGCACCGCCACGAGGCGAAGCCGAGGTGCGGTGTAAGGTGAGCCAAATGAACGGGCATCGAAGATGTCCGCCAACCACTGAACTAACTGCCACACCGCACCCCACGAGTTCCGGATGGGACGAACCCGTTGAAAAAAATTTCACACAAGGTACAAAAAGTGGGTAAATCCACCGAAACCATGTGCTATCTTTGCCCCAAAACAAACATAACGGTATCAATCTGCGGGAGAGGCATCCCGTCACGGTTCCGCCACGATCACGGCAACACGCCCGAAGGACG